>JANXSX010000215.1 GCA_025356475.1 Isosphaeraceae bacterium | reverse complement strand
GATCCGACGTTACGAATCCTCCGCCTTACGGCAGTTTCGCAAGTCGATCACGATCCTTCGCCAGTCAAAAGCCCCGATCAGCAGGCCAACCCAGGCTGCCCCGACCCCCCAGTCCAAGTGCGAAACGAACCCAATCCCGGTCGTCGTAACGCCCCCGATTGTGGTGGCCACGGCTGTTGCGGTTGTCCCCGAGGTCAAGAAAGAGGCCACTGGGAATCGTCTTTATCGTCGCGAGCGTCAAAAAGCGGAGCGTCACGAGGCCTACCTGGCTCGCAAGTCCGCCTGACCTGCGCTACCAATCGAACCCAATTTGGCAATTCGGATGCATCAAGGCACCAGCCCTCAGACATGGGTTTGGGAAGCCTCGTAAGTCACGGCATGGCGGTGATCTGTCCAGGCTCGAAACGAACGCCCACGGTTTCGGACTCATCGAAGCCGACGCGTAACCGAATCCGCCAGAGGATCGACGCTTGCCCCACCTCGCCGACGTTGCCACTACTGACAACCATCGTCTCGGCAACTTCACCTGGGTTGAGGGTTGGAAAAGCCTGTCCCACGATGGACCACTCGCTCTCAGCGGCGAGGGGATAGAGGTAGATCCGCTCCGTGTCTCCAAGCTTCACGAAGCTATCGGGGGCACCTCGGTCGCGGTCCCGAATATAACTCTCATCCAATGGTGAAAACCGGATGGTGTCGGAGAGATTGCGCAGCCTTAAGCGAAGTTGCAGCGTATCGGCCTCTCCGTCTCGGGCTTCGTCGGGTGCGTTCAGTCGGCTCAGACTCACGCGTCCTCTTCTCACATCGAGCGGGGTGACTTCTAAATTGCCGACACGAATGGACTTGCCGAGAGTTGTGACCTGCGCATCGGGCAACCTAGCTGCCGGGGCGAGCTTTGCGGACTCCTTGACACGCCTGGATGTGTCGCTCCGTCCTTCGGTGGGCGCGAACGATTCGCCACTGCCGACCAGCGATCGCCCCGAGAGCAGTACCCAGGCCAGCGCGATCGTCATGGCACTCGCGTAACTTCCCAGCAGAATCAGGGGCAAACGCGAGGGATGCGGCTGGTATTCGTCGAAGGACACCGTGGCCGAAGGGGGTTCGGGGGCCGCCTGATTCGGCGCGGGATTGCCCCAAGATTTCGAACCGAGATCGAGGCCTGGGAGGATGAGGAGCTCGTCAACATCGCTGGAGATCCGGTCGAAAGGGAAAACGGGAGGCGGCCCAAAGGGATTGGCCGCGACCGATTCGCCCGAGCCGGAACTGTGCAGAATCGGGTCCGGCTCGATTCGACCCGGCGACCCGGCGGAGATCGGAGCCGAGAGATCGATCATCAACGAATCTCCACTCCCCGACGTACTCGGTGGAACGGAACCTGGTTGAAGCACGAACGATTCGTCGTCGGTCATCGCTCAGACTCCACTTGCGGACTCGCCTAATTTCGACCAGCCATCAACGCTCACGTCGAGGTACTGAGGCTCGACCGAACCAGTCTAGACTCTGGTGCGAGTCGAGCACGGCACCATGCACAACCTCGGCCAGGATCGGAATCGGGCCGATTCGCCTGGAGAGTTCCTCAGCCGCACTTTGCTCAGCGATCACACTTATCGTGGGCTCAGAACCGTTCAGGATCAAGCCTGCGACTCTCAACCCGCGTGTTTGGGCGGCCTCAAGCGTTAATAACGTATGGTTCAAGGTCCCAAGTCCACGCCTGGCCACGACGATGAGAGGATAGTCGAAATATGCGGCGAGATCTGCAACGGTGGTCCCGTCGGTCAACGGACAAAGAAGGCCACCTACCCCTTCAATAACCATGACCTCTATCGAAGATCCAAACTCCGCAATTGAGCGGGTGGTCGCGTTGACCACCTCCTCAAATGTGAGCGATACCCCGGCGCGTCGGGCTGCGACAGGAGGAGCGAGCGGCTCGGCAAGTCGAATCGGATTGACGAGGTCCAGAGAGACGGGGCGGCCAAGCGCTGCGATCAAGCAGGCGGCGTCCTCGGTCCCCCCGGCAGACACCGGCTTGATGATTCCGACCCTGCGTCCCTCACGGACCAGCGCCATGACGACGCCACATGCCATGTGGGTCTTGCCTACGCCCGTATCGGTCCCAGTGATGAAAAGGCCCGGCGGTAGAACCATGACAATCCACCACGATGTTCACTTGAATTCGGTGACTTGATATGTACACGAAAGCATAACATCGATAAGTCGATCAATTTTGTCGAGCGGCATCGCTGGGGCGGGCATCACCACAAGTACATCGCCCAAGGGCCTGATGAACACGCCAAGCGATCGCGCCAGGTTGCAAATCTGCCGACCCATGAGATTCTCGGAGGGGTAGGGGGTCTTGGTCGCGCGGTCGGCTACCAACTCGATTCCGGCGATCAGCCCCTTCTGGCGGACATCGCCGACATGTGTGAGCTGATGGAATTCCTCAAGCCGGCGGCTCAGATGCTCGACCTTAGCAGGGAGTTGATCGATCAGCTTTTCGCTGGCAAAGATCTCCAGATTCGCAAGCGCCACGGCCGCGCCGAGGGGGTTGCCGCAAAAGGTGTGGCCATGTGCAAACGTCTTGCCGTCCGCCGCTGAACCAATAAAAGCAGAGTGGACCTGATCGGTTGTCAGGGTGGCAGCCAGGGGCATGTAACCGCCCGTCAATCCTTTGGCCAGACAAAGGATGTCTGGTGAAACATCTTCATGTTCACACGCAAACATTTTCCCGGTCCGTCCAAAGCCAACCGCGACCTCGTCGGCGATTAGCAACGTCCCATGCTGATGTGTGAGTTCTCTGAGTCCACGGAGGAATCCTTCGGGATGGACGATCATCCCAGCAGCGCCTTGGACCAGGGGCTCAATGACGACGGCGGCGACCTCGCCGGGATGTTCTTCGAGCAACCTGGCGACCTCGCCCAGGCAGGCGATCTGGCACGAAGGACGGGTTAATTGGATCGGACATCGGTAACAATGGGGCGATGGAGCCCGCAAGACCGGGAAGAGCAAGGGCGAGAACAGGCCATGAAACCCTTTAATTCCACCCAAGCTCACATCACCAAGTGTGTCACCATGGTACGCGTTTGTGAATGCCAGGAACTTCGTTCGCTTGGGCTCGGGCTGGGCCTTCTGCTGGAAATACTGGTAGGCCAGCTTGAGGGCAACTTCGACTGCGGTTGATCCATCATCCGAGAAGAAGACCCGGTTCAAGCCTTTAGGAGTGATCTCGACCAGGCGACGGGCCAACTCAATTGCAGGTCGATGGGTCAGACCGAGCAGGGTTGAGTGAGCCACCCGATCGAGCTGGTCCCTGATCGCGGCGTCGAGCTTAGGGTGCCGATGGCCGTGAACGTTGCACCAGAGCGAGCCGACACCATCAAGATAGCGGTTCCCTTCGGTATCGATCAGGTCGAAGCCATCCGCATGTGAGATGATGATGGGGGTCGATTCCGCCCAGTCGCCCTGAGGAGTAAAGGGATGCCAGAGGTGAGCAATGTCCCAGGCCCGGAGCGTGGCGTCGTCAAGGGTCTCAGCACTCATGTTGGATTCGCTCGCCGAGCTAGGATCGTTGTCCCGCGCCCGGATTCGAGCGTCCGGGCCGCGTCGCCGTTGACCACCGCAATTTCCACCCAAGACGAGCTACCGATGAGAGCGACCAGTCGGCCCGACGGACTGTCGCCGTATGTCCGAACCAGCCCGTGTATCTCTCGACCGGCAATCTCGAAGATCCAGGAGCGTGGGTCGCCCTCAAGCTGTTCGCCACGTATGCTGGAAATTAGGTTTCCGAATGGGTCGCGAAATAGGACCTCACCGAGATAACCACCATCTTTGGGAGTCGCGACAAAGTCGGGCAGGTCGATCAGGCTCTCTCGGAGTGGACCCAGGTCTTCAGGATTGCCCCCGTTGAGCAAGAAAGCTGCGGCCGGGGCCAAGATATCGCGGCCATGGAACGTGGCCGATACTTGGACGCGCCGGATGTCCGGATTATTGATCTCGCGGACGAGTTCGGGCATCCGACCCATCAACACACCGGCAACCAAGCCATTGTCGGGCAAGACGAACCAATGCCCCTGGAACAGAACGGCGATCAATCGGCGATCGGTTCCCACCCCCGGATCGACGACCGCCAGGTGGACGGAACCTTTGGGAAAGGAGTCGATGACACTGGAGAGAACAAATGCACCTTCGCGAATATTTTGAGGGGCGACCGAGTGGCTCACATCGACGATCCGTGCGTCGGGGACGAGCCCCAGCACCACCCCTTTCACGGCGGCCACATAGGGACCTTCCCAGCCGAAGTCGGTCGTGAGGGTCAGAATCGGCGGGGGCATGGAGGACTCCTCAACGTGCCGCCAAGGGGGAATGAAGCTGGCGAAGTCTCTACGACTTCGAGGCCTTGTGGCTCGCCGTGATCTTCGACGAGATGCCACCCCGAGGCGTGAACTTGCCAACGACCGTCATCGACCTGGGTTGGCACGCCCCGACGAGGTCATTCAAGATAGTATTGATCGAATGCTCATAGAAGATACCCCGATTGCGATAGTCGACAAGGTAGAGCTTCAGGCTCTTGAGTTCGATGCAGGCCAGGTCCGGAACATAGGTGATGACCACGGTTGCGAAGTCCGGCTGACCGGTCTTGGGACAGACCGCCGTGAACTCCGGACAAGTGATTTCAATCTCATAATCACGATCGGGGAACTGATTCTCGAACGTCTCCAAAATCATAGCAGAAGCTCACTCGCTGAGGTCGTCCATCTTGGGCGTGTGCCTCATCCTACAGTAAGAGCAGGTAGGACGTCGCCCCCCCGTCAGTCCGAGAAGTGGTCCCATTGCGACGAGCGATCGGGTTGATGGCATCATTTCGGCTCGCGAGTCTCGCTCACGAGGCCGATCGTGTGATGAGCCCAGCTCGCATCCTCGGCCATTGAGGTCGTCACATACGCACCTGTGAACAGGTCGAGAAGTTCCAGAGCGCTCTCGATGTCCGTCGCAGATTCCCCCCAACTTGCCCTCTGGCGACGCGCCATCCGCGCGAGTGCCGGGCAATCGATGCTCGCATAAGTCTGCGAATCGGCGAAGTAGCGTGTACGGAGTTGGGCCAGGGGTCCGCTCTTGGAGGACGAGCCATTCACGAAGCCCGCAACGGCTTCGACCGACGTGCCTGCCGCTAAGTAGTTCTTACCCATCGCGAACGCCAATGAGGGTACCGCACCCGCCAGGTGAACTACCGTCGCCTCGCCAATCGTGGTCGTCTCAACCCGGATCGCCTTGCCTTGGCCATTCGCCTCGGCCGCCCGAAACGCGAGCAGGGTCTTCAGGCAATTCTCGAGCGCCTGGACCAATCGGGGCGAGTCCGCCCCAGGTAAGTCTGCCAAACCGACCACACCAACGACGGGGGGCTTTGTGTCCGACTTGGGATCGACCGAATCATCGAGATACGCCAGGACCGCCGGGCCAAGCCTGGGAAGGACATCACGCGCAGGATCGAGCCCGAGGAGAAGCCCGCTTAGACCCAGCGTAAGGTTCTCGACTCTTCGGACGTCTCCTTCAGAAAGAAGGCTCAGGACCGCCTCTCGGATCGAGGTCAGATCGATGAGGCCGGACGCGATCGCGACCGTTGTGATCGGCACCTTCTCGGCAAGGTGATCACTCGACCCTGCTCGTGCCGACCAGCGCTTCTGCCACGAGTCGAGCTTCTTGGGGTCGAGGGATTCGTGGATGTGAACATGAAATCCATCGCGAAACTCGACCCCGAGTCCTGCATAAATCATGGCCGAAAGGTAACGACCGAACATCGCCGCGACCCGCTCACCTTGGGGATCTTGAGGCAAGGGGGCTTGAGCAAGTAATGGGGTGATCACGGTCGGATCGAGATAGAGCGCAATGAGCATCTTCTCGGGGAGCCGGGCGCGGACGTCGCTATACCGCTTCAACTCAAGGAGTCCAGTCGATTGTCCGCTACTCCGTTCGAGAACCCCCTGGATCACCTTCTCATTATCCGACCACGCCAACCGCCCATCATCAAAGGTGATGTAGAAGTCACCTGTTCGTCCCCCTGGCTGGAAGTGTCGGGCAATATACGCCCGATCGGCATGGCGGCGTTCTTCAAGTTTGACGAGCTGGCCCGTTTTCGTCTCGTAGCGGTTGAGCGATTCGATCGTGGCGGTCAGCCTCTTGACGTCGTGAGCGTGGACCAGAAGCAAGCCTCGGGCACCATCGAGTGAACCACCTGGTGGCACTTCCAAAGAGAGGACGATCGCATCACCCAGAAGCGACTCGATCAGGTCGCCCAGATCACCCTGTCCAAGCGTGGTTTCAATATCCCGTTTCGCGCGTTCAAAGTTCTTGTAATCGTCGGACTTGAGCCAGTTCCGGACAGCCGGGAGCTTCCTGAGCCCCATCGCTAGGGGGGACGATATCATGCTGCGGATTTGACTTCCCGCATCCTCGACGACCAGGGTCGCGGCAGCGTGGGGAGGGGCAATCTTCAAGAGCGAATCCACCGGCCCTGCCACAGCAAGCGAGGTCAGCAAAACCTGGGAAATGCCGAGGAGAACCAGAGGAAGGTGAAAATGCGAACGAGTCTCCGCTAGGCGATCGCGGCGACTGATCCAAACTCGCAATTTCCGCATCGTTCCAGACTCCGACCAAGGTTGGCTTAGAGGATAAGATCCGAGGCAGTTGCCGGCTTGGCAGGCATCGGAGGATTCGAACCCGAACTGACGGGTGCCACCAAAAACCCAAACGCTTTGCGGGCGGAGCCCCCCAGAGGTCGGACCCCCTCACCAACTCGCTGACCGACGCCTAGCAATGCTCCCGAAGCCCGTTCGATCGAGATTGGGGGCAAGAACGCAGTCGAATTTGAGGTCCATTCCGGACTCTCGAAGACGGTTCGACCGACCCGAGCTGCAGGCTCGCCGGTGGCTCGGGCCAGTTGAAGCGTCGCTTCGGTCGCCTGCAAGAAGGCCAGGTTGAGGGGTCGGGAGCTCGCCCGAACTGCCGCCACTGGGGCCGGTTCCCGCTCAAGGAACCCTCGCAAGCCAACGACCCCGGTGAGGATCAACGCCGCCGCAGCCGCCCACCGAGCAGGGTGCCAGCTCCGCCGGAGAGGTCTCGGAACCATCGAAAGCGTCGCGACGAGCGATTCCGAAGCCTCAAAAGCAGGAGGCGAGGCCCACTGTGCGATCGCATTCTGGAGCTGTCGATAGCTTGCGAGCGTGGCAAGATTCGACTCGCGATCGATGACCGGCCACCGAGCCCAGACGGGATCATTGTCGGCGGGCAGGGGACGTCGCGCATCGAGCCACGTCTGGCATTCTCGCGCGAAGGGATTATCGTTCATCACCGTACCTCACGCAAAACAGATCGAAGCTTAGAGATGCACCCCGCGACGTGTCAGAGACTCGGCAAGCTCGGCCCGAGCCCGATGCAACCAGGTTTTCACGGTCCCGATCGGTCGGTCCAGCGCGAGGGCAATCTCCTCGTAAGGCAAACCTTGCTCGTGAAACAGGATAAAGGCGGTACGGTACTCAGGCCGAAGCCGTTCGAGCGCCCGCCGCAGTTCTCCGGCCAGATCATCAGGATCGGTCAGCCCTGGCCGGTGGTCGACCTGCTCTTCGGCGGACTCACCAGGGATCGGTCGCTTCGACCGTTTTGCCAGGGCGGTCCGACAGCGGTTGGCGGCGATTCCCAGGAGCCAGGGTCGAAGTGGACGATCGCCATCGAAGCCATCGAGACCCCGCAAGGCGCGGACGAACGACTCCTGCATGACATCCTCGGCGTCGTGCCGGTGACCCATCATGCGTAAGCAGAGGCCAAAGACGACACGACCGAACCGATCGATCAGCAAGCGTGGAGCCTGCGGGTCGCCGGACCGGAGCGCCTCGACCAATGCACGGTCATCCATCGCTCGTCGTACCTGGCCAGGCCCCGGCCACCGCGTCGGGCTGGTACCACACAGCGTGTTACCCAGTCCTGTCTGCCCCCGTTTCAAGATTCGTCGGGGGGACCGAAAGATTCTGACCATGCGATCGCTTGGTGTCGAGTCGAACCCTCAAGTTGCCTTGATCTGTGTGTTCCCGTGGATTGGTGGAACCGATCCGCTTGGAGTCTTGGTTGCGGCGGTCACAGACTCGGGGTGTGAAAAACAGAGCGGGGGCGGAGCCTTAGAGATAGGCCCCACCCCCGATCGTTCAGACGGACATCTAGTTCAAAGCTCGACGGGGGCGCACATCTCGGTCAATTCTTCGGCGGTACAATCGTCGAACGATTGGCCCGATTCCTCAAGATTGGCCTCAAGTCGCCAGGCGATCTCTGCCAGCTCGGGGCTATCGATCCGCCAGGCGATCTCGGCGAGTTCCATTGGCGTCAGCTCACCGAGCGGTCGACCGATGCGTTCGAGTTCGTCGTCGAGGCGCAGGACGGTCTCAAGCATATCGGCGTGAGTTTCGGCCGACCCGCCCAAGATCAGGCAATGCTCGCCGGTGCTCAATCGCCTTGGGATTTCAGGACCATCGAGGCCCAGCCCGATAATCGCGGCGCGGAGCTGGCGGCGGCCGCCTGTTTGCTGTGGCGCTATCATGTCTCGGAGGGCCTTTCGCACGGGGTTTCCCAGGATTGGTTGTAGCTCGCAAGCGAGCCGGTCAGCGGGACAATTCCTCGGCCCGCTCAACCATGCGACTTTTTATCGGCAACCCTGTCACGCCCATGTAGACGCGAAACCCGTATTCCTGACCCAATGTACGGTCCACCCGGCGCGACCTTCACGATCCGCTCAGGCATTCCTTCGTCAAACTTCGGGCGACTTTATACGCAAGACGGACCGTGATCGCGCGAGCCTCGATCTGTTCCTCACTATAGAGCCGAGTCTCACTGGTGGGCAAACCCGCAAGGGCGAGTGTCAACGGCATCAAGTCGAGGAACTGCCGATACTTTTGCTGAAGATCCGCGGCTTGGTCGGCCATTGGTGAGGCTCCCAGGTTGCAAAAAAGAAACGTGTCACGTCGGTTTTGGCGAGATTCCACTTGAGCCTAGCGACCCTACCCGTCGCAAACAAGCCACCACCGTGACGAGGATTCCGAGCGGACCGAAGAGGTCGGATTTGACGAGTGAGGCGGATACTGATAGCATGAATAAGACGAGCCAGGTGACTCGAGGACCGAGATGCCGGCCGCGTCAGTTCCGAACGTCGGTCCTGACCAATTCCCTGATGGAGGTTTGTTTGATTCATCGTGTCGCGGAGGAGTGCGAGAGCCCTCTCGCCTTCGCGTCGATCGGCTTGAGCCGTGCCATGCTCCAGGCGCTCCGGAAGATCGGCTATTCCCACCCCTCTCCCATCCAAGCGGAACTCATCCCTGTAGCCCTCGATGGATTCGACGTCATCGGCCAGGCGAAGACGGGGACCGGCAAAACTGCCGCGTTTGGGATTCCTTTGATCGAAATGCTGGAAGCTCGGGGCCATGGTCCCCAGGGCATCATTCTCGCGCCAACTCGCGAACTCGTCCAGCAGATCGTGCTTGAACTTCAACGACTTGCCGCTGGCCAAGATGTCGCAATCTGCGGCCTCTACGGTGGCGAGCCCATCGATAAACAACTGCGTGCCTTGGCACGTGGACTCGACCTTGTGGTCGGAACACCAGGGCGCGTGCTCGACCATATCGAACGACGCACCCTTGACCTGTCCGATTGCTTCCACGTCGTTCTCGACGAGGCCGACCGGATGCTGGACATCGGGTTCCGACCCGACATCGAACGCATCCTTCGTAAGATTCCCGATCCGCACCAGACGATGTTGCTCTCGGCAACCATTAGCGACGACATCCGCAAGCTTGCTCGCCGTTATATGTACAATCCTGTTGAGATGAACCTCTCCAAGGATGAGCCATCCGTCGAAGCCATCAAGCAGTATTACGTCACGGTCGACCACGATCGTAAGACCGACCTATTGCTCTACCTGCTCGAACGTGACCGTCCTAGTCAGTGCATCGTCTTTACGCGAACCAGGCGTGGAGCGGACAAGCTCGCCGATCGGATCAAAGGGCGTGTCGCAGGGGTCGCTACGATCCACGGTGATATGGCCCAGTCTGCTCGAAATCGTGTGATGCAGGATTTCCGTTCAGGCGCAATTTCGGTCCTCGTCGCCACCGATGTCGTGGGCCGCGGGATCGATGTTAACGGCATCTCGCATGTCGTGAACTTTGATATTCCCGACGATCCTGAAAACTACGTCCATCGGATTGGTCGGACGGGTCGGATGGGAAAGGATGGATTGGCGTATCTCTTCGTCGGTCCCGACCAAGGCGAGCCGCTCACAGCGATCGAGAACCTAATCAATAAGGTGTTGCCAACCTTAGACCTGCAAAACTTCGTAGCTCACCGACGCGAAGACCGCTCAAAGTCGTCGCGATTTCGCGAGCTGTGGAGCACCGGTTCCAGTCCGAACGCGTATAGCAACGCTTGATCTGATGCTTTTTGACGGATCGATCTGAGGCGCGTCCCTTGCCCACTTCACTGGCGGGTGTGACGTGCCTCTTACCGCTTGATGGGTAGGCGGGACCAGTCGTCGAGCAGCTCTTTGATCTGGTGACTTAGTTGATCATCCGGGTGGCCTCCATAGAGAACACGGTCACAGCGTTCAACCACGTCAGCGACCTTCTGCGCAAGGCTGTGATCGCCAGTTCGCGATTCGATGACCTCCCGGACCTCGTCTGAAGTCAGCGCCGGGGTCGGCGGGTCATCGGATAAGTTCGGCCTGATTTGTCGTGGACCGACTTTTCGTGCTGATACGTTCAAATGATCAAACAGGCCCGTGAGGAAAAGCCTGGCGACATCCCTTTGACTGAAATTTGCGTCGAATCGTTTCTGCATGGTCCTGGGCCAGGTTCGCAGACGAGCAAGCCGAACTCGTACCCAGCCGAAGACTGCGCCGATTGTCGCGAGTCCGATGATTAACCCAGCGATCTCGACGATGTGCCATTTCGGTTTAGGCGAACTTGGACCCGGTGTGATCCACTTGTTTGGCTGAAAGAGTGGGATATCTTTCACACGAACATTTGCGGATGACGTTGATTTGGTCAAGTAGTGATTCGTGGTCGGGTCGAACGCCGAGATTCGCACGGGCGGCATCGACCAGACTCCGGGACTGGTCGCGCGAACGCGATATCGAAAAACTCTGGTCGGGGGCTCGTCCCGCGACTCGACCGGCTCGGGAGTCAGAACCAGTCCCCGTTCTTCGAGAAGCTCTGCATTGATCTGGGGATCACGAGTGGAACCAACCGATGCTTCACCTGTCATGATAAGCCGATAGGTAAAACTCTCCCCGAGCCGGACCAATGTCGGTTCGACTTCCGACTCAAGTTCAAATCGTCCCACCCCGCCCAGGAACTCACGAGTCCGCCCTGCATCGGGGACCGGCTCGACCTTGATCCGCAGTGAATTCGACCCACCAACTCGATCCGCCAATTTCGACCGAAACGGTGGCAGATTCAGGAAGCCGGCGCGACGTGGTGTCAGGTGATATCGACTTGTATATTGAACTCGCTCCGTGAGGGTGAGGTTGCCGATCGCCGAGGTCGTCAGCGGTCGAGCGGTCGTAGCCACCAGATGGATCGAGGCCTCCATGAGCTTGGGCGCGATCAACTCGGGAGGATTCGCCCCTGCCACGACCTGAACTTGGAGCTCGATCACCTGTCCGACATAAAGCGGCCCCGTTGTGACGATGCGAGCTTCCATCGGTATCGGATCGACCATTGCGATCACCAGCCAGATGAGCAGACCCATCGACTCACCAATCTTTCTGACCGTCCGAGTTCGGCCTAGGGGGGGCTTCGTCGGGGACCCGAAACGCCTCGCGGTTTCGTTGAGCCGCCCGAATCGCAGCCTTCAGACGCGAGTCGGGAGAGCTGGGGGGTGAATCCTCACCCCCTTGCGGTTTTCGTTCGCCGGACCCTGAGTTCGGGTTATCCGATGGCTGCGATTTCCGCTGGTTGGCTTTTGAGTCGGGCGACTCGGACGGGTCAGCCGATCCTTCTTGGTCGCTTGGGTTTGGCGTTGGGTTCTTGAGCAAGTCTTCCGCGAAACGCTTGTTGATGACTGCATCGGTACGAACTGAGTCCAGCTCTGATCCTCCTGCTAGGGAGTTCAAACAGTTCGAATAATGTTCAATGGCTTCTGTCGGGTCTCCCAGTCGAAGCGCGACATTGCCCAACGCGAAATCCAGCTTGACGGTTAAGACCGTTCCCGCCCGAGTTCGCGCCGCCAGGTAGTTGGTTCTCGCTTCAGGATACCGAGCCAACTGATAGAGGCAGGCACCCAAGTTGGTACTGACGATTGGGTTATCAGGTGCCAACACATGTGCTTGATCGAAGGCCGTGAATGCCTTGCCGACCTCACCCGCTCGAAAGGCTCTCTGCCCCTCAGCCATCAGGTCGGTAACTGTCGGTCCCGCAGCTATGACCAAAACTGCGATTGTCGATACGGCCGCAGCGATCGCACTCTGACGCGGCACCCGCCCCGGTCGGCAGCTCAGGAGCAGTAGGGCCAGGCTGAGCATGACCACTGGCCCGAATCGCTCGGCGCGCTGGGGAGGTGTTCGGACTTCAAAGATCCGTTTCGCAGCCGGTGCCAAGGTCGACCGATCGAGTGGGCCAAGATCAACAGCCGCCAATCCTACCGGTAAGTACACCCCGCCTGTTGTGGCCGCAATCTCCGCCAGGGCACCATCCACGCGACGTGTCTTGACCTGTTCACCCTTGTACACGAGTGGGCCATGTTCGGTTGGGATCTCGACCCCAAGCTCCGGATCGCCGACGCCGATCGTTGTCACCACGATCGCGTCGTGGACCAGCCGCCCCATCTGCGCGGGCCAGCTCTCGACGTGATCCTCACCGTCGGAGATCAAGACCATCGAACGACCGCCGGAGTGCTCTTCATGCCCTTCGCCGAAAGCTGCTAACCCTTCTTCGATCGCCGCCCCCAAGTTGGACCCACCCGGCTGAACCTCAGCAGGTTTGAGAGATCGGAGCGCCTGATCGACTGCCCCCAGGTTCTCGGTCAAGGGGCACCGCATTCGCGCTCGACCCGCGAAGGCGACGACCGCCGCTCGGTCGCCCGGCCCGAGTGATTTGACCAACGATCGCCCCGTTTCGATACCCACCCCCAAGCGGTTTGGGATGGCATCCTCAGCCGACATACTTCTGCTCACATCAACAAGAAAGATCACGTCGCGCCCAGCCGGAAGCTGCTCACCCAGGAGGTTTCCCCAACGAGGTTCCGCCAGCCCAACGATCCCAAAACCGATCGCTGTCATGACCAGCCATGTACGGTCCCCGGGAGCCAAGCCCACCTGGCCGAGCGCTTCCCATGCCTGCTTCTTCCGCAGTCGCGCAAACCAACTCCAGAGCCCCAGAGGAACGAGGATCAAGAGGAGCCAAAAATAGAGGGGATGGGCAAAGTCGATCATAACGAGAGTATTCGTCAAAAACCCTATGTGGAATCATGACACGTGGTTTTGGATCTAGATCCGACGCCATCGACTCCCCGATAGTCCTCGCTCGACGAGGAGCAAGACCAGGCTCGCGGCAAGCCAGGGGGCGTATTCCTCACGATAACGTGTCCGGACCGTCCCTGTCAGCGGGACCCGTTCGCGTTGGTCGAGAGTCCGAAAAACGTCCGCCAACGCATCGGCATCGATAGCCTCGAAAGCATGCCCGCCACCGAGTTCCGCCATCGCCTTGAGCAACTCCAGGTCGGGCCCATCATCGATCCCTACCACAGGCCGGAGCCCGGTCTTGGGCTCGAATGCGCGGGAGACGCCACCCGGCTTGCCCACCGCGATCGTATGCAATGTCACCCCCAGGTCCTTGGCAAGCATCGCCGCCGCGAGGGGTTCAAGGGGCGAGGGAACCCCAGGCGCATCGCGTCCATCGGTCAAGAGAATCAACACCTTCTTGGATGTTGGGACCGTCCTCAGCGCGTCCAGTGACCAGGCGATGGCATCTCCCAGATTCGTACTACTCTCCCCCGGCTTGGCGGGTCGAAGGGCCCGAGTCGTCTCTACCAGAAAGGCGTGGTCGAGGGTCGGCGGGCAGGCAAGGTCGGGAAACGTAGCGAAAGCCACAAGGCCGATGAGGTCGTTGGGTCGCTCCTTCACAAACGTCTCGAAGGTCTGCTTGGCGGACTCGAACCGCGTTTGAGGTTCCGAAGGCTGAGTCCGTGGAAGGCTCGATCCGAAATCATCTGTCGTCATGCTGGCGCTTTGATCGAGAGCAACAATGATCGAGATGCCCCGCGCATTGACCTCGATCTCACCAAGGATCGACTGAGGGCGAGCCAGAACGACGACCATACACCCGATCGCGATCGCCCGAATCGTATTCGGTAAGTGACGGAGCAGGCCCGCGAGTCCTCGGGGTCGCTTGGGGAGCATGATGAAACCTGGCCATGTGACCCGTCGCTTCCATCGCTGGACGAGGAACGGCCAGGGTGCCAGAAGTAGCAAGAAAAGCCAGTACGGTTCGGCCAGACGCATCGGTGAGTTCACCTCAAGTCAGGTGTCGAGGCTGCGCCCAGAACATGCCAAAGTCTGTCGAGTTGGAGCCGATCTGTAGGAGTAAGGCTTGGGGCTTCAAGGTTCGCAAACTTGATCAAATCGGCCTTTGTTAAGATCTCAGCAATGAACGCTCGTTCCTCGGCTGAGATCCGGGTCGGAATCGCTCCTAAGAGTTCTTCGCTCGTCCTGGCGACCGAATCATTGCCCAGCCTTCGCCTGAGTTCATCGGCAGCGGCGGGCCAGCTTTCCACGGATATCGAGCTCACCTGAGAGGCGAATTTCGTCTTGATCCGCCTCGACCGGATCACAAGCAGACCGATCAACAACGCCCCGATCGCTGATCCAACGGGCAAGATCCAGGAGTTCGCCGCATGAGGCCAGGGCTCGATCCCGAGGTTGGGCCGGGGCGGAATGTAGCTTCTTGGGGTCTTGGGGGTCACCGGACGACTCGGGTCGGATCGCGGAAATGGCGGAGCAGAACCGCAAGCGGATCTTCAACTGTGGACATCTCCATCCGTGTGATTCGGGAGCCGGCACACCAACGTCGAAAGCGCTCGTGCCTCTCGTGGGCCAGCCTGGCATAAGCGTTCCGAACGCGCAGGGATCCCGTATCCAGCGTTTGTCGCGACCCATCCTCAGCGTCGACCAGGTCGACCAACCCGGCATTAGGTAGCGACTCCTCACGAGGATCGACGATGCGAATCGCCAGAGTGGGGTGCTTCCGAGAGAGTTGGCTCCAGGGTCCCGGCGGCTCAGGATCGAGAAAGTCAGAGATCACGACAACCGAGGCCTTGCGAGCACTCCGGAGCAGGGGGGGGAGACCGGCTGCGAGATCGGTCCGGCGCGAGCCAGTGACTGTGGCGACCAGGGCCCGAGTCAAGCGGGCGAGGTGACGGGCACCGCCACCGGGAGGGATTTCGACCTCGACCCGATCAGTGACAAGGATCAACGCCACGCGATCGCCCCCAAGGATCGCAGCGGTCGATAATAGGGCCGCAGCCTGCATTGCCCGATCCGCCTTGGTCGAGCCCGGCGTCCCGAATTGCAGGCTCGATGAGACATCAATGATTAACCATAATAAGAGCGAACGTTCTTCAACATACTTGCGCACGAATGGGCGACCTTGCCGGGCGGTGACGTTCCAATCCAAATGCCGAACATCATCGCCAGGCTCATACGGTCGGAGTTCGGAGAAGGTCAGACCAGAACCGGGCCGGGCACTCCGATAAGCGCCCGTTAGTTCCGAAAGGGCGAGCGGACCGACCCGAAACCGGAGCCGGCGAGCCCGGCGAACGATTGAGCCCGCATTCATACTTGCCGACCCGACCGTACTCACGCCTCGACCCCCTGGCGAAAGTGCGTATGGATCGCTGCCCCGTTCTGCTCCTTCGAAGGTTGCACAGCTTTACCGATCGTCCACCGGATCCGGACCTCCCAGCGCCCTTCCGAATCGGCCTCCACATGCCAGTGTGGCAAGACTGCGGAACTCTGATAGACCCCTTCAATCCCCGCTTCACTTTGGCTGACCGTCTCGATCGGGAAGCACCAAATCCCACCGGCTTGAGACCACTCGAGTTTGACTCCAAGGTCGAGCCAGGCGTCACTGAGCTGGATGCCAAGCTCCTCGTCAAGTTCGAGCCGACTATCGAGTGTGCCCAGCTTCTCGCCCGAGAGGTCGGCATAGAACCGGTCATGGGCATGGCCCGCCATCCCTGCGACATTGATCTCGACCGCAAAGTGAAGGCTAACGTCCTGGGGAAGTTCCTCCAGCGTATACAAAACGTCCAGGGTTTGGCTGCTCGCGTCCAGGCTGACGGTCTTGCGTATGTGTAGCGTATGCTGATCCACGCGACCGGGCCGGTCCATGATCAGGGCAACCCGCTTCGGCCCTCGCTGGATCTTGGACAAGTAGGTTCCGGTCGCGAAGTCACCGTGCTCGACCTCACGGCCCGCGATCAGGTCGGCGAGCGACACATCCTCGGAGTAGAAGTGATCAACCAGCGTCTTGCGGGGAAAACGATCATAGATCAGTTGATCGACAAGCGTGGCATCTTTGACTTGGAAGTCATGACCCGCCGGCGGTGGAGTATTGCCCCGCATGGTGTCATGGTAAGGTTCCGGGCGGCGGTCGAGGGTTCCGAGCAGATTCACAAGTGAGTCGCGAGCGTCCAAGGCATAGATATGTCCGCCAAGGGCAGGCCGAACGTGGACGATCATGGTCTCGTTTTCGAGTCGGACCTCTTGGCGAGCGTCGAGGTTGAAATCGGCGACTTCAAGCGCGACTCGCGGACCGGTTTTGCCCTCGGCGAGATCGAGCGCATTGTCCGCTGCGATCAGGTGATGATGGATCGCATGACGCAAATGAGGCAGATACAGGCCGCCAAACGAGCCGTGCCAGTACGGGCAGTTACATTGACCTCGGTAGAGATGATCACGCGCCAGGTCGAGTGAATGCTCGTGCCCCTTGGCCTCCAGAGCTGCGAGCCGCTTGGAGATCCCCAGCATGCGCGCGTACATCTCATCGGTCTCGGGATACTTCACTTTGAAGTTGCGCCATGACCCACCAGCCCGCACGAATGGCCTCAGTTCGGAGGCAAACTCCTTAGCGGTCGCCGCCTGATACGGCAGGAGCAACTCGGTTGGCAGAGCCCACTCGGTCATCTCGCGGTAGGAGCAGTCGGGCAGATAGACCTTTCCGACTGGAATCGTCGTCTCGAGTGCCCGAGATGGCGTGACCACGTCGATCCAAGACAAGTTCGCCATCAGCATATCGCAGAAGCGTCTCAACCAACCGTTGGTATAGACATGGTCAAACGTCTTGGGCCAGCCGCCGAACTTCTCGCCATCGTCCGCAACGACTACGACCGAGCCGGGCTTCTCCTCGGCGATCTGACGAAGATACTCGTACGACGCGTGAGGTTCCTGGAACGGAACCTGGTAGCGCATCCGCTCGCTGATCGGCCAGAGTTTGAGGAGCTTGCCCTCATCTTCGGTCAGGAAATGCCCGAACAAAAGATCTTCCCGAACCCCAGCGCGCTGGAAGTGGAAATCATCGAGAAGTGTGTATTCGATTCCGGAATCCACCAACGACCCGACCAGACTCTGTTCCCAGACCCGTTCCGCGATCCACATCCCGCGAATCTTGGTGTCGAACAACTTCGCCTGATACTCGCTGAATCGACGGATCTGACCGACGCGATCTCGCGCCGGGATCATGGTCAGGATCGGCTCATAAAAGGCCCCGCCCAGGATCTCGACTCGCCCAGCGGCGACCATCGCCTTGAGACGTGCGATATACTCCGGCCGGTTCGCCACCAGCCATTCCAGCAATGGGCCCGACGTGTGGAGTGCAAACGGAATCTCCGGGTACGATTCCATCACATCCAGGAACGGCCCATAGCTATCACGGTAGGTTGCCGCGAACACGCCGTCGAAGTTGCCGACCGGCTGATGATTGTGCAAGGCCAGGATTAGACGGACTGAGGACATCAGGATTCTCAGTTGGAGGAGGTAGACTTTTCGTGATCGAGTTGCAACTGATTGGATCGTGCGATCAAGGAAGAAATGATAGATGTGACTTCACGAGATTTGAGGATCAGTCGCAGTGAGTGCTGGAATTCGCGTTCACCGGCGGCTCTTCGGGAACCAAATTCCTCGTATTCGTCCGATTTTGAGAACATGTCGCCCAACCTTGGGAGGGCCGGGACTCTCGCGGGCATCTCGGGACTCTCTGAAACCCGTCGTGAAATTAAGCATGCACTTGTAATAGTGACTGGGTAGACCAAAATCTTGTCGTGTGTGGCTGTAAGAATCCGATGTCGATAGCTTGCCAAGGATGGAGCGATGATATCCAGATTGTATGTGATCAAGTTCGACGAATCAGAGTTCACAACATCAAGTTCGGCCTGGAGAATTCCTTTGGTTTTGTGACGAAGTGGCTCTAACTGAGCGCGGAGGATCGCGACAGGAGGAAGAACCTCGACGTTAATGTCATCTGGCCAGAGATCTTGAAGCTCGATAGACATTCCATAGAACCTCGTCTGCGGTCGGTACTGATCCTAGTATACAGGTTCTAGATCGTGGCATCTCGCAAAAACCGGGCGGCATCCTCGGGGGGTACGGGATTGATATAGAACCCGGTCCCCCACTCGAAACCGGCAATATTGGTAAGCCTGGGGATGATTTCGATGTGCCAGTGATAGTGGGGCAAATCTTGATGGTCGAATGGCGAGGTGTGGATGATGTAATTGTACGGCGGATTGTCGAGCGCGGTCTCCAGCCGGGTGAGCGTCTGCTTCAGGACGGTTCCCAGATCATCGACGCCGGACTTGGGGATATTTTCATAGTGGCTGGAGTGCGCTTTGGGGACGATCCAGGTCTCGAACGGGAATCGGCTGGCGAACGGGCAGATGACGGCAAAATGCTCTGAGCTGAGGACAACTCGGCTTTCGGTCGCAAGTTCCTGCTCGATCATGTCGCAATAAATGCAGCGCCCTCGGTAGTTATAGAACTCCAGGGAACCGTTCATCTCCTCGGCGACGGAGATCGGTACGATCGGGGTGACGATGAGCTGGCTATGGGTATGCTCCAGACTCGCTCCTGCGGCGGCTCCCACGTTCTTGAAGATCATCCCATGCACGAACCGGGTGTCCTTCTTGAGGTCGACCAGCCGATCGCGGTAAACCCATAAGACCTCTCGGATATTCTCTTCGGTGAGGGTCGAGAGGCTGACATGATGCTCAGGGCTCTCAATGATGACCTCGTGGGCACCGACACCGGCCATTTTGTCGTAGATGCCTTCGCCACGCTTATTGAGCTGGCCCTCGATCTTCAAAGCCGGGTACTTGTTGGGAATCACACGCAGCCGCCAACCGGGCTCGTTGGGCTTCGAACCACGCTCTCGGTAGGCGAGAATCTCGGGCGGGGTGTTCTCCTCGCGTCCTGCGCAGAAGGGGCAGGTCTCGGCCCCGGCAAGTTTCTGGACCGGGGGCTTGAAGTCGTGGGGACGCTTGGCCCGCTCGAGTGCGATGATGACCCAGCGACCGACGATCGGATCTTTGCGCAGGTCGGGCATCGCTGAGCTCCAAGTCAAATGGCGAAGTCGAACGACCCGATGCAAACTCAGCGGCGATCATTGGCGTCTTCATGTGTGGGCGCGTTGGGCAATCTCTTGATAGAGCCGAACATACGACCGGGCCGAGCGGTCCCAGGTCCAGTCCGATTGTAGTCCTGCGAGCCGAAGCCTGTGCCATGCTTCAGAGTCGGGCCAGAGCGCAAGCGCACGATGGATTGCCTCCAGAAGGTCAGCAACCGAGGGGTCCCGAAATGCGAACCCGGTCGCGGTTGTCTCCGCCAGGGTCTCTGGGGTCGCATTCACAACAGTGTCGGCTAGCCCACCGGTCGCGCGAACAATCGGCACTGTCCCATAAGCGAGGCTATAGAGCTGAGTCAGGCCACAAGGTTCATACAGACTTGGCATCAGGAACAGGTCGGAACCGGCGATGATCTGGTGCGCGAGCAAATTTGAGAATTCGAGGAACGCCCGGAGCTTCCCAGGATGCCGGGCGGCCAGCCGATCCAAGGCATCGTGGAATCGCGGCTGGCCTTCGCCCAGAACGATGAGTTGGACATCTTCTTTGAGCAATTCGTCAGCCGCAGGCACAAGGAGATCCCAGCCCTTTTGAGGGTCAAGCCGACCGATCGCGGCGAAGATCGGAACTTCGGGCCGTTCAGCCAAGCCAGCCCGGCGCTGGAGCGAGGCTTTGCAGACGGCCTTGCCCTCGGCCAAGTTGCCGGCTCCATAATTATGAGCGATCAAGCGGTCGAGCTGCGGGCTCCAGATAGCAGGGTCGATCCCATTCACAATCCCGCGGAGATCATCACTTCGGCTTCGGAGCAGACCGTCAAGGCCACAGCCAAACTCAGGTGTCTGGATCTCGCGAGCATAGGTTGGGCTCACTGTACTGAGGAAGTCGGAGTCACCCAGGCCGCCCTTCAACAGGTTGAGACGGTCATGAAACTCAAGCTTCGTCCAGTCGAAGTAGTCCCAACCCAAGCCGGTCACGGGCATATCCCAGTGCCAGAACATCCCCTGGAAGGCCATGTTGTGGATCGTCATCAATGTCCCAGCCTGGGCAAGCTCGGGATGAGAGCGATAGAAAGCCTTCAAGTAAACGGGGATGAGGCCCGTCTGCCAGTCATTGCAATGGATGACGTCGGGACGGAGCTTGAGCGCGACGATGGCTTCAAGAATCGCCCGGGAGAAGAAGACGAATCGCTCACAGTTATCGGGATAGTCGGAGCCATGGCGCCCATAGAGCCCGTCGCGATCGAAGTACCGGCTTTGCCCAATCAGATAGACTGGAACCGTGGATCCCGGCAGGGTTGCTTGCGCGAGGGTCGCCTCAACAAGGGTCGAGCCGACGGGAACTTGGAGCTTGATTTCGAGAGGCTTGAGGGGAACGCCCGATCGCCACGCCTCACGATACAGAGGCAGGAAAACGGTCGCCTGGTGACCAAGCCTCTCGATCGCAGGGGGTAGCGCACCCGCGACGTCGGCAAGTCCCCCCGTTTTCGCAAACGGAACTGCCTCGGAGGCGGCCAGAACGATGTTAAGTGGGCGGCTCGATTGACTTGCGGAATCCATCGTCTATGCCAAAGCCCCGGGGGATGAACCGCCATGCCCCGTGGAGCGGAAGCCCCAGGCGCGAAGATCATGAAGGTAACGCCCGCCCGGCTCTCATACAAGCCAGGAGACGCCCGAGCCAGTCCCCATTGACTTGCCCGAACTGTGCCGGTGCTTAACGAAAACGACCGGCCCGATGCTAATCATCGGAGCCGGTCGAGTTGGACTTCAATTCCAGGGTTTAGACCTGGGCAGTGATAGCCGTGAATGTCGGATGAGCAGCGACCTTCGTCTTCCACTCGTAGCTTCTCATGATCAAGGCGAGGAGAATTGCCCCGATCAGGAGAGATGCGAGCGATACCCCAAGCATTGCGACGTAAACATCGCTCTGTGGAGTTTGAACGAAAACGCCAGGACGACCACCGGCGGCGGCTCGGCCGCGGGTCGGTTTGGCGGCGGGTGTGTTAGCCCCGCGCCCGGATCGTGGCCGTGACATTATCACCCTCCTCCATTTTCTTGCCTAAGTACGTCTTGCCGCCAACGACTTCACCGACCGCTTTATCGGGCTCGACCAAGATGATCCGGATCTTGCCGATATAATCGACCTTGGGCTTCAGCCGATAGACCGAAAGCTCATGGCCAACCAGCAGGCCGTCGTCAGAACCGATCGAGATCTCGACCCGCCGATTGTTGGGCTCGATGCGGGTGATGACCCCCTCAACATCGGGCGGTGGGGCGACGCCGCTGATCTGGCCACGAAGCGTGATCACGTTGTCGGTGAACCCCTTGGAACGCAAGAAGCTGCCCATCACTGCGACCCGGTCGAGCAGGTCGGCGTTGTTCTGCTTTGCGGTTTCGAGTTGCCGTTCCAAGGTCAAAACCTGAGTCTTCAGGTCTGTCTTCGAGAGCTTAAACTCGTCCGCCTGGGTGCGGATCGCTTCGTTCTGGGAGCGGAGAAGGGTGACCTCACCCGTACGAGCAACTTGTTCGTTGATCGCGAGATTGGCGTTCTCCTGAGCCTTCTCAAGCGAGGTCTTGGCCTGAGTCGCCTCGTCCAGACGTTGGTCGATCTCTTTTTGCTTGTTGGCGATCTCAAGGCTGAAGCTCTTCAGCTTCTCATCGCGATCCGCTTTGGTGGCCTCGACTGCCTTCTGGGCATCCGCGACTTCAGCCTTGAGCTTGTCGACCTCAGCGCCACGCTTGGTGACAATGTCTTTTTGGGCGGCCGTCGCAACCTTCCAGTTCGTGGCGGTCGTGAAAACGACCGTGGAGAACCCAAGGAAAAGGAGCGAGCAGGCCATGATAATGATCACGAGGATCTTGCCGACGAGCGTCATGGTCCCATCCTACGGATCGAAGAGTGAGGGCCAACCTCCGATGGAGGGAGGTCAGTCCACGCGGGTGTCCGGGGTGAAGTGAGTACCTCGACAACCTCCAGGGTTACCTAACGTGTCAAGTCAGACAAACCCGGACAACCGCCAAGGCGAGTTCTATTTATCGTATCTGCCCGAAACTCACTCCGGCAAGTCGCTACTCCCAAAAAATCGGAAGCAAACTGACTGGAGATGGGTTAACGGTGGAACTGGCCCAAACTTACCCTATGAACCCGGTCGAGGCAACCCTGGTGGATTAGAGAATTTAGAGTGCAATCGCTCGGCGCGGTCGACGCGATCGCCAAAATGTCAGTGGTCCCACGAAAATGCAGCCAAACATGCAGGACCAACCGACCCAGTCTCCAACCACGGAATAAAGCGCAGTTCGGTCGTCAAGTGGGGCGATCGCGGTTAATTGTGAGGACTTATCCGCAGGAAGGCTCGCCACGATCGACCCATTCCCATCAATGATCGCCGAGATCCCGGTATTCACAGCCCTGGCCATGGGGACCCGGTTTTCCACGGCTCGGAAGATACTCACGGCGAGATGGATCTGTTGCTCCGAGGTGTTTCGGAACCAGCCGTCATTGGTTAGGTTGACCAGGAGGTCGGGCTGACGACCATCGGGAGCTTCCGAGAACGACCGTCTAACCAGGTGAGGGATCGTGTCCTCGAAACAGATCAAGGGTGAGTAGCGGTATGGTCCCAAGTCGAACCAGGCTGGACTCTGCCCCGGGGCTAGGCTGGGGATGCCGCCGGCGGGGTAGGGGGTTAACGCCGTCAGGAACGGGAAGAGTTCGATGAGCGGGATGTACTCGCCGAACGGGACGAGCTGAATCTTCTGATAGGTCCGAAGTCGCGCCTTGGCATCCGGCATCACCAAGACAGCCGAGTTTGTCCGCGAGACGCCTCGGCTATCGAATCGGTCGGCGGGGGTTCCGATCAGCATTGGCACATGATAACTGGTACTGATCGAGCGAACGTGTTCCGTCACGATGTCGTGGATCCGCACCCACTCGTCCGATGCATGCTTCTTGGCCGTGGCAAAGGCCTTAGCGACTTCTTCCGAGCCGAGCTTATGGTCGATATCGATAAACGAGTAAGGATAGGCGGTCTCGGGCCAGACGATCAGGTCGGCAGGGGGTCCTTCTCTCGCTGCTTGATCCATCAAGCCCCGAAAAATCCCCAGGATCTCGTCGGCCGACTGATCCGACTTCATCCGTTGCAGGAGGTTCGATTGCAAAAGCGTGATCCGTGGCCCAGGTCGAAACTGAGCCGTCGAGAGCCGGAACACCCCGTATCCCAACGTGAAAACAACGGCCAGACCGACAACTCCAGACCGAATCGCGACGTCGCGACTCCGAAGGGTCGTTCTTGACATGAGATCACAGATCAGGGCGTTGACCGTGGCGATCAAGAAACTTAGGCCGAGCGAACCGGCAAAATCGGCCACCTGGATCAGTGGCGCGATGCGATACTGGCTATGGGCTAGGAAGTACCACGGGAACCCGCTGAGGATGTGCGTCCGCAGCGATTCGAGTCCTACCCAAGCGATCGGAGCCGCCAGGAGAGGCGAAACCCCCAAGGAAACCGCGCGACGGGCCAGCCAGAGAAATAGCGGCCAACCGAGAGACAAGACCGCCGCCATCACCAGCCAGCCAGCCCAGGCGGCCGGGTCGATCGCCCGGATCCACTGGAGACAGAGCAGCCAAAATACAAGACCACCCATCCAGGCCCCGAGATAATTTCGCGACGGGGACGCATGGTTGGTTACCAGACGGAACAACGGCACCAGCGAGACCCAGGCCAACCAACTCCACTCAGCGGGGGCGAATGAAAACCAGAGGCCAACCGCCGACGCCACCGCTGATAAGGCAGGGTGACCCTTGGACGTCACAACTGCCTCAGAAGCGAAGACTTGCGTGGAAGGGCTGGCAGGTTGGGTCATGATTTCGGCCATAAACGGCGCGCTCCAGCCTCATCGATCTGGGTTTCGAGCGACCCGCATGATACGACTTTCGCGGTTCTCGCCCAGATCTTCTCAAAAATCCGTTCAACTAACTCAGGTCCAGGAACGGAACGAGCTCACCGACCGAGTAGTCGCGGTCCCCTTCCGCAAACGAGGCCAGTCCATCCGCAGAGGCGAGGGTCCGCAAGTCGGAGGAGCCCGCCCAAGGAAGCGGTTCGATCCGACCGTGAACGAGTTTTGAGGGCTGATAGGTCGGTCGATCTCCTCGATGCGCATAGGGAATTGCTAAGGGGAATGTCGTCAGCGGGGTCGCTCGCTTGCAGCCTCCGGCCAGGACTTCAAGCGCGGGGGCGACCAACAGAGCGAATCCCACCGCCGCGCTGACTGGATTGCCCGGAAGACCGAACACGAGTGTGCCCGGCTGTCCCAAGGATCGAGCGGGTCCGACTCCAAACCACAAAGGCTTACCAGGCTTGACCTTAATCTTGTGAAAGACTTTTAAGACCCCCAGGCGTTCGAGCGTTGCCGGAACCAGGTCGAGCTTGCCTGCGGAGACTCCTCCCGTGATGAGGAGCACGTCCTCATGAAGCCCGTCGCGAAGTCGCGCTGCCAGTCCTTCAGGCTCATCGGGGGCGATCATCGTCGTCCGGCTAAACGCCCCAGCCTTGAGTGCCAAGGCGTCGAGCAAAGTCGCGTTCGAGTTGCGGATCTGACCTGGGCCGGGAACTTGGTCGGGCTCGACAAGTTCGTCACCGGTGGGAACGATCACCACCCGAGGACGGGACTGAACGGAAACGAACGTGAGTCCGACCGAGGCGAGCAGGCCAAGTCTGGCGGGATTGAGTCGCTCATGGCGTCTCGCGACGATCTCCCCCGCGCGCATCTCTCGCCCACGTGTGAGCACATGTCGACCGAGCTTGAAATCAGGGTCGGTCAGGGTCACCCCCATGGACTCATAATTCGCTCGTTCGATCTGGACCACTGAGTCCGCTCCAGGAGGGAGGGGGGCACCTGTCATGATCGAAGCGGCTTCCCCAGACTCGATCGTTCGCGTGGAAACCATACCCGCTGTGATCGTCTCCACGATCTTGAACCAAGTGGGTTGGCTCGGATCGAAGTCCGCCGCCCGGACTGCGAAACCGTCCATGAGGGCTTTATCGAAGGGGGGCAGATCGAGATCGGTTGCGACATCCTCAGCCAGCAGACAGCCTAACGCCTCGCGAAGAACCACACGGCGAGGTGGGAGCGCCCCGCAGTGGTCGAGGACGGCGTCGAGGGCTTCGGCGAGGGTAAGCATGGCGGATCCAGCCTTTTGGGGTCATGCGGTCCCGATAAAATTCCTCAACAACTTCGTCCCCTCAAGAGTTAAGAAACTCTCTGGATGAAACTGTACCCCTTCCAACGGGTACGAGGAATGTCGCACCCCCATGATCTCCCCCTCTTCGGTCTTTGAGACGACCAATAACTCGGGAGGAAGCGTCCCTGGACGGATCACCAGCGAGTGATATCGGGTCGCCTGGAACGGGTTCGAAAGGCCGCGATAAACCCCTTGGCCATCGTGGTAGATCATCGAAGTTTTGCCATGCATGATCCGGTCGTTCCGAACCACGTCCGCCCCAAACACATGGCCGATGCACTGGTGGCCCAGACAGACACCAAGGAGTGGAATCCGAGACGCAAATCGCTCGATAATCGCATTTGAGACCCCCGACTCGCGGGGTGTGCAGGGGCCGGGACTCACGATCAGGTGGGTGGGGGTCATCGATTCGACGTCGTCCGGCGTGATTTTGTCGTTTCGGACGACCTTGAGATCGAGCGAGGGATCGATCTCGCCCAGGCGCTGGACGAGGTTATATGTGAACGAGTCGTAATTGTCGATGAGGAGGATCATGCCGAAACCATCGCGGGTAGGGTCTGGATCGTCTGTAACGGTCCGCGAGGGGGAGGCTCGGGCCGATCGTCCTCTGCATCGTAACGATTACGACGATTGGTCGGAAGCGGATCACTCAAGAGGATTCCTGCTCCTGGGTTCCACTCTGGCAGATAGCCGATCCAAAAGGATGGTCGGAGGCCAAACCAAGTCGGTTTACATTCGAGGAGCGAACGCATGGTAGCCACACTCGTCCTGGTCCTTAGCCTATCGACGCCCGGCGGATTGTTCGGTCGCGGTCATGTTGAGATCGTCAAGCCGGGACCCGGCGGGCGGATCTTACGCGATGGTCCCGGGAACGGCTGGGGGTTCCCGAATGGAAACCCCGATGGGTATGGGTATGTCGACTACGGGGACGCCTTGCCTCTCGGCGCGAACCGCACGGTCGATTACTACTTTCGTCGATACACGTCGCTTCCGATCCAAGAGATGTACATGCCGACGTACTACAACCCGTACGTGATGCGTGGGCAACGGTATCTCCCCTACTCGGGGATGGGTGGCGATCACCCGGCAGGTCGTCCGATGGGTCCGACGGCTGACACTCCGATTCATCCTTACAACGCGACCATGAACGCAACACCGGTCGTCGCACCTCCTCGATTCAATGGGCGGTCTGAAGCCCCATCGATCGTTCCGGGAACCACCGGGTTAATGCCCTAAACTGTTGCAGTCTTGCGACATCGGTCACATGGGCTAGACTCTGTTCTTGAGGGTCTGGCCCTCGTTTGCTTGCTGTTCGGCGTTTTATCCGATATCCTCATGGTAATGTTCTCAGGCACGGATGGCTGCGGCTTGGGAAATTTTGTCGCGTTCGCTTCGATCGCGCGAACCAAGACGTGGTCTCAACCGTAGCACCGACAGCGCAATGATGTGCCGTCGATCTGTGCGGTCGTTGTGTCCTCTCTGGTGTATTCGCGGATCTCATCGCTCTGATATTTTCCTCCGCACCAGATCTTGGGACCGCAACGTCCGCATTTGCAGCTTCACCCCCTCCCGATTCGCATACGCAAGGCGACCCCGTGATGAGCAGTGACGTCATCATCGAGACGCGGAACCTGACCAAGGTCTACCGGGACTTCTGGGGCCGACCCAAAGTTCAGGCGCTTAAGGCGCTCGATCTCAAAGTTCACCGTGGTGAGATCTTCGGTCTGCTCGGCCCTAACGGCTCGGGTAAAACCACAACGATCAAACTGCTCCTCGGTTTGCTCTTCCCCACTGAGGGGGATGCTTTCATCTTCGGCGAGCCGACCTTCAACGTCGCCAAGAATGAACGAATCGGCTACCTCCCCGAAGAGTCGTACCTCTACAAGTTCTTGAACGCCGAAGAGACCCTCCACTTCTATGGACGGCTCTTCAAGATCTCCAAGGCGGAGCGGACCAAGCGGGTCGGTCGCCTGATCGAGATGGTCGGGATCTCACACGCCAAGCACCGCCAGTTGCGCGAATACTCCAAAGGTATGCAGCGCCGGATCGGTCTGGCCCAGGCCCTGATCAACAATCCCGAGCTGATCCTGCTCGACGAACCGACCTCGGGCCTCGACCCGATCGGCACCGCCGAGATCAAGGAACTGATCAAGGACCTTCGGGATCAAGGCAAGACGATTGTCCTTTCCGGGCACTTGCTCGCCGACATGCAGGATATTTGCGATCGAATCGCCATCTTGCACCGTGGCGAATTGCGGGAACTCGGCAAAGTCAGCGACTTGTTGACGGTCCAGGACGTGACCCAAATTAAGACGACCGATCTGTCCGAATCGGTATTGTCCGAAGTTCGCCATGTCCTCGATCGGAATGGCGTCAAGTACGAGGTTGATCACCCCACGACGACCTTGGAAGAACTCTTCCTGCGGATCGTCCGCGAGAGCGACCAGCACCCTGGTCGTCGCCGCGTCGCGGCCGACATTGCATCAAAGCCGTCGGTTGCAGACGACGAACTCGCCTCCGCCCGCTCCAAGTAAGCTGCGGAACTTCCCGATTTCACAACACTCGTCGACCAATGGATCGGGTGTTGTGAATTCGATATCGGTGATCAATTCCTCGTTCAATTATTCTTTCATCGCACCCGGTTTGCCCTCGTAATTGGGGGGCGATCGAGGAGAGTTTCTCATCATGCTGGCGCCTTCTCTCTTCCTCTTCGCCCAGGGGGCTCAACCGCCCGGGGTGTCGGACGCAATGAAAAAGCTGGCCGGCTGGCTAGTTGTGCTCGGCGATCCCAACCAGACGAGCGAGCTATGGTTTGGATCGACCCTGACCTGGATCAAGGTGTTGGCTCTCCTTTCCCTAGTCGGCTGGCTCGGGGCAAGGTTCGCGCAGGGAATCAAGGACCGGACCGCCCTCAGTAATAAGTTTCTCGACATCGCCGCTTCAGTCGGTCTGATCGGGCTCTTCGGCACAAGTTTGCTGAACGTCCTCCAGTCGACAAAGCGGGTCAATAACATCGATATCTCGGGCGTGCCCCTCACGGCGATCCTGGGACTGGTGTTCGGTGTGATGGTCTTCGTCTGGGTCGAGTTCGGCCTCTGGAAAGCAATCGGCGGAACCGGGCGCAAGTCGGACCGCTGGGTCCTTGCGGGCATTCACTTGGCTGCAATCTTCGGTGTTGGAGCTGCCTGGATTCTCCAGGGCGTGACAGCGTCGATGCTCGGTACCGAACGACAGGGTGGATTGCCATTCCTCCTGTTGATCGGTGCGAGACTGGCACCAACCTTCATGGGTTTCGTTGTCCTCTTCCAACTCACAATGCTATTCCTGTCCGAGTTCGTGGCGGTCCGGCCACGACGGCTCTACGCGATCGCCTGGCAGACTTGGGTTGAGTCCTTTCGACGCATGCAAGCCTTCTGGGTTGTGATGATCATCTTCGTGGTGGTCCTGGCATTCACCCACTGGTTCCTCCGTCCCTCGGACGACCGCGTCGCGGAGATCGGTCGCCAGTACGTCGGCACACTTTCGACCCTGTGTTGGATCCTGCTGATCTCGATGATCACAATCCTGACACCGATCAGCTTGCCCAACGATATCCGAGGCATGACCATCTACTCGGTGGTGTCAAAGCCCGTTCGTCGCTTGGAGTTAATCTGGGGACGGTTGCTCGGCTTCATGGCACTCAGCACCTTGATCGTGGTGATTTTCGGCGGGATCAGTCTTACGTATCTCTGGCGTAACGTCTATCTGGGCGCGATTGTTCAGACCGAGGAAGCCGCCAAGAAAGCACGTGACCAGAACCGCCTGCCCGCCGCCAAGCAACTCAGCGACCAGGCCTCTCAGCTCCGGACTCGCATGTCGGCACGTGTGCCTGTGAAGGGATCGCTCACCTTCCTCGACTCGCGTGGCACTCCGCAATTCAAGGGAATCGATGTCGGTCAGGAACTTGAGTATCGCTCGTTCGTCGAAGGAGCCACGCCCTCAGCCGCGATCTGGCTGTTCGGCGACTCGATTCCCGACCCTTATGAGCCAACCAAGAAACGGATCAGCCGCAAGATCCCGGTCGAAGACTTCCTCAAAGCCAACACCATCGAGTCGATCCAAGATCAGATTGTGAATCTGAAGTTCGCCGATGCTCGCGCAGCAGGTGTCGACCCCACCAAGGCGAGTGGCAAGGAAATCGACAAGGCGGTCAACAACGCGAGTAAGAATAAGCAAGAGATTGATCGGCTCACGAAGGAATATGAAAACCTCAACAAACAGGCCGTCGTCTTCGAAGAGCAAGCGACCAAACTCGATGCGGATCAAAAGCCGGCCGAAGCACTTCGCGCTCGTCGTGATGCCGCCAAGTTTCACTCGCCTCGAGTCCCTCTTGAGATGACGTTCACTGTCTACCGGACGACCAAGGGTCGAGTGGTTGGTGAGCCCGTCTTCGCCGAACTCGAGGTCACCAACCCGTTCACGGGCGAGAAGTACAACAACATTATCCCGATTCGCGAGTACTACACGAATAAAGAGCTTATCCCTGCCAAGCTGCTTGCCGGCTCGAATGGAGCACTCCGGATCGTGGTTCGCTGTATCAGCCCAACTCAGTATTTGGGGATGGCCGAAAGCGACCTTTATCTGCTCTCCTCGAGTGGAAACTTCGGCTGGAACTTCGTGAAGGGTCTGCTCTGCATCTGGTTGCAGGCCATGGTTTTGACCGCGATCGGTGTCTTCGCAGGAACCTTCCTGAGCTGGCCGGTGGCTCTCTTGACCACCTTGGCGTTCGGTGTTGCCGGCGTCGCGGCCTTCGGGTTCCTTCAGCAGTTTGCTGTAACCAACATGGCTGGCGGTGGGCCGTTCGAGTCTTTGATTCGACTAATCGCCCACGACAACCTTATGAATGAGCTGACGCCGACACTGTCGGTCGTGGCTGCCAAGACCCTCGACTCGTTGATCATGCCGGTCATGACCAGGCTGGTCTACATCGTCCCCAACTTCTCGGCCTTGGACGTCAGCAACACCGTTGCCCTCGGCTATGCGGTGACGACACCTATCTTGCTGGGCAACATCGGACTGGCTTTCGCCTACGTGCTGCCGTTCACCGTCACAGGATTCTTCATCCTCAAGTCGCGCGAGGTGGCCGCATGAAATCCAACCCGAATCAGCTCCGCAAGATCATCTACGCCCTCACGATTGTCGGTCTGTTCGGTGCCATGTGGCCTTACGGTACATGGCTCAACCGGGTCAAGACCGAAAAGGATCTGGGCGAGGCGACAATCGGCCAGATCGATACCGGCGACATCATGCTCAAGCTCGCCCTCCTGGGTGGTGCCCGCGGGATGGCGGCAAACTATCTGTGGAGTAAGGCGGAAGGACTCAAGAAGGCGCAGGAGTGGGATGAACTGAAGGCGACTATCGACTTCATTACCCGCCTCCAGCCTCACTTCCTCTCGGTCTGGACCTTCCAGGGCTGGAACCTCGCCTACAACGTGTCGGTCGAGTGGGACGCGCCCGAAGATAAGTACGACTGGATCAAGCAGGGGATCAAATTCCTCCAAGAAGGCGTTCGGAAGAACAGCCGATCCGCAGATCTCCAGTGGGATACCGCGTGGACCTATTACCACAAGCTAGGCTTCGCGGACGAGACGATTATCCTTCGTCGCCTGCTTCGGGATGATACCGACGAGGTTTTCAAGTTCGATCCTGAGGATCGCGTCGTCCGTAACGACAACTTCCAACTCGGTCGTGGCTGGTTCCTTCAGTCGATGAGATTAGTTGACTCCGGAGTTGGCGAGCGACTGAACAGCGGAACTGAGAAAGACATCGACTCGACCTTCTATGTCGATGCCCCCACCCAACGCAAAGGTCGCGAAGGCGACTTGGCCTTCCGTTCCATGGCTGCTCACGCTCAGACGCGTTATGCCGCAGGGCTGGAAAAAGAGAGTATCCAAGGTGTGCCAGCAACCTTCGGTGAAGTCGCTAAGAGTGAGTGGGCCAAGGCACTATCCGACTGGGAGACCTTTGGGAAGTTTGAGTTCCCCTCCCACAACGAGCCGGGGCTCAAGATTCGGATCGATGATTGCACCAATCCTGCGATCTTCTTCGCGCTCTCTGAAAACGCTCGGTACTGGAGCGATCGGTGGGGTTCGCAGATGAATTATCCTTACTGGAAGGATCGATCTGCCGCCGAGATGACCCAGGAAGGTGTAGACGCCCGTCGTCGCTTCTATGAAGGGACACGAGCTTACAAGTCCGCAGATTTCCCCTTGGCTGTCGAAAAGTTCAAGGAAGGGCTGGAAATCTGGAAAGACCTGCTCGACAAACACGAGTCGTATCGCAATGACGAGCTGAACCAGCGCGACACAGGCTTGATCGTCCGACGCTATGTGCGAAGCCTGCGTCAGTATGGTAAGGAAGTCCCCGATGAGACGCCGTTCCTCGCCTTGGGCAAAGCTTCAGAAGGGTCTTACGCCCCTGACCCGTTCGACGCTCTTGAGATGATGCCCATCGGCGCGACAGCGACACCAACCCAGGCCCCCGCTCCCAAGTAAGTCGGTATCCTTCCGACTTGATGCAAAACAGGACTGAGCGACCAACATGTTGGTCACTCAGTCCTGTTTCGTTTGTTCAAGCGATGATCTGTAAGAGATTCGCGTTAATTCAAGATCTCGAGTTTCGGCAGTTTGGGCGACTTGATGTTCTGGATGCTGATCTGAGCTGCCAATTGCTCGACAATCCCCAGCAAGTAAGGCCTTGATGGTGAGTCCTCTTTGAGCGCATCACCGATCTTGCCGGCATCACCACGCTCGCGCATCGTTACGGTGAGAGGAACCTCGCCGAGGAAGGGGATCCCGGCGTCGGCGGCCATCTTCGCTGCACCGCCACGTCCAAAAATCTCGCCGGTCATGTTCTCGACGACCCCGAGAATGGGGACCTTGAGCTGGCGGAACATGGCGATCGCACGACGAGCGTCAATTAGGGCGACTTCCTGCGGGGTGCAGACGACAACCGCTCCAGTGAGTGGCAGCGTTTGGGCCAAGGTCAACGGCACGTCACCCGTCCCCGGAGGTAGGTCAATCACGAGGTAGTCGAGTGCGCCCCAGTCCACCTGATGCAAAAACTGTTGCATAATCCCATGTAACATTGGCCCACGCATGATCACAGCCCGCTCAGGCTCGACCAAGAAGCCAATGGACATCAGTTTGAGGCCGTCGGCAGTCTCGATCGGTTGGATGCGTTCGCCCTTGGCCGAGGGCCGCCCTTCCGCTCCCGTCAGGTGGGGGATCGAGGGGCCGTACACATCGGCATCCATCAGTCCCACGGCTGCCCCATACGATTTCAGGCCATAGGCGATCGAGGCCGCCAGCGTCGATTTGCCCACGCCTCCTTTGCCTGAGCCGACGGCGATCACATTCTTGACGAGCGGGATATCCCCCTTCTCGGTGATTCCCTTGCCTCGAACGTCAGCGGTCATATTGACCGTAACTGCGAGGTCCGTGCCCAGCCGAGCCCCCAACGCCTGACGAATATCGCCCTCGATCTTGGCTTTCATCGGACAGGCTGGGGTGGTCAAGTTTACGGTCAGGGCGAGGGTTCCCGCACCAATTTGAATGTTCTTGATCATCCCAAGATCGACGAGGTCTCGGCCCAAGTCTGGGTCTTTCACCCCCTTGAGAGCGGCGATTACCATCGTTTCCGTCAAAGTCGAAGCCGAATTACCAAACATCGCGTTAGGTTCCTCACGAACCAGAGGGTCAATCTTGAAGAAGTCGGGTCAAACCCAGTCGCCCATCCAACGCTCGAACCAAGGTGCCGGAGGCCCCAAGGGGGTGGCCACCGACCGGATCCAGCCGACCCGCTCTCGCCGCTGGGACGCCAACACCACCCAGTCCTTGAGGAGGTCGATGACGGTTGGTGGAAGCACGGCCCCGGAGAGAACCTGAGTTGCACCAAGCTCGCGGATCAATTCCACCGCTTCCGCCTGATGGGAAGGTTCAATGACAAGGATCAATGCGTTCGGAATCGACGATCGACACATGACCAGGTCCGCAAGCATCTGCTCACGACGGGTGGCCAAGCTGATCGTCACAATAGGAACCGATTGCCCGGAGAAGCTCTCACGCAAGTCTTCGGTGGATCTGGTCTCACGGAGTGAAACGCCCCAAATCGCCGCAGTCGACCGAAGCAATCGCGACCAATCGCCGCGCATCTCATGGATCGTCAGAGCGACTTTCGGCGATTCGGGCAACTCAGGATGTCCAGCGAGCGAGGTAGGGAGTCACAGAAACAGATTCTAGCAGTTCCAGCCCGATTCGACGAGGGACCGAATGGAAAGCAGGGGGGCTGGCTTGATAAGGCCAGGCTCCGAGAATGGTCGGTCCTGAGTCGAGAATCGAACCGGGCTTTCCACTCTTACCGAACGGGCTGTACTCGACGAAGCCCGAAAACTCAATCAATCAGGGCTGTCCTGCTCTGTTGGTGCTTCAAGTTGACCCTGGGCTTCATCTTCGTCAAGTTCGTCGAATACGTCGTCATCGTCGAACAGGTCGTCATCAAAGTCCTCAAGAGAGTTCGCCGATCGGAGACGCTCCAAGGAGGATACTCCGATCATGAAATGACCTCCCAGTTCGACCATTCGTCTTTGGATCGTCCAAGCTTGAGCTTCGGACTCGAATGGCCCTTGAACGTAGAAAGGCTTGCCGTCCTTGCCGAACGTGAATTCGTCGGGGCAAGTCGCGGGATCGATGCCGCTCAACAGCATCGCGGTGTTTCGATAGGCGGGATGGGCAGGAAACCCCAAAGCCTTCGCAAACTGAACCGAGCCGAGAACGATCTTGACCAGAGCCTCGGGAGACGTCTTGACGAGCTTCTGAGGACTGTGGTCCGTGATTTTTTCGAGCAATTCTTTGAACTGGCCGAGAGAACCCGCCTGCCAGAAGACGTCCTTCAGACCTAAACAGTAGACGTCGAGGAGGAAAATGCCCCAGATAAGCTCCCCTCCACTGACCCGACGCGCGATGATCCCGTAGCCTATCCCGTCTGACCATAAACCATCCGAGACCAGAGCCTGGACGACCGGCCACTTCTCCGCCTGACGAAGCCGGACTGTGGGATCGTTTGATGTGCGTTGGAGCAAGATGGAACGCTTTTCCGAGCGTTTGGCCTTCTGTTTCGCCAGTTTCTTTTGTTGCTTCGCCCCATGGTTCTTGGCCATTTTGACCTGCCTTCCTGCACTTGTCCGTCGGTCGCCCGAAAATCGTAGGTCAATCACGCTCGCTGAGAATGCGGCTACTGAAGGATTCTACCTCAACAGAGAGGATTCACAACGGTCCTGAAGGGTGTGAATGGACGAAAAAATGACCCAGATCGGTGACATGATCACGAGTTCGGCTCTGATATCGTTGCGAGCCTAATCCGATCAAACGTTTGTGCCGCTTGGAATTGTCCACCCCGTAATTGTTCAATCTAGCCTGTTCTGGCATGCTTGTGGCTTCCCTATCCCGCAAGTGCGAGGCGCCCACGCATGAGTTCGGACAAAAGCCTCGACGGTCCTGTTCAGATCCGAGCGGATCAATGGGCGTGGGGGCTCTGCTGGCTGATGTTTGCTTCGACGGTCCTGAACTACATGGACCGGCAGACGATCACCTTAGTGGGCGGCGAAATACGCAGCGAATTTGGCCTGACTCAAGAGGGTTTTGGTTGGGTTTTGGCGGCCTTCCAGCTCTCATATGCGGCGGCACAGATCCCAGCGGGTTTCTTGGCCGATCGGTTCGACGTGCGCTGGACCTATGCGATGGCGGTCGCATGGTGGTCAATGGCGGGAGTTGCTGGGGCGTTCTCACCGACTCTCGGTGTCCTGATGACGCTTCGGGGCCTGCTCGGATTCGGTGAGTCGTTCAACTGGCCGTGCGCATTGAAGGTGACGAGCCGGGTCTTGCCTCCTTCGGACCGCGGGCTCGGCAACGGGATCTTCAACTCAGGAGCGGCCGTAGGGGCGGTTCTGACACCACTGACTGTCCCTTGGTTAGCCACCCATTACGGCTGGCGAACGGCGCTGATCGTGGTTGGGTCGCTCGGCTTCCTCTGGGTCATCGCCTGGGGACTCTTTCTCCGAGATCCCCGCTCGATGCGTCTGGTTGATGTGGGCAAGGCGGATCCGGTCGGCCTGGATGAACTGCCCGGGGAAGTCGCTCGATCGGGTTTGAGCCTCAACGCGCGGCTGGCATTCTCGACATTGATGCTGCCCCCGCTTGCGGCAATCCTGCTCTTCCCGAAGGTCGGCAAGCCCGCGATCTGGTGGGCGATTGCCGGGGTGATGATCGGTCTGTTGGCGGTCGCGCGGATGCTACCGCTCCACGAGTTGAAAGGGGCCCGGTGGGCGCTGAGCCTCGGCGAGGTCGTCCGCTTGCGGCGGTTCTGGGTCATGGCGGTCGTGTCGGTGTCGATCAACGTCTGCTGGCACTTCCTGGTGAACTGGCTCCCCACGTACCTTCAAACCGATCGAGGTATGACGATGCTTGCGGGTGGTATGCTTTCGTCGATCCCCTTCGTGGCTGCCGATGCGGGAAACCTGATCGGAGGCTCGCTCTCGAAACAACTCGCAGGACGCGGTCTTGCACCCGACCGAGCTCGCTTGATCGTCCTCTGCGGGTGCGTGGTTCTGATTGCCTGCGGCACACTCGTAGGCCTGGTTCATAATGATTCATTAGTAATCATACTGTTAGGTCTGATGGCGCTGGGAGCTGCTGCATTCATGGCGAACTACTTCGCTTTCTGCCAGGAGATCTCCGACCAGAATACCGGCCTGATCGTCGGGTTCCTGGGAGCCTTGGGCAACCTGTTCGCGGCAGGATTCTTGCCAGTTGTGGGATGGGTGAAGGATACAACCGGTGGTTTTGGAGGGGTATTCCTGGCGATGGGGCTATTGCCGCTGGTTGGACTCGTGACAATGGTTTTGGGTTGGGGTTGGTCGAAGCCCGAACAAGAGGCCCGTTAGGTCTTGATCTGTACTCATGCCGCCAGGGATCGGATTGAAGTAGACAGTGCTTCACGAGTTCTTGTGAGTTTTCGAGGTAGCCAGCCCGAAACTGGTCCGGATCCGAGCTAGACTTGATTGGGGACTTGTGGGATAACGCGAACGCCACTTCGGAAGCGGGAGAGTCTCCGTCCCGCACGCACCGCGAGCCATCCTGTTTGGTTGCCGCCCGGCGGCTCGTTGAGGTGGGAAAGATGGCACGTCACACGTTCCGACTGAGCTTTGTCTTGCTGATGGGAATTGCCTGCTTCTCAGGCTGCGAGACCCTCGCACATCGCAAGAAAGCGTCGGCGGAGAAGGAAGAGACCAAGGATGAGATCGCGACTGGCGACGTCCACTCAATCAAAGCCGAGGGGGCGAAGGCGTTCCACCCTGGGAACCGCCGACCGGGCCTCTTGAGCGATGAGGCTCGTGAAATCGAGGGTCACTTCAACATTCAATGAACTCCATCGCCCAGGCCGCCTGGAACCGACTGTTCGGTGGCCAGGGTGAACGGGCCGCAGGCCGCTATCTAAAGCGGCACGGCATGCGAATCCTGGCTCGGGGCTATCGGATCCCCCAAGGTGAGATCGACCTCATCGCGCGTGAGGGCGACCTCGTCGTCTTCGTTGAGGTCAAAACCAGGAAGCACGGCACTCCCGCCGAAGCGGTCAACCTGGCCAAGCAGAAGCGGCTGACCGACGCCGCTCTTCACTTCCTCAAGAAGCACCACTTGCTCGAAGGCCGATGGCGGTTCGACGTCGTTGCGATCGTCTGGCCCGACGTCTCTGGTGAACCGATCATTGAACATATCCCCAACGCCTTCGAGTCGGTAGGACGCTGGCAGATGTTTCGGTAAGGAAACTCCCAAGGCCGTTGCCACCTCGACGAGTCGAGCAGCAAACGGCCTCATATTACCTTGCGAGCGGCTGCGAGTACTTGATCGAGGACAACCATCTGCTGGAGTCCGTCCTCCGAAGGCGAGGATAGGCCGTCAGCAACCCCTCGGGCAAACGCGTCGACCATCGCAGAATATTGATTTTGACCTGGGAACGGCGGGAGAGTGGTCGCAACTCCGTCGGCAGCACGGAGCACGGCCAGTGGCTGGTCGGGAGGAAGATAGGCGTCCGGAACCTCGATCGATCCCTTGGTGCCGACAAGTTCATACGTCTGCCGGAACGGTTGTTCAAAACTGCAATCGATGACTCCGATCACATCGTTCGGAAAGCGCATCAGGGCCGCTAACGATAGATCGACACCAGTAGGACCGAAGTGCGCCGAGGCTTCGATCTGGAGCGGTTCGCTACCGGCAAAGAGTCGGGCGGTACTGACGCCGTAGGTCCCGACGTCCCAAAGGGCTCCTCCCCCACGCACGGGATCAAGACGCCAGTCACCGGCATCGATCGGGAACGAGAATGAAGAACGGATCAAGCGGAGTTCGCCAATCTCACCGTCGGCGATCCGCCACATCAAGCCTTGAACACGCGGTTGATAACGCCACATGAAAGCTTCCATCAAAACCACATTTCGTGACTTACAATGATTCACCATCTGAGCTGCTTCTTGCGCATTGATCGCCAAGGGTTTTTCACACAGGACATGCTTACCGGCATCGGCCGCAGCGATCGTCCAAGGTAGGTGAAGCTCGTTAGGGAGTGGAATGTACACCGCGTCAATCTCGGGATCGCCTAACAGGGCTTCGTAAGAGCCATAGGCACGCGGAATCGCAAACTCATCGGCCCAAGCCTGAGCTGTCGCCTGGTCGCGACTGGCGATCGCATGAAGTTGGCTCGAACTCGACCCGTGAATGCCGGGAATCAAGCCCCGGCGTGCGATTCGAGCACAGCCAAGGATACCCCACCGAAGTGACTTTGAATTCGACATCTCTTGCACGGACTCCAGTTCAATATGCGGGCTTGAGTTTCTTGACGTTCTCTTTCGTGACTGCGACCAGAGGAGTGATGACCGACGAAGGAACTTTGATTCCTCGGAAGTACTCATCGGCAGTCTCGACCGCGCGAACGGCTTGCTCCGTGGGATCTTGAAGCACGGTCGCGTAGATCTCGCCGGATTCGACTGCGGCAAAAGCCGCAGTATTGCCGTTAAGACCAATCACAATCAGATCCTTCCAGCCTTCGGCTTTGGCGACCTCGGCGGCTGGGAGTGCCATCTCGTCGGCTTGAGCGACGATCGCACGGATTGACCCCTTTGGATGGGCCTGAACCAGGTCGGTCATTACGGCCTTGGCTTTGTCCTCCTGGAAAGCGGCAAATCGGTCGTCGGCGATCTTGATCTCGGGATGTCGATTGAGGCTACGGAGGAAGCCTTCCCGTCGGTTTCGTTGCGGGCTCGAGCCTTGCGTGCCTTGCAGGTAGATAATCGAACCCCCCTGTGAACCAAGTGCAGCCGCGAGCGTCTCCCCCTGGACAATGCCCCCTTGAAGGTCGTCGGCCCCCACGTAGCAGAGGACCGCTCCACCATTCAGGAGCCGATTCAAGGCAATGACCGGTACATTGGCACGATTGGCAGCCTCAACTGCGGGGACCAGCGCATCGGCATCGCGCGGACAAAGAATCAAAAGATCAATCCCTGAATTCAGGAGTGCCTCGACTTGGGAGATCTGTTTCAGGTCGTCATCCTGCCCGTCGCGAACGTCGATTGCGATCCCGAGTTCTTTCGCCTTGGCTTTCAGCCCCGCCTTCTGCGCGATGAAGAACGGGTGGCTGAACATCGGCAAGACCGCCCCGATCCGCTTCGGGTTCGTTGCCGAAGAGCCCGGCATCTTCCCGGATGGACTGCCTTGGGGGTCGGTGCTTCCGCCACAACCCATCACAAACAGCGTCATCCATGCGCTGAGGAATAAATATTTGATCGACCAAGAGTGTGACATCAAGCGACCTCGCAAGAGAGAGAAATGCGTTCAGCGCAGGGATCGCAATTGGAGCAAATCAACGATCGATGTGTCGGGGTACTACGAATCGTGTTGTACCGATAGGAGTCCGAGCGATCGTCGTGAGGAAACCGTCCCTCTCGGCGAGATCGCACGCGATCCTCTGCCTGACCCATCCTGCTCAATGTTAGCGACGATCTGAGCGTCTCGCCAGCGCATCGGTCGCTGCGAAGGTCAAGATGACCGCTCCTGTGACGAGATTGCGGTACTCGTCGGGAAACCGACTCATCGTGATCAGAGTCCCGAGCGACTGGAGCAGAAGGCAGCCGAACGCAGCCCCGATCACACTGCCTGCTCCCCCTTGAAGGGAGACCCCACCAACCACACAGGCTGCGATCGCGTCGAGTTCGTAGCCGGTCCCGGTGTCTGGCTTGGCCAGACGGACCCATGAGAGGAGCAGGACCGCCGCCAGCCCTGCCGACATTCCACTCAACGCAAAGGAGGCCACTTTCACGTAGCTCGTGCGAATCCCCGCTAGCCGAGCGGCTTCGGCATTACCCCCGGTCGCATAGAGATGCTGACCGAACACCGTCCGTCTGAGGATCACCCATGCGATGCCTACGAATGAGAGAAAGACCACGCTCCGCCAGGCGACGAGCGTTGTCCCTAAAGTCAGACCTTCATCAAGGAGCCGGAAGACGCGGACATTGGCGATTGGATGACCATTCAAGAGTGCGAATGTTGTCCCGCGAAAGATTAAAAGAGTGCTTAGCGTGGTCACAAAGGCATTCGTGCGCGCCGTCGCGACAAACACGCCGTTGATCGATCCCAGGAACGCCCCGAGCCCAAGCGCAAACACGACGAGGGCAGGGGCGGGGACCCCCTGTGTCGAGAGCCATGCGGTCGCGGCTGCGACCAGACCGAGGGCAGCCCCCTGTGAGAGGTCGAACCCGCCGCCGATCAATGCGAATGTCTGACCCGCCGCGAGCACTCCGACGATACTTGCCAGCTTGAGAATGCTTCCCAATGTTGTCGGAGTGAAAAACCGGTCGGTGCGTGCCATGAGTACGAGCGCAACGACAGCAAGAAGGATCTGCGGGAGTCGAGCCGCTAACTTTTGGGCCATCTGCCTGTTCATGCACCCGCCCCTATCATCGCGGCCACGATCGTCTCTTCCGAGATCCCCAACCGGCCCAGTTCTGCGGCGACCCGTCCCTCGCGAAGCACGACCACTCGGTCTGCCAGTCGAACGAGTTCCTGGGTGTCGGACGTGACCAGAAGGACCCCGAGACCAGCCTCGGCAAGGGCTTCGACGCGTTGATGGATCGACTCGCGCGTTTTGACGTCGATTCCACGGGTGGGATCGTTGAGGATCAAGAACTTGGGCGAAGTCGCGACCCATCTGGCCATGAGAACTTTCTGCTGATTACCACCCGAGAGCGTGAGTATCCCTTGAGTCAAGCTCTTCCTGGCGACCTCAAATGTATCACACCATCGTTTCGCTAGGGTTCGCATTGCTGTTCGATCAAGAAAGAACCGACGCTGAGCTTGGTCGAGAATGCTTAGCGTCAGGTTGTCGGCGATGTCGAGAGTGGGAATCAAGCCCGATCGCCGTCGATCGCCGGGAACGGAGGCGACTCCTCGCGTGATCGCGTGTCGGGGGTGGTTTGGTTGGTACGGCTCTCCCAACAAACCCATGCGGCCACTCGTCAAGTGTTCGCTCCCAAACGCACACGAGGCAAGCTGTTCATGGCCTGCCCCTGCCAACCCAGTCAAGCCGACAATTTCGCCTGTTCTGACGGATAGATCGACGCCGTTGAGCGTGTCGGTTCGCGCTTCTGTAACTCGCCAGCAGATCGAGGATTCTTCTTGGGGTCTCATCGATTTCTCGGCGATCGCGACCTCTTGACCGAGCATCTGTTGGATGAGCCGGTCGGTACCCAGGTCGCGGGCCAGCCAAGTTCCGACTCTTCGCCCGTCACGGAGTACGGTCACTCGATCGGCGATCTCGTTGACCTCGTCCAGGTGATGCGAAATATAAACGATAGCGATATGTTGCTTCTTGAGGTCTGCAAGTGCCTCGAACAGTCGTTCGACCTCGGCGCGGCTCAGCGCGGCGGTCGGCTCGTCGAGGACCAAGACCTTGGCCGCCCAACTCAGCGCCTTGGCGATTTCGACGAGTTGCCTTGTCCCAATCGGTAAGTTCGCGACCTTGGCTCGCGACGAGACTTTGAACCCAAGCCGCTCTAAAATCGCATCCGCTTTGCGGAACATGACGTTCCGGCGAATCCAAGGGCCTAGGCGGGGCTCGTGGCCGAGGTAAAGGTTCTCGGCGACTGTGAGGCAGGGGACCAGACTCAACTCTTGATGAATGACCGCGACCCCTTGCTCCAGGGCATCCGCAGGTCCTCGGAAGATGACGTCTCTACCGTCGATCTCGATCTTGCCATGGTCGGGACGGATCACCCCGCCGAGCACGTTCATGAGCGTACTCTTCCCTGCTCCATTCTCGCCGCAGAGTGCATGAATCTCGCCGGGGAGGACATCGAAGTCGACCCCACGAAGCGCAGGAGCACCCGCGAACGCCTTGCTGATCTCGTGTAAGGCGACGCGGGGCAGGAGTCTCACCGATGTCACGGCCGACGTACCGACTTGGTCGCTGGTCGGACGGTCACCGGCAAGACTTTGGGCGAAAGACTCGTCTTGGGGGCCTTCGACTTAGGAGTATTGTCGATCGTCGGGAACAGGAAGGGCAGGACATCGTCGAGCGTGTCAATCGAGTGGAAGGTTAGCTCGGCCTTGACCTCACTGGGCAGTTCGAGGAGATCCTTTTCGTTGTGACGAGGGATCAGCAAGATCGTGATCCCAGCGCGTCGGGCGGCCAGGACCTTTTCACGAACGCCACCGACAGGAAGGACGCGACCAGTGAGGGTCACTTCGCCTGTCATGGCCAGATTTTGATGAATTGCCCGCTTGCGGAACAAGCTCATCAGAGCCGCTGCAATCGCGACACCTGCCGAGGGCCCGTCTTTTGGAACAGCTCCGGCAGGGACGTGGATATGGACATCGGTTTTTGTGAAATACGTTTTGTCGATGCCCATCGCTTCGGCATGACTTCGCAGGTAGCTCATTGCGGCCTGAGCGCTTTCTCGCATCGAGTCGCCAAGCAATCCGGTCAGGGTAAGGCCCCCTTTACCCGGCATACCGCTGGCCTCAATGAAGAGAATCTCGCCACCGGTCGGGGTCCAAGCGAGGCCGGTCGCGACGCCAGGGGTTCCGGTGCGATCCGCGACCTCGCGGAAGAACTTCGTCGGGCCGAGCAGGTCGGCGACGGCTGTGACATTGATTGTCGTGGCCTTCTTGTTCCCTTCGGCATGGCGGCGCGCGACTTTGCGGCACAATGCGGCGAGCTCACGCTCGAGGTTGCGGAGTCCCGATTCCCGGGTGTAGTCGGCAATCACGCGACGAACGGAGTCGTCGGGGATGGTTAGGTCTTTCCCGGTCAATCCGTGCGCTTCGAGCTGCTTAGGAATCAAGAATTTCTGAGCGATCAGGATCTTCTCTTCCTCGCTGTAGCCTGGCAGTTGAAGCACTTCCATACGGTCGAGCAGGGGGGCAGGAATGGTTTCCAGCATGTTTGCGGTGGCGATGAACATCACTTTGGAGAGGTCGAAATCGACATCAAGGTAATGGTCGCGGAAGGTCGAGTTTTGTTCAGGGTCGAGAACTTCGAGCAAAGCGGCGGCGGGATCACCTCGGAAGTCGTGCCCAAGTTTATCGACTTCATCGAGCATGAACACAGGATTGTTCGTGCCCGCCTTGCGAATCCCCTGGATGATTCGCCCCGGCATACTGGCAACATAGGTTCGCCGGTGGCCGCGAATCTCGGCCTCGTCATGAACGCCGCCGAGGCTGATGCGGATAAACTCGCGACCGAGCGCTTTGGCAATCGACTTGCCGAGCGAGGTCTTACCGGTTCCGGGAGGACCCGCGAAACAGAGGATCGGCCCCTTCATATCCTTCTTGAGCTTGCGAACAGCCAGGTATTCGAGAATGCGTTCCTTGATCTTGTTGAGGTCGTAGTGATCGGTATCGAGGATCTTCCGAGCCCGCTTAAGGTCGAGCCGATCGCGGCTCGTCTTGGACCAGGGGAGAATCGCCAGCCAATCAATATAGGTCCGGACGATCGAGTATTCCGCCGAGCTTGGGTGCATGCCTGCGAGCCGTTCCATCTCGCGTTCGGCTTCGGCGAGAACCTCGGCGGGTGGCTTCGCCTTCTCGAGCTTGGCCCAAAGCTCATCAAGGTCGGGGTTATCCCCTTCCCCTTCGCCGAGTTCTTCCTGGATTGCCTTGATCTGCTGGCGGAGGAAATGATCGCGCTGGGCCTTGGTGATCTCAGAACCGACTTGCGCCTGGATCTTGCTCGACAGTTCGAGCACAGCAAGCTGACGCGAGAGGAGTTGCCCCAGCTTCTCGAGCCGGGCGCGAACGTTAATCTCAGCGAGCAGGGCTTGCTTCTCTTCGATAGTGAACGGGAGGCTCGAACCGAGCAGGTCGGAGAGCCGACCCGGCTCGCGCGTGTTCATTGCGGCGACTTGAAGCTCTTCGGGGATCTGGCCACTCTGTTCCACCATCCTGTTGAACAGACTGTTCACATGATGCAGAAGAGCGTCGAGTTCAACCCCTTCTTCAATCACGTCGTCGCGAGGTTCGATTCGTCCGAGCAAGATTGGTTCAGTCTGGACGATCTCGACGAGCCGGGCTCGTTTGATCCCCTGACAGACGATCCGAGTGGACCCGTCCGGGAACTTGAGCATCTTCAGTACGTTACCGATGCACACGGTTGGATAGAGGTCATTGATCGTGGGATCGTCCGAATCGGGCTCGCGCTGGGTGGCGAGAGCGATCGGATGTTCCGTGACGAGGACCTCATCAATCAGTCTGATCCCCGAATTCCGATTCACAACGAGCGGCACAACGGTTTGGGGGAACACAACATCCGTTCGCAATGGCAGAAGCGCCATGATGTCCGACTCGGTATGATCGGCAGCTTTCCCGCGCTCCCGGATGACGATCGCCATGCCCGGCTTCGCAGATTTTCCACGTTTGGTGGGTGGCGAAGCCGCGTCTTCGGGGCGAGGAGTCGTCCTGCTGCGTTTGCTCATAGGGATTCGCTGGGTTGGCGGGAGGTGGGCTGCGAGGTCGGGGAGCGTCGTGAGATTTCGTCCCGTGCGTCCAAGACTACGACGCAATCGAGAACAACAGTAACGATTGTTCCTGACTCGGTCCCGGAAGGAAAGTCCCCTCCCCCTAGGTAGCATCAGGATTGCGGGAAAACCTGACTATCTTAGGTGTTCGAGGAGAAAGTTCCTCGCCCTCTGGCGTTGTCCAGGGCTCAGCCTCCCTCCCCAGGTCAGTTGCAAGCCCGACCCGCTTTGCCAGGTCCCCCGGATGACGAACGGTCCAGCGTCTGCCAGGTCGTGTCCAAAAAACTCCTTGATCCCCCCGTACTTCGACCATGGGATCTGCCCACGAATCACGACCCGCCCTCCAGGAGGGCGACGGATCACGAAATCCGAGGTCAGCCCCAGACTCAGGCCGACCGAGTTGAGGGCGCGACCCACCAAGGTAATGAGAAAGATGATGCCGAGCGCTGTCAGGATAAGCTTGAGAAGCATGACCGAGAGGTATCCTCAGACCCAGGTGGGTCAGTTCCAGCGTTCGAAGCCCTTACCTGTCACCGCTTGCAGCAACTGATAGTTGTGGAAGGCCAGCAGGCCACAGAAGAACGCTTCATAGCGGTAACGATCGGTTCCAAAGAGATAGATTGCCAAGCCCCCCGCCACAAGTAATCCTACCGTGTGCATCCATCGAGTGGCCTCCTGCCGATACCTTTTGGAAAGCACAACGCCCAGGAATTGGCCGCCGTCGAGTGGATAAATCGGTAGCAGGTTAAACAGGCTCCAGTAGAGATTGATGTAAATCAGGTCGTAAATCGCAGGAACGATCAGGGGGCTTCTCAGGCTGAAGAGTCGGTTGCGTGCGATATCGAGTTGATCCATGCTCCCCCAACCCACGAGGGCGAGCGCATCCGTAGGCGTCATGCCGACGACCAGGTTGCATCCCGTGAGCACGAGAAGGAAAAGTGCGAGTCCCGCCCCCGGGCCTGCCAGGATCACGGCCATCCGTTCGATAACCGATTCCCAGCCCTGGGAGGTGCAGACCCCGCCCATGGAATGGAGAATGATCGAAGGGCGACCACCGAACCGCCGGCTCATCAGGCCGTGTCCGAACTCGTGAACCAGGATCGAGACCAAAACGCAGGCGACCCAAATTAGCGTGTTCTGGGGATTACGGCCATCCCATCCCATGCATGCAGTCACTAGCCAAAACATCGGTTGAACACGCACGGGGATGCGCAGGAGTTCAAACTTTACATCGTAAGGCGTTTCGCCGGAGAGTTCGAACATTCGGACGCCCTTCAAGGAGATTTCGCTTACCGATCATCGAGATTACACCACCCAACGCATGATCCGCAAACCTTGTCAGGCACTCACACCCCATGATAATCTCAGAATTCTAAGTCAGGTCGATTTTAGGAGCTGACAAGATGAACCTCGAGCGACGAGAGTTCGCCACGAGGAATGTACTCCATCAGGCCACCGAAGTTCGCGACCTGGCCAGGTACTCCGCAATCCGATCAATCGTGGAAGCGATGGAACTTTCGACCGACTCACTTCTCAGGTTTGAAGATCAAGAGGAATCGCTCGTATGAAGTTTACGAAGATGCACGGGCTTGGCAACGATTATGTTTATGTGGAAACCTTCCATCAGCGCGGACCGATCGATCCCAAGTCGTTCGCGATCGAGGTCAGTGACCGCCACTTTGGGATCGGCTCCGACGGCCTGATCCTGATTGGACCTTCGGAACGGGCCGACGCCGGGATGCGCATGTTCAACGCCGACGGTTCTGAGTCGGAAATGTGCGGCAATGGGGTCCGTTGCGTTGCCAAGTTCGTCTATGACCATGGGATCGCCACCAAGGATCGCGTGACCATCGAAACCGGTCGGGGTGTTCTGACGCTCGACATCGAAGTCCACGGGGGCAAGGCCGAGCGGGTCCGGGTCGATATGGGTCCACCAATTCTGATTTCCTCGGAGATCCCGACCACCCTGCCGGGCGACCCGCCGGTCAACGCGATCCTACGTGTGGGAGACCGAGATCTCGCCGTGACCGCAGTCTCCATGGGGAATCCCCACGCGATCGTTTATGTGGACGATGTGAATTCCTACCCAGTCGAGACCTTGGGACCGATGCTTGAGCATCATGAGACGTTCCCTCGGCGAGTGAATGTCCATTTCGTCGAAGTTTTGTCGCCAGGAGAAGTCCGGATGCGCACCTGGGAACGAGGCTCGGGGATCACCTTGGCCTGCGGGACCGGCGCGTGCGCTGTGGCCGTTGCGGGAGTGCTCACAGGACGAACGGGACGGACGTTGCTGGCTCATCTCCCAGGCGGTGACCTCGAGCTGGAGTGGCCCTCGAGCGACGCCTCGGTTTTCATGACCGGACCGGCCACCGAAGTCTTTTCGGGCGACTGGCCAGGCTGAGTTTTGGTGGATCCTGTCGTGAGCCCACGGTTGAGAATGGAAACGTGAGAGTCACAACTGCGGTCCGCCTCGACGGATCGCGGTGACTGGGTTACCTTGCGGCTCGCTTCGACCTTAATTACAGAGGTCGAACCCCGCGACTGAGGACCCGTCTGTTGAAGATCCAACATCCTCTGGCGATCAAAGCGGTCGGAATTGCCGGCGCGTTCTTTGTCCGAACCATTGTCGGCAGTAGCAGGTTCCATATCCGTTTCGACGACCCGTCGTCCGATCCGGCCCAAGCCCGAGTGTCGGGTCAGCGGTTCATCTATGCCTTCTATCATGAGCTGATGCTCTTTCCTGCGTATTACTGGGCCCGGCCTGAGATGCAGATCCTCATCAGCGATCATCGCGATGGTGAATTGATCACGCAGGTCGTGAAGCGGCTGGGCTTCGGCGTAGTGCGAGGTTCAACGACGAGGGGAGGGGCCCGCGCGCTTCGCGAGATGACTCAGCGAGCGGATCAAGGGCACCTTTGCGTCACCCCCGATGGTCCCAAAGGACCACGGCGACACGTTCACCAGGGAGTGCCGTTCTTAGGCCGTCAGACCGGGCTACCCATCGTCGGAGTCGGCCTGGCGTTCAAGCGTCCCTGGCGAGCAAAAAGCTGGGATAAATTCGCCGTCCCGCGTCCTTTCTCGACCGCCGCCGCCGTCGCACTCGAGCCGATGTCCGTGCCGCCCGATGCAGATCGAGCCACGCTTGAAGAGTGCAGGGCAGAGATCGAGCGGAGGATGTTGCAGGCGACACTTGAGGCGGAGGAATGGGTTGAGAGGCTTTGAGTCGGGATTTCCTGCGAGTCTGAACCTGAGCTTGCCGGATTCCTGAAGAAGCGTTAAGTTCCGCTGACCCTTCCGACCTGATGCGCCGCTTGCTTCACATCCCACCGCCTTCGCGGCTTTTTCCTCATGAGATTCCATCTTGATCGACCTCGTCTGAACCGCCTTGGACGTTGGGGGTTGATGCTGGCTTCGCTCGGTTTGGTGACGGTTCTCGCGACTGCCCGCTGGTTGGAACCCGACCCTCGGGGGTTTGGGACTCATCAGCAACTTGGCCTGCCTCCTTGCGGATTCGCCCAGCGAACGGGAATGGTGTGCCCTACGTGTGGCATGACAACCTCGTTCGCATGGATGACCAGGGGAGACTTCGCTCGGGCGTGGCGAGCCAACCCCGCAGGCTGCCTGATTGCCCCGTTATTCGGGCTGGTCGCAGTCTGGCTGATGGCTGGCGCGATGAGTGGCCGTCCGGTGGGGACTTGGACATTTGATGTGCCGTTGACTCTGATTTTTGTGGCCGGTTCGGGCCTTTGCCTGCTGGTCTGGATGATTCGTCTGGGACTTGGGAGGGTGTTACGATGACCCCTGGGCCACGCGCTTGGACGCGACGCCATTCGACCGCCGCGTTACTGGGACTCGCGAGCCTCGCCTGCCTCTCCGGCTGCGACCCGCGATCGATTCTCTACTTCCTTCAGCCGTTTGAGCCCACGATTGCGGCGCCTGGGCCTACGTTGAAGGGCAAGAAGGTGGTCATCCTGACCCATGTGATTCCGTCGGCTCAGACCGAGTACGTCTCGCTCGACCGAGAGCTGACTCGCGAGGTTGTTCGACTCCTCCGAGAGAAGGTCAAAAAAATCGAACTGGTCGACCAGGAGAAGGTCTGGTCGTGGATCGAAGCCCACCCAAGCTGGACCGATCCTTCAGAGGCCGCCAAGGCGTTCGAGGCCGATGTCGCCATCTTCCTTGAGGTCGAGCAGTTCTCGGTCGGTAATCCCAACAGTCCAGGAATGTTGGAAGGGATCGCCAAGACCAACATCCAGGTGGTCGAGTTCGATCACCCCAAGAACAGCAAAGGGAAAAGGCAGACCGACCAGCCCAAAGAAGCCAACACCATTTACAGCGATGTTCGCGACACCGTCTTCCCCGTCCGTGGTCCGATCCCGGTCGACCAGGGGGTGAGCAAGGCTTCGTTCCGCCAGAAGTTCCTCAAACTCGCCGCCGCTGAAATCTCCTGGCACTTTGTCGAACACGCTCCCGGCGACGACATTCAAGACGTCAAGTTCAGCAACAACCAACGCTGATCGATTCGAGTTTCGGCTCGACCCTGATGAATCGTTTGTAAGATTTGGTAGCAAACGGAATTCAACTTGCGTAATATGTGGAGTGGGGATATCGGCATCAGCCGATCTCCTCAACCCCACGTTTTGTTTCCTGGTGGCTGTGGAAGGAAGGCTCGCATGCGAACCATCATGACGACACTTCTGGCGATCCTCTGCCTCAACACGTCAAGCACCGTGTTCGCCCAGCCCCCCGGGGCGAATGCTTCGCCACCAAGAGCCTCAGCCCCTCGCCCTGAGTCCGCCCCGATTGGATCGCTATATTCCCCCACGACCCGACCGGGACAGCGACCTGTCGCAGTTGGATTCGATGGGTTGCGAACTCCAATTGACCGGCGAGACTATAACCGACCGCGTGCTCCCTTCCTGCCCCCCGCTGGAATGTACTCTCCGCCAAGCTCCAGTCGCCCCCTGAGCGCGGGCTCGAGTCTAACTCATTCGACCGTTGGGAAGGTGACGACCGACAATCTCCCCGGCGCACCGAATCGCTATCAAGTGTATACGTATCAAAATCAGAACGGTGGGCAGACGTCTGTGATTTATGATCGTTACAACGGCACTTCAAGTTCTGTCGATCAGTCGGTGAGTTATGGCCAGGTCTACTACGGGCCGAAACCTGCGGGGACGGGGCTAACTCCTCTACCGGTCGGCGTCAGTTACGGTACAGGAATGGGCTCGAACAGCGGGAATGTGATGGGTCCCTCGTTCGGCAACGCCGGACCGTTTGGGACTGGAGGCTCGGTTGGGATCCCTCCCACGGCGACCACTCCCTCCTTCGTGAACCCCACTTATGGTGTCACACAACCTTGAGCTGGATCATCGCGAGATCTGTGCCCGGCCAAGATGGTCGTTCTGGATCCGCCTGATGATTGGGAGGGCGGAACCATCCAAATTCATGCCCTTGCCCTTGAGGAACGGCGGTGATCGGAACGCAAACCGTTGACTCCCGGGGAGGGCTGACCTAAAATCATGTCCGAAGCTGTAGGAATGTGAAGAGGATTTCAGGGCCGAAATTCGCTTGAATAACGCTCCTGATCAGAGAGTCCAAAGATCCTGTCTGCCCCCACCGACCGACCGAACCCCGGCCAGGCTCAGAAAGGATGGTTCTGAGCCTGCCGTTATCGGAGCCGACCCCTCTGTTCGAGGGGCCGCCTGTGAGGTCCCCATCCGGTCTCTTTTCCGGCACACCCCCAAGGAACACGCACCGATGCGCAAGATGATTCTGAGCCTGGCCGCTCTGGCCCTCGTCGCCAGCCCCGCCCTTGCCGGCAAGTACAACAGCAAGCTGAGCGCCGGCGACAAGGCCCCTAAGTTCACCGGCGTTAAGTCGATTGAGAATGGCAAGGAAGTTTCCTTGTCGCTCGAAGACATCAAGGAAGACGTCGTTGTCGTGACCTTCTTCGCGAACCATTGCCCGGTTGTGGTTGCTTGCGAAGACCGCACCATCGAACTCGCCAGCAGCTACAAGGGCAAGAGCGTCAAGTTCGTCGCCATCTGCTGCACCGACGACGCCTCACCCACCGCCAAAGTCGACGACCTCGAAGCCATCAAGGCCAAGGTCAAAGAGAAGGGCTATAGCTTCGCCTACGGCTACAACCCCGCCGGCGACATCGGCAAAGCCTACGGTGCCAAGGTGACCCCCGAGTACTTCGTGCTCGACAAGACCCGCACCGTCAAGTACCTCGGTGCCATGGACGACAGCACCATGAACGAGTCGGGCGTCAAGAAGACCTACCTCAAGGACGCGATCAACGCCGTCCTCGCCGGCGAGACCGTCGAAATCGAAGAGACCCGCGCCACCGGTTGCGGCGTTCAGTACAAGAGGTAATCCTGTACACTGGAGAAGTCTATTTTCTTCAGTTTGCCTAGGTGACTCGTTCACGAGTCGCCATCGTCCCTGAGATGACGGTCGTTCCCGAGCCCATCCCTCGGAACCGACCGTCTTCGTTCGCGCAGAACGCTCGCCATTTTGACGGATGTTGCCCCTCGCTTGAGGCTCTGAAAATCATGAAGAGACCGATAAGCTCGACCACTCTCCTTGTGTCGTTGATCTTGATCCTGGGTTGCACCGAGGATCCTGGGACCTCGATCAACCCGACCCCTACCGACGTGATCAAGCCGGCTGCGGTCGATCCCATTGTCGAGGCCAAGAAGGCGGAGCCCGCTCCAACACCGGTCCCTCCAGTCGCGCCCGAGGTCACGCCCAAGGCGGAGGATCCTCCTAAGGCGGAAGAGCCGAAGTCCGAGACCGAGGTACCCAAAGCCGAAATCCTGGTCCAAGGGTGCGATCCCGCCGCAGACGACGCCGACGGTGTGGCCTTGGAACTCGTCAAGTTCGCCGAGTACTCGAAGCGCGTCGTCAATAAAGATGCCAAGCTGACAATGGTTGATATCTGGGCCACCTTCTGTGGACCTTGTAAGGAGAACTACCCCCATGTTCTCGAAATGCAAAAGAAGTATGCCGCCAAAGGTCTCAAGGTGATCTCGCTCACGATCGACGATGCAGGCGATCCCAAAGCGGTCAGCGACGCCCGCAAGTTCCTGATCGAGAAGAAGTCGAAGATCACCAACCTGATCCTCGACGAGAGCGAAGACGACAAATACAATAAACTTGATCTAAGCGTCATCCCCGCAGTCTACCTCTACGATCCGTCCGGCAAGCTAATCAAACGCTACACCTACGACGATCCTAACGACCAATTCGAGTACGATCAGGTCGAGAAGGAAGTCTCAGACTTCCTGGACGGCAAGCCTTTCCCTGCTAAGAAGAAGGCGAAATGATCAGCCGATCCGAGTCAGACCGCAGTCAAACGTGCCACGTTTTCCAGTCCTGAAGGCAGGAAAGTTGCAGAATTGTTTCTCCATTCTCCTTCGGGAGAAAGTGCCACGAAGTGGCGAATGAGGGGCCGGCAGCGAAAGTCAAGCGGACAAGCTGTTATCCGGCCTTTGTCCAGCTTTTCCCGGAGCGAGAAGGGAGGGATCTTGCAATCCTCCTGCCCCTTCCTGAAGGTCCGTTGCCCGATCGACTCATGGAATGGTATGGTATTGAAAATGTCGACCCTCAAGGCTGTCGTTGGCTGGGGTCAGTCTCCTTCTCTTGCACAAGCCACCGCCCTCTTTGGTGGTGTTTTTAGGTCGTTCCGCCATGAAAGACGGCATTCATCCGAAGTATAACGAGGTCATCTTTCAAGATGCCTCTTGTGGCTTCACCTTCAAGACCCGTTCCACGGTCAAGACCAACCAGACCGTGACCTGGGAAGACGGGAAAGTCTACCCATTGATTATCGTGGATGTCTCATCCGCCTCGCACCCGTTCTATACCGGTAAGACGAAGTTCGTCGATGCCGCTGGACGTGTCGATAAGTTCAACAAGAAATTCGGTGGCAGCTACAATAAGAAGAAGGAAGTCGAACCAGCCCAGTCCTAGTGACTCCGTCTCACTTCGGAACCGGAATCGGAATCGGAGAAAATCCGCCTTGGTTCGCCGAGGAACCATTCCCCAATTCTGAAGTGAGACGAGAATGATACGGCCCGCCATTTGACGCACGTCGTCAGTTGGCGGGCCGTATGTATGTTTAAGCCCGGCTTGAGCTGCCCTCGACGCGACATCGTGCCTTCCCAATCCAAGTCCTCTGCGATCGAACAGGTGAAACGTGTTCGAGAAGCTTCAGTCGGACTATCAGAGATTCCTTGAAGTCGAGGCAGCGCTCCTGGACCCGACCGTCGGGAGCGATCCTGTCCGACTGATCACACTGGCCAAAGAGCGCGGGACGCTCGCAAAACTCGGTGAGCCCTACGGGCGTTATCTGGAACTCGGTCGCGTCATCGCAGAAGCCGAGGCGATGGTGGAAGACGAAGCCGATTTCGACATGCGCCAGTATGCTGAGACCGAACTCACCGGGCTCCGGGACCAACACAAAGTTGTGGGTGAGGCACTCCGCGACGCGCTTTACGACAAGACCGCAGGCGCGGACCGGGCCAGCCTGATTGTCGAAATCCGCGCCGGAACCGGGGGTGACGAGGCTGCATTGTTCGCCCGCGACCTCTGGGAAATGTACCGTCGTTATGCCGAGACAATGGGCTGGCAGTTCGAGGCCATTGAAGTTGTGCCGACCGAACTTGGCGGGTTCCGCGAAGCGACCTTCGGGGTGAGTGGTCCAGGTGCGTATCGCAACCTTCAGTTCGAGAGCGGCGGCCATCGCGTCCAGCGGGTTCCTGAGACTGAAACTCAGGGGAGGGTCCATACCTCGGCGGCCACTGTGGCGGTTCTTCCCGAGCCCGAAGAGGTCGAAATTGTCATCCGCCCCGAGGACTTGGAACGCGACGTCATGCGGGCCGGTGGACCAGGGGGCCAGCACCAGAATAAGACCGAGAGTGCTGTCCGGCTCACTCACAAACCGTCCGGGATCGTGGTCTGCTGCCGCGATGAACGAAGCCAGCATAAGAACCAAGCCAAAGCGATGCGGCTTCTGCGATCAAAGTTGTACGACCAAACGGTCGCCAAGGTCCACTCCGAGCGTGCTGAGCAGCGGAAGACCTTGATTGGGTCAGGTGACCGTTCGCAACGCATTCGGACATACAGTTTTCCACAGAATCGAGTGACCGATCATCGGATCGGCTTGACGCTCTATAACCTGGATCGAATCATTCTCGGCGACCTTTCCCCGTTGACGACCGCATTGATCGACCACGACCGACGTGAGCAACTCGGTGATCTGAGCGACTGATCGGATCGCGTCACTCATCACGAAAGACACCTAACCCGCCATGCCCCAGGACGCCGCCGACCGCTGGACCGTGCGCAAATTGCTCGGCTGGACCACCGAGTTTCTCGGCTCGCGAGGCTCAGAGAGTCCCCGGCTCGATGCTGAGGTCCTGCTTAGCTTCGCGCTTGGTTGGAAACGTGTCGAGATCTACACGCATTTCGATGACGAGGTCGACGACGAACCCAAGGCGGTCTTTCGCGACCTGGTCAAGCGGCGCTCGAAGGGAACTCCCGTTGCCTACCTGGTCGGCTCCAAAGAGTTTTATGTCTTGACCTTCAAGGTCAATCCCTCCGTGTTGATCCCACGCCCCGACTCGGAATACGTCGTGGTCGAGTTCCTCAATGTCGCCAAGGGAAAGGGGCCCATTCGCGCAGTCGATGTCGGCACCGGCTCGGGGTGCCTTGCCCTGGCGTGTTCCCATTCGGAGCCGAAAGCCACTTTTTTCGCAACCGACATCAGCCCTGCCGCGCTCGAAGTGGCCGCCCTCAACGCCGCTTCACTCGGCCTGGCCGGGCGAGTTACGTTCCGCCAGGGGAGCTTGCTCGGTCCAGTTCAGGATGAAGAGCCATTCGACATCATTTTGAGTAATCCCCCTTACATCAAGAGTGGGGACCTAGTTACCCTCGATATGGACGTCCGCGGCTATGAACCCGCAATCGCGCTTGATGGAGGCGAGGACGGACTTCGAGTCATCGAGCCGCTTGTCGAACAGTCGATTCCACTTTTGAAGGTAGGTGGCCACCTCATCCTCGAAATCGGCTATGACATCGAGGACGAGGTTCGTCGATTGATTGAGAGCAAATCCGGATTCTCTCTGGCCCCGACGATCCGCGACCTAGGTAATCAGCCCCGTGTCATTCGCGCAACCCGGACCGATTGATCGGGTAGGCTCAGAATGGCATGAACTTAAGCCGCATCCTGCTTTTCCAGCAAGCGTTTACGGAGTACGGGTCGGGGCTCTGTCATCAAGGGAAACATCTTCATTCGACGCTTGATCACTCGTGGCTCAATGCGGTTGGGAGTCGGAGCGTCTCGTAGTCTTGATGAAGCCGGGGAACAGGTCCTCCTGGACCCTGTAGAGAAAAGGGGACGCCGCGTTGTGGGCTCGACGTCTGGAACCACGCGAGGGCATAGGACCTCAAGAGCGTGTCCCGATCAGGGCGCCCCGGCCCTTCACCGGTTCATGACCCCTTCACCGGTTCCGGTTTGACGATCCATCCTGAGAAGACGCGATTGGTTCCGTTCGAGCGGCCGAATCTTTCT
>JANXSX010000085.1 GCA_025356475.1 Isosphaeraceae bacterium | reverse complement strand
GTCACATCTGCCGACATCACGCTGATTAAGAAGAGTGTCGGGACACTGGCGACCTCGACGACCTACAATTTTGACCAGGATTCCAATCGCGACGGTCGCATCGGCATGGAAGACCTCAAGATCGCGCAGCGGAATCTCGGTGCCAAGACAATGGTTGTGCCTTCGATCTCCGCAAATCTTGACCCAACTAGTGATACCGGAGCCCAGGACCGGATCACTAGCCTGACCACAGTCCACTTTACCGGAACGACAACTCCCGGTGCGACCGTCAATTACACCGAGGTCAACAATAAAGTCGGAGCGGTCGAGACCAAGGCGGACCCGTCAGGCAACTACAACCTCAACCCTGGACTGGCGAACGGTTCGAATACGTTCCGGGTCACAACTCTCGACAGTTACGGTCAGAGCGTGAGCGGTACAATCCAGGCTGTGATTCGCAACAATAACCCGCCCCCCCAACTCTCCAGCGTCGTGAACACCGCCAAGAATGTCACAACTACGAGTGGGAATACCACCACGCCGAAGACCACCTAATCGACGGCTGAACGGTTGGTGAATCAAGGCAGCGGCAGGCGTTCGAGTTTCTCGAGCGCCGCCGCCGTTCCTATTTCTTCAAGCGCCCATCGTGCGGACTCGCGAATCGTCTGGTCTGGATCCGTGAGCAATCCACTGAGAGCCTCGATTGCAGGCTCGACCTTGCGAACCCCAAGGATGAGTGCCGCGTTACGGAGTAGTCCTGAACGCTTGGCTCGTGACTGGGCCTTGCCCTTCAAGTCACGGCGGAATTGCGCGGGATCGGCGCTCAGCCACCCCATGAGGTCGGGCATCGACCACCTCTCATCGGACGCGAGTTCGGGGTGGCGCGTCTCGGGTGACTTTCGGTTCCAGGGACAGACATCCTGGCAAATATCACAACCAAATGCCCAACCGTGGAGTTCGCGTGCCATCGGCTCCGGGATCATCCCACGATGCTCGATTGTCCAGTAACTAATACACTTTCGTGCATCCAGTTGGTAAGGGGCGACGAAGGCATCTGTGGGGCATGCGTCGAGACAACGGGTGCAAGTTCCACAGTGGTCGAGTTGAAATGGCAGGTCGGGCTGGAGGTCCAGGTCGAGCAACAAAGCGCCAAGTACGGTGAAACTACCGAGCTTACGACCGATCAGCATGGTGTTCTTACCGATCCAACCGAGCCCCGCCAACCGGGCAAAGTCGCGTTCCAGGAGTGGGGCCGTGTCGGCGACCGCCCGACCCCTGGTCAGGGGTATTTCATGCTGGATCCAGGTCAAGAGCTGCCCGAGCCGGTCCCAAAGAAAGTCGTGATAATCGGCACCTTGGGCATAACGGGCGCTTCGACCCTCGGTTGCGGTCGGCTCCCGAATTGGCTTCGTTCCGTAAACAACGCTGGCCATCACGACCGATCGAACCTCGGCCAAAATGCTGTCCGGATGTTCACGAGCTGCGGCGTGACGCTCCATATACGTCATTCCCGCGTGGCGACCTGCGTCAAGCCAGGCGAGGAAGTTGGGATAGTCTGGAGGAGTCACCGCCGTCGCGATCCCAACGTCATCGAATCCGAGGCGTCGAGCCTCTGACTTCAACCGATCGTTAAAATCGGCTGGGATCATCGGGCCTGGAGTGCCAAGGAATCCTTCACACCCAGGTTTTTATAGATCCGTCGCGTTGCATCGGACCTGTTCAAGGTATAGAAGTGGATGCCCCGGACATTGTTGTCAAGTAGATCTCGACACTGTTCGGTTGCCCAGTGCGTGCCGACATGAGCAACGGCCTCATCGTCGTCGCACCGCTTGACCGCACGGAGTAAGGCTGCGGGGAAACGGGCTCCCAAGGCGAGGTCGGCCATCCGAGTCATCCCCGCCTTGCTACTCACCGGCATGATACCCGCCAAGATCGGGACTCGGATTCCAGCAAGCTCGCAGCGGTCGCGGAACTCGTAGAAGTCGTCGTTCGAGAAGAAGAGTTGCGTACAGATATAATCCGATCCCGCATCAACTTTCTGCTTGAGATAATCCATTTCTTTGAGCCGATTCGGAGTGCCAGGGTGTCCTTCCGGGAAACCGGCCACACCGATACCAAAGCCACGCGATGAGGTTGCGTGGGAATGTTCTTTGACGAACTTTACCAGGCCGTCCGCGTACTGGAAGGCGTCCTGAGAACGGTCGTAGTTTCCGAGCGTGCGTGGGGGATCGCCACCAAGCGCCAGGATATTTTCGACACCGCTTGACGCATAGCGGTCGAGAATCGTCGTGAGCTGCTCCCGATTGTGGCACACACAGGTCAAATGAGAGACTGCCGTCAGATTCGTCTCTCGCTGAATTCGGACGATGAGGTCGTGGGTTCGCTCGCGGGTCGAGCCGCCTGCACCGTAGGTGACCGAGACGAATGAAGGGTGCAAGGCTTGAAGCTGGACGATGTTCGCGAACAGTTCTTCACTCGCCTCATCGGTACGGGGCGGGAAGAACTCGAAGCTAAAAGTGGTGGCGTTGGCTTGCAGGATATCCTGAATGTGCATCGCACAACCTCGTGACGCACGGTGGAGTTAACCATTCCTATTATGAGTCATAGCTTAGCAAATCACGAGTGCCCCGTCGATTCCGACGACTCAAGTGCGGGGAGTCCCCGTCGAGTGCAGATTGCGAACAGCTCGCAGGTAAGGCACTTTGGACGCTGGGCGATACAAAACTTCCGCCCATGTTCAATCAATCGGTGGCTAAAGTCGACCCAAGCGGATTGTGGAAGAAGCGTATTGAGTTCCTGCTCGATTTGAACCGGGTCGGTTCTCTCGGTAAGTCCGAGCCGGTAACTCAATCGCTTCACGTGAGTATCGACCACAACCCCCGAGGCGATCCCGAACGCGTTACCCATGACCACATTCGCTGTCTTGCGCCCTACGCCTGCGAGGGCTGTCAAGGAATCCATCTCGGCAGGGACCTTGCCATCGTGATCCTGGACCAGCCGCTGCGCCATTGCGATCAAGTTCTTGGACTTGGCTCGGAAGAACCCCGTAGAACGGATTAACCCTTCGAGTTCATCGACTTCAGCGCGAGCGAGCGAAGCCGGATCAGGAAAGCGAACAAACAAGGCAGGAGTCACGATGTTCACACGTGCATCGGTGCATTGCGCAGAGAGAACGGTTGCAACCAGCAGTTGGAAGGGGCCTTGAAAATTAAGTCCACAACGAACGATTGGGTAAAGGGTCTCGACAGCGGCTAGCACAAGTAGAGCTTGCTTATGGGGATCAAGCTTCTTCGCGGAACGACGAGCCATCGAGCCTCCCTATATCTGGATCGGTGAGAGATGCTCGCAGTATGCGTTGTGGGTGTCAACCACGATCCCCTTGCCGCCTCCCAGCAGAGTTCTACAATTTCGAAATGAGATGTACTCTCCACGCCTAGCAGTTCGACCTCGCCCCGCGCTGTTACCCCCGTCTATTGAATATGTCAGGCTTGAACTGGAGAGCGACCGATTATGGCCTTTGTCTTCGATGACGATCTTAATCTACGAACCTTTTCCGGTCAAACCCGGCTCTTTCCACTTCCAGGAGTGGTCTTGTTTCCTCAAAATGTCCTACCTCTTCACATTTTTGAACCTCGATATCGGCAGATGACTGAGGATGCGTTGGCTGACGATAAGCTCATCACCATCGTTCAGGTCCCCTCGCCAATTGAATGGATGCCAACGGGTGAGCCGGCGATTGTCGAGGTGGGTTGCCTCGGTCGTATCATCAAGCATGAACGATTGAACGATGGGCGCTATAATTTCTTGCTCGTTGGACTGCGGCGTGTACGATTAATTCGCGAGATTGAAAACTCAAAGCTTTACCGGATCGCTGAGATTGAGCTACTCGAAGACATGCCCCTCGAAAACGGTGCGGATCTGCGGCGAGGTGAGCTCGTTCACTTGTTCCGCTTGATCCTTCAACGTGAGGATGCAGTGGATCCCGAACTCGCATCACTCTTGGAATCCAATCGGCTTGATTTAGGTCAACTCACGGATATTGTCGCTCATGCCCTTGGGCTCCCAGCCAACGTCAAGCAATCCCTTTTAGCAGATTTGAAGGTTGAAAATCGTGCGGAAGGATTGCTGACCGTCCTCAAACAAGTGCTAGGGCCAACCCTCCCGGAAATTGAGTCCAAGCGGACGTTTCCACCGGATTTCAGCCTGAATTGACTCATTCCGAAATGACAAACCCGCATGCAGTAGGCTTGATTTCTGTTGTTGTCTCGGCTAAGATTCAAATACGTTTTTGACCGAAGTTTAGTAATAGTCTCTACTTTGGTCCCAGCTTTGCCTGGGTCGCTTTGAAGAACGTCAAAACGAATGTCTTCCGACTCAACTTCACCCTTGGCGGACGGTTCGCCCCTCAGTTCCATGAAAAATGGATCCAGCCCTCCGTTCGTCGGTGTTGATATTTATGACGATGACGAGCCTACGCCACCGGTTCCTGTCGATCATGATCGAATCAAGCGGGCCGTCCGGGAAATTCTGCTCGCCATCGGCGAAGATCCAGATCGTGAAGGCTTACTCGATACACCCGATCGTGTCGCTCGAATGTATGCTGAAGTTTTCCAAGGTCTGCACCAAGACCCTTCGGTTCATCTAAAAAAAGTATTCACTCAAAAATATGATGAGCTTGTCCTCGTGAAGGATATTCGGTTTGATAGTTTTTGCGAGCATCACCTCTTGCCGTTCAGTGGCATTGCACATGTCGCCTACATTCCCAATGGTCGCGTGGTTGGCCTCTCGAAGATTCCGCGAATCATTGATGTTCTCTCACGTCGCCCACAGATTCAAGAGCGATTGACCGAAGAGATTGCCGACTTGATGATGCATGAACTGGACGCTAAAGGTGTTGCTGTCGTGATGGAAGCAAGTCATAGCTGTATGACGATCCGTGGCGTCCATAAGCCGGGGAGTACCCTGGTCACAAGTGCGATGCGAGGGATTTGCAAGGATCGCATGGCGACTCGGTCCGAGGTTCTCGCTCTGATCGGGATCAAGTGATCGGACTCGACGACCAGCGGTCAATGATCGAGTTTCCCCTCCCCTTGCTGGCCGAGTTCGCTGTCCGGCTATCGATGGGGCTTTCTGCGTTCCTGGTGATCACGCCATGGTCGCAGATCCCTCCCAAGTTTTTCCAGACGCATTGTCAAGTCGTGCTCGGGTTACTTGTACTTTCCGCCTTAGACTTGGGACGTGGCCCTACATTTGGACCATCGTTTTATTTCATCATCGCTTCGGGAGTTCTTGCCTACCTTGGCAGTATCTGCTGGGGTCTGGGGCTGCCCCGATTGGGTGTGGGCTTCGCGGCTGCGATGCTCGCCTGCCTGACCACAACCCTGGCGTTGCCGCTAACTGGTCCACTCGGCGAGCTTCTTCCTTGGGTGATGGTGGCTGGGAGAATCGGATCGTCGATGCTCTTGGGGGCGACTCTGACCGCGATGTTACTCGGTCATTACTATCTGGCGGCCCCGGCGATGTCGATGGAGCCACTTCGTCGCCTGATGTGGTGGATCGCGGGTTCGCTCGTGTTACGGATCCTCTTCTCTGGCTTGGGTTTGTGGCTTTGGTTGGCTTCGCGTTCGGCTCAGAACCAAGTGGAACCATTGTTCCTTGCCATGAGGTGGGGAATGGGCCTTGCCGGGCCAGTTCTGGCGACGAGTCTCGCGTGGAAAACGGTGGAGATTCGGTCGACGCAGTCGGCAACTGGTATCCTCTACATTGCAATGACGCTCGTCCTTTTCGGGGAAGTGAGCGCCTTGGTGCTGGCACGTTCGGTTGCATGGTTGGTCTGAGTGAGAAGAAGGGCGTCGCGATGGAATTGACTTACGAATGTCCCGAATGCGACGCATCGGTTCGAGTCCCCCACGCAGAATCCGGGGGGAACTCAACGTGTCCAGGGTGCCAGACTGTTCGAGGCCACCAAGGGGCCTCTGCGCTCGATCTCGAGGGCCTCAAGCACTGTATGTCGTGCGGGACCGAGGATTTATACCTACAAAAAGACTTTCCTCAAGGTCTTGGCCTGGTGATCGTGGTCGTCGGATTCGCGATTAGTACGGTCTTCTGGTATTACAGGATGCCGCTCTGGTCGTATGCCATCCTGCTGAGTTCCGCACTCTTGGACCTTGTGCTGTACTATCGCGTTCCCGATGTCACAATCTGTTACCGTTGCTTGTCTCAGCACCGGGGACCGGGTGCGCGGCCCGACGGTCGTTTTCGTGGGTTCGACCTGGCCGTCGGTGAGCGATATCGTCAGGAACGGCTCCGTGTTGAAGAGCATCGGCGACGGAAGTCGGCGTCCGGCTGATTGGGGATCGTCGTGGATGAGATTCGGTCAAGAATACATGATGACCTCCGTGGAGTTTTCAGCGGCGAGTTGCTGTTTGAACCGTCCGAGCGCGCCCCGTTCTCCGTGGATGCGAGCCTTTACGAGATCGACCCACTTGGTGTCGTCGTGCCACGTCATGAGGCTGACCTTCTGACCTTAGTGCAGTATGCAGCCGAAAACAGCCTGACGCTTCACCCGAGGGGCGCGGGCACGGGCCTGGCCGGAGAGTCACTCGGGCCTGGACTGGTGGTTGATTTTAGCCGACACTTCCGGCGGATCGTCGAGTTCGGTCGAGACCACGTCGTCGTGCAACCCGGTGTCGTACTCGATGTCCTGAATGCGAGGCTCGCACCGCTCGGGCGTAGGATTGGCCCAGACCCAAGTGGGCCCGAGTCCCGGACTATCGGCGGTATGATCGGGGTCGATGCTGCTGGAATGCGATCACTCCGACATGGCACGATGGCCAACCACGTCGAGTCGATCCGGGCGATGCTCTCGAGTGGCGAGATCCACGAATTCGGCCAAGTTGGTTGGCCGGAGATGGACGCGGAGCCGACCGGGGGGCTTGAGGATCTCGTTCGCAGACTCTCTCGCCTGGTCCGCTGGCATACCGATGTGATCGCGCGGTCGGTTCCACGCTCGCCCCGCAACCGGGCGGGGTACGCACTTCATGCGATCGGCAGCCCAGAAGGATTGAACCTAGCTCGGCTACTCGTCGGTTCGGAGGGAACACTCGGCCTGATGGTTGAGGCGCGGTTGCGGACGGTTCCGATCCCGCAGGCCCAATGTTCGGTCTTGCTGCCGTTTGGAAGGTTGATTGACGCCACCAACGCGGTTCCTTCCTGCTTGGAGGACAACCCCTCTGCATGCGAACTCCATGACTGGCGTTCGCTGACCCTTGCACGGGAGGCTCTTCCTGCTTATCGAGGCATGATCCCCGATTCCGCAGAGAGTGCTCTGGTCATCGAGTTCGAGGGCGATGATCCGGAGGAGGTCGAGGGGCGGATGCGGCGGTTGGTCACACGAGCCGAGCGTCAGAACAGGCTGGTCGCATCTCCTGTCGAGGCGATCGGGCGTGTCGACTGCGCTCATTTGCTTGGCCTCCGTAAGGCTGTCATGCCGATGCTCATGCGGATGAAAGGGCCGACGCGTCCAGTTCCGATTATCGAGGATATCGCTGTCCCGCCAGCCGAGTTGAGCAACTTCGTTTCACGTCTCCAAACGATCATGAAACGCCACCAGACGAGCTGGGTCCTCTATGGTCATGCCGGGCACGGCCAGCTCCATCCTCGACCGTTTCTCGACCTGGGCAATCCCGAGGATGTCGCCAAGATCGAACCCCTGGTGACCGAGGTTTACCAGGCTGCCTGGTCCGTGGGAGGAACGATCTCCGGAGAGCACGGCTGCGGCTTGGCGCGAACCCAGTTCCTCAAAGGTCAGTATGGGGCTGAGCTGATCCAGGTCTTCGCCAAGACCAAGGAAATCTTTGACCCGATCGCGATGCTCAATCCTGGAAAAATCGTCGGTGACGATCCGAACTTGATGCTCAAGAATTTGAGGAAGCTAAGTCCTCCCCCGACGATTGAGGTCATCATCGACCTGCCAGTCTCCGCGCTCCGTTGGCCGGACCGCACGATGGCTGAGGAAGCATCGCTTTGCAACGGCTGCGGTGCCTGCCGATCTCAGGTTCCGACGCTGCGAATGTGTCCGACGTTTCGAGCCTTACATACGGAGCAAGCCACTCCTCGGGCCAAGGCAAACATTGTTCGCCAACTCATGACGGGGGCTGTCGATCCCAAGCTTTGGGGAACGGAAGACCTCAAGCGGAATTCAGATCTCTGCATTCATTGTAATCTGTGTCGAGATGAGTGCCCTTCCGGTGTCGACGTCTCAGCGCTCATGCTCGAGGCCAAAGCGGCATATGTCGAGAACCACGGCCTGACTCCCTCCGACTGGTGGCTCTCGCGAGTGGACCTATGGTCGCGCGTTGCCAGCACGGTCCCAATTGCGACCAACATGTTCCTCTCCAGCCGACCGACGCGCTGGCTCCTTGAGCGGCTGTTCGGCATGTCGAGACACCGGCACGTCGCCAAAGCACACCGAGGGTCGTTCCTGAGTCGAGCGGAACGGATGGGCCTGGCGAAACCTCGCCCTCATGCGCTTGGCCCCCGAGTCCTCTATTTTGTCGATGTGTTCGCAAATCATTTTGACCAAGAGCTTGCCGAGTCTGTTGTCGCGATGCTTCAACTGGCGGGCGTAAATGTCTACGTTCCTCGGCGCCAGCGCGGTTCGGGAATGCCAGCTCTGGTGGTGGGCGACCTAGATCATGCACGCCACCTGGCTCAACTCAACTTGCGAGTTTTAGGGAATGCGGTCCGAGACGGTTACACCATCGTCTGCTCGGAGCCGACGGCGGCGCTCATGCTCCAGCGCGAATACGCACGTCTTACCGACGACCTTGACGCCGAACTGGTCGCGGCAAACACGCGTGATGTGGGCGACTATCTCTCGGGCTTACAGGCGAGAGACCTGCTCCCTCCTCCGACCCATCCTCTGCGAGCGCGGGTTGGTTACCATCAGCCATGTCATCTCCGCGCAATCGGTCAAGGGACCCCCGGCCTCGACCTGATTCGAATGATTCCGGAGATTGATGTCGAATTCATTGATCGAGGATGTTCCGGTATGGCGGGTACTTATGGTCTCGGTCGGGACCATTTCCGTACCTCCCGACGCGCAGGGAAAGGGCTCCTGAATCGGCTCCGGGACGATGACATTGATGTCGGTGCGACCGAGTGCGGGGCGTGTCGGATGCAGATGGAGCAGGGGATTCGGAAGCGGACATTTCATCCGATCAAGCTTCTCAGCATGGCTCATGGCCACAACCCTACTCTGCGCAGGCATTTCAAGGATCCAAAGCCCAAGCATGTCGTCTTCTAGGGTTGACGTGTTTTGCCGAGCACGCTACTTTGCCTGCCGCATGCCCTGTCTTCAGCACCTCCGGCGATCTTTGCTTCCCCCCACGACTTACACCTGAACCGGCGATGTTGCGTAAGGGACCTCGCTCGGGTTCTGGCCAAGGATGGCCTGGACCCCCGCGTTGATGTTCACGCTTGTTCGTTCAGGGAGGAGCCGTGCCAGGTCACGACCGGACCGTCGCCCAGCAACGGCATGTTGTCGCCCATTGGCTCTTAGGGTTTCTTGCCCTGACGTGCCCAGTCCTGGCGCAGACACCCGACTCGGCGCGTGAAGCCGCCCAGCGAGCAGTCAACGACCCCATCGACCTTGCCGCCGAACGGGTCTGGACGTGGAGTGAAGGGGCGGACCGTTGGGTTGCCCTTCAAGGACGTTGCGCAGTCCTCCAGGACGTGAACGGCGTCCGCGCTGACCTCGCAATCGTTCGAATCCAACCTGGGGAGCGGTCTGGCTCCACAGTCGAAGTCTACGCTGAAGGTGAGGTCCGTCTGACGGGCAAATCGGGTCGTCTCAAGGCTGGCCGGATGATGCTCAGCACCTCGAACAACGTCCGACTCAAACCTTATGAACTTGAGGGGATGACGACTGTCGAGTCGGCTCCTCGCGCATTCGCCGGCATCTTGAATCGTGGTTTCGATCAGCCGATGGAGCGGGTCGCGACCCGGCCAGCTACCGAACCCGCAGCCCCCGTTGATGCCGACGTCGTTCCCACTCAATTTGACGACCAAGGTCCTGGCGGGCAGATGCCGCCTCGTGGCCCAGTCTTCCCAGATATCGACCCATCCCCCGCCGCTCCAATGGGTCCTCGGTTCGAATCACTTCCGCAGGATGTACGGGCCATTCCTCCCGGCGATATGCCCAAAGAGGAAGATGATAGCCCGATCGCAGATATTGGTGTCGGAGACGCGCCGTTCAATCCCAATACGTTCCGGATCGTCCGTATCTACCAGCGCGATGGTGGGCCACTTGCATCCATTGAGACCCAGCCTACGACCGACCAGGGTGTCGAGGTTGTTGTGATCAAGGGGGGCGTAAATGTCATCACCGAGGACAAGAAGAGTGGCATCGTCGATGTGACAGCGGACAGCGTTGTGATTTGGCGAGGTACTGACCCCAAGTTCAACCCTGCACGGATTGGTCCCAATGGCGAGCGGATCGAAGATCCAGGCCAGCGTCTCGAAATGTATTTCGAGGGCAATGTCGTTTACCGACAAGATGAACGCAAGGTGCGCGGTAACGGTGATCAGAAGGTTGCGCGGGCCAATCGTGTCTTCTACGATTCCAAGGCAGATAGCTTCCTTGCTCTCGATGCCGAAATCGATGTGTTCTCGCCCGGCTTGATCGCACCGATGCGGTTGAACTCGCCTAGAATCAGTCAGTATCGGCCAATCGATCGGGTAGGAGCCAAAGGAAAGCTCGACTTTGGGCTTCAACAAATCAGAGCCGACCAAAGCACGACCACCGGTAGCCGATTTCCTGTGCCAGGATATCGGTTCACAAGCCGCGATGTGGATGTGAGCCGGGTACCCGGCAAGATGGCTGACCCGGTCACTGGGCGTCGAGTCGGTGATAAACGGGGCGAGAAGGCTCCGCTCGACCTGACCTGGCGGATTGATGCTCGCCAGAACTTTTACTACATCGGGCCGGTACCCGTCTTTTACTGGCCTCGGTTTGTAACCGACGCGGATGACCTCGATCCCCCGTTGCGCAACATCGGCTTTCGGACCAATAACTACTTTGGTCAGCAAATCATCACGGATTGGAATCCGTACAAGCTCTTTGGAATCAACAAGCTTCGTCCCAATGACCGGTTCAATATCGACACTTGGAACATCGACGTCGATTACCTCAGCGCTCGCGGACTCGCCACAGGTAACGAAATCGCCTGGTACGGGGCGAGGCTCTTCGATAGTACCCCTTCCCAGCACTTCGGTTATTTTGATATCTGGGGTCTGAGAGATTCGGGTAGAGACGTGTTGGGCGGTGGTCCGGCGATTGTTACCCCTCCCGCATTCCCCGCTGCGGGCAAACTTGGGTATCAGCGAACTTCCGTGCCGACCTATCAGAACATCCGAGGGACGCTCGAATTCCGAGAGATGGTCTCGTTCTTGGACGCAGACGAGCGGCCTTACGACGACCTTCGATTCCAAGCCGAGGTGGGTTACCTCTCGGACCGCAACTTCTTCGAACAGTACTACAAGCGACGCTTCGAAACTGGCCTCGACAAGGGAACACTCGGCTACGGGATCTATCAGGAGGGGAACTCCGCCCTCACCTTCTTAACCTCTGTCAATCTCCAGAATTTCTATACCGATACCCAGTTTTTCCCCAAGATTGACTACTACCGTTTTGGCGATGCTCCCCTGAAGGTCTTCACCTATTCGGGTCAAACTGGTATCAACTATGCCAATGTTCATCCGGCGATTGAGGTTAACAATCCGAACATCTTTGCATATATGCCTTACGACCCCGTCTCGAATACCTCGAACGTATTCCAATCAGGGCGAGCATATACCGCACACGAGCTTGATCTGCCCTTGAACTTCGGGTTCTTCAAAATCGTCCCGTACGTCCAAGGGCAAGCGGTCGGCTGGACCAACCAGATCAATAATGAGCCGCTGGGAAGGCTTTGGGGAGGTGCAGGGGCGCGAGCAGATTTCATGATGCATCGCGCATTCCCCACCGTGGAAAGTGAGATGTTGAACATCCACGGCCTGAATCACAAAATCGATTTCAAGGCCGATCTCCGCACGAGCTACTCAAACGTCGGGCTGAATCGGATCGGTGTCCAAGATCAGCTCGACGACAACACCTACGAATTCGTCCGACGCCAGTTTCTCCTCTCAAACTACGCGGGAGGGCTACTTCCCGCCCAGTACGACCCACGATATTTGACCCTTCGCCGAGGGGTTTCACCGATCGCAGGAACGACCGATATTCAGGCCTCGATCGATACCTTCAAGCTCGGGGTCAGCCAACGCTTGCAAACGAAGCGAGGGCCCGAAGGCAGACGGCGGATTGTGGACTGGATGCAGTTGGATGTCAGCACAACCTATTTTCCGAACGCCAACCGTGACAACTTCGGCAAAAGTTTCGGACAGACTACTTACAACTATGAATGGTATTTAGGCGATCGCACCAGCTTCATCTCGTACGGCTGGTTCGAGTTCTTCGGAATCGGCGGCCAGCCTCTCTATAAGGTCAACCCACAGAATCACAGCGACTATTTCGGTGTCGATGTGATCACCACGGGTATTTCGATCAACCGGCCGCCCCGCGGCAACATCTTCCTCGGGTATACGATTATTAACTCGGGCACAATCAATACGTCCGCGTTGAACTCTCAGTTTAGCTACCAGTTGAGCCCCAAGTGGTATGCCACGTTAAGCAACTCCTACGACTTCGGAAACGCGATTCTGCTCGGAACCAATTTGGGTTTGACCCGGATCGGTGCAGACTTCTTCACAACGGTTGGTTTGAACGTTGATCCGCAACGTCATAGCTATATGTTTGCGTTCGAGGTGACCCCGCGGTTGAGCCCGAATATTCGGTTGGGTGCGACCCAGGGCCCCGCTCGGTTCGATTCTCGTTTTGCCCCAACCCAATGAAATCATGAAAACCATTACACAGGCTGAATTTGATTCGGATGACGAGACGGTGCTGCTCGACGATCCCGTTCGGATCGCCGCTCTTGCCCGCAGGCTCGCCGAACTCGAAGAACCTCAGCCCTGGACTCCTCGGGCAGGCCGAAAGACGCTTCGCGACAAGTTGCTCGCTGGTCTTCGTGGCCTCAAGCACGCCATCCGGGGCGATTCGAGTTTCTTCGCCCACGGATATCGCGCTACGCTGATTGGATTGATAGCCGCCCAACTCGGGGTGAACGCCTACTCCTGGTGTATCCTCGTGCTGGGCTTCGGGCTGGTCCTGGTCGCAGAGCTTGCTCACAGCGCGATCGACACGCTTGCACGATTGATCGGTGATCCCGATGACCCGCCCCTCCTCATGGCCCGCGAGATTGCCGCAGCGGGTGTTCTGGTCGCAGTCTTTGTCTCGGCTTCGGTCTCAATCACAATCTTGTTACTCAGGCTGGGTGCCCAGCTCGGTTGGTGGGCTTGACATTCAAGCATGGGAAGGAATCGGCTAATTCCTGAGCCAGATTGCGATCATTACTACTTGTAGAGCAAGAACTCCTCGCGACGACGTGCGAACTCCAACTCTGCACTGGTCCAAGGCTCGATTAGGGCCGCCATCCATTCCTTGAGATGGTTTACCCCAGTCAGCGATTCGATGAGCTGACGCTCCCTTGAAGATCCGAACAAAAGATCAATCGCGATTGGATCAGAAATAAATTCGTAGGTTTCTGTACGCCACTCAAAGTGATCGAGGCTCTGCAAGCGAGCCAGGGCGATCATCGCCGTATAGAGGACCACGGATCGGAATCGGGTCGGGTCAGTGACGTGCGGCTCGACTCCTTGGCAGACCTGCCCTTGATATTTGTGAAACATTGGTCGGAAAGAAGCCGCCCGGAGTAGGGCACCTTCAGCACTCGAGAGAGCCGCGCAGATTGCATATGCGTCGAGCCCCGGAGCCCCCCAGAGTTCAAAGGGACGCGTCGTCCCGCGTCCCTCCGAGAGATTCGTTCCCTCGATTAAACAACCACCAGGATAGACGAGTGCCGTCTCAGGAGTGGGCATGTTGGGTGAAGGGGCGACCCAAGGGATGCCAGTCTCAGGCCAATACATGGCACGATGCCAACCCGAGCAAGAGATCACTGTTAATTCAAGATCCAGTGCCATCTCCGACTTGAACATCAACGCAAGTTCGCCGACGGTCATCCCGTGGCGGATCGGCATGGGGTAGGCCCCGACGAAGCTTTCGAATCCGGGTTGAACAAGAGGTCCCTCAATGATCAAACCACCGATCGGATTAGGGCGATCCAGGACGACGAACTTCAGCCCGGACACTTCGGCGGCCTTCATGCAGAAGAGCATCGTGGCGGCGAAGGTGTAGTATCGACTGCCCACATCCTGGACGTCGAAGACCAAAACGTCGAGACCCTCAAGCTGTTCAACGGTCGGGGTCAAGCTCGCGACGTTTGCGCCATAAAGGCTGTAGGCAGGGACACCAGTTCTTCGATCATGCTCGTGACCGACTCCGATCATGTCCTGAGCATCGCCTCGGACCCCGTGCTCAGGGCCGAAGACGGCGGCCAGGGTGACCCCAGGTGCTTCGTGCAAGAGGTCGACGAGGTGACGCATGCAAGAATCGATTGTTGTCGGGTTCGCGATCAGTCCAACACGCTGCCCCTGGAGCGGTCGGTAGCGATCCTCCACCAAGTGATCGAGCCCCGTCTTTACGCGCCTCATGAGAGCAACGCCTTCCTAGCCAGTACAACAGCTCCACGAACCGGGTCAGATACCAGTTCGGCTTGGACCTCATAGCCCTCGCTAGTCAACCGCCCGATCATGGCTTCGCGGACGCTCGATGTCATGAGCAGAAAGCTTCCTGCCACCGCAAGGTTGAGCGGTCCGTTCGACCAGCCGAGTTTCATGGCAACTGCTCTCACGGCCCGGGCCAACTCGTGGCCAGCAGGGTGGAGGATCTCTGTAATGATCGACGAATCATCCTTCGATGCCTCGACCACCGCGCGGGCCAGCCCCGCAATTCGGGCTCGGTTAAAACCGTTCGCATAAATAGCGGTGACCAGGCTTGAAGTCGTCTTGATTTCAAGTACTTCGCAGATGCGTCGCGTGAGAGGGTCTAGCCCTTCTTGCGAGGTCCCCCGACCATCCGCCGCTTGCGCGATTCGTCTCAAGCCTGCCACGGCCACGGCGTACGCACTCCCCTCGTCTCCGAACAGGTAGCCCCAGCCTCCGGCGCGAGCCGTTCGTCCGTCAGACGTGCGACCAACCGCGATGGAACCCGTACCGGCGATGACGCCTATCCCCGCTCCCGCCGGAGTTCCAGCCGCGACCACTAGATCTCCGTCGTTGACGAGGAGAAGTTTCATGGCCCAGATCGAGTCGTCCGCCCACGCTTGGAGCCATGCCTTATCTTCGGGACGGTCGAAACCAGCTAGGCCGAAACACGAGATTGCAACGGGGCTGGGCTCAATGGCCGCCTCCTTGAAAGCCGCAAGAATCGATAGGTCGAGCGCGGCCATCGACGCATTGGCACCGACGGCTTTGATATTCGAAGCGCCGGAGGCACCTTTCCCGAGTACCTTCCCCTGAGCATCGGTCAGCCATGCTGTCGTTGAGGTTCCTCCTCCGTCAACCGCGAGGATCGCCGCTTCATCGATCATGAATCAGACCCCTTTCGAACGGCCAGCAATGCAGCCCGGACTTGTCCACCGTTCGCATGGAGCAGAGCCACGGCCTCCTCGGGCGTGAGGCCGGTCAACGCGGCGACGACTGCCGGCTTCAACTTCCATTGCGAGCGTACCAGGAGCTCCGTCGCGGTCTCGTCATCAATTTCTGCGACGTCACGAAGAATTCTGCGGCTCCGCAACTTGAGCTTCTCATTCGTGGGTTGGACATCAATCATTCGATTTCCATACGTCTTGCCGATCCGGATCATCGCACCCGTTGTGATCATGTTGAGGATCAGTTTCGTTGCTGTACCGGCCTTGAGCCTTGTCGAACCGGCGACGACCTCCGGGCCGACCAGGGGTGCGATATCGAGATCGACCGCTTCGCCGAGCAAACTCGGTCGGTTACAAGCGAGGCCTGCGGTGTAAGCCCGAACCCGGCGTGCCTCAGCGATCGCACCGAGGACGTAGGGAGTTCGGCCCGAAGTCGCGATCCCAAGCACAAAATCAGATCGAGAGACATTAACTTTGCGGAGATCGATTGCGCCTTGCTCATAGTCATCTTCCGCTCCCTCAATGGCGCGGGTCAGGGCGTCTCGGCCCCCGGCAATGATTCCGACAACCATCTCCGACGAAACCCCAAACGTCGGCGGGCACTCTGACGCGTCGAGAACCCCGAGACGTCCCGAGGTTCCAGCCCCAACATAGATGAGACGCCCACCTTCTTGAAATCGTTCGGCGACCAGGTCGATTGCTTGAGCGATACGAGCTGACTCAACCCGCACTGCCGCGACAACCTTCGAGTCCTCGGCATTCATCAACGAGACGATTTCCGCTGACGTGAGGCGATCGATCTGTGTGGAGAGAGGGTTTAACGATTCGGTGAGCAGGTGATCTTCAAGAGCCATAAACGTATGCCGCCTATTTGATTGGCACTGTCTCGCCGCCATTGGCAGTGATCATGGCCCGAAGAGTCAGGGGTGATTCGGAATGGACACTCAGGACCGCACCGTTGAGAAGAGCAACCCTGGGACCCGTTCGGTAAGGTGTGCCAAGACCTGTTCCCTTGGGGTCGTTGACCTGAAAGCTCATCTGATCGAACTGAAGATCGCGCGGCTCAAGCCAGTTGATGTTTGAGTCTTTGATTTCCACAAACATAATCGTCTCCGTTCCATCCGTGACGTCCTCGCTACGAACGGAGCTAGCGCCCGGGAACGGAGTCTCCGGACCAACCACAGCCACGAATGATGTTGTTGACTTCCCCGGGGGGTTTTCCTCAGGGCGTCGAAACTGCCTTGAAAATTCTGCGGACAGCTTGGAATTATTTGGCCCGTCCCACGGCTCATCGAATCGATATGCCTCATACACATCGTTTGCGTTCATGTAGGGTAGGACCAAGACTCGCCAACTGTGCCAAGGGCGTCCATCGGGACCCAGCACATAGGCAGGTGGAAGGCTTCCAAACGCAGCATGATAGTTGACAACTGCCAACGCAAGCTGTTTGAGGTTTCAAGTAAATTGAGCCGACCTCGCAGCTTCCCGGGCAGCTTGGACACCGTCAAAGAGATATGTTCCAAACGCACAAGATGCAACCAACATTGATGCCAGGACCCATCTCCTCGGAATTCCCACGGATCTACCGAGTACACGCAGCATCGCCTTTCCCTCCGGTCGAAAACTGCTTCTAGGAGTTGTCTCGAACGTTGAACTCCAGCTTCCAGCGCCGATCGTCGCGAGTACTCTGACACCAGAGTGCCAAGGTGCCGACCTCGGTGACCTGGGTGTGCATTCGGACGGGAACTGTTTGGCCTTCGACTCCATCTTCAGTCCCCAACGACGTCTCGAGCGGGTCTAGCTCTTCCAGCTCATCGGGAGTCCAACGATCGAGGACCGTCCCGACGCGATCGTCACGCCTGACCGTCGACGCGAGGACGCGGAAGCTGGCGGGTTCGCCGATGACCAAACCGAACTCAGGTCCTGGAACATCGGCCTCGGTCCCTTCTTCCATACCGAGCGGAACAACACAGAGGGCCTTGAGGGGGCGAGCAACGCCCGGGACCGCAGGGGCGGACGACTCGATCCCGACGTAATAGGATTGTGGGACTCCACCGCGGATTCGGACCCCTTTGCCCTCGCGAACGAGCCCATAGTACGTTGCACCCAAAGCAACGGCCAGATCGAGGTCGCCGGCGTCGAGCTCGGGTACCTCTCGACCTGCCCATTGGGTGAGCACATCGAGCACACGCGAACGCATCTCCGCTGCTTTGAAGACTCCACCATTAAAGAGTACCGCCGATGGGGTGACGAACGAACCACCGGTGTGAAGCGAACCGGCCTGTCTCCCCAGAAATCGCGCCAGGTGTCGGGTGATGGCGGCATCGGCGGCATATGGCAAGCCGATCTCGGTAAGGCCGATTCGTTTGCCACACTCGGGTTGATCTGTCGGGAGGCAGACCGGGAAGAAACCTTCCACCAAGACCTGTGTGAGTGTGGATCGGTCGAGTTCGGTTTTGACCGTCCCCCCGATGACTTTCGAGCCACGACCCAGTACGGCAACGGGTGCGGACATCAATTTTGGGTCGGCGAAGAGTGCCTCCTTCGCAGCCCGGCAAGAGTGCCATAACGATGCGCGACGGGTGGCGTCGAGTCCATCCATACCCCCCGGTAAGGTGGCTGCGACCGCATAGGCAAGGGCGAGATCCATATTGTCGCCGCCCAGTAGGATATGTTCACCAACCGCCATCCGGGTGAGTTCAAGGTCTCCGTTGCGATCGGTCACGGCGATAAGGGTGAAGTCGGTCGTCCCGCCCCCGACGTCGCAGACGAGCAGGAGGTCGCCCACCTTGACGCGCTTCCGCCACGCTTCCCCTTTGGTCGCGAGCCAGGCGTAGAAGGCCGCCTGAGGTTCTTCGAGCAATGTCACATGTTCAAGTCCGGCGGATCGCGCAGCTTCGACGGTCAAGTCGCGTGCCGAGGCATCAAAAGAGGCGGGAACCGTCAACAAGACTTCCTGGTTCTGGAGCACGTCATCGGGGAACCGGAGATTCCAGGCATCTCGGAGATGGGCAAGATAGGCCGTCGATGCGTCGAGAGGAGAGATCTTGGCGACATCGTCACCTGCCGCCCAGGGCAGGATTGGCTCTCTACGATCGACCCCCGAATGTGACAGCCAGCTCTTCGCCGATGAGACGAGTCGGCCTGGAACCTTCGAGCCATGGTCGCGGGCGAACTGGCCCACAACCCGCTCGCCAGTGCGAAGCCAAGGTGTGTCCACCGCCCCTGCGGGAAACTCTCCCTTGGCGGGGAGGTAGAGGAACGAGGGCAAGACCGAACGGTCGGCGACATCGTTGAGGCCGACGACCTGAGGAATCACGAAGCGTTCGATCTTGGCGGGGATATCGACCGTGGCAGTACTGGGCTCAGCATAACCCATGGCGGTGTTCGTCGTCCCCAGATCGATCCCAACAACGAATCGGGACAATGCGTTCTCCTGATCCTTCAACAGTGGTGCGTGCAGTTCAAACGGTCAGGTCAGGGAAGCTCGACTTCGGCGGGGGCGAGAATCGCGCCGTGATCGCGTGATACAGGGAGGGCCGGCAGTTTCACATCCTTAACACGCCAACCATGATGTTTCAGAACACCACGAAACGGAGGATTTGACCCTACATTGCCCAGGAGGCGGATCGATGCCGGGTCAAACCCGGCCCCGATCGTGACCTCCTCGCCTTCGTTTCCGGGAAGGATCGGCTCCACGCTGACATAGTCGAGCAGAGCCTTTCGACAACCTCGGTGGATGTCTCGAACAGCAGCGCCAATCTGACTATCGGTATAGCTGTCAATATCTTCGAGGAGGAAGTCAACGAGTCGCCCATCGCGCTGGAGAACTGCGAGGACACGAAGGTCGGGCCCTTCGGGGCTCGGGCTGAGGGCGGCTTCGAGGCGATGGGCCGTCTCCGGCTTGGTCAAGCTCAGCCAGAAGGTGCGAAACGCCAGGGAGAGACGGTTCAAGGTGGATCCTCAACAACGGCCAGGCGACTCAGTCTCTCAACTCTTGAAATACTCTAACGAATGACCTCGACCAAGGAAATGTGCAAGCTATCGTCATCAGAGATCGTATCCGCTGAGTTGCGTGACAGAATTAGAGCAGCCGGTGGAAACAGCGGATCTCGGGGCATCGCCAGGCTAATAATCCTTACGCCGATCCGCCTTCTGGTCACGGTCGCGTCGCGACGTTGCCGGAACCTCAACCTCGACTGCCGGGGCTCGGAGGCCAGCTCCAGGGCTGTTGTGGATCTCGCTAGACTCATACGTGAATTGGGGCCGACTGTGGGCGCATGCTAGGACCATTGCCACGAGCCCGATCAACCCGAACCCCATGATCTTTCGGCGGTGATAAGCTTGCATGGCGGACCGTTCCTTACGCGTGCTAAGATGTGTAAGAATAGTCCGGAAATGGGTTGGCCAGGTAAAAGAATCTAGCAGATCTTCGGTCTCGCGGTGGATCGATCTGGCGAGGCGCTGCGGCGAGTCGTCGTTGTAATCCCAAAAATCGGAGGAACCGACGCCGTGCGATCGCTTAAGAGTCGCGAAGAATCGGGTATTTTAGTCGTGACGCTGGATGACCCCGCAAGCCTGAATGAGGGACGCTCCGACACGTTCCGCGAAACACTCTATGAAGTTGTCAGCAATCAAACCGACCCAAGGGTGGCGTTAAACCTCCGTGCGATCGAGTACTTGTCGAGCTCGGGGGTTGCCTTGCTGATTGGTCTCAAACGGAGGCTCGATGGCCGGGGGGGCAGACTCGTCCTGTGTGAACTCCAGCCCTACATCCACGACATCCTCTCCGTCATGAAGCTTCAAGACTTCTTTATGATCGTCACCGACGAGCCTTCCGCTCTTGCTGCCTTGCAATCGTCGCCCTCGTCGTAATCGGCTCGTCTGCTTTCCTCGGCACCCAGAACCTCCTAGATTGACAGCGAGCGTCAAGAAGAGACTGAGCAAGAGCCGAGATTTGGAGTGTCACGGCGCTCGATGTTCGTTCTGACTGCCAGGATTGTTGGCTTCGGCCTCGGTCGGGTGCGAACGACGAGCTACGCGTGTGTTTCCATTTATGCCGGACGGCCATCCGATCATGGACGGCGGCCTCGGCGACGCCTTTGCTCGAAGGTCACAACCCGGGAGGGGTGGACTTGTGAGCTTCGTCGCGGGAGCTGCCTGTGGAGGGAGTCACCATGCGATTCACGCGACGGCGGTCAGACCGACCTGATACGTCTCGACGCCGATTGGCGTCGAACCTGGAGATTCTCGAGGGCCGACAGATGCTCTCGGGTAGCACCCTGGGAGCGCTCTACCAGCCGACAAATCTCTACCCAGTGCATCACACGTCGAAGGCTGTTATCGGAGATGCGAACAGCTCGGCATTCAACTTAACCCCCCTTCAGATCACTCAGCTCAGTAACGAGGGCAAACTCGTTCAGGGCCAGGATCGACAGGGCAATCAGTACATCATCCGGGTTCAAGGACCTGGAACGGTGATTGTCACCGATGCCACTCCCCAAGATGGCGTCCTTGATGACTCGATCGACACGATCCAGATCGTCGGAACCGACCCGAACCGCTCGGTCGTAAATGGCCAGGTCATCACCTCGGCGACGCAATTCACCAATAGTGAAGTCTTGTTCAACAAGCTTATCGCGACCTCAGGGGTTCGATCCGTCGTTCTGAACGGGTTCACCCTAAGCCGGACCGTCGACCCGCCGCCCGGAGTCCCGAACAACGCCAATACGGGGGTCTTCCTCATCGGAGGGACGAATGTCCTATCGTTCCACAACATTGAAGCACCGATCGATCAGTCCACGGGCGACGGACCCATTAATATCATTATTGGTGATCCATCATCGCCAATTACTCAGCGCCCCGTGATCCGTCTCGACAGCATCTTTAACACGGTGTTCAATAGTGGTTCGAGCACGATCCCGGCGGCACCACAACAGAACCCGACCGTGAACATCATCGTCAACGGTCAGACTCATGGTCTGGAACTGGTCTCTTCAACTCAGGCACCAGTCGAGGCCTGGCAGAAGTATCTCTTCCCGATCGTGGGGACAACGGGCCGGACCTCAGTCCGGACGCAATCGCTCGACGTCCTCCAAGCATCCGGATCGCTAGTGAACACAACCGTCTCGCGAGCGGCTCAGCCCTTCTCGAGCGGTCTCAGCGGTCTCAAGAAACTGAGTAGGGTCCGGCTCGGAGGCAATGCGGATGCCCTCGGACTCGACGTTAAGGGTAACATCCAGTCGATCTCTGCGAATCAAGGGATTGGTAACCCAACAGGCTCTTCGAAGGCGGCGACCCAGCTTGGGACTCCTGTCGATCGATATGGCTTCCCGGCCAACGGCCTTGTTGGTGGTCTGATTACGGGGAACAAGATCGGTAAACTGAGAATCAATCCGGCCAACACCACGAACCTTACAGTTCAAAATCCTGGCCAGATCCAGATCCGTCAGGGTACGACGAATTACTTCCCAGTGGCGGGCAACGCCCTGACCTCGAGCGCGATCGTGACGAGCAGTTCAATCGGCTCGACCCACATCGTCGGGAATGTACAGAATTCCGAGATCAAGACCGGTGCGCACTACCCATCGCGGGTTGCCGGGCTTGAACCTGTCCGGGCAAAGAGCCACATTCAGCCAATCCGGCAATTGGGCAACCTGGCGGACTCGGCCATCTCATCCACCTACCGGCCCAACTCTCTTAGGGTCTATGGCGCGAATGGTAGTGTCGCTGGACCCGGGTACCAGGCGGGCGTTTCGACGGCCAGCTTGGTCTCGTCTGGTGGGACGACGATCCTTGGCAACACGGGCGTCGGCTACTTCGCTCGCAACAAGAAGGGGATCCTGCCTCCCCCGGAAACCCCGAAACGGGTCAACGGGCGTCTCATCCGCTAATCGACAACGGGCGACACGAGAAAAACAAAAGAAGGCCCCCGAGTTCGCTCGGGAGGCCTTTTTTCGTTGGATTGGGCCTTCAACACACGCGAGCGAGCGGTCCGGTGGGGAAGGAGGGTTTCAGAACAAATCAGCCGGCTGGCCCGCAGATAGTTCTTGTGTCGCTCACTCCACCCGAATATAATCGTCATTGGATTGAGACTTGTTAAACAGTGGTCTCGTTCATTGGACGTCATGATGTGTGATAGCGAACACAACACAACACAAAGTTGAGGCTATCATCTCATTCGCGTTCATTCGGAATGGCATGAATTGCCGTGTCCCCAACAGCCGGAGAATGCAACCATGAAAAGCAGATTCGTTTCGCTCACTCCCCTTCTGGTCGGTGCCCTCTCGCTCGGCATAAACGCCCACGCGGACATCGTATTTTCGACCTTGAGTACAGCGACTCAGACGCTCTCATCACCAGCGTTTGGTGGAGCAGTCCCCATCACGTCACGAGGTATCCAGGTGTTTACGTTCAACGTAGCCACCAACTTTGCGAACGTCACGTCGGCCTTTCAAGGCAACGACCTTCCCGACCCTGCAGGATCTGGGCAAACAGTAACCTATGACCTCTATAATACGGCGACAACGGGCACGATCACTCAGAACGCGTCGGGGAAGTTCGATATTGCTTTCTCACTCCTCTTTGAGCTGAAGGTTACGAGTGGATTGGCTGCGGGACTCACGTTTGAGACTAAGACCATCTCTCATTTTAACGCAACGAACGTAATCGATCTGCCTTTCAAGTTGCCCGTCGCCTTCACTGACCCGGGCCCCAACAGCGATACGGTTCCGATTCTGATCAAATTCGATCCTTCAGGTCAAACACCGGTTGGGACAGTCGTTGGCACAAGCTCAGGCCGGACCGTAACGACACCAGAGCCCGCAAGCATGATCCTTAGCGCGATCGGCATGATCGGCCTCACGGCAATGATGTATCGAAGAAATCGCGCTGCTTGACGGAAAGGCAAAGGCCAAGTCACGCCGAGGTGCATTGAGGGCGCGTCCTCAAAACACCTCGGTTTTTTGTTTCGAACGAGCCGATACAATCATCGATTCTGAATCAGAAGTCGAAATCGACTTTGCTGAAGGGCAGGCTTGGATTCGGAGCTATGGTAGGACAAGAACGATCGCTACAGGAAGCAATAAACGCGAACCCGAAAATCCTCGCAGATTGATAATCGCGAGGAATCGCGGTTTCTTCCACTCACCTGAGCCTTCATTACCACCTGGTTTTCGGCACGAATGGTCGGGAGCCACGCATGGCTTCCCAATGGCGATCGCGACTAGACGAGTACCTGGGTGGCACGATTTCCGGGCTCGGTGGTTTCTTTCAAGGAGTTGACGGTGGCGCCGATCATGTTCATCTCCTGATTGGATTGAAGGCGACTCATCGGTTGGC
>JANXSX010000136.1 GCA_025356475.1 Isosphaeraceae bacterium | reverse complement strand
GTTTCCGGCTCGAGAATTTCACGGATGTCTTGACGCAACCGTGTCAGGACGGGAGTGATCGAGGGGTGCACGGGAGGGCTCCGTCCGTTTCCTGGTGAGGTCGTATCCTAAAACCCCAGGAGGACTGACGTCTCTCCCGTGTTCATGAGTCTACACGTTGTTCACCGTTCCACAAGTTTTGCGGGCGGATGGACGGGAGACCTTGACGCTTGAGTTTATGCCATTCGCACCATACTCCTCTAATGTCGGGATAGACCACGCTGTCTCCCTCTTGATTTGCGGGCCACGGGTCGAGGAGGCGCAATTCGTAAGCGCAATCGCCCGAACCTCGGTGCGGCAGGTCGCCCCACGCTGGGTTGGCACCGGCTTTTCGGAGTTCGGCTCCCGAAAACCCGCTTGGTCGACTCGGCGAGTAGTTCCATCACAAGGAACAGGCTGGCGGTGATCCACTCCATCAAACCCACAGAGACCATCGCCACCATACTCACCGATGTAAACCCGATCAACACACAGACATTCTTCTTCGGACGCCACATGGCGTGATTCAACCCCCAATCGCCAGATCAATCTGTGCGAGAACTGCACAGACGGACGGCGAACCTTCCCCCCCGAGAGGCGGAACGGCTGGTGATCTGGGGTCGGCCCTGGTTGCTAGTCCAGGATCGAATACGCCGGCTCCGGGGATTGGGACGGAGTTTGGGCCGGCGCGACGCAGCCCCTTCGGACGCCTACGAGGTTAGCTGACGGGCTCGGAGTCGAAAGTGTTACCCCGCCTCGCTTCAATTCGCGAGGTTCGCCCCAAAGAACTGGGTCCCCCGTTCTCGCGGGAACTACCCCCGACGAGATTCGGCGATCGCGTCATCAGCACTATCAAAGAGCAAGGCTCTATTAGATAATCAGGATCCCCAATGGTCAAGTCCTTGCCCTGTCGAACGAAAATGACGCTCCTTTCAAATCACGGAATCGCGGCACGTCCGCTCGGGCTGTTCCTGTTCCTGTCCCACGACGAGGAGAATTTTGTCATGACTCCCCATGATCGTCCCGATCGCCGTCGTTTCTTGACGCAGTCCCTGGCTTTTGGCTCGGCTCTGTTCACCACGTCCGGCGTTTTTGCCGACGAGCTGACCAAGACTCCGAAACAGACCGAAGGGCCTTTCTATCCGGACAAGCTTCCGCTCGACACGGATAATGACTTGCTGATCATCAACGACGGCATTACCCCCGCTGTGGGTGAAGTCACGCATCTGACGGGGCGGATTCTCGACTCGTCTGGTAACCCGATCCGCAACACTCTCGTCGAGATCTGGCAGGTCGACAATAACGGAGCCTATCTGCACAGCGGTACGGCCAACGCCAGCAAGCGAGACACCCATTTCCAGGGTTATGGTAGGTTCTTGACCGGCTCAACCGGCGAATACTACTTCCGAACCATCAAGCCTGTTCCCTATCCGGGCCGAACTCCTCACATTCACTTCAAGATTCGCAAGGCCTCCAAAGAGCTTCTCACCACCCAGTGCTATATCAAGGGGCACGCGGGCAACGACCGTGATATGGTGCTTCGAGGGATCCGCGGTCCCAAGGCTATGGAGGCTCTCATGGTCGAGTGGACTCCGATCAAGAACTCCAAGATCGGTGAGTATGCCGCCAAATTCGACGTGGTTCTCGGGATGACTCCCGAGGCTTGAGGCTGGCTATAATCCGCCCATCGCCCAGATCTTATTCGCCCAACCAGGAGCGATGCGAAGCCCAAGTTTGGTGTCGCTCCAGGGCTTGGGAATTCTGCCGCCCAGCTACGAAAGCCTTGGTGTGGTTGCTCGATTGGATCGGGCACGCGGGTTCTCGCCTCGGGACGAGGTTGAAACGTTACTGTCGTCCGAATTGTCAAAGACCGATCTGACGAACTACAGGAGCGGGTCGGGCTGGACGGTCGTTTCAGCGGCGGTTGGTTCGGAAGCCGCTGAAGCTTCTGGAGGATCCAACCTATCCTCGGACTCATTGTGAATTGCAGAGAGTCGCTCTTTTTCAAGGGCTTTGATCATCCGCTCGCTGCGAGCGGCCTCACGTTCGGCCTTGTTCAGAGTCGCGTCGCTAATGAAAAACTCACCAAGCACGGCCTTGGCCTGCATCTCTTTGTCCTGGACTTCGAGGACCTTGGAGAGATCGATAAGCCGGTTGATCTCATGGGTGAAGACCGCTTTGAGA
>JANXSX010000101.1 GCA_025356475.1 Isosphaeraceae bacterium | reverse complement strand
AAAGGTCCGAATCGCCGACGAGCCTGGGTTAAGGCTTCCGGCGGAAGATGATCCCGATCGGGACCTCTGGAAGGGGCGTTGGCAGCAGTTCTTGCGGAACCGGGTCGCTCTCAAGACCGAGGTCGAAGAAAATACGGGAGTCGCTCGGACAGTGAATGCGGCGATCGATTGGCTCGATCGCCAGGAGAAATCGACAGATTCCCGGCCGTTCCTGCTCTGGCTCGACCTGTTCAGCCCCCATGGGCCGTGGGACACGCCGCAGCCTTACCGCGATCAGTACGCAACGCTCCAGCCGGACGAATTCGAAGCGGGTGAAGAAGGTGATCTGGAAGAAGATGAGAACGACACCGATGCAGGACTCGAAGATGTCGCGGTCTTGATTGATGTCCCCGCCGGAGCGGTCGGTGATGTTCTCAACGAAGCGGAACTGCTCCGTTTGCGACGAACGTACGCCGGCACTGTGACCATGGTCGATCGCCAGCTCGGCGAGCTGTTTGAGGCGCTTCGGCGGCTCGGTCGGACCGAGGATACGATGATCATTTTCACGGCAGATCAAGGCGAACCACTCGGCGAACATGGCTATGTCCGCCGGTTCCGGCCTTGGCTCTATGAAGAGCTGATCCATACGCCTCTAATTGTCCGCATGCCCGAGGCCCGGCATGGGTGTTCACGTCGTCAAGCTTTGGTGCAGACCGTGGATCTACTTCCAACGATCCTATCCGCGTTTGGACTGCCCCCATCCGAGCATGTTCAGGGGCACGATCTCATGCCGGTCATCCGTGGCGAAATGGCCAAGGTCCGCGACTATGCATGCCTTGGTATGGATACGGAAGAATATGCCATTCGCGACCAGAATTGGCATTTGATCTTGCCGATGGAAGTCGACCCCGACGACTCGCCTCGGGCCCGGCAACTGTTCCGCAAGCCCGAGGATCGCTGGGATCAGAACAATATCGCCGGAGAGAATGTTGAGATCGCCGATGCGTTGGAGCTGGGACTCCGCCGATTCGTCGAGGCCTTGGGACGAGATGCCCTTGATACGTTGCCTCGGTTGAATCTCCCCTGAGCCCGCTGAGTGACTCACCTACTCAGTTATCGGTCCCGGTTGACCATAACCGAATCCGGGGCTGAAAGTTGGTTCCGAACCACCCTTTGGGTTGGCTGGGGACCGGCTTGGGGATCGCTTGAGCTGGGGCGTTTGTCGGTGCCTGATTCCAGAACTCCCACGAGCGCGGCTCACGATAGGGAGTGGTTTGAATTGGCTTATTAAAGACCGCAGATTCCCTGCGAAACGGTACCCAACGGGGTCGGACGATGGTGGTACTCGCTTGAGCAGGCTGTTGAGCAAACATGGCGGGCTGGGGAGCATAAGCCGGCGTCGGGGCGACAGGTTGCGCATTTAGCGCAGGGGCCAACGGATCGACGGACGGCAACCGTGGAGCGACTACTGAATCAACATCTGCTGATGATTCATTCTCATCGGAACGATTGGCCGCTGCGATCCGGGGGGCGAGATCCTCAACATCGAGCTCGGGACGAGGCTGAACTCGAACTGGGGGAGGAACGACCGGCTCGGTCGGGGGGACAACCGTTCGTGCCGCGAGACTGGTTGCAGGATTGACCTCGGGGAGTGGGGGCGAAGTGGGCTTCGCAGGCTGTTCAAGATTGGTAGGTTTGGTCTCGATGTCGGTCAAGGCCGGGGAACCCGGGACCCTCGGAGGCAGATCCCCCTGAGTGATCAACTCTGTGACCGGGTTCACCTCGGGGAGAGGCGGAGTGGCTAGCGGCTCGACAACTTCTGGATGGTTTGGCTTCACCTGATGATTTTGAGGAGCCTCGACGTCAGCCACCAGGTCGGGGCGCGGGACCCTCGCTGAGGGGACGGTCATCGCGGTTGGGAGGAATGGTGGCGGCAGGTCGCTTGTTGGCGGACGGGGGCTACTGCTCGATGGTGATACCCGAGCCGACTCCGAACGGGCAGGGACTTCCGCCGGCATCGAAACCCGTCGTGGAGCTGGATTGGTGGTCTGGGAGGCCTGGACTCCCGCCAAATTCGCGTTTGACGCGGTAGAGACGCGATTTCGACCACTTAGACCGGGGAAATAGCGAGAGAGTCGCTGCCCCTCGGTCGAGGATACGAGCGTCGGCTCAGACCAACCATCACGGGTGGGATTGGCTGGTCCC
>JANXSX010000070.1 GCA_025356475.1 Isosphaeraceae bacterium | reverse complement strand
TGCGGACGAGGCCCTGCGACCGCATGCGCGTTGACGACCCTCAAAAGACCACGATCCACTCAGGCACATCGTCAAATCGCCGCATAATCAACATATGCCAATTCCATTTCGTCCGTAATCGGCAAGTTCCGGACACTATTGCGAGTACGACCAGTGCCACCCAATTCACAGGAATTCGGCCTAACCAACGGTTACAGCGGACCCGCTGGGAACACTGACGAAACAACTTCCTGGAAACCGACACCCACCCCTCCCTCAATCGGGAAAGTTGTTGCGTCAATGTTCTGCGGGATGAAATTCCCGTCGTCCGACGGCGGGTATGCCTTCGGAAGGAAATTCCTCTCACCCTGTGGGCGAAGCTTCGGACTTTGCCAGCTACTTGTTCACCTGAGTCGAGCGATAGTGATCGATTCTGAGCCCTCGGCCACCATCATACCATCCGAGGACTTGCTCTTCAACAAAGGTGAGAGCCCTAATACGCCATCTCCGTCAAGCCTCGCCGACCAGTGTTGACACGCGGGGGGATGACGCCGATGATGAGGCTAGAAAAGAGGTATCGTTGCGTGAACCATGGGCGCTCTTTTCTGGATTGAGTTTGAACCCGGTGAACGTTTCTCGCCCGGTTTCCGTCGGGGATCCTATGGGCATCTATGACCGCGAGTACTATCGAAGCGACTCGCGTGGATTAAGCTGGTTCTCGGGCCCACAGCCCGTTTGCCGGGCGATCATCGCCATCAACATCGTTGTGTACCTTTGTCAGATCTTTTCGCCTCAACTGACGGGCTCACTTGTCGCCATCCCTCACGCGGTCTTCGGTGACTGGCAAGTCTGGCGACTACTGACAGCGGCGTTTGCTCATGATCCCAATTCGCCGTTCCACCTGATCTTCAACATGTACCTTTTATGGCTGTTCGGCGCTGAGCTCGAGTCGCTCTACGGGACCCGCGACTTCCTGTTCCTCTACCTGACCTCAGCGATCGTCAGCATCTTGGGACAGATTGGGGTCGATCAATTCCTGGGGAATGAACTCGACCAAGTCCTCGGGGCCTCGGGCGCAGTGCTCGCGGTCTCGGTCATTTACGCGATGTTCTATCCGCATCGTGAATTGACAGTTCTGTTCCTGATCAGGATGGAAGTCTGGGTCCTTGTGGCCTTTGGTGTCGCCGCCGATCTTCTCCTTTTGGTGATGAGGGCGAATACCGGGACTGCCTATGCGGCTCACGTTTTCGGAGCTGCCTACGGCTTCGCCTTCAAGACGTTCGACCTGCGACCCTCCCGGTTGACAACTCGACGTTGGAGACAGCCCAAGCTCCGAATCGTCCGTGCCGAACCGCGTGAACGGGATCGCGATCGTGAACGTGAACGTGAAGTCCCGATCACTCGAGGTGGCAACACACGGACGCCCGAGCCGGTCGTTAGCATTCGGAGCCCAATATCGGCAGTGATCCCCGAGGAGCAGCTCGACGCCCGGCTTGACGAAGTCTTGGCCAAGATCGCTCGTGAAGGACGTGCGAACTTGAGCGAGGAAGAGAACCGGATCCTCCAAGAAGCCAGTAAACGGGCCAGGAATCGACGGAGCGACCGACCGTGAGCTGCTTTTTCATCCGCGATGCCGAGCTGACCGACCTGCCCATTATCGTCGGCTTTAACGCTCGGCTTGCCCTGGAAACCGAACAGAAGCAGCTCGACCTCCGGGTCCTGACTCGGGGCGTCGAGCACGCGATCGCCGACCCTGACCGGCTCCGCTATTGGATGGCAGACGCCGATCAGGCGGTGGTTGGGCAAGCAGCGATCACTCGCGAGTGGAGTGACTGGCGATGCGGATGGATCTGGTGGTTCCAATCGGTGTATGTCGCCGAGAGCCATCGAGGGCAGGGGGCTTTCCGAGCCCTCTACAACCACGTTCGCGAGATCGCCCTGACCGAAATGGACGTCATCGGCCTTCGACTCTATGTCGAAGAAGAGAACCACAGAGCCAAATCAACCTATCTCGCCATGGGAATGGTTCCTGGCGGATATCACGTCTACGAAGAACTCTGGCGAGACCGGTTCGGGGCTCCTGCCTAACAGACAATCGGGCATGCGCGGAGTTAATCGTACATTATATGTTTATTTGACTGTATTTTCAATGTTTATCTCCGCACATCTTCACCCATCGTTCGAGCAAGGTTTGGGATGCCTGCGTGTCGAGAGCGTTGGCTGCGAGGTGAACCCCATCTGACAATGAACTCACGACACCTGCGACCAGCAACGCGGCGGCTGAGTTCGCCAGGACCATACTCCGCCCTGGGTCGGCAGCCCCTGCAAAGATCGCTCGCAGCCGATCTGCACTCTCATTCGGAGAAGCGACCCGGAGTTGATCGAGCTCCACGGGAGCCAGGCCGAAATCGCTGGCCGTCCATTCTTGGATTGTGACTTGGCCTCCTTCAACCCAACGCACCTTGGTTGGTCCATCCAGAGTCACCTCATCAAGACCATTGTGCCCTGTGATCACTGCGGCACGTTCTGTTCCGAGGGTCACGATGGTCTGAGCGACCAGATCCGCAGCGGGGTCGCCTGCGACACCAATCAATTGGTGGGTAGGGCGAGCCGGATTCGCGAGCGGTCCGACCAGGTTGAACAAGGTCCGGAACGGGAGCTGTTTGCGGATGGGGGCAGCGTGCCTCAGCCCAGGATGGAACCTAGGCGCGAACAGGAACGTGATCCCGAGCTGGGCCAGACATTGGTTCAAGTGGCCTGGGTCAGCCTCGATCGTGATCCCAAGCTCGGCGAGAACCTCTGCGCTGCCGGAGTTTCCCGAGGCGGCCCGGTTGCCATGCTTGGCGATCGGAACACCGCACGATGCGACGACGATTGCAGTGGCGGTCGAGATATTGAGGGTGCAGGCTCCATCACCGCCGGTCCCGCACGTATCGAGTAAAAGGGCAGGCCGGGGGTCGAGGGTCAGGGTTTGACCTGCCTCGCGGATCGCGAGGACCGCTCCCGCGAGTTCGGCGGCGGTTTCACCTTTGACCTTGAGGCCCGTGAGGAAGGCCGCAACCTTCGATTCGGGAGCGGTTCCCGACAAGATTTGAGCAACAGCCAGCTTGGTCGATTCCTCGCTCAGATCGTCGCGGGCTGCCAAGCAACGGAGGGCTGCATCCAGCGGATTCATCGAGGCGAGCCCTGGCTGAGAGGGGTTTGGACGGGAGGTCGAGGCTGGCGACGTAGCATCGTATCCGTGCGAGGCCGAACCACCGGTTCACCCGTCGTCGGGGCCTGAGCCAGCACGGTCTCCTTCTCGCCGATCTTAACCATGACGGTCAATTCCTGGCGATCTCGCCAAAGTGTCACCTTCGCAGGCTGGCCGATGGCCGCCATCGATACCAGGTTGATCAGGTGGTTCAAGTCCGCCACTTCGACACCATTAAATCCCACGACGATATCGCCGACGCGGACTCCGGCTGTCGAGGCTGGAGACGCCTCATAGACGTTGGAAACCTTGGCCCCCCGAGGTCGATTCAGACCCGCGAGTTCCGCCTGGTCGGGCCGGACCTGGTCGAGTCCTACACCCATCGCGCCCCTACTCACCCGGCCTGACTGGATCAGTTGGGTCATGATCCACTTGGCCAGATTGATTGGGATACTGAACCCGACCCCTTCGCTGCCGCCGCCGTTGGATGCGATCGCGGTATTGATCCCGATCACTTCCCCTTTGAGGTTCACGAGCGGGCCTCCCGAGTTCCCGGGATTGATCGCAGCGTCGGTTTGTAAGAAGTCCTGGTTCTCAACGCCGTCGTCGTGCAACTCTTGCTCATGTCTCCCGCGAGCGCTGATGATCCCTTGACTGACCGAATGCGTGAGACCAAACGGACTCCCGAGTGCCAGCACCCACGATCCGACCGCCGCATCATCGCTATTTCCCAGCCGAGCGGAGGGCAAATCCGCCACCCCGAGTTTGAGGACCGCGATATCGGCCAGGGCGTCGAGCCAAACCTTGGTCGGCTTCAACGCCCGCCCATCCTGAAGAAAGACCTGGATATCGCCCGAGTTCGTCCCTTCCACAACGTGGTGGTTGGTCAGGACAAACCGCTCTTTGCTTCGGGGGTCACGGACGATCACGCCCGAGCCACTCTCTTCGAACGGCGTCTTGTGATTCGAGTCGCGGCGACCAACTTTGTGAGCAACGATATGCACAACCGAAGGCGATACGGCCTTCGAGACCAGCTCGAATGTCCGATTCACGGGAGCAAATTGCTCGTACTGACGCGCGAGCTGGGCGTAGAGGTCATCCTCCGAGATCGCCTTCCCCGAGGGAGCGGGGGTGCTTGCGACGATTGTCGGAGCAACCGCTGGGCTTTGGGCGTCGACCCGACGACTACCCCGATCGAGAGCCATTCCCAGGATGACCCCACCGAGCAAGGTGAGGACAAACCAGAACGAGGATCGGGGTCGTGCCATGGCCGCCAAGCTCCCATAAATTGAGGAAACCGTCCTGGCGGCAACATCACCAGCTTGATTCAATATACCCCCGACTTCCGGGTGAAGTCAAAGATCGGGCCAAGTCGCACAGGGCTGCTTCGCTCGGGGATGCCCGTGGAATTGGCGAACTCGCCCAAGAAGGCACCGCCGAGGCGGTCTCTCCTGTTTCAACTTGTGAATTCGCCAGCCTGTCTACCTCGCCCAAGCTGCTCATTTTTCTGGGGTACACGAATTTTATGTAAAGCCCCAGATGACAAAAAGGCTGGTCAGCCGCTGTAAAACGGTCGACCAGCCTTATCCTGCGAGCGGATTAACGACCGGTCTCACTGAGGTCCATTTCAAAGTCGCTCAGATTCACTTCGCCGTCGGAATCGTCGTCCGCCGTCTTGAAGTCAACTTTTGCCCAACGGTTCGCCTCAGCCACATTCGCGAAGAGGTGACCGCCCGATCGTTCGTTCTCGCGTTGGCACTCAATGCAAGAACTCGTGTAAGGAAGGGCATTCAACCGAGCCTCGGCAATCTTCTCGCCGCAGAACTCGCAGCGTCCATAGGCACCTTGAACGATCCGTTCAAGGGCGTGCTCGATCTGACCGAGCTCCCGGCTCTCGATCTCTACGAGCTGGGTACTGATCTCGTCGTTGGCGGTATCCACCGCAGCATCGACGGAATCACCAACAGCATCCGAAGCGGCAAATTCACGATAACCATCGAGGTCGCCGTTGATCGCCTTTCTCAGTGCATCGCGGCGAGTCACCAACCGCGCGTGCAGTCGAAGCATGTTTTCTTTACGGGCCATTTAACACCTCCTGGTGCATGTCTCCGCGATCCAAGGCCGCGAGGACGTAGCATGATACGCAGTGAACCCGATCTTACGCGGGACGCCATGTCCCGACGGAATAAACAGGGTCGAATGATCAACCGGGCTAAGGCCGCGTAATGAGTCCGCCTTCAGCGTGAGGACGTGTCCTCACGCTAAAAAACAGATCCCCTCAGCATCTCCCATCAAGCACATTATGCGCCATGGGCAAGGGGTCGGGCGAAAGTCCTTAGTCTCAACAATACTACGATGCGTTTGCGGGAAGGTTTACAAATCGTCACCGATTTTTTTCCTCTCCGCAGTTCGTGATCAACCCAGCATTCGATCCATGCATGGTTGCATCACCGTAAGTAACGTGGGTCTTCTCGATTTGTGACAAGAAGTACTAGGGAATTCGGTCTTAGGAGTCCGTAATCATTAGACGTGGAATCTAGCAAATTCGTTCATGGGAGGGTGAAAAAATTCACCACACGGGGTTCAGGACGGTCGAGCCCCCGACGAAAGTTGACAATCTGGGCCCCTTTGGCCCCTTGGTAAATCCACTGTTCCAGGACTTCCCCCTGTGTGGCGACACGGACCACTTTGTCGGGCTTGCCCCCAAGTCGGGTCCGAACTTGTTCACGGGTCATCCCTTTATTGACCCCACTCTCGCCTCCCCCACCGGCGGCCAGATCACCGGTCTCGGTTTGGCTGTTTTTGGGAGTCGTGGTTTCGACCCAATGATCATCAACTCTTCGATAGCCGAACCTTCGAAAGAGGTCGGCAATTTCCTTGGAACCAGGGTCGATCACGAGGGCGGCGCGTAAGAGCGAGACTGCGGTAGCGCGGTCGCCCAGTAACCGGTCGTACTGGAGGGCGAGCTGAATTCGACCATCGGAGTCCGTGCGGCTCAGGCGGTTTTCGCGGCGGTCGTCGAGCCACTTGCGTAGTAAGTCCCGCGACTCCTGCGGCTGGCCCAACTCATCGCGATAGCGGGCGGCCAGGAGTTCAACCTCCCGGAGACTGAGCCGACTCACGTTGGAGGAAGCCGCCGCGAGGCCGTTCTTCTTGAGTTTCTCGGCCAGACCAGGGCGATCGGGGAGAGACAACCGGGCCCGATCGGCCAGTTCAAGACCCTTTGCCGGCGAGTCGGCGAACTGCCGTTCGATGGCAGCCTGGAGGATGTCGCCAAGCAGCCCCCGATCCAAGTCGCGTCGCACTTCCGGAGATGCGTCCCGATAGAACAAGGCCATGTCACGGCCCTTTTCAGCCATGCGCTCTGCTCCGCCGGAGCGGGGTTCCTTCGCCTCGGTGAAGAACGCTTCAACTTCTCTGGCGAGGGCATCGAGATCCGCGACCGATTCAGCGCTGGAGAGCCGGGCTCGGAATGCCCGATGGGCGAGAGCTGAAGGAGTGGGTTCGGCGGCGTTCTCACTCCGACCTCGTTTGGCGAGCGCCAATGCTTTGGCGGGACGCTCCGCCTCGGAACCCTTGCCGGCTTCGATCCAGAGAGCTTCCGCTGCGAGCTCCCTGCCTCGAACTCTGAGGGGCTCATCTCCAAAGGCCTCAGCGCGGGACGATGCCCATCGCGACCAGGCGTTCCGCTTCTCGAAGTCGTTCGGACCTGCAGCCGTCACCCCGGAATTCAGGCGTTCCAGGTCGGGTGGAAGCAGTTCCATCGCTTGGACTTCCATCGATAGGAGCCCGGCAGTCTTTTGAAGAACGCCTTGAAGTCGAACCCCTCCAGGACGCGGTGCCTGGGCGGGTCGGAGGTTCTGGGCAAGGTGAAAAGTCACTCCTTCTGCGCGACGAAGTACGACCTCATCGTACCCCTTCCCCTTGTGGAACACGAAGAAGGTGAAGCGATCATCGACCATGACTTCCTTGCCGATCAGATCGGCTCGCTTGGTCAAGTCGCTCGCTTCGACGGAGATTGGCCCCGCAGCAAGCGCTCGACTCACGGTCGTCAGTCCGATGGCGAGACACACAACCCAGCGGCTCATGGTCGTTTCTCCACGTCCTCGCTCGATTCCGTGATGAATCCGATCGACTCGAGCGCTTTGGGATGTCGCAAGAACTCGCCGCTGTCGGGAACGAGTCGAACCAGCCAGAAACCGGATCGCGGGTCGAGTGTGATGTCCGCGAGCCTTGCCCCGAACAGGACCCCATCCCCCTTCTTCTTGGATGTGCCGGCGAGGAGGTCGAACCCCGTCAAATCGAGTCGCCCCTTCGCGGCAGGTTTGGGTCCGTTTCCGCAAAGGATGGTGTAATCGAGCGTGGGCGAGTCGCTGGAACCGGGCTCGGGGACCGACTCGATCTTGGCATCAATCAAAATCGATCGATGCTTATGCAGGGTCTTGAAGATTCTCGCCCATTCGGTAGGCTCCGAAGCGCGAGCGAGGTCGATCATCCGCTCCAAGGATTCAAGGTTGAGATCGGTGAAGAGCGCGGCCTCGCGGGCTCCTTGCTTGATCTTCGCCGCAGATTCGGATTGATCACTGAGCTGGTCAACAGCCGCAGCAGCTCGGCTAAGTATGGACTTGGCCTTATCGAACTCACCCTCATCGAGAGCCGTGAGCCCCTCGATCCGGCCAATTTCGATGATTCGCGGCAGCTCAGCCAGGCGAGCACTCTTCAAACGGGTCATGACCGTCAGAGCGACCAGAAGGAGAACCCCCGTGAAGATCAAGGGGTTGCGTTTGCGGATCGTCCAGTCGCGCCAGCTCTCTCGTGGCTCGACAACCAAGATCGGTTCGGGACTCGCCACCGCTTTGCCAACGGGTCGTTTGGTCCTTGCTTTTCTGGGGGGATCGGTCTCGACCGGTGTTACCGGGATGGGCTCTGAGCCCTTCGACTGATGGCTCCCCGCGCTGTCATCAACCCAATCAATCTCACCGTCTGTAACGGGCAAGTCCTCGGCTTTTCCGCCGACAGGATTCTGCCAATACTGATAGGTGGTCTCCGCTTCTGGGACGATCTCTGATGGTCGTTGCTTTGATTTGGGCTTGCCCACAGGGGCGGGCGGATTGGGCAGGGGACTATTGGGAAGCACGAATAAGATTTCGGAACAACTCGTGCAGCGAAACGCTTGATAGCCTTCGGTCCGATCGCCCCGGAATCGATGGCCGTTCCGGCAGAGGATGCTGTACTCCTGCGCAGGAGCGAACGGAGCGGGCGTGAAGCCCTCCAGCATCTTGCGCGCTCGATCCATCAGGTTCACAAGCCACGCCCCTGAAATTGCGATCGGCCAACGACATTTGACCTAGGCATTATCGAATGGGGAACGTCAGCGGTCAACCGATCGGAAGAGAAAGGTCAGGAATCAGGGCAACCCAGCTCTCTGGAAGGGAAGTCGGAGGTCTGTGACATACTATTGGAAACTACGCTTGAACGCCGACTCCCGAAATGAGCAAATTGTCGAGCAGGACATGAAGGTCGGGAAGGAATGGGAGATCATCGGGTCGTCGCGAGTCCCGATCGAGGAGGAGTCCCGAAAGTCCCGCGCGACGCGGGCCTCGGACATCATTCTCGGGGTCGTCTCCGACGTAGAGGACACACGAGGGCGAAAGGCTCAATGCATCGCATGCCGCTTCATAGAAGTTCGGGTGGGGCTTGCGGAAACCAACCTCCGAGGAGATCAGCAACGGCTCAACACGACCCTCGAATTCAGGGTGCCCGGCGAGCACAGCTCGCAACCGACGATCGAAGTTCGACGCGATCAGCATAGGGAACCCTGCCGCTTCGAGCATGTCGAGGGCAGGAGCGACGTCCGAGAAGACTCGCCATGACTGAGGATGGCTGAAGTGATCCCAGAGTTCCTCAAAACCACGGTCAGGATTCGGCAAGTCAGGCAAGACATTGCCGACAATGCGCCTCCAACGTCGCCGTTCCAGGACCTCGTCCGTTGCCATGGGACCATTCAGGTCATCGACTTCATCGTTGCGAAAATAGTGATGGAACCGCTCTTTGACCACGTGAGTTTCAACGACGACCCCCTGGCGAGCCGCCGCCTGCACATAGGCCAATGCGACGCTCGGGCTCGGCTCGATCAACGTCCCGACAGCGTCGAAGACGATTCCCTGAATCTGGTTCCAGCGGATCGACATGGTCATTCGGTTACCGGTTTGCGGCAAATGGGTCGACTCAGTGACGCGATGACAATTCGCTATCTTCAAGCTACGCCATCTGGACAAATCTACCCCCACTTGAATCACTTCTAGCCCTTATTGTGTCCGCAATTTGCCCAAAGTGAAAGCCTGGCGAGGACAATTGCGTCGAGTTTGAGGAGAAGACTTGGAACATCCTGAGTGTAGGTGTATGTCCAATCTCGATTCCGTCCAGCCCTACATTGATGGGTTGTACGACTGGTTCGGCCTCGGTCAGGTTTGCTAGAGGACGGGACCGCTGTTGCTCTTAGAGGTTCTTACTGATGCTTCGGTACACTGAGCCGTTGAGGCAGAATCTGCGGCCACGATGTCCCTTCCCAGAGGCGAGGCCTTAAGCTTTCCTGGCTGAGAGCTTTCCTGGAAAGGGCTTGATTTGGGCTTTCGATCGAACTCGGCTCAAGAATTGCTCAGAGAATCGAGCCAAAAGAGGGGTGTAGGCTCTTGGGCCTTTTGAGTATGCTGAAACGATACGGCGGTCGCATCGGGGTTATTGCCTCTCCCCATTGCGTCGCCAACCACGGAACAGGGCTCGGCATCTCCCACCGACCCTCCTTTGGGACTTTTTCATGAATCGCCCCACGGTCGCGAGCCGGTGGAACCTCGACGTTATTGAGGAACATCACAAACGCTGGCAAACGAATCCCGCCTCGGTCGATGAGACCTGGCGGATTTTTTTTGAGGGATATGAACTCGGTCTCGACCGTGATTCCTCGACCAGCGCTGTCGCAACAGAAACCGGTAACGGTTCGGCTCAGGCCGCCGTTACTCGCCTCATTGATGCCTACCGAGAGATGGGTCACCGCTTAGCGAACCTCGATCCGCTTGGCCTTAACCCGCCGCCCGAGTCTCTTGACGGACTCCGCTTGGAAGATTTCGGCCTCTCTGAGGCCGAGCTCGACCAGACGTTCTTCACCAAGATGACCTCGCCCCCAACCACGACGCTTCGCAACATCCTCGAAATCCTTCGAGAGACCTATTGCGAAACGATCGGTGTTGAGTATATGCACATTCGTAATGCCGAGGTGAGGCAATGGCTCAAGGAGCGAATGGAGCCGCATAAGAACCATCCTGGTCTCGACCTCAAAGTGAAGCGCCGGATCCTGCTCAAGCTCAATCAGGCGGAGTTGTTCGAAGTTTTCCTCCACACGCATTACCTTGGGGCCAAGCGATTCTCGCTCGAAGGGGGTGAGTCGCTGATCCCGTTGCTTGACGCAATCGTCGAACGATCGAGCCGCCAAGGGGTCCACGAACTCGTGATGGGCATGCCCCACCGAGGTCGGCTCAGTGTTCTCGCCAACATTCTCAACAAGCCGATTGGCTCGATCTTCAGCGAGTTCGAAGGTCGAATGACGACCGAGACCGAGAGTGGCGACGGCGACGTCAAGTACCACCTCGGCTATTCAGGGCACCACCCAACCGGCGACGGAGGTAAGGTCTACCTCACACTGACTCCGAATCCCAGCCACCTGGAATTCGTCAATCCCGTGGTCGAGGGTCGTGCCCGGGCCAAGCAGCTTCGGCTCAAAGATACCCAGCGCAAAAAAGTCTTGCCGCTCTTGATGCATGGCGATGCCGCTTTTGCCGGGCAGGGGATTGTCACCGAGACACTTAACCTCTCGCAGTTGAAGGGTTATAAGACCGGTGGAACGATCCACGTCGTGGTCAATAATCAGGTAGGGTTTACTACCAATCCGGTCGATGCCCGCTCGACCCGATACGCGACCGACGTCGCCAAGATGCTCGAAGTTCCCATCTTCCACGTCAATGGCGACGATCCCGAAGCGGCGGTTTATGTCGCCGAACTGGCACTCGACTTCCGACAGGCGTTCGGCCAAGACGTGGTTATCGACCTGGTCTGCTACCGCAAGCACGGCCATAACGAAGGCGACGAGCCAGCCTTCACGCAACCGGTCATGTATGAAGTGATCAGGAGCCGGCCCACTGTTCGAGAGAAGTATACCGAAGCGTTGATCGCTGCGGGCGACCTCTCTCGCAACGAGGCCGACACGATTGCCGAGACCCTCAACAACAAGATGCAGTCGCTGTACGACGAGGTCCATAGCGGCGGGCATGTTGCCAAACCTAACTCACGACGCGGATTCGCTGGTGCCTGGCACGGGTTCGGACGTAAGTATTCGTTCGACCCTGTGCCGACCGGTGCCACGCTCGATGCTATGAAGAGCGTCGTGGAAGCCTCACTCAGGTATCCTCAAGGTTTCACGGTGAATTCCAAGGTCAAGAACCTCATGCTGGCTCGACTCAAGGCGGTCGAGAGTGGTGTGGGCGTTGACTGGGGACTTGCCGAGACCCTGGCCTTCGGAACCCTGCTCCTGGAAAAGACACCGATCCGCTTGAGCGGCCAGGATAGTCGCCGAGGCACCTTTAGCCACCGGCACTCGACCCTGGTCGATGCCAAGACCGGCCAGGACTACGTGCCGCTCAATAATCTCGCGGCTGGACAAGCCGAGTTCACAGCCTACGATAGCTTGCTCTCCGAAGCGGCCGTCCTCGGTTTTGACTACGGTTATTCACTCGACGATCCCCGGATGCTGATCCTCTGGGAGGCCCAATTCGGAGACTTCTCCAATGGTGCCCAGGTCATCATCGACCAGTTCATCTGCTCGGCAGAGAGCAAGTGGGGTCGCGGTAGTGGGCTCGTGATGCTCTTGCCTCACGGCTATGAGGGCATGGGACCCGAGCATAGTAGCGCTCGCCTTGAACGTTATCTTCAGCTCTGTGCTGAGGACAACATCCAGGTGGTGAATGCGACCACCCCAGCGCAGTTCTTTCATTTACTCCGTCGTCAGATCAAGCGAGACTTCCGCAAGCCGCTCGTTGTGATGTCCCCCAAGAGCTTGCTGCGTGCCAAGGCGGCTGTATCGACGATGCAGGAACTGGTCGAAGGCCGGTTCCATGAGGTCATCGACGACTCGGTCGAGGCGGATAAGGTCAAACGCGTCCTGGTCTGCTCGGGCAAGATCTACTACGACCTGGTCAACCAGCGTGAGAAGGCTGAGAAGCTTCGCGAGGTCGCCATCCTCCGGCTTGAGCAACTTTACCCCTGGCCGGTCGAAGCCCTTAAAGCCTCTCTAACCCGTTATCGCAACACTCGGGAGTGGGTTTGGGTCCAGGAAGAGTCGCAGAATATGGGGGCCTGGTCGTTCGTGGCACCACGGCTCCAGGAAATCGTGGGCCAGCCAATCCAGTATGTTGGCCGCGACGCCAGCGCTAGCCCAGCGACGGGTTCGCACGCTGTCCACGACCGAGAGCAGGCCGAGATTGTTGAGGCTGCGATCGGCCTCTCCTTGCCTCATCTGATCACTTCACGCTAAGTTCGCTCGGATGCGGAGATCGGGCTGATCGATCTCCGCAACTGATGCTTCCTGAGATCTCCGATTCCGTCTCAATAGATCACGGTCCCACTCCTCCAGACTTGGGGCGGGCCAAGTCGAAGGGTAACTCGCTCATGGCTACCGTCCCTGTTCTGGTTCCCCCCGCCGGAGAAGCGATCACCGAGGGGACTGTCGCGCGATGGTTGAAGCCCGACGGAGCAGTGGTTGCGGCCAACGAACCTCTCGTCGAGATCGAGACCGATAAGGCATCGAGCGTCGTTCCCGCCCCAGCAGCAGGTCAGCTCAAAATCACGGTCCTTGAGGGCACGGTCGTCCAAATTGGTGCGACCATCGCCACTGTTGACTCAAGCGTGACCGCTGCCGCGAGTTCGGCTCCTCTCGAAGCGAAAGCCGCTGTGACGCCGCCCACATCCACACCGACCTCGGAGAGTCTTGCCCCCTCCGTCCGGCGAATTGTCGCCGAGACGAACGTTGATCCTTCGACAATCGAAGGAACAGGTCGGGGAGGACGACTCACCAAGGGAGATCTTCTCAACCCACCGAGTACTCCCGCACCAGTGGCTCCGACCCCAGTTCTGGAAGCGACGCCCGCTCCACACGCTGCCTCGGGACCACGCGAGACCCGTAAGCGAATGAGCGGGATTCGTCAGAAGATCGCCCAGCGACTGGTTGAAGCGCAGCACACGGCCGCGATCCTCACGACCTTCAATGAAGCGGATATGTCGCGGATCATGGAGCTTCGCGCCAGGTACAAGGAGAGTTTTCAGAAGAAGCATGGAGTCGGGCTCGGCTTCATGTCCTTCTTCGTCAAGGCGGCTGTCGAAGCCTTGAAAGCCTATCCAGCGGTCAACGGTCGGGTCGATGGAACGGACATTGTTTATAACAATGTCTATGACATTGGTGTTGCTGTCAGTACTGAGCGTGGGCTGATGGTCCCGGTCATCCGCGATGCCGACAAGCTGACATTTGCCGGGATCGAAAAGGCGATTGGTGCGTTTGCAGGCAAAGCCCGCGAGGGGACGATTGCCGTGAGCGACCTCCAAGGGGGGACGTTTACAATCACCAATGGCGGCACGTTCGGGTCGTTGTTGTCGACCCCGATCCTGAACCCTCCGCAGAGCGGTATCCTCGGCATGCACGCGATCCAGAAGCGTCCCGTCGCGGTCGATGATCAGGTGGTGATCCGGCCCATGATGTATCTGGCCCACTCTTACGATCACCGAATTGTCGATGGACGCGAAGCGGTCGGATTCTTGGTCCGGATCAAAGAGTGTGTCGAGAACCCTGAGCGGCTCATGCTCGACATTTAAGTGGGGCAGGGCAGGGCAGGGCGTTTTTATTCTCGTCTCGTCTCGTTTCGTCTCGCCTCGGAGTTGGGGAGTGGCCTCAGGTGCTCTTGCCGTAAGCCAGTCCCAATCCCGAGGTCAAGGAGTTTATGGTGGCGGATCGCTATGATTTGGTCGTGATTGGGGCTGGTCCTGGTGGCTACGTCGCCGCCATCCGTGCGGCCCAGCTTGGGCTCAAGGTGGCCTGCGTTGAGAAACGCGCGACGCTTGGCGGGGTCTGTCTGAACATCGGCTGTATTCCCAGCAAGGCGATGCTCGACTCGAGCGAACTCTTCAGCCTTGCCCAACACAAGTTCGCCAAACATGGGATCAAACTCGCGGGAGTCGAGCTCGATCTCAAGGCCATGTTGTCTCGCAAAGACGACGTGGTGAAAGGTCTGACCGACGGGGTCAAGTTCCTCTTCAGGAAGAACAAGATTGATACCTTGTTTGGCGCAGCAACGCTGGCCTCTCCGACCTCAGTGAAGGTCAAGTTGAATGAAGGGGGCGAGACCACGCTCGACGCCGGCCATATTCTGCTCGCGACCGGCTCGGCCCCGATCGAGTTGCCGTTCCTGAAGTTTGATGGCAAGGTCGTGGTCAGTTCAACGGAGGCGCTCACGTTCGAGAAGGTCCCGGAACACCTGGTGATCGTTGGTGGTGGTTACATTGGCCTGGAACTCGGCTCTGTGTGGCGGCGGCTCGGCTCCAAGGTGACGGTCGTCGAGTTCCTGCCTAGGATCGTTCCGATCGCCGACCTCGAACTTGGGACACTCCTTCATAAGAGCCTGGTCAAACAGGGGCTGGAGTTCTTCCTCGAAACCAAGGTCACGGGTGCCAAAGTCGTCGGAAATAAGGCGACCGTCATCGCCGAAGGCAAGGACGGCAAGCCCCTCTCGTTCGACTGCGACAAGGTGCTCGTCTGTGTCGGCCGCCGCCCTTATTCCGAGGGTCTGGGCCTGAGCGAGGTCGGGGTGGCTGTTGACTCGAAGTCGGGAAAGGTCACGACCGACCGCCACTTCCATACCAATGTGCCGAGCATCTCGGCGATCGGTGACCTCATCGACGGCCCGATGCTTGCCCACAAGGCGGAGGACGAGGGCATCGCCTTCGCTGAGATCCTCGCCGGCAAGGCGGGACATGTCAATTACGACACCATCCCCAGCGTCATTTACACCTGGCCGGAAATGGCCAGTGTCGGACTCACCGAAGAGCAGGCCAAAGCCAAGGGACTCGATTATAAGGTCGGCAAATTCCCGTTCGCCGCCAATGGGCGCGCCAGGACGATGGACGAGACCGAGGGCCTGGTCAAGATCCTGGCCGATGCCAAGACCGACCGTGTCCTAGGTGTTCACATCATCGGGCCACGAGCCTCGGACTTGATCGCCGAGGCCGTCACCACGATGGAATTCGCCGGCAGTTCCGAAGACATTGCTCGGATCTGTCACTCGCACCCCACCCTCTCCGAGGCTGTCAAAGAGGCAGCTCTCGCAGTAGATAAGCGAGCGATCCACGCCTGATTTTGATGAACTCGAATGAGCATAAGGGACAGGCAGCGGATCAACACATCCGCTGCCTGTCCCTTTTGAGATTGGTCAAGTCGGTTGGACCTAGTATTAGCCACACTCTCCCGCAGGAGAGGTGCCAAAACGTCGCTTCCGCACAACCTCTCTTATCACTCTTTCCACCTGATCAACGACGACGAATTTGAGTCGTCACGATCTTCGGCAGGCGTGACTTGAGGTACTGCGCCCAGATCCGAGCGAACCGGGGGTCGATCGCGTCCAGCGGAGTGACGAAGTTCGTTCCGTTGAAACCGGTCCTCGCACCATCGAGCAATACGCCCTTGCTGCTGGATACCCCTGCCGGGAAGGTTCCGATCACGGTCAGGTTGAAGGCGGCGTTGATGTTCACCTTCGTCCCGACCGTCAAGGTCACCGTGCGGGTCGCACTGTCATAGACGGCGGACTTGATCGGAAGGCTGATCGTGGGAGCGGGAGCACCACGACGCGGCGGACGACCCAAGGTCGTGATGTGGTAGTTCAGCACATTCTGAACGGCCGCGACATTCATGTCGTTATCGAACGTGATCACGACTTGAAGCGTGCTGCCGGTTCCTGCACGTTGAACCGAGACCACTCGCGGGCCTGGGATCAGGTTACTGTTCGTGTCAAGGATGGCGATCGTGGCATTGCTGATCGTCCCGAGTGAACCACCCAGCCCCGGAGTGTTGAGCTGGATGCCGAGAGTCGTTCCATTATCGGGCGTGCGATCGTCGAGGACCGGAACGATGATGGTCTTCGAGGTTTCGCCATCCGCGAATGACAGGGTTCCGCTGACCGCCGTGTAGTTGTAATTCGCAATCGCGGTCCCGCCGCCCGTTGTGTAGTTGACGGTCACCTGACCTGCGGTTCCGCCGACGCGTTGGACGGTCACTGCAATTGAACCAGCGTTCTCACCAACGGAGTAGTTCGCTGATGAGAATTGCAAGCTCCCCGCCAACCCGGCAACGGTCGTCGTTTGCGAGACCGAGTTATTACCTTGGGTATAGTCGATGGTCGCTGCGGTGACAGTGGCTGTGTTGGTATAGGTCCCCGCGACCGTCGGCACCACCATGACTGTGATGGTGGCCGACTGACCGAAGATCAGCGAGCCGATGCTCACGATCACGTTCGATCCACTTTGGACGAACGTCCCCTGACTCGTCGTGGCACCGACGAATGTCGCACCCGTCGGCAGGGCATTGGTGAGGATGACTCCATCAGACTGGGAGGGTCCGTTGTTGGTCACCGTGAACGAGTACGTCAATGTGCTTCCGCGTATCACCGATGCCGGGACCGGAGCTGCGACAATCGCCAGGTCCGCCGATGGATTCACCCGCACCACAACCGTTGACGTGTTGTTGGCTACGACCAGGTCGGCCGCATCACTCTTCACGGTCGCGGTGTTCGTGATCGAGCCCAGGGCATTGGGCGTGATCGGGATCGTCAGGGTCGCGAACGAGCCTGGATTGATCGTGCCGAACAGAGCAGTGATTGTGGTCGCCGCGATCGAGGCTGTCCCCTGGCTGACGACATAAGTGCCAAGCAGGAAACCCGAGGAAGGTAGCAGGTTCGCCAAAGCGACGTTAGTCGCAGGTGACGGCCCGTTATTGGTCACCGTGATCACGAACGTCTCGGGCTGACCGATCCCGATCGGTGATGGAGAGCTCAAAGCCGTCGTCACTGCCAGATCTGCAGAGGGTGTCACCGTCGTCAGTGTGGTGACACTCGCCACCCCGCTGACATTCCGTGAGTCGGGGCTGAAGACATCCACTTGGTTGCTGATCTGTCCACCCGAAGTGGGCGTCACAAAGATCTGGATCGTAGCATTGCCGAAGATAGGGATCGTGCCAAAGTTCGCGGTAACTGTGTTACCAACGAGCGTGAAGGTTCCTTGGCTCGGCGAGACCAGAATGTTGGTCACACTGGGAGGCAAAGTATCGATCAGGCTAACGTTCGTTGCGATGGATGGGCCGTTGTTTGTCACAGTCACGGTGTAGGTCAACACCTGACCTGCAATGACAGGAGACGGCTGGGCGATCACAACGACATTCAAGTTCGACACCGGCTGGACATTGACGCTGAGTGATGCCGAGTCGTTCAGCGGGCTGGGGTCAATCGTGGTCGTGTGGGCTGTCGCCGTCACGTCGAACTGACCGGTCGCTGTCGGGTTCACAATGATGGTGATGGTCTCAATATCCCCACTGGCCATGTCGCCAAGATTTGCGAGAACTCCGCTACCACCCAGACCGACCGAACCACCGACCGCAGTTGTCGAACCCGAGATATAGACATAGCCGAACAGGGCAGGGAGGGCAAAATCCATCGACGCGTTCAGTGCGGGCGAGGGGCCATTATTCGTAACCGTGATCGTGAACGTCAGGTTCTGGTTGATCAGCGCGGTGCCATCGAATGGCGGGCTGGGAAGCAGAGGCCCAGAAGCGGTGATGCCCGTGACCGCGAGGTCCGCTGAGCGTGTGAAGTTGCGTGTGATTGTTACCGAGTTGTTGCCGGGATTGGAATCTGTCGACCCGCCGAAGCTCGCAACGCTCAGAGTATTCTTGACCCCGTTGCCGGCCGAAATGATGATCGCATCGATAGAGACCAAAATCTGAGCACTATTGGGTGCGACATCGCCCAAGAATGCAGTAATCGTCTGCCCGGACTGAGTGAACGATCCGATCGAAACTCCGCCTCGAGTAATCGTGATACTCGAGAACTGGAGCGAGGGGGGAAGAATGTCGGTCACGCGTACGTCAAGTGCGGTCGATGGGCCGGCATTCGTGACGATCGCGTTGTAGACGATGTGATCACCGAGATTGTTGGGGGCAGCGGGCGAAGCCGTCGCTGTGATCCCAAGATTTGCGGATGACTGAACTTGAACACTCGTCGAGGCGTTATAGGTCGTCCCCGAATAGGTCAACGAAGCCGAATCGGTCGCGGTCCCAACGATCCCCTGATTCACCGTGACAGTCGCTGTCGAGGTTGCGCCCGCACCGATCGTTCCCAAGTTGAAAGTGGTCACAAGTCCAGCGGTGACGGTTCCGGCGATCGGGCTGACCCCGATGATCGTCGATCCCGCCGGCGCGGTGTTTGTCACCATGACGTTGGTGGCAGGTGAAGGACCAGCGTTAAAGACCGTGATCGTATAGGTCGTGCTCGACCCAACGAGTGTGGGGTCGGGGGTACCAGCAACACTTAGAGTGAAGTTCGAGACAACGGTCGTCTGCACCGGGACCGAGAATTCACTCGTGTTATTCGACGGATCTGTGACCGTCACGGTCACGTAATCACCGAGGAGAACGGTGGGCGAACTCACTGCGAATTGGGTCGCGACCGTTGAGAAGTCGATCGTTCCTCCGGTCACCCCTGGACGAGAGGCAGTGCCGAGGAAGGTCTTGCCCTGCCCATTACCACTGTCGGGATTACTGAAGAACTCGAACCGATAGCTGCCGATCGACCCGGTACCGACGCCGTAGGTTCCCTGGATGAATGTCTGGCTATTCCCGATCACCGCCGAGTTCACAACGGCGACGGGACCAGTGGAGTTCCCGACCTTGATACCCTTCAGATTATTATTCTGGAAGATCGAGTTACCCAAGATGCCGTTGGCGACGTTCGCCGTTGCAACACGCACACCGCCCGAGGTGTTGTTGGCGATCACATTGCCCAGGCCGACCGTTGTCCCACCGACCGTGTTGTTCGCAACGTTTCCGAAAGATGGAATGATATTCACGCCGAAGCCGCCGTTGCCCAGGGGCGCGGTCCCTGTGACATCGACACCGATCATATTCTGAGTCAGAGCGTTCCCGTTGCCATTGCCAAATGTTGACTTGAGCACAACACCATCGGTCGTGTTGCCTGAGATCACATTTCCCGTGACGATGTTGCTGTTGGACGAAAGACTAATGCCGATAAAATTGGGAATCGGGAAGAGGCCGGATGCGTTCGTCCCGATCGAGTTCCCCTGAATTGTGGTTGAATCCGAGGCTCGAACGTCAATCCCGGCGGTATTCGCAACGTTGTTCCCCGAGATCACATTACCAGCGCCCGCTGCAGCACCACCAATCGTATTGAGCGCCGAGTTCGTGAGGACGATACCCCCCTGGGTGTTCCCAATTGCGAGTGTCCCCGCTGAGTTCACACCAATGAGGTTTCCCTGAATCAGGTTGCCGGCAGTCCCGAAGCTGCTGATGATCCCTGCCCCACCATTGCCACTAATAACGTTGCCCGCGCCTACAACCGAACTGCCAATCTGCACATTGCCGGTTTGGAGAAGTCTGATCCCAGCGCTGGCATTACCGAGTGCCGTCGATCCATCGGCCGTGGTTCCGATGTAGTTCCCTTCGACGAGGATCGTGCCGAGGACGCCAGTCGTGTTCGATAACGAAATGCCATGACCGGTGTTCCCCGAGATCACATTGCGAGCGGCGACGGTTGTCCCACCAACCGTCACGCTGCCCGGTTGAGTCAGAAAGATCCCTGCACTGCCGTTCGGCAACGCCGCTGTTCCTGTTGCATTCGTGCCAATGAAGTTCCCTTGGATCTGAGTCCCCGTCACACCCGTGCCGGAGATCGTAATCCCGCCCGAGTTCACCCCAACGCTTCCCGAAACGACGTTGGCGGCGATCCCGCCGATCGTTGTGTTCGTAATCGTGAATGCGCCAGCGGCAGCTACGGTAATTGCAGTGAAGCCGTTACCAATCGCGGTTGTTCCGGTCGCGTTGGTCCCAATATAGTTGCCTGCGACCACAGTTCCAGAGGTGTTGGCCTGGTTGGCCGAGACATTGACTGCTGTCGATCCGTTGCCGGAAATCACATTGCGGGCGAGCGCTGTCGCTCCGCCAATGGTGTTATTCTTTCCACCATCTACCGAGATTCCGTTCGCAGCATTCGCAAGCTTTGCCGTCCCTGCTGCGTTGAGGCCGATCCGATTGCCAGCGACGAGGTTGAAATCCGAGGTCGTGGGCCCCGTGGTCCGGATCGAGATCCCGTTGCCGCCGTTCCCGGAGATTAGGTTGCCCGCGTTCGCTGTGGTTCCACCGATCGTATTGCTTGACGAACCGATCAAGGTGATGCCGTCACCCGTATTTGCGAGCGCTGCCGTCCCTCCGGCATTGGTGCCGAAGTAGCTTCCGGTGATCCTGTTGTTGCTGCCAGTCAAAGTGAGTGCGTTCGCGGTAAATCGATTGAAAACCAGGCTCGAAATGGTCGTCGGTGAGGCAACCGTTAGCCCCGTCTGGGCATTTCCATTGAGCTCGATTACGGGAAGGCCCGCAAAGCCGGGTTGGCTCGTGCCGTCAATGATGACAGGACTGGTGATTGCGGGGAGTGCCGAACCGAGCTGAATCGATGCGAACCCGCTCCCGATACTGAACTCGATCGTGTTGGGGCTGGAGAGGCTACCCGAGACAAGCGCTAGCTCAGCCGCCGAGAGGTTTCCGATCGGGAGACTACCATCATTATTGCTGAGCTGAATTGCCTCGCGCAACGTTAAGACGTTGTCGCGCAGGTTGGTATCGGCAGTGGTGTTAACGGTGATAATCGCCATCAATTGACGCGATTCCAGTGATTCGACTCGGAGCCCCATGGTGGTCGGGCGGCGGCGAAGGCCGCGAACGGTTGGGCGGCCGGTGGACCTGCGCATCATGGCGGAATATCTCCCAGTCGAGCCAGCGGACGTCGATGATGACGGCCTGATCAAAGTTCGTAGGTAGCGTGGAATGGGTAAAACAGGAAGTCTAGGATGGCGATCCTACGTAGTTTAACACTCGTATGACCGCTGTCAACGGATCAACTCCACCAAAGCCGAATCGCGACCAAAAGAAAGACGACAGTGCGATGGCCAGGTTTCGTTAAAGACTATCACAACTGTCAATCGACTTGCAAGTGCATGATTGCACGCACTCAAAAAAATGACAGAGAGCTGCCCATTTTCACTCTTGACAAAGTCATTCGCAACGGGAGATATTATCTCTTCCGATACTATTTCGGTGTTACTATTGCTCCTTTCCATCAGGCGGTTTTAGGCGTGCAGCTCGAATGGTTGAAGATTTTCTGTGACGTGGTGCGGTGGGCGAATGTTTCGCGTGCTGCTCTGGAGAACGGGATCTCTCAATCGTCGGCGAGCCAGGCGATCCAGCAAATTGAAGAACGGCTCGGTGTCAAGCTGCTTGATAGGTCCAAGCGTCCCATCGTCGCGACGGCAGCCGGTCGGGTTTATTACGAGGGCTGTAAGGAGCTGGTCGGGCGATACCAAGAGGTCGAAAATCGAGTCAAGGCTTTGGAGGATGAGCAGAAAGTTGTCGGAACGGTCCGGGTCGCTGCCATTTACTCGGTCGGTCTCGCGGGGATGAACTTGCACACCGAACGATTCGAACACGAATATCCTGGAGCGACGGTGAAGGTCGAATACCTCCACCCCACCCGAGTCGTCGAGAGCATTCTTGACGACAATTGCGAGCTTGGTTTGATCTCCTATCCTCGAAAGTGGCCAGAGTTGAACGTGATCCCCTGGCGCGATGAAGAAATGGTTCTGGCAGTTTCACCGACCCACCCCCTCGCCTCACGAGGGGTGATCGACGTCACTGAACTTGAGGGTGAGCGATTCGTTGCCTTCGACCCCGAACTCTCGATTCGCCGCGCAATTGATCGATTCTTCCGCCAACAAAGTGTTCATGTGAAGATTTCAATTGTGTTTGACAATATCGAGAACATTAAGCGTGCGGTCGAAGCCCACTCCGGGGTGTCGATCCTTCCCGAGCCTACCATGACTCGGGAAGTTGAGGTTGGCTCACTGGTCGTGCTCCGGTTCCGCGACCATCGGCTGGTCAGGCCGATTGCAATTATCCATAAACGTGTTCATACCTTAAGTCTCACCGCCTCCCGCTTCCTGAACCTTTTGATGCGTCCCGAGTGTCGGAGTGCTGTCGCCGCAGGTGCCTTTTCGTCGATGGCACCATAGTCGGCCATTGCCTGGTCCTGTGAGCGAGAGTTCCGAGAGGTCGATGTGGAGCCATTCGCTCCGTCGAATCTCCAACATAAATCATTCTGATGTTTGGAAAGGTGCGTTGCGATGAGTTCAGGGATGCCGCAGAGTCAAGGTCTGTACGATCCCGCTCACGAACATGATGCGTGCGGGGTGGGCTTCGTCGTCGACTTGAAGGGCCGGAAAACGCATAAGATGGTTCGTGACGGGCTCGAAGCGCTCAAGAACCTCAATCACCGCGGAGCGTGTGGGTGCGAGGGGAACACCGGCGACGGCGCGGGGATCTTGATCCAGATCCCCCACGAGTTCCTCAAGGCACGATGTGCAGTCATCAATATCGACTTGCCCGAGCCGGGCAAGTACGGCGTCGGTGCCTTTTTCGCTTCGCCAAACCCGATCCTCCAAGGTAAGGGTCTGGCGATGTTCGAAGAGATTGTCCGCGAAGAGGGGCTCAAGTTCCTCGGCTGGCGGAAACTCGTCGTCGATAACTCCGACCTGGGCGCAAGCGCTAAGGCTGTCGAGCCCGCCATGTTTCACGCCTACATCGGTGCCAGCCCCGAAATGGAGCACGACCCCGACCGGTTCGAACGCAAGCTCTACGTGGTCCGCAAACAATTCGAACACAAAATCTTCGAGTCGAAACTCGACGATCATAAGTTCTTCTACTTTCCGAGCCTGTCGTGCCGCACCCTGGTCTACAAAGGGATGCTGACCGTCGAGCAACTCCAAACGTACTTTGCCGACGATCTCGCGGACCCGTTGCTGACAAGTGCACTCTGTCTGTTTCACTCGCGGTTCAGCACGAATACCTTCCCCAGTTGGGAGCTGGCCCACCCCTACCGGATGATCTCCCATAACGGCGAGATCAACACGCTCCGGGGTAACATCAACTGGATGAAGGCGCGCGAGGCCCACTTCGCCTCCAACCTCTACGAACCTGGTGACGTCGAGAAACTCCACCCGATCATTCGCGAGGGGCTCTCGGACACCGCCTGCCTTGATAACGCGGTCGAGTTGCTCGTCAAGTCGGGTTACCCACTTGCTCACGCGATGATGATGCTCATCCCTGAAGCGTGGGAGAATCATGAAACGATGTCGGCGGAGAAGAAGGCGTTCTATGCCTATCACTCTTGCCTGATGGAGCCTTGGGATGGCCCGGCCTCAATCGGTTTTACCGATGGCGATTGCATTGGTGCGGTCCTCGACCGTAACGGACTCCGCCCCAGCCGATACGTCGTCACCAAAGATCACCTCGTCCTGATGGCGTCCGAAGTAGGTGCGCTCAACATTCCCGCAGAAGATATCGTCAAAAAAGGTCGCCTTGAGCCCGGCAAAATGTTCCTGGTGGACATGAAGCAGGGTCGGATCGTCGGCGACGAAGAGCTGAAGCACGAGATCGCTAGCTCGAAGCCCTATGCGACCTGGCTGAAAGAATATTCGGTCAAGCTCTCCGACTTTCCCCCAGCGCCCCACGTCTTCCTGCCCGATCATGAGACACTCCGCCAGCGTCAAATCGCGTTCGGCTACACGAATGAAGATATCAAGTACATCCTCGGGCCGATGGGGAACCTGGGCGAGGAAGCGATTGGCTCAATGGGGACCGACACCCCTCTGGCCGTTCTCTCGGATAAGCCTCAGTCAATCTTTAATTACTTCAAACAGCTCTTCGCCCAGGTGACCAACCCTCCGCTCGACGCGATCCGCGAGGAGCTTGTCACCTCGGTCCGTACCGGGGCCGGTGGCGAGGGAAACCTCCTGATGCCCACTCCGGAAAGTGCGCGCCAGATCGAACTCGACTCGCCGATCCTCGATAACAGCGAGACCGCCCAGCTCAAACGTCTTGAAGGGGAGAGGGGATTCACCTCGGTCCGTTTGCCGATCCTCTTTCGTGCGGCCAGAGGGGCGAAGGGGATGGAAGAGGCCCTTGAAGTCCTCTTCCAATTCGCCGAGGTCGCCATCCAGGCGGGTGCAAATCTGCTCCTACTCTCCGACCGAGGCGTGAACGCCGAACTCGCCCCGATCCCATCGCTGCTTGCCACCGCTGGGCTCCATCATTACCTGGTCCGCAAGGGATTACGAACCAAGGCCGGCCTGGTCGTCGAATGCGGTGACGCTCGCGAAGTCCACCACTTCGCACTGCTGCTTGGCTACGGGGCAGGGTCGATCAACCCGTACCTCGCGTTCGAGACGCTTGATGATATGATTAAGCAAAAGTTTATCAAGCCCGGCACGACCCACGAGCAGGCGGTCGAGAAGTATCGCAAAGCGATCAAGAAGGGGGTCGTCAAGGTGATGTCCAAGATGGGCATCAGCACGATCCAGAGCTATCGCGGAGCCCAGATCTTCGAGGCGATCGGCCTGTCGAAGCCGTTCATCGAAAAGTACTTCGATAAGACTCCGTCACGGATTGGTGGGATCGGCTTTCAGGAGATTGCCAAAGAGACCTTGGCCCATCACCGAATCGCCTACGGATTGCGCGAGGGGATGCCCCAAGTGCTCGAAGAGGGTGGCCAATATCAGTGGCGTCGCGATGGCGAGTTCCACCTCTTCAATCCCGAGACTGTCTTCCGGCTCCAGCATGCGACCCAGGACGGGAAATTCGAGATCTTCAAGAAGTACACCAAGCTCGTCGACGAACAATCGACCCGCCTGGCCACGCTTCGCGGCCTCTTCGAATTCAAGTTCGGGACGCGACCGCCTGTTCCTCTAGACGAGGTCGAGAGCGTCGATCTGATCGTCAAGCGATTCGCCAGCGGCGCGATGTCGCTGGGTTCAATCAGCGAAGAGGCTCACGAGACCATGGCGATCGCCATGAATCGACTGGGCGGCAAATCCAATACCGGCGAAGGGGGCGAAGACTCCCGGCGCTATAAACCCGACGCCAACGGTGACCGACGCCGAAGCGCCATCAAGCAAGTCGCCTCGGGCCGATTTGGGGTCACATCCGAATATCTAGTAAATGCTGATGAAATCCAGATCAAGATGGCTCAAGGTGCCAAGCCCGGCGAAGGGGGCCAGCTCCCCGGCACAAAGGTCTCGCCCTACATCGCCAAGATCCGTCACAGTACTCCTGGCGTCGGCCTGATCAGCCCACCACCGCACCACGATATTTATTCGATTGAAGACCTGGCGCAACTGATCCACGATCTCAAGAATGCCAACCGCCGCGCCCGGATCTCGGTCAAACTGGTCGCCGAAGTCGGTGTCGGAACCGTAGCGGCCGGAGTGGCCAAGGCCCACTCCGACGTCGTCCTGATTTCGGGATATGATGGCGGAACAGGGGCCAGCCCACTCACGTCGCTCAAACACGCTGGAATCCCCTGGGAGTTGGGGCTCGCCGAGACGCAGCAGACACTGGTCTTGAACAAGCTGCGTGACCGGATTGTCGTCCAGACCGATGGACAGTTGAAGACGGGTCGCGACGTCGTTGTGGCTGCTCTTCTGGGCGCGGAAGAATACGGCTTCGCGACCGCGCCGTTGGTTGTGCTGGGCTGCATCATGATGCGGGTCTGCCACCTGGGGACCTGTCCCGTTGGTATCGCGACCCAAGACCCGAGGCTCCGGGCCAAGTTCGCCGGTCAGGCCGATCATGTGGTGAACTTCTTCAAGTTTATCGCCCAAGAAGTTCGCGAACTGATGGCCGAACTGGGATTCAAAACCATCGACGAGATGGTGGGTCGCAGTGACATGCTCGATATGAAGCGAGCTGTCACACACTTCAAAGCGCAGGGTCTTGACTTCACGGACATGCTCACGCGTATTGAAGTACCTGGCGTGGTCGGGCACTGCGTTGAACAGCAAGACCACGGCCTTGAAGCCGCCTTGGACCAGAAGCTCTTGAAGCTGGCTGCCTGTGCTCTCGATCGCGCCGAGCCGGTCACGATCGCCATGCAGATCAAGAACGTGAACCGCACGGTTGGCACGATTCTTGGCAGTGACCTGACCCGGAAGTACGGGGCGGAAGGCTTGCCCGACGACACGATTCGACTCAACTTCCATGGCTCTGCTGGTCAAAGCTTCGGGGCCTTTGTGCCTCGGGGCATGACGATGACCATCGAAGGAGATGCGAATGATTATGTGGGCAAGGGGCTTTCAGGGGGCAAGATCATCATCTTTCCGCCCAAGATCTCGCCCTTGATTGCCGAAGAAAACGTCCTGATTGGTAACGTTGCTCTCTACGGAGCAACCGCAGGCCAGGCATTCTTCCGAGGTCAAGCGGGCGAACGCTTCTGTGTTCGCAACAGCGGCGCAACCGCCGTTGTTGAAGGGGTGGGAGACCATGGTTGTGAATATATGACAGGTGGCGTTGTCCTGATCCTTGGGTCCACGGGTCGAAACTTCGCAGCCGGAATGAGCGGTGGAGTCGCATTCGTACTTGATCAAGACGGCAAGTTCTCAGATCGTTGCAATCGAGATATGGTCGAACTTGAACCATTCAATGAAGACGAGGATCTGGAACTGGTCCGAGAACTGTTGATCCTGCACGCCGGCTATACCGAGAGCGCGGTGGCCAAGTCGTTGCTGAACGATTGGAGCACCGCAGTCACCAAGTTCCGTAAAGTCATGCCTCGCGATTATCGACGAGTTCTCGAGGAGCGGCGTCTGGCTTCGGCCACCCGCTCAGGCGACGCGAAGCACCAGAAGCTGGAGGTGAGTCATGGGTAAGCCGACTGGATTTCTAGAAATCGGACGCGAACTCCCAAAGCGTCGGCCTGTTGAGGAACGGCTCCACGACTTCCTCGAAGTCTATCAGCCGTTCCCGGACGAGAAGCTCCAGCTCCAAGGTGCGAGATGCATGGACTGCGGGATCCCGTTCTGTCATCAAGGCTGCCCGCTCGGCAACCTGATTCCGGACTGGAACGACCTGGTTTACCGTGACCACTGGCAAGCTGCCATCGACTCACTGCACGCAACCAATAACTTCCCCGAGTTCACAGGGAAGCTATGCCCTGCGCCTTGTGAAGCATCATGTGTGCTCGGCATCAATGCCGACCCCGTGGCGATCAAACAAGTCGAGGTTGGGATCATCGAACGAGCTTGGTCCGAGGGTTGGGTCGTACCCCTTCCTCCCAAGGTTTTGACCGGCAAGAAGGTCGCGGTGATTGGGTCCGGACCGGCAGGCCTCGCCGCCGCTCAACAGCTTCGGCGTGCAGGCCACGAGGTGACCGTTTACGAGCGTGCCGACCGGATTGGCGGCCTACTCCGCTACGGCATCCCCGACTTCAAAATGGAGAAGCATCACATCGATCGGCGGATCGATCAGATGGAGCAGGAGGGGGTCGTCTTTGTCACAAGTAAGAATATCGGCTACGACATTACCGGTGAGGAGCTTCTCGCCAAATTCGACGCGATTTGTCTCTGCGGAGGAGCAACGAAGGCCCGCGACTTGGTGATCGAAGGGCGTGACCTTGCGGGCATCCACTTTGCCATGGACTTCCTGCCTCTTCAGAACAAACAAGTGGCGGGTGACAACCTGAATGGTGATTTCCTCACCGCCAAAGACAAGCATGTCGTGATCATTGGTGGAGGTGACACCGGGGCTGACTGTCTCGGCACTGTCCATCGTCAAGGATGCAAGAGTGTCCACCAGTTTGAGATTGTGCCCCGGCCACCTGAGAGCCGGGCTTCTTACAATCCCTGGCCCCAGTGGTCAAATGTCTTCCGCGTCTCCTCAGCGCACGAAGAAGGGGGCCAGCGCGAGTTCTCGATCAACACCAAGCGATTCGTTGGGACTAAAGGCAAGGTCGAGGCTCTCGAAACCGTTCGCGTCGAGTTCAAAGCGGGCCGGTTTGAAGAAATTCCCGGCTCCGAACAGTCGTACCAGGCCGACATCATTCTCTTCGCTATGGGCTTCACCGGGCCCGAGAAGGGGGGCGTCCTCGACCAGCTCGGCGTTGCCCTCGATAAGGCTGGGAACGTTCAAGGCGACACTAACAAGCGGACGAGCAACCCCAGAGTTTTCACTGCTGGCGATATGACACGTGGTCAAAGCTTGATCGTCTGGGCCATCGCTGAAGGGCGACACGCAGCCTACTCGATTGATGAAGCCCTGATGGGTCGGTCGGATCTACCTCGGCCGCTCGAACATGGCAACCATGCGCGACCATTCATTTGATACACATGTTCAAGTCACGCTCATCGGTTCGGTCGGAGCAAGAAGCGGGGTAGCCATGTCTTCTCCCCTTCTCGCTCGCCATCGATGAGCATGACATGTACGAGTCTCAAGTCGCCGTCGGATTCACCCCGCTCTTTTACGGCGAAGATCGCCGAACCGAACAACTGCAAGCCGAGCAGAGAGGGCCAACCCCGCCCACGCCGCTGGACCATGAGAGCCATCGCAACGGCGAGAATATTGATCATCGGTAGGATCGCGGCGAGCAGCAGGATGGTACGTCCCATTCACCGTCTCCCAACGGCTCAGGATGGACCGAACGGCTGAGCAGTCGATCCGAAAAACGAACCACTCAGCGGCCGCCGACCACAGTATACTCAACCGACGAACCGGGAGCTTTAGTCACTTCGACTTTGAGCGGCCTGTCGCCTCGCATGGCGGTATCAACACGAAGAGTCAGGACATGCCGACCTCTCGTGAGTGTCGTTGAGGC
>JANXSX010000069.1 GCA_025356475.1 Isosphaeraceae bacterium | reverse complement strand
TGCGGACGAGGCCCTGCGACCGCATGCGCGTTGACGACCCTCAAAAGACCACGATCCACTCAGGCACATCGTCAAATCGCCGCATAATCAACATATGCCAATTCCATTTCGTCCGTAATCGGCAAGTTCCGGACACTATTGGGCGACAGACCAGTGCTCGTCAACGCCAGGTGGATGGACCCAGTCGCATGCAACTCTAAAATCCCCGACGATCCATGACTTAACCTGAGACTTCTCTGTTATGAAAACGCTTCTCCGCCGAGCAAGTCAAGACACTGATCGAGTATTACTCAGTGACACTCAGGCAGCTCATCTATGCGGCCTGCCGGACTAGGCCAGACGCAAGCAATCTGTTAATCTTTGACAGCAGTACTAAAGCGGCACACCGATTTCGACGAAAAAATCTCGTGCATTACCCGCCTCAATCGGGTTTTCAATCCTAGAAATAAATATTTGCGCAATTTTAGATGCTTCCTCCACTCTACGCAACTGAATGAGGGCGATAGCCTCGAATCCGATACATTGCTGATTCCACACCCCTGAATCGCGGAATGATTCACAAAGTTCACGAATATAGTTATGGTCATTGCAATTAGCTGCCCATTCAAGTACTCCGATTGCTTCGGGTGAATGAACTCCCATTGGAATGGTAGGTTTGATCACCTCCAACGCCTTGGCAAAGTTCCCGAGCCGACTAATGACATCAGCTACGATACTCCTTTCCGCGTCGGTGGGTGTCTCGCCCAATTTTTCTAGCATTTGGTTGGCAAGCACGGATGCTTCATTCATGCTTTTGGATCGTCCAGTACCCTCGATCCTAAGAGCCATAACTACTGCGTCCGATACAAACCCTTCTTGCATATTATCTGCTAGATCCAGAATCTCTACACTTTTTTTCGCGAGACTTAAATTTAGCATTAGCATGTAGACCATATCAGTGCGAATTTGGATATTCGCCTGTCTCGCATGCGGCATTCCAAGGCGAAGAATCTTGATCGCTTCGTCGACGTCGCCATATTTATTTCTACTTCCTAGGAGTTGGCCCATGAGGACACAAAGCTGCGGATTTAAACCTGCCGACACGTACGGCTTTAATAATATGATGGTATCATCTAATCTACCCTGGCGACGAAGCACACTTGCATGCCGAATAACGTGACCTGGATGACATGAATCGCTCTCAGAAACAAGACGGAAATCTGTCTCTGCCCCGTTTAAGTCCCCTATCTGCAAGCGAACCTCGGCTCTGTTGTAGCGGATCTCGAAGATATCGCTTTCTCGTTTAGCAAATTTCAGACAGTGCGTGAGCAACTGCTCAGCTTCGTGGAGTCGTCTGATTTCCAATTCCGTCGGATTGCGCCCAGCTGCAGCATTACGCATACTGCTAACATCATGGAGCACGGCGACTGCCACCATCCGCTTGTGTCCGACCTCGTCTGGCTCTTGAGCCATTGCTGTTCGAGCTTTTTCCTCTGCTTGTCGAAAGCATCTCAGTCTCAGACCCCGCTCGATCACCTGCCTGAGGATGTCCACGGAATTGGCGAGATCTTCAGGAATCAGTTTGATTAATTCCTCGTAAGTCGTCTCATCGGGCATAGCTCGCAGTTTCATGGTGATGCCCGGAACCGAAAGTGGGCTATCAGCCAAAATTCTGTCGCATAGCTCGATTGCCTTGGCACCGTTGCCCAAGAGGAAGTGCCCGTTGGCCTCTAGGCTTCGTGCTTCGTCATCCGACGGTTGATGTGCAATTGCATCGAAGTAACAATCAGCAGCATTCACGATCTCGCCAAGATATTCATGTGCATGTCCCATGTATATATCGATTCTGTACTTTTCCCGTTCGTTATATTGGTGCCAATACTTAGCTTTTAGGTTTTTGAGAGACTTGATAGCGTGTTCAAACAAACCATCATTGATCAAATCTCGCGATGAATCGATGTCTGCATGGGCCTCGGGATAATGCACAGTGATCGTAGGCGGCCTTGGTCCAGATGCAACGAGAGCTATCACATCGTCGAGGGTAGCCCCTGCCCGGTAAATAGATTCTTGTAACTTCCTATTATTTTTCGATTTTACATATATGCGATCATGAATATTTTGGTGACTAATCTCATCGAGTTTATGTTGAAAACGGAGAGTGACCGTTTTTTGGTGCTTCCACATCGGTGTTTTTTGCTCGATCCTCATAATTTCGTCCATAACCCATAGATATCTTAACTCTTTCGTTTGATCGACATAGAGGACATACAGAGAATTCAATTCAGCAAGTAAGTAGTTTATGTTGGACACATCGGCAGCAAACGATATCGATCCGTCCGGGTTATACTTTGCGTCCTTGGTCGCCTTGACCTGAATCTGCGAACGCATATTGCTGTAGAAAGTTTCAACTACTAACTCGACACAACAGTCAACACCGGCGTCCGGTCCTGGCTCGTGTCTGAGCACAAAGAGATGCGCCGGCAGAGCATCTCTAAGTGCAGCAAAACTTATGGACTGTAATACGGAATTGGTATCAGCCTGGGGCAAAGGCCCAAGATCATCTTGTGAATCGATCATCGCCATCCACTATTGAGGCCCGAAAACTCGCCTGAACTGACTTTTAGTATACTACGTTCGTCGAACACCTGCAACTCAACACGGCAATCCGGCAAGTGCCAGCGGTTTCCGGTTTGCTCCATCACCGGAACCGGCGACTTAGTTTGGGCCTCAATCTATCGCAGCTCCGCCATTCGTTACGCTCATCAGGGAAGGAGTACTGATGCGGGAAGCTGGTGTCTCACTGACCTGCTCCCCGATTTCTGGTCCATGCCAAATGGTGGGAAGGTCAGCTTCTAAAGCCAATTTTTTACACTTATGAGCATATCCGATTTAGAATGGCTTAATCCCGATTATTGCCCGGTTGGTGCGATCGAGTGTCCCAGGTCCTTGCTCTGAGGCGATTCTGATGTCACTGTCATCGTTTAAGAGTGGCCGTCAAAAGACCGTCAAGGGGTCTCACAAACGTAATGATTCCCACGACCTGACTTTCGTGTGCCACCCGCCTAGTGGCATGAGCCAGAAGAGAGATTCCTTCCAATGGTCAGCTCGCGATGATACGACCGGGGCGTAACGGTTACTGAGGAGGGTTCGCGGCCTCTTTGGCGTACCTGGAGCCTGGAACGCTGGTCACGACCATCGTCTTGCTACTGAGTTTCTGGATGAATGCGGTCGATTCGGTTCGCTTCTTTTCGTCGAAGACCTTCTCTCGGACCTGATCCTGGACCTCGGCGAACCGGGCGGGTCCTGCGGCGCGACGGCCCTCGACGGTGACGATGTGGTATCCCGACTTACCTTGCAAAATCTCGCTGACCTCGTTGATGGGTAGCGTTTCGAGAGCTTGGGCAACGACCGCCTCGGCGATGCTTCCCGGTGCGGTCTGCCACTTTCCCCCTTGCTTCGCCGTCGGTCCGTCACTCTGGGATTCGGCGAGTGTGGCGAAGTCGGCGCCACGTTTCAGACCCGCGTGAATCGTCTCGGCCTTGGCCTTGGCTATCGCTGGGCTGGCACTCTTGTCGTAATCGATGGCGATCTCACGCCAGGTGATCAAAGCACCTCGATCAAATTCACTGACATGAGCATTGTAGTACTTTAACATATCTGCGAGCGATACGGACAGCTTGGGACGGACGGAGACGACCAGGAACTCAATGAACATCGTCTGCTTACGAAATTGATCCTTCATGTCATCGATATTCCTGCCCTCCAGGGCCAGGGATCGCTTGAGGGCGTACTCGTTCTCAACCTTGTATTTTCGGAGCAAGGGAGGAATTTCATCGGCTTTCCAGCGGGCGTCCGACGCTTCGTTGAAGGTCTTCATGGCCTTCTCGTTCTTACCCAACCTGAGCTTCGCCTCGCGGAGAACGATGGCGCGATCGATCAGATCGTCGAGGACCATCGGGGCAACCTGGAGGCGGACCCGGGGGTCGTTCGCTTGTTCGGGAGGAGCGTCTTTGAGACGCTCTCTCATTCCCGACACCACTTCTTGAACTGTGATGATCTCGTCGCCAACACGCGCAGCGACCAACCCAGCCTGTTTCGCGGACGATAGGTCCAGCTTAGTGCGCGCGGACATCGCCGGCGAATTGACGGGGGGTGGCACGTCGAAATTGGTCGGTTTGACGGTAGGATCAATGATGGGAGGCGGAACGGGGGGCTGTGTCTGGGCGAATGCTGAGGAGGGAATCCACAGACTGGCCAAGCCGACAAAGACGAGCCAACGAATCATCACAGCCCTGCCTCCTTCCTTGGAGATCGGGTCAATTCTGGGAAAAGCACGAGAACCTCTGCGCAGAGAGGATTCCTGAGGCCGTTCCGTGGACGCGGGTAGGGTACCGGCACCCTAGCCGACCTGCAAGAGCGCTTTCACAATCGGTGCGACCAGTTGACCACGAGGACGCTGATCGTCGAGATCGAGCGGTACATAGGCCGTCTTGTCGTCAACGATGCGGACCTGCCCCGGCTTCGCTTTTGCCAGGGTTTCGATCCGCCTCGCGCTTCGATAGGTCAGGACGACGTAGTCCCCTTCAACATGAATCCGAGCCACTTGCCAACGTTCGGCAAGAATTCGCAGCTCGGCTTCAGTCATCATATGCTCGGCGGGGTCCGGGAGCGCCCCATAGCGGTCGATCAGCTCCTGACGAAAGTCGGCTAGTCGATCCAGGCTTCGGGTCCGTCCCAGGCGTCGGTAGAGTTCCAGCTTCTGCCGAGGGCCAGGGACATAGTCTTTGGGCAAGTAGGCTCTCCAGGAAAGCTCGACCGAGCAGTCGAACGCGGGCCGGGCATCCTTGCCGGTCATCGACCGCACCGCCGATTCCAAGAGCGAGCAATAGAGTTCGTAGCCCACACTCTCGATGTGCCCCGACTGCTCAGCCCCAAGAATGTTGCCCGCCCCACGGATCTCCAAGTCCCGAAGCGCGATCTTGAATCCTGCCCCGAGGTCGGTGAACTCCTCGATCGCCTTGAGCCGCTTGACGGCGTTGGGGCTCACGGGTCGATCAGACTCGAGCAACAGGTACGCATAGGCTCGATGCTTGTACCGACCGACCCGACCCCGCAACTGATGGAGGTCCGCCAGTCCATATTTGTCGGCCTCGTTGATGAAGATCGTGTTGGCGTTGGGGATATCCAGGCCGCTCTCGATAATCGTCGTGGCGACGAGGATGTCAAATTCCTTGCGCACGAACTTGTACATGACTTTTTCAAGAGCCTCGCCCCCCATCTGGCCGTGGGCGATCCCGATCCGCGCTGCGGGAACGAGCGACTGAACCTTGTCGGCGATCATCGCAATATCGTAGACCCGATTATGGACAAAATAGATTTGCCCATCGCGGTTCAACTCACGGTTGATCGCTCGCTTGATCGTCTCATCATCGAATCGAAGGATGCGTGTCTCGATCGCCTTTCGATCCGGCGGAGGTGTCTCCAAGTTCGAGATGTCGCGGATCCCCAGCAAGCTCATGTGCAAGGTTCTAGGGATCGGCGTCGCGGTAAGGGTCAAGATGTCGACGGTAGCCCGGAGACTCTTGAGCCACTCTTTATCTTCGACACCAAACCGTTGCTCCTCGTCGATAATGACCAGGCCGAGATCCTTGAAGGTCACATCCTTCTGAACGATCCGGTGCGTACCGATCAGGATATCCACAGTTCCTTCGGATGTTCGTTTGAGCGTATCTTTAATTTCTTTCTTGGCTCGAAATCGGTTGACGACTTCGATCGTGAATGGGAACTCCGCCATGCGGGCTGCAAAGCTGCGGCCGTGCTGTTCGGCGAGAACGGTGGTCGGGACCAGGACCGCGACCTGCTTACCGGCATCGGCGGCCTTGAAGGCGGCCCGGATCGCGACCTCGGTCTTGCCGTAGCCGACATCCCCGCAGATCAATCGATCCATTGGTCGCGGCTGGGCCATGTCTAGCTTCAGCGCCTCGATTGCCGCCAACTGGTCGGGGGTCTCCTGATAGGGGAACGCCGCTTCGAATTCGGTCATCCAGTGCGAGTCTTCCGCAGGGTACGCGATCCCCGGCTTACTCGCCCGAGCTGCCTGGATATCGATCAGTTCCGAAGCGAGATCCACCACCGCCTCGGCCACGCGTTGCTTCCGCTTCTCCCAAGCTGACGAGCCGAACTTGGAGAGCGGAGGGTCCGACCGGCCCCCACCGACATACTTCTGGACCAAGTCGACCTTGGCGATCGGCACAAAGAGCTTGGCCCCCTGGCCGAACTCCAGCAAGAGCGTTTCCTCAGCGTGATCGGTCCCCTTATCGACAAGTTGCAGACCTCGATAGCGGGCGATCCCATGGTTGATATGAACAACCAGGTCCCCTTCATTGAGGTCAAGGAAGCTATCAATCGCCCGGCTCTCGTAGCGCCGACGCGTTACAGGACGGCGAACATCGGGCCGGGAGAACAGCTCGTGATCACCAATCACAAGTGTTTTCGCATCGATCATATGAAAGCCCGACCGCACGCGGCCTTGCGTGAGGATCAGTCGCCCTTCGCGGGCGATCAAGGTCTCGGCAAAGACCTCGCGGAGCCGCTCGATCTCACCTGCGTTGTGGCAAGCGATCAGCACCTTGTCGCCGTTCGAGGCAGCATCAAGTTCGAGTTTAACCTTGTTCAACTCGCCCGAGAACCGCTCAATCGACTCGACCCGGAGGTGGCATGTTGTTTCCAGGGAGGACTCAGCGATGGTCGAGACCGTAATGGAGGGCCGTTTGGTCAATTTCGCGATTGTGGCCGCGAAGTCGTAGAGGCCCCGCTTGTCATCAACCCTGGCCATGTACTGCCGGGCTTCTTCCTTCAGGTCATTGGGTTCGACCAAGGCAACCCATGAGTATTCCGGGAGCGAATCGGCGGGATGTCCCCACGCGGACAGGTCGTCCATCGTCGGTGACGCGGCGGTCAATGAAACGGTGTCGAGCTTTCCGTGCGACCGTTGGCTCTCGACATCGAAAGGACGGATTGAGTCGATCTCGTCGCCAAAGAACTCGATCCGGATCGGGTCGGTCGCATCAACCCCATAGATGTCGATGATTCCGCCTCGGGCGCTAAATTCGCCGGGAACTTCCACAACTTCGACCCGCTGGAGCCCTTGCTCTGTCAGCCAGGCGAGGAGTAGTTCGACCGCCAGGATCTCGCCGACCTTGAGCGTGCGTGAGCTGAGGTCGAGGGCCTTCCAGGTCGGCACAGGCTGGAGTAACGCTTGGATCGGGGCCACCACGATGCGCGGGGGGCTCTGGCCGACGAGCCGCTTGACCGTCCGGAGCCTCCGGCCAAAGACTTCGTCACTTGTCGAGACCTCACGAGGCAACTTATCCCATGCCGGCAAGACTTCGGGAGCGACTCCAGCGAAAGTGGCGACGTCGTCTCGGAAATCGTCAAGGTCGCCGACATGGGCCACGACAATCAAGAGTGTTGACGACGCGTGCAGACCCAGAGCCGCCGTCGCGAGAGGTCCCGCCGAGCCCCATGCACCGTCGATCGTCCCGCTATGGCCATTCTTGAGGGCAGCCAAGAGTTCCGGAAAGCCAGTAGAACCCTGAATGATCCGTGTCAGATCCTTCAGCTCAGCGATGGGCGTCGTCGTTTTCGTCCTTGACATCGGTCGCGACTTTCCCTGAGTCGAAGTGGGCACGCATCATTGCTCGTGGCGAGAGAAGGCCCAAGCCGGCAGCCCCATAAACTCGATTTGTCCCGGAGCGTCGAGGCGAAGACAAACCATCCGAACCTCAACTTCTGGGGGAAAATCGGCCATAACTTCCGTCTCAACCTCATTCGTCAACTCGCGAGCCTCATCCGAAATCGCTTGATCAAAATAAGCGTGGATCACGATGCAATCCGAACTCCAATCGACGCCTACCGCCCGAAGTTCTGGAGTCACTGCGCCGAGGAGAGCACGCTGGAGCGACATCAGACAGCAAAGCCGGCGATCCGTGGTCAGATTTGCGGTGGCCATGTGGGTCTCGCTGGAACTAAGTGGACCTGATTTGACCTGTCGTAATGCAGGATTCCGAATTAGGTTGGAATTGAGGAACCGTCGCTAGGGTCGACGTAGTCACCAATGACTCTTCCAAAATAGATTCGTTCCTTAAACCCAGGTTCGCCCCTCTGAACTACGCCTACAGGCTGACCAGTCCCAGCGAACTGATCAACAAGCCACTGCGCATCGGGATGTGTGAGCAGGCTCCCACCCGGAATAAAACACCGGTGCCCTAGAATGTGTTTTCCTTGTTTATCCTGATACAGCCTTGGAATTCCATGTCTCCCGTACCGAATTCTATCTTAGATGGAATCGCTCGGCTCGGCAACCGGTCGGATGAGGCCTACCCGATTGCCGACCAACCGTGGGGGTACGGTATGTGGCGCATCGGCTCGAGAGCGACCGAGTCGATCGATCACAAAGGCGAGGTCATCGAGATCACACGGGAGGTCGAGGCAAGCAGAGGCTCCGCTCTCGCGAGCCAGCCGCACTTGAGCCCGATCCGCAAAGCCAATCAGGGTGATGACCCGCTGGGACTTGGCTCGATGGGAGAGTTCCCTGGTCCAATTCGATTCGAGGACCGGCGTATCCCAGACCAGCAGATGGGCCTTTGAATGCGAAGATCCGCGACTCTCGACGGAATAGCCCATGGAACCAACCGCATCCGTAAGCGTCCTCTGGAGAGCGTCATTGGTACTCTCGACCGCGACACGAATCCGGGGGAGTATCGAAACGACGTGACCTGCAAGGTGACGGGCGATCGTCTCGCGAGCTGTTGCCTCGGCGATCAGGGCCGAACAGAGGGGGAGCCATTGCTCCAGGTCACGATAACGCGCGTTCGGACCGACGCAGATCACAACCTTGGGCCGAGTCACGCAATCCGCCAGACCCTTGTCGAGGCGATCCGCGTCCCGAGCTGTCAGGTGGGCTCGGTGAATGATCAACGTGCGGGTCTGCGAGAGATCGATCTTGTCCGGGAGTTCTCCTGGGCACGACATCAACCGCGAGGTCGACGGCAACGCATCCGCGATCGCGGCAACCCACGGGTCGTCGAAATCGCCTAGAAACAGGGGTGATCGGTCCGGGCCTTCCATGGCGATTGACCTCGCTCGCTCAGTTGAGCGAGCCGGATGCTAGCCGATCGGCCCTGTCTCGTCCAGCGGAGCCTTGGCCCTCGCGCCGTCCCAGCCGACCGCCACGATGAAGCGAGCTGGCTCAGGACGGTCTTCGTATTTGGTGCGTCGATTCATTCCCCTCGCTGACAAGAGCGGTTGTGCTCGACTTCCTCAGCGATCTCGGCTATTTGCTCGGTCTGAACTCGGAGGCACAAATCCGCTAAGGTTCCACACCCCATTCCGGCCCCTGCTGAAAGAAAATCGCACTTCATTATGCTGGGTTAGACTCTCCACCAGTTCAGGCATAGCATTGGAAAATCGCCGAATAGATCACGCCAGAGCACATAACTCGGATGATAGTTCCAAGCACGCAGAGCCGCTTCTTTGCCGGGTGCCCACCAATCATATGGTGGAAAACCTTCGAGGTCCGATTCCATCACACCGTGTGGCAGCCACATTGGGAGAAAGCACGTCGAGAACGACCAGCCGGACGATTCAACTGGCCATACAGACGTCTCAAAGGTTCCACACCCGGCGGGCCCGAACACCACGTTCGACGGCATCCAGTCCGCACACAGTCCGGACTTCTCGAACTTCTGAACGTACTTGGCTAGCGACCAAATAGATCGCGACGGCAAGAGTCGCTGGCTCGTAGCCAAGAGATCGCCCCCTGTGTCTACCTGCCTCCAACGCTCCTTCACGATCCACTTACCGAGGGCATCCGCAGCAAGAATCGCGGGGTAGGCGATTCCCAAGGCGTCGAAATGGCGGACACCCATCCGTTCTCGCCGAAACTGTTTTGCCGCAGCCTCGTTCCGGCAAACCTTGATACAAGCACGGTCGCACGTCGCGACGGAATAAACGGTCCCCTGCCTCCCCTCGCCTATCCGTTCGCCTAAGACTACAAACGCTCCCTCTTCGAGTTCACACGGCGTGTTTGCGGGAAGCAATCCGGTTCTTACGCTATCGAGCGAGCGAGCGAGGTGGTCCAACACAGCCGAGAAGTTCAAGCTGTTCGCGATCCCAGACGAGGCCTGGAACATCACGTGGTAGGGGAACGGCCGTGATCGAGTCTGGGATACTGGAGGACATCGTCTCTTACCCCTCTAGCCAGCTTGGGCAAAACGCCTTGATATCTGACGGCTGCAACTTGAAGTCGCCCAATATCGCAAACGCCGAACGCTGCATAGTAGGCGGCAATTCGCGGTCTAGTTGCTCGGCCCACCGTGCGGCAAGACCCTCTCGTCCCTCATCCACTGCCGCGACCATCGCTCGGTAGAACATCAGCCACAACTCCTTCTAGAACTCTATTGATGTTTCCGACAAAAGTCCCGAGTGGGAGCTTGAGGCAGATGGGAGGCTTGCGGAAACCCGCATGTAACGCTTTGCCACAATTAGCGTTAGAACGCGAGAAGCGTCGGTTTTTCCATCAAGCTGCCCCGATCACTGTGGACAAACGTTCAATTCTGTCGGAAACGTCTCTATTGTGAAATAGTCAACGTCGGCAAATCGCTGCTTCTCGAGCAAGGCCGTCCCCTGCGTGGCTGCCGCTAGACCTTCTGGCCCGTTTCGCCTATAAATTTGTCTCTTCTCTGATTGAACGACCGAACCAAGGAATGCACCCATGGCTGAGATTCGCAAAGCTGCTGTCACAATGAAGGGCAACCCGCTTGACCTGGTTGGCCCGACCCTCAAAGCTGGCGACAAGGCTCCTGCGTTCACGTGTGTCGGTGAGGGCTTGAATCCGATTAGCCTGGCCGACACCACGGGCAAGGCCCGCCTGTTCAGTGTTGTCCCCTCACTCGACACCCCAGTCTGCAACATTCAGACCCACAAATTCTCTGAGCAAGTGAACAGCCTAGGCGATAAGGTCGCCGCCTACACGATCAGCCTGGATCTCCCGTTCGCCATGAAGCGGTTCTGTGCGGAATCGAAAATCGCCAACCTGGTGAACCTCTCGGACGCTCACGACCATAGCTTCGGCGAACACTACGGAGTGCTCATCCAGGGCCTGCCGATTCCGCTGCTTGCCCGAGCCATCTTTGTCGTTGATGCCCACGACACCATCACTTACGTCGAACTCGTCCCCGAGATCGCTCAAGAGCCCAACTACGAGCCCGCCATTGCTGCCCTCAAGGCTGCGGCTGGAGTTTGAGCAGATTCTCCTCAAGGCCGGGTGAGGTCTGCTTTAAGCCTTCACTCGGTATTGATGGATACCGACGCTGGCAAACCCCTCCCCAAACTGCGGGGAGGGTTTTTTCGTAGACTCCAAACACGTCAGAGGGGCTTGATCCAGATATTGCGAAACTGGACGGTGTTGCCATGATCCTGGAGCAGGAGCGGGCCGGGTTCGCCGTCTTTGAGGGTAACTCCGCCGGGGGTCGGCACGATTTCCTTGTCGTCGATGATGCTCTGCCCGTTCTGGATGACGGTCAGGCGCGCCTTCTTGACAAGCTTGGAGCCATCGAACTTGGCCGCGTGAAACGTGATGTCGTAGGTCTGCCACTGAAGGGGAGGCTTGCAGGCGTTGACACTGGGAATGATCTGTTTGTAGATCGCGCCACAGTCATTGTCCTGAAGTTTAAGTCCATAGCTATCAAGGATCTGTAGCTCGTGGATTCCCTGGAGATACACGCCGCTATTGCCGCGTCCCTGGCCGGTCGCCTTGGGCATGTAGGGGGTCTGAAACTCCAGGTGAAGCTGGAAGTCGGAGAACGTCTTCTCGGTCAGGATGTCCCCTTTGCCGACCGTAAAGAGACCATCGGTCACAGGCCACTCGGCGGGCTTTCCGTTTCGACCAACCCAACCTTCGAGTCCCTTGCCATCGAACAGGGCGACCGCGCCTTCAGGCGGTTTCGCGCCCATCGTGGACGGTGCCGACGGGGCTTGAGCTAGAGAGGCGACGACAAGCAGAAGACCTAGAGAATGCATCGGGCGAACGCTCCAATTGGGCTTGATCAGGGAGAGGCGAGTCGGCTTCAGTGTACCGGGGTGTTCGGCCAGAGCAAGCGGTGCGGGTTGAAACTCGCGACCGTGTCGGCGACGATAGGTATCTCCATAGGTGTAACACCCCGAGGCGACCAAGCGATGCCGCTCGACCTGTTGACCCGGCTCGATCCCTTACGCCGGGTCCGCTGCCCATTCTGCTTCGAGCAATTCGCCGCCTTTGAGATGCATTTGCGATGTGAAGATCCGTACTGCAAGACCGATTACGTCTCGATGATCGACGACCCGATTCGGTTCTACGGGATCCACGGTCGACGTGCGAGCTGGAAACCGGGTGCTTACAAAACGTCCTGGTGGATCGATCCGAGCACCGACCCGCGCCGAGGGCTGCGACGCCACTTCGACTGGTTGGTCATGCCCCGCAGTCTCGACTGCCCGAACTGCGAACGTCCGACCGACGTTCACCTTTGCCCGCATTGTCACGCGCGAATCCCCGACTGTGTCGTCACCGTCCGAGCAGGTCATGTGGCAATCTTCGGGCCGCAATCGATTGGCAAAACGACCTATGTGACGGTTTTGATCCACGAGCTGAACCACAAGGTCGGCCCCGAGCATGGTTTCGTCTTAACTCCATTGACCGAAGATGTGCAAGAGCGATACATCACCGAATACCAAAGCATCACTTATGGCCAAGCCAGCTTCACCGACGACGAACAGGCCCCGCAGCGGGGGAGCCATAGCGGGACGGCTCCGATCGAACAGAATCGGCGGTCGCTGCTACCACTGGCCTACAGGATGACTACGCGAACAGGGCGAGGTGGGCTGATCGAGACGCTGATCTCCATTTTCGATACCGCCGGGGAGGATTGGGAGAAGAACTTCGACCTATTCCGGACCGAAGCGCGTTTCATGTCCGAAGCCGGGGGACTCTTGTTCTCAATGGACCCCCTCAGCATTCCCGAAATCCGTCGCGATCAGCGGATCACCCTTACGCCCAAAGAGCGAGAGGTCCTCGACGCCGATTTCCTGGGCGACATCGTCAAGTTACAGACGGTGTTCCCGCGCACACCGGTGCGAACACCGATCGCGATCGTCCTGAACAAGCTCGACCGTTGGGGGAGGTTGCTCGCCAAAGGAACGGCCCTCCACGAGTGGGCGACCTCCGTTCCCACCACGGCTGCCGATCGACAACTCGATCAAGCGATCCACAAAGAAGTTCGGGCCACGCTGGCCAACTGGGGGCAACTCGGCTTCCTCGCCCACCTCGACACACACTTTCCGAACCACCGCTTCTTCGCCTGTTCCTCGCTCGGCGACGCCGCTCAGGCCGATGAGCACGCCCCCCAACCGCTTCCCACGCCGCTCCTGATCGAACGGCCCGTCTTGTGGTTGTTGGAGCGGCAAGGTCTGTTGAAGCCGGTCTAAGGGCAAACTGCACACCTTGGATGACCCACCTTTTTGAGAATGAGCTTATGCCCCGTTCCTTCAAACAAGAACTTGTCGGTGTCTTCGGTTGGCCGGTGGCCGAGAACCCCACCCAGGCCATGATCGAGCCCGCTTTTGTGGCGATGGGTCTCAACTGGCGGTATTTGACCGTCGAAGTGCGCCCTGAGCAGCTTGCAGACGCGGTGAAAGGTGCTCTGGCGATGAGTTGGCGGGGCTTCAATTGCACGATTCCGCACAAAGTGGCTGTGATCCCACTCCTGAGCGAGTTGAGTCCGGCGGCAACGGCGATCGGGGCAGTCAATTGTGTGGTGATCAAGGATGGGAAGCTGATCGGTGAGAACACCGACGGCAAGGGCTTCCTCCAGACCGTCCAGGCTGTGCGACCTGTGACCGGTCTGGAAGCGGTTGTCTTGGGTGCGGGAGGCGCGGCCCGGGCGATCGGGGTCGAACTCGCACTCGCCGGCGCAAAAAAGATCACGATCGTCAATCGCTCTCTGGAGCGAGGCGAGGAACTCGCACGTCGGATTCAATCAACAACCAGGGTCCCAACAACCTTCGCAAAATGGGAAGGCCAGTACCACCCAGCCGCCAGCACCGATCTGCTTGTCCAGGCGACCTCGATTGGGCTCTACCCTGATCTCAACGCTGAGGTGGAAGTCGACCTAACCAGCCTCAAACCGGGCGCGATCGTTTGCGACGTTATTCCCAACCCGCCTAGGACTCGATTGATGCGCGATTCCCAGCAGTTGGGGCTGCTTGCACTCGATGGCCTGGGAATGCTGGTGAACCAGGGCGTCATCGGGATCGAACTCTGGACCGGTCAATCCCCCGACCCGTCAATCATGCGGCAGGCCTTGGAATCGGTCTTTGCGGAGTGACTTTGGTCATTCCTACAATCGTACTAAGAGTGAGAATCCAAACTCCCTTTTTTGCAGAACAAAAACGGGAATGGGTTGTCAAGTTGACAATCCATCAGGCCGTTCATGGATGGCCGATTTGGCAGTCAAGAATTTTTTCTCTTGACAAGCACATGACTTGCGACAATTGTCATTATGCCATTGAGGATTTGGCATCGTCGGTGCATTGTTCATGTTGCACGCCTCATGACGGCGAGAACCGACGCGAGGGATTGACATCGGGTTCCCACCAACCGCAGGAGATTGACATGCTGGTGCTAAGCAGGAAGCTAGGAGAGAAGATTGTGATCGGCGACAATGTCGTCCTTACAATCGTAAAGATCGACCGGAATCAGATTCGAATTGGAATCGAAGCCCCACACGACATCCCTGTCTACCGGGAAGAGATTGCTCCCAACCGAATCAATTCGGAAACCGACGCCGAGAAGAAGCGAGAAGCCGTACCAGTCTGATCCTCTCGAGGCCAAACTTGTGACAAAGATTGACCAGTTCGCCAGGCGATCTCCTCGACGCTGAGGTCCGCCAGCGAACGACACCCTGACATTGGCTCGGCGGTGACTGGTCCTGTAAACCCTAGCTCGGCAAGACGTTCGAGCAAACCGCGACAGTCAACGGCTCCATGCTCGCCGGGCAATCCCCGATCTGCGTCAAGGATTTTTGTTCGCGCCCCGCACGCGTTTGCAGGCAAGTCTGCCAGGTGGACCCAAACCACAGCGCCAATCCCAAACTGTTCCCAGACGCGGATACTTTCCTCAGCGGCATAGAGGTGGAAGGCATCGACAGTCAGCCCAAGAGTTGGGACACGAGTGCGAAGGGTTGAGAAGAGTTCCCCAAACGCGTCGCTCCCCATCTTGTGATAGAGCGGCTTCCCAATTCCTTCGCGAAAACTCTCGACCCCGATCACTTCCAGGCCCAGTCGAACCCCGTGATCTTCCAGGATCGTGGCAATCGCCCAGATTCGGGTCTGGTGCTTGGCGATCGATTTACTGTGGTCCAATGATGCGGGTTCAACCCACGTACACGTTCGAACCAAGCCGAGCTGTTTGGCGATTTTCGCGTATTTGGGAAGCTGATCCAGGTCGCGATCGAATGCCGCTTGATCGTTTCGCCAGTTCATCGGCAACGGCCAGGCCCCTGGGCGAAGCGCGTGCTTGACGAACAGGTCCGCAATCGCGCTGAGATCTTCCCCTGCCTCATCCAGGTCGCGGACCAACAGGTCTGCGCCGCCAAATCCAAACCTCGCGGCCAACTCGACTGTCTGACACGCGGTCAGGGTCAGGCCGAGGGCTCGGGCGTTGAAGCTTGGGAACATGCTGTGATTTTGGGGAGGTATGGGGGTCATTCGGGGCAGACCTTACCCGCTGGCTGGTAGGTTTGGAAGGGCAATCCCGGATGCGCGACACTTGGCGCGTGGCCGGGAAAGCCTGACAATCTCGGTGTGAACTTCGACGCGATGGAGCAGCGTGGCTTGGTGTGAGGTCAGAATGCTCGCGACCTGGATCGAGGCATCGGCAAAGGGCCGGCACGGCGGACCGGTCCGCGCGGGGATGTGGTCAACCGTGGTGGTTGGCACCCACCCCATTGAGGCGGGCCAGGAAGTATGGCTAGAGCTGGAAGCCGACGAGGTGCCGCTTGGCTCGCTTCCTGCCTATTGGATCGAGAACAAAGGGGTCAACAGTCACTGGCATGTGCCGATCCCACCCCAGGCGGTTGGCGTCCGGATGCACTACCGGGTCACAGCGCGTGACGAAAGGTCGGGCACGGTCCACAGCCCTTACCAAGATACGATGGTCCGACCCAACTTGCCGGATCGCGTCGAGAACCTCGAAATTGTCTCCCCAGGTCCGGAAGGGCTCGTCGGCAACCGACGGATGACAGCTCGGGTCGATGGCCGGGGATCGACCTACGACGTGTATTTCCCCACGGTGGGCCTCCATTCCGACGTTCGGCCCGCCGAAGGGGACCAGCCCCAAAGCCGCTCGCACTTCCGAGGGATCGTCGGCGGCCTGGCGGTCGGTCGGCGACTCGATTGGTTCACCGAGCGGTTGAACTGGTCGGTCTTCCAACACTACCAAGGTGCGACGAATCTGCTCCAGACAGAGCTCAACTGGCGTCATGGGCCAATCCGCGTCCTTGCGACCGACTTCATCGCCGCAGGGACAAGTCTCCCCAGAACGGCGGGGGGCGTCGAGAGTCCCGGTCAGTACATCAAGCGGTTCCGGATTGTGAACGATGGCGATCAGCCCCTGAAGGCAATGTTTGCCGCGTACATTCAAGCGGAAGTCAACGGAGGAGTCGGCGAGACTAGCCTCTCGTGGCACGACGACCACCAGACACTCCTTGCCACCAACCGCGGCCATGGGCACTCGAACCGCAAGATGGCGAGGGACTCTACCGTCGAGTTCGCGATTGGCTTCGATGACCGCGGACCAGTCCACTGCGAACCGACCGCCCCGAATGAGGCGATCCTACTCCGCAGCGTCGATCTTCCTGCCAAGAGCGCGGTCACCGTGGACCTGCTCGTCAGCGGGGCCTTCACGGGCTGGCGAGGCGATTCCGGAACATTCGAACACTGGCTCCAACCCGCCCTGGCGTGGTTCCGCTCAGCCGATCTCGACGAGGTTGAACAAGCCTCGGCTGCGTTCTGGGATGAGTTCGTCGAGACGATCCCCTCCCCTCATTACGTCAAGCCGGCCTATGCGGTTTCCTTACGACGTTCGGCATTGGCAGCCGCCCTCCATGTCGATGCCCAATTTGGCGCGATCGCTTCGGGGTTCGACCGGGGCCTGAATGCCTACTGCTGGCCACGCGACGCGATTTGGGCGGCTTCCGCTCTTGATCGGCTGGGCCACTTCGAGGTCGGTAAGTCGCTCTTTCGCTGGTTGGCCCGAGCAAAAGGGAGAAACCGTCCCTACGCCTATTGGTACCAAAAGTACACCATTGACGGGCTTCCCGAATGGGAGACGCCCGCCGTTGACCAGACTGCGATCATTCCCTTCGCGATCGAGCAGCATTACCGACGGACCGGAGATCCGAGTGTCATCGCCAACAACTGGTCGTTGGTCGAACAGGCAGCAACCGTCTGCGGCGGTGCCTCGGGGCACCCTGGTCTGAAGATGATTGATGAGTTGAGTTTGATGAGTTCGGCAAACCTTTGGGATCATCGTTACGGGGCGTTCACCTTCTCGAACGCCAGTATCGTCGCCGGACTTCGTTCGTCAGCGCGAATGGCGCGGGTCCTTGATAAAGGGGATCTTGCCGAGCGTTGGGAGGAGATCGCCGAACGAGTCTGGACGGTGGGGATGCTCGGCGAAGGCCGAGACACAGCCGGTTCGGGGCTTGTGGATCCGGTCTCAGGACGGTTCCTTGATGGCAGGCGACTCTCGAAGCTTCGCGGGCTCTGGACCGACCGGCCCGAGTTACTTGTCGATCGATCGCTGGCGACCGATGTGAGTGTGCTAGGCCTCGTCGTGCCGTTTGGTTTGCTTCCGGCAGGCGATCTCCGGGTCCGCCGGACTGCCGACGAAATCTTGCGCCACAACGCACCCTCGCCTGACCCCAATCTCCTGATGAGGTGGGCGCCGCAGCCGAACGGAACGACGTCGACCACCGAGCCGCATCAACAGGACCTCTCCAGTCTGGCAACGCTCTGGATGGCCCGATACCTGATCCAGCTCGGCAAGGAGACGGGCCAGGTCGCGCATTGGAACCGAGCGTGTGCAATGCTCGACGCCACGCTCGCCCGCCTGGGTCCGCTCGGATTAAGCCTCCGCCCTGCCCTCCGGAGTGGCGATGTGACCCGGTTCGCAGTCGGCGCAGGCTCGGGAGTCTGGGGACTCCATTCCATGCTGATCGAAACCCTGCTCGACCTGGCAGGGCTGGATTATGACGGCGTCGATCGCCTCCTCACCCTCTCACCGGCATTACCTTCCTCGTGGTCACATGTCGGAATCACGCAGACGTTTCCATGCGGGAGTGTCACCTATCGCGTCGATCAGTTGATTGGTGGTACAGCGCACAGGCTGAGCCTTCAGGCGAGCCTGAAGCATCCGGTCAAACTCCAGGTGAGCGCCACTTGCCCAGGCCTTGTGGATCTTGGGCCATGGAAAGCCACGCCCGCATGTGCAGCACCACGTCATGACCCGGCAACCGGCCGCGTGACCTGGAGTGTCAATCTTCCCGAAGGCGACACAAGTTCCGAGTGGAGCTGGGGTTAATCGGACGGTCAAGTCCCGAGCGGCAACTCCTCGGTCGCGAACTCGTTGGCTTCGGCTCTCGCCCGGTCGGCAATCCCTTCGGAATCGAGCCACAGGCCCCGAAACCTCGCGCGGAGGACGACTCCGCGTTCGAGGTCGTGCCCGAAGCAAAAGTATCGTCGGCACATACCGGCATCGGCGCTCAACTCATGTGTGACATCGTCACGAAAGAACATCGGCACAAAAATCAGGTCGTCCTGATGTCCTTGTTTGCCAATCGACCATGCGATTGGATGCGGTTCGTAGGTGATCGGTCCGAGTTCTTCAAGCCTGCTAGTCAGGACCCCGATCTCTAACCGTTTGAGCTCTCCGACCGACCGGGTGCTGATCTGGACTTCAAGCCCCATTGCGATTTGGCTGAGGGCTGTCCAGGTGACTCGGACCTCGAGTTCGGACCATGCGATGGGTCGATAGGTCGCGACGACCCGATTGGCCCGGGTCTCGAACCCCATCAAGGCCTCGGGCCTAAACGCGTTCTGATCGCAACGGCCCGGCGTCGATACGCTCTCGACGGCGAGCAGCGGGCCGATCTGCCCCGACTCGTCGATTAGCCCAGGTTGCGACTTTGTCAGGTCGAGTGACCAGCGTCTCTCGCCCCAACTCGCGAGCTGAAAGGACGGGCCAATTCCTTCCCAGGGATGATTGGCGGGCACTGGCCGCTCCAAAAAGAAGAACCCCGGCAACCCGCAATCACGGGTCGCCGGGGCACTATAATGATGGCGGATAATCAAGGCCGATGCCTCGGTCGCCGGAGCGGAAAGCTACCGAGCAGCTTCTTCACGGACGACAACCAGATAATACCCGCCGAACTTGTGAAGTCAACAACCCTCTTCAAAATTTCTTCGTATTTGTTCGATAGATCTGATCGACATAGAAGGTGTGGGGTCCAGGATGCTCATCTTGGGGGAATTGGTAGTATTTGGCGACCTGAGTTGCAGGCTCGACCTCAAAGCCCGGCTCTTCGTTCACAAAGAGCCTGAGCAGGCCGCTTGCCAAAGGCATACCCCCAACAATCGTCCAACCGCGAATCGTTCCATCGCCGTGACGGACCCTCAGGACCCGCCCAATCAGAGGGTCCACGGCGACAAGCTCGAGGTCGGTATCGAACGAGCCTCGCGAGCCTTGGATCACCTGGCGATGGACCGACTTTATGTTGCCACTGAGACCTCGCTCGCTCAGTTTGACCCCGTTCGCCTCAGCCTTCGTCCCACCGGCAAGCAGCAAACTGTCCTTATCGACCCTGAGGGCCTGTCCGTTGAAGCGAACCGTCGAGCCTTCACTCAAGAGGGCGACCTGAGAGGTCCCCGGCTCAAGTGAGACCACAATATGTTGCGGACCCGACGACGACTCGACGTAAATGATGATTTGTTCGGAGGTGGCCGCCACTCGGCCAACCCTCAGTAGCGGTGGCGCGGGGCCCGGCTCATAGAGGGTCACAAACACCGAATTGAGCGCTGACCCGTCGAGCGAACGTCGGCGCGTCATCAGTGTCGCTCGACGTTCCGCCTCAGCGGATCCGCCCGGAGTAGATGCAGTCATCACTTCGCCGGGGACATCGTTCAGGAGATGGACCCGCAGGTCGGTCGACTCCGAAGTCCCGAGCGTGGCAAATCCAGGACGGTCGAGCTTTCCCACCAAGATCGATTGGAACTCGCCGTACGACTGGACGAACCAGCGACCGTCTTCGGCCTTAGCGTTCGCCAGGAAGGCGATTCCATCGGGAAGGAGTCGGGATATCGGTCGCATCGGCAACGTCCCGAGCTTCCATACCGCTGTTGAGCCCGCTGCGGCATGAAGGAACTGGTCGTGTTGCAGGCCGCCATGCACCTCGAAAATGGAGATCAGGTAAGGGCTCCCGCCCGATTGCCCAGCGACAAGGGTTTGTCGATAGCGTGTCGCGGACGTTGGGTAGGCCCGAGGATCATCTATGCGCGTGATCTGGAAGTCGGTGTCCGCAGCAAAGAACCCGGGATCTCCCCCCAAAGAAGGAGCCGCCGCCTTCGTGGGAGACTCGCCTTGGTTGAGCCCGTCGATGATCACGGTGTTGTGAGAGGCGGTCGCCCGTTCGAACCCCGTCGTTGTGGGGGGCGACTCATCCAGGTCTGCCAGCACAGCCCGGCCCCCGACCGCCATCCGGAGGGCAAGACGCGTCGAGAACGGCTGGCCAAGATTACTGGGAGCCCGCAGGTCGACATCGAGCGATTGGCCGCCGGAGCCGACCGCCAATCGAGCGAGACCCGATCCACCCAGAAGTCGGGGGTTCCGAGTCGTTTTTTGTCCGGAATCCACCGTTGGCCAGGAGACCTGCTGCACCGACTCGCCGACCTTCGCCTCCCAGGTTGAAGACCCCGCCGAGCGGGCAAGCGGAATCATCGGTGGCTGGGACGAGCCCTCAAGCAATCGACCGATCCAGCCTCCAAGCTCTTCAACAACCCGACGGTGTTCGGGCCCATCGCCCCCTCGCCAGAGACCATCGTGGGCGAAGCTCATCTCGGAAAGCTGTTCCAGACCAGTAATTCCCTGATTTGTCAGTTCCTCATCATTCAGCAATCGACCGACCGCCAATACGCCTCGGAGGCCTGCGAGACCAAGCTCGCCCTGACTTTGTGGCTGAGCGAGGATGAACGCCGCCGAATCCCGAAACAGGTCACGTTCGATCTTGGTGCGAGGGTCCTGTAACCCGACCAATCGGCCCGCTACATCGATCTCGGGACCTCGCCCCAGAATTGCGTAGGCGATCACCAAGTTGAGCGGCACATTCTGACTGGCGGTCCAGGTCCACTTCGCGGTGGCGTAGCCTGACCGATACGGAGGCCGCAAGTCCGCCCGGTCGAGATACTTCGCCCGGCCCGGTTGGTCGAAATGCGTGGCATAACTGGGATAAACCTGGGCGAACCGAGCCAGAACCGCAGACGCCTTCAACGCCAACGCGGGGTCAGGCTGTTCCTGGTGCCGAACGGCCGCATAGAGGGCGAACTTGGCCAGAAACTGGCGAGCCAGGTCATCCCGCTTGGCCGCCAGGTAGAGCCGCTCGTCGGGATACTTCTCGAGCTCCGACCCGACGAGATGATAGAGATATTTGTGAACGATCCCAGGAAGAACCTCGATCGATTCCTCCAAGATTTTCCCTTCGACCTTCGCCGGGAATGCGTCTCCCGGGACCTTGGTCTGGCACTTGACGCAGGTCATCACCGACGGCTCAGCCGGCGACCAGGACCACACGGAGCCCGCTTCGGTCGAGTCGCACACGGGGCACCGGCAAAAGTGGAGTCCTGCCTGCTTGGGGACAAGGTCCGCGATCGCTTTCGGTTCGAGCTTGAGAAGGGCCATCACAGCCGGATCGGACCAGAAGCGGGACTCCCAGGCGTCCGGAAGTTCCACCCGATCGAACGGGCCCGCCGCAATCAAGAGGGGACTCAGCATCAGCCAAAGCAACGACCAACGAGCCGACATGCGAGGGTTCCTTCCCTAGACGATTCCATCAACCTGGCGAAGCTCGGCGTCACGATGCCCTGCGACCAGTTCGTAGATCTCAACCGGCCCCACGATCTCTCCCTCCGAGACGACCAGCAAGCTCCGATTGGCCTGGGCCCGAGCAAGCTGGAGGTCGCGGTGAAGTGGGCAAGCCAGCCCGTAATTCTTGAGCTCACGGCTCGTTCCATCGCTCCAGGAAGCCGCCAGCTTGTAAGGCGCAGCCTCGCCGCAATCGGCGACCGAGCACCTCGGAACATAGTGAAAGACGGGCAGGTCCATCGCTTCGCCTCCCCATCCCTTTGGGCGATCCACTCCTCA
>JANXSX010000013.1 GCA_025356475.1 Isosphaeraceae bacterium | reverse complement strand
CACTTCCATCTTCTCTAGGTTCGCCAGCGTCACGACCGCCGACCGACCTGTCGAAGCACTCATGGCCATGGTCGTGATGACCTCGCCGACTTCACCTTGCTTCTCGACCACTGTCCCGTCGAACGGGGCGATCAATTTCATGTTGCGAATTGAGTCTTCCGTCTCAGCGACACTTGCCTGCATCAGCTTGATCTGGGCTTCAATCTCACCAAGTTTCGCCGAAGCAATTTCGCGAGCCGTTCTTGCGGTGTCCACTTCTTCAATGGAAGTCGATGTCCCCTTGGCGTAGAGCCGTTCCGCTCGCTGGGACTTTCGATCTTTCTCTGCGAGGTCGAGCTTCGCCCCGACGAGTTCTGCGGTCACTTTGGCAACCTGCGCGAGCTTCATGTCGCGTGCTGCTTTGAAGTCGCTATGCTCCAAGATTGCGAGCACATCCCCCTTCTTGACCTTCGAGCCTTCCTCAACAAAAATTGACTCGACCCGGCCAGGGATCTTCGCACCAATTAACGACTGGTTCCGGCTTTTCAGGTAGCCTTTCGCACTGAGTAGCTTTTCGGCTTCGCCCGAAGTCATCGTCTGGACCTGGCCGACTTGCACCTCGGGTTTTGCCTGAATTTTCTTGTATTCAAGGTACCCATAATAGCCTGCCCCACCTACTAATCCGAGTGGAACAAGCCAGAGGAGAGTGGACGAAAGGGCCATGAAGAACCCGCCGGCATCACGCCCAGGCCGGGGCTCAGTCGATCGTCCTGGTCGAGAGACAACGCCCCCACGCCGGTCGATCTTGAGTGATGCGAGATCGTCGCGTAACGCGCCGCTCATACGGGGGGCTCCCACGCAAGGTTTACGGCTACTGGTGCCGGGCCCTGATTTGGACCAGATCTTGCTCAGTGAGCGCTATGCTATTCAAAAGCGCCGTTCGCGTCGAGGGTGAGCTTGTCCATATTCGACAATTGTCCACCATGTGGGCGACAACATAGGTGGGCTAGGCGATAAAGGCGGGAGGAAGGGAGGAGGGAGGTTCAGCGCTAGAAAGCCTCAAGCCGGGTCGCAAATGCACATTTTACGAGAAGGTTGAGTTTCCCTTTGGGGAGGCCTGGTGGTCACATTGGGCCAACCACTACCGACTACTCGGCCTCAATTGGCCAACATTGATCGTGAACCGACCGCCGTGTCGTGACCCGCCGAGGGGGGCACCATTGATGCCGATCAGCGCCCGAGCATCGGTGTGACCTTGGGAAGAGCCAGGCAAGTTGGGACTTGAGACCTGGAAGGTGCCCGATGCCTTGACGATCTTGGCGAAGTACAGGGTCACTGTGTTCGTCGAAGCGACATAATCCGCCGATCTGAGGAACGGGTGAGTCACGACAACCTTGGTTCGTTTGGCGAAAATGCTCAAATATCCGAGTGGATTCACTTCGGATTTGCGCTGTGTGACCACGTATCGCGAAATGTCGTGTGCGGCCGTCTCGTTCATTGGCTGATCAAAGGTGAGCGAAACACCGTTCAAGTACCCGTCGTGACCGACCAATTTCGACGAGATGATCCTTGGCGCACTCCCAGGATGGTTCAAATAGACGGTGTGAACCGGTGCGGCGGTCATCAGGACCCGGTTCTCCAATGTGATCACATCGCCAAAGTAGGAGAATTGGCGATCGCCCAGGTTAGTGATCCGTCGTACACGCGGCATAACCAGACCTTTCGTCAACGACGTCGGAACCATCTCAATTGTCATCTTCGGCACGATCCCGCACGACCTGAAGTCTTTTTCCAGATCTCGCCACGATTGACTTCGCGGTCGGGCAAGGCTTCGACGGAACCTCGTTCCGACGATCCTCCGTGGGAATGCAGTCTCCGACGCCCCTGCGTTGGCTTTGGCTGCAATTCCGAGAGGAATCATCTCTCGCATCCGAATTGTCAAAGACCGATCTGACGCGTTAGAGGTCGCGGTGAAGTGGGCAAGCCAGCCCGTAATTCTTGAGCTCACGGCACGACTCGTTCCATCGCTCCAGGAAGCCGCCAGCTTGTAAGGCGCAGCCTCGCCGCAATCGGCGACCGAGCACCTCGGAACATAGTGAAAGACGGGCAGGTCCATCGCTTCGCCTCCCCATCCCTTTGGGCGATCCACTCCTCATTCCTGCCAATCCGATCGTAGCGGAGATCCCTGTTTTGGAGAAGTCCGCTTGCTGGTCAACGTGTACGGGCGTCGTCCCCTGCAACTGAAAAAGGCTTACACCTGTTAAACAACGATTGTTGGTGTATTTTGCAAACATGTTCTGGTATTCTGCAAACACTCGTGTTTCAATAGCCGTCCCGAGGCGAAGGGGAGCTGAACTTTAAAAAAACCTTTCGGAGAAATCGTTGTGGATTCTCCGCCTCGTTATAGCGTCATGGCCGGTGTTTGACACTTCTCGAAGAGGCTTTCTGACCATGAATCGCTTCCTGTTCGCGGTCGCGTCCATCTCGCTGGCGATTTCCCCGCAATTATCAGCGCGGGGTGCCATTCTCTACACCGTGCAAGATCTCGGCACCCTAGGCGGCTCGAACAGCGCTGGCCGCGGTGTGAACGCCACGGGCCAGGTCGCCGGTTACTCCGACACGACCGGGAATGCGGCCCAGCACGCGTTCCTCTCAGCGAGCAACGGCGGGGCTCTGAGTGACCTCGGTACCCTAGGCGGCACGATCAGCTACGGCTACGGTGTGAACGCCACGGGCCAGGTCGCCGGTTACTCCGACACGACCGGGAATGCGGCCCAGCACGCGATCCTCTCAGCGAGCAACGGCGGGGATCTGAAAGACCTCGGTACCCTAGGCGGCACGAACAGCTTTGGCTACGGTGTGAACGACACGGGCCAGGTCGCCGGTGACTCTTATACGACTGGGAATGCGGCCCAGCACGCGTTCCTCTCAGCGAGCAACGGCGGGGATCTGAAAGACCTCGGTACCCTGGGCGGCTCGAGCAGCTCAGGCCAAGGTGTGAACGCCACGGGCAAGGTCGCCGGTTTCGCCGACACGAACGGCGATGCGGCCCAG
>JANXSX010000097.1 GCA_025356475.1 Isosphaeraceae bacterium | reverse complement strand
GATAAGAATCCGCTGTCGGATACCCAGCTCGAAACCAAGTTCCGAGGGCTCGTCGAACCCGAGCTAGGGAGCTCTAGGGCAACTGCCATCTGGGAGCGACTCTCCAAGCTAGAGACCGACCCAAGCCCCCATGAGGCGATTGCGCTACTCGATCTTGGGGATTCCGCTTAATTGGCCGCGTGAATTTCAACCGGGGGGTCGATTACGTCCTCAAAGTCATGGACCACGGTGAGTTCGACAACGCGCAATGATCGTAACGATTGTGGGTGTCACCAACCACGGCCGCAACTTCGGACGAAACCTACAAAAAGATATTAGGAACGGGTCACCCATGGCTATCAAGCCAAGCGTCAACTCGCAGCCCGATACCTATTTCGCGTTAGTGAAGCAGTTTCCTCTGGTTCACATTCGGGATAACGCGCACCTCGAGAACGCTCTCGAACTGATTGATTCCTTGCAGCGGACAGCGCTGGATGATGGTCAGGAGGCGTATCTCGATGTTTTGACAGACTTGGTCGAAGCACATGAAGAGAATCGCATCCAAATTCGGGATGCCTCCGAGGCGGACGTTCTCCAGGAACTCATGAACGCGAATGGGCTCAACCAACTCACTTTGGCCAAGCTCGTTCGCATTTCGCAGTCGACGATCTCCGCCGTTCTCACTGGAAATCGGTCCCTCACAAAGTCGCAGGTCGAGTTGTTCGCCAGGCGATTCAAGGTGTCCCCCGCCGTTTTCTTCCCGGCCTGATCATAAGAGGATGGCCTGATACGGTTGGGCCCGTGGGCGGTCGTGAGCGTAGTCCTCAACTGCCAGGTCCACAAAGACACGCCGAGTTTCTACTCATGTACAAGGTCGGCATTCCAGTTATGTTCACATAATCAATCTTAGGAAAATAAACTGACAAAGCGATGGCCTTTGAATGAGTATTTTACGGTAGTTGCAGACGTATTTCTGCTCGACTCGTGGTAATCTTCAAATCGTAGGAAGGCTATTCGCAGATCAGTGACAGTGAAAAATCTCGCTGTTTCCCCGAAAATGACGACCAGGTGTAGTCCAACATGGTGGTGATGGCAGTCGACGTGAATCTGGTTACGACAAGTCTTGATCTCGAGGCCGTCCGGTATGCGTACCGGACGCTTTTCTGAACTTTTGAGCGCTGCTCCATACTCGATCTCACCAATGGTGTTCTTTCGCCGAAACTGAGCTAGGCCCGAGTAATCAAGTAATCCCAGATAGAGGTCCGGATAATCGCTCCGACCATTACTTCTCAGGTCGGTTTTATGATCGGTCAAGAATTTCGTCACAACTCTACTGACCACTTCGCCAGTGACCGATTCACGTAATACGTCGTCCAAGGAAAGTTGGTGGTCGAATGCTTCGATTTTCTCCACGGGCAGGTTCACTTGAACACGCAAGTCTGCCCAAAGATGATATCTAGAACTGTCTCTGGCATGACCTTCCCACCCAATTAATGCACTACCCCACCTGTTTAGGTCGCAGTAACCAATATAGTGAACAAACGTTTGCACGGTATTGTTCCGCTGACTATGATGGATTTTGCGAAAGCGTGTCGGTGGTCCAACACTCAAAGAGTTCTGAGGTTGGGACGCCTAACCCTGCGGACATTCGGCAGATATTTTCGAGACTGATGTTCCGTTCTCCACGCTCGACGCCGCCGACATAGCTCCGGTCCATATTGACGCGAAGAGCGAACTCTTCCTGGCTCCATCCGCGCAACTTGCGCAGCGCGCGGATTCGGTTGCCGAAAAGGACCTTTATGTCGGAGTTGTCCATCAACTAAATTGGTTCTCTGGACGACAATAAGTCCACGGGCTATAAGTACCGGAAATCAATTGTTTAACTTTGAGGAGATGAATTGTATGTCCGTCCTGGAGACAGCAGAACGCAATGGAGCACACGCCGGTCTGGTCAGAGGCAAGACCTTCTGCGAATTCTTTGCGGGTATCGGTCTGGTGCGTGACGGACTGGCAGCGTCCGGCTGGTCGTGCTTGTACGCCAACGACATTGATGCAAAGAAGCAAGAACTCTACGTTGGCCGCTTTGGGTCGAATGGTCATTTTCATTTGGGCGACGTATGGAACACCGATGAGGTAGGTGCTCGCGAGAATTCCTGACCGCCCTTTTATGGCGACTGCCTCGTTTCCCTGCATCGACCTCTCTCTGGCTGGTCATTGGCGGGGATTTGCCGGCGAGCATTCCTCGACGTTCTTCGGCTTTGCAAAGCTCTTAAAGACACTTGATGATCGGCGGCCCAAGCTTGTGATGCTCGAAAACGTCACGGGATTCATCACATCGCAGGGTGGCAAGGATTTCGAAGCCGCGGTCCGGGCTTTGGCTGAACTCGGATACTGGATCGACGCCTTCGTCCTGGACGCCAGATATTTCGTACCGCAAAGTCGCCCACGAGTTTTTGTCATCGGCTTGCATGAAAGCATGGCCCCATCCATAGCGTTCCGAAAATCCCAGCTCGACTGGATCGCAGACCGATGGACGGAGACTGTTGAACGGGCACACAAATCGATCCGACCGCCAAAGCTATTAGACTTAATTCGGTCCATAGAGTTGCCCACCGGATGGGCCGCGTTCGACATCCCTTTTCCCAAAGGGCATCGGCTCGACATTGCTCAACTGATTGATCTGGACGATGAGCAAGCGTGGTGGGACACGCTGGCACTGACGAAGCATCTTGACATGATGAACGACCGCCACCGGAAGTTGGTCGATGACATGCTCTCCGCCGGAGCGAGCTTTGTCGGTACGATCTATCGCCGAAAACGTATGGGCAAGACTCAGGCCGAAGTCCGCTTCGACGGGCTGGCCGGCTGCCTTCGGACTCCGAAAGGCGGAAGCGCCAAACAGATTGTCATCGCTCTCGACAAAGGTCGGCTCCGGATGCGGTGGATGTCCGCCCGCGAGTATGCCCGCCTTCAGGGGGCAGAGACGTTTCCCCTCGTTGCCAACAACATCCAGAATCTCTATGGTTTCGGTGATGCGGTCTGTGTCCCTGTGATCCGTTGGATCGACGAGCACATCTTAAGCCCCGTCTTTGAATGTGACTCGAGGTCGCAAAGGAAGGACCGGGAACTCTAAAGGGGCTATTGTGCGCCGTGGGAAGGCTTGGATCTTCAGCGGAGACCATTCCTGACCAACAACCTGCTCACTCCACCAGATGGAGATCGATGCAACTGCAACATTTGGAGGTCGCGATTCAACGCATCATAGGACCGCCCAATGGCCTTGCCTCCCATCATCTGTACGAAAGGTCCCAACCAGACCCTGGTCTGCTACTTCTTGGCGGGTCTCGGCTTGAGATAGAGCGTGACCCAGGTCCCTCGTGGGGGAACGGTTGTGGGATCGGCGACGTAGATCCGATCGGCATCGCTCGCGCTCGAGGCGAAGGGGAGATCGAGGATCGCGTTTGGGAAGTTGGCGACTGTGAAAAGATCGCCATCATCGGCGGCGTAGAAGGGCTCTTTCTCGTTGGGTCCGGGGGGGTAGATCTCGCTGCCGGCAAAGACCCAGTCGAAGGTTAGGGTCTTCATGGTCCGCTCGTCCTTGACCCAGGTCCGGACATCAGCGCGCTTTCGCTTCATCCCATCAAGCCATTCCGCCTCG
>JANXSX010000172.1 GCA_025356475.1 Isosphaeraceae bacterium | reverse complement strand
ATTGGTGATGGCCAGCCGTACCTTTCGGCTCAATCTCAGTAGTCACTGTGAAAGAGGCTATCCCACTGCCTTTGCGAGTTCGCAACGGCCGAGGAAAGCAGGCGGCGAAGAACTTTTGGGATGGACCCATGACTGAGCAACGGACCGTAGTACGAGCCCTATGGGCATTGATCGGAATCACGACGCTCCTACGGCTTGCCTTCGCTGCCAGCATGGGTGGGTACACCAATGAGGCGTACTATGAGATGTACGCCCAAAACCTCGACTGGAGCTATTTTGACCACCCCCCTATGGTTGGGGTGGTTTCGGCGGTTGGGCTGAGCTTAGGGAGTTGGGTATCTCCCATTTTCGGGCTCAGGTTCGGATTCGTGATGATGTTCGCCGGCTCAACCTGGCTGATCGCTCGGCTGGCATCTCGCTTCTATGGCGAGCGAACGGGAGTGCTCGCGGCCGTTTTACTCAACGCGACCGTCTTCTATGGCGTGATGGTCGGTATGCTCGCTGGCCCTGATGGCCCGTTGCTCTTCTTTTGGCTACTGACATTGGAGCGACTCTCCGCGACTCTGGACGCTCCCGAGAGAACCTCAACCTGGGTTGCGATGGGTGCGGCGTGGGGAGCGGCCATGCTCAGCAAGTACCATGCGGTCCTACTTCCAGCCGGGTTTGGACTCTACCTGCTTCTGAGACCGCAAGCCCGCCGTTGCTTGAAGATGCCAGGGCCTTATCTGGCGATCCTGACCGGGATCGTGATCTTCTCGCCCGTGATCTTCTGGAACGCCACCCATGGTTGGGCCTCATTTGCCTTCCAAGGAACTCGCGCAGGGGGATTTCACGGATTCGATCCCGAGATGTTCGTTGAAGCGTTAGTTGCTCAGTTCCTATACCTCCTGCCCTGGGTTTGGTTGGGCCTGATCATTGTCCTGGCGAGACTGATCCGAAAAGGTCCGCTTGGTTGGAGCGACTCCGAAGCGTTCCTGATGAGCCAGGCGATACCCGCCTTGGGACTCTTCATGGGGGTCGCGACCTTCCGCCGGATCATGCCCCACTGGCCATTAGTCGGGTTCCTTCCTCTGATGGTCTTGCTCGCGAGGACGTGGTCGGAACGATATGCCGCCAGGACAAGTCGCGAGTGGACACGCTTCGGAACCGCCCTGCTGATCCCCCCCGCTCTGCTGGCGTTTCTGTTCTTGGTCCACGCGAACTATGGAGTGTTTCAGGATCGCCAGGGTCGTTTACTCGGACTTGTTTCGCCCAAGAAAGATCCCACAGTCGACACTGTGCGATGGGATCAACTGGCTTCGGCTCTGGAGCAGAGAGGCTTGCTCGATGAGCCGAACAGCTATCTCTTCACGAATAGTTGGCGTCTGAGTGCGGAACTGGCGATGGCGACGAACCATAAGCGGCCAGTGGCCTGCTTCCATCGTGATGCTCGAAGCTTCACATTTTGGAGCAAGCCCCAGGACTGGGTGGGCCGCGACGGGATCTTCATTCGGGTTGATGAGGGTCAAGGTGAGGTCGACTACTACAACCCCTGGTTCAGCCGCCTTGAACCACTCGCCTCGGTTCCGATCGTTCGCGGAGGCGTGACGATGGAAACCATTCAGGTCTATCGCTGTGTTCGCCAGACCGATCCCTTCGCGTTCGGCTTCAGCGGACCCGAAGCCCTATTTCCGACCCCTCCGCCCAGGATAGCCCTGGAAACTCGATGAAGATGGAGCCTGTGGGTCCCATGTGAGCGGCGGTCCTCAGGCTCAGTTCGGCAACTCGATGACCTTAATTTGCTCGGGCGTAGTCACATAGATTCGTGTGAACAGTCTTTCACGCACAACCTCACCTGTGACCTCGATCGATTTCCCTTCATAACGACCGAGGATCGAGTCGATCCCAGCCTTCACGAAGGCTGGTTCATCGACGAACTTGATTACGATCGCAAGGTTCGTGTCTGAGCGGAAATCACTTTCACTATCGAGAAAATAGGCCTGGGCTGCCTCAATCTTTTTGCCCGAAGCCACCTTCATGGCGAAGGTTGCTTGCGTTCCGATCAGATCCTTAGCCTGAGTCGCGGGCAATTGGGCGCTCGCCTGCGGTAATTCCAGGTCGAGATAGACAAGCCGATGGTCGGAGCTGGCCACGGTTGGCTTCATCGCGACTAACCGGGCCAGGGGATCGCCTTCGGTCGGCCAGAAGACACCCCCTGAGAGGACCTTCAAATCCTTTGAGGGGAGAACATAATCACCTCTCAAGTTGCCAACGTTCTCGTTGAAGTCGGCTGTATCCTGCGCAGGGTCGCCGATATGGCTTTCGTTCTTGCCCTTTTGGAGCTTGCTCGCTTCGAGCGCCCCTTCGCTCTTGGGAATGAACGAGGCGTTCACTTTGGCATGTTTTAGAAGCTGATCTGCCGTACCGGCAACTCCTCCACCATCCTTGGGGTCGGCGTTGAGATCTCCAAGAATCACGAAGGTTGAAGGAGACGATATCTTGCCCAGGTACGAGGCTTTTTCCCCTCCCGTGAGGTAGTCGGCCCAGAGGCGGATCTCGTCGTGGTTACGTTTGGCGTTTCGTTTTTCTGGACCGTCGAAGGCCGGAGGCGTCGGATGACTGACCAGCAGGTGGATTGTGGTTTTGCCCAAAGTCACCGGGACGTCGCCGTGGTTTTTCGATGAGAGCCGAAGAACATCGAGCGATTCGGGGGAATACCAAGATGTTCCATCAGGCTTGGTGGGCATGAGCGCGCCCGGCATGTCCTTCCAGAGAACTTTCTGAAAAGTCTTGATAGCCTTCGTATCAATAGGAAACTTGCTGTAAACCACAAATCCGTACTGACCAGGGAATTGTCCGAATCCGAAGGCATCGTTGCCGTACCCTCGCGAGCCGACTGCGGATTCGACCTGACCGTTGTTATCGAGATCTCTGCCGCTGTGGATGCCCGTATTTGTCTCGGCAACGTAACGATATTCGTAGGTCAGCGGCTTGGCCTCATTCTGGCCGACGGCAAGGTACCTTTCCTGAAAGAGTTTTGCCCCTTTACCCTCGGCGTCGTAATCGAACTCGTTGATCAGTACGATGTCCGGTCGAACGATCTGCAAGATCTCGGCGACGTTCTTGATCTGCGGGTCATCGCCTCGCTGAAGATCCGCAAGCAAGGTTCCCGGTTTGTCGCGATTGAGCGATGCGTTAAAGGTCGCCACCCGAATCTTCTCAGGATGGCCCGCCCCTGGCAAGACTAACGCCAAACACCCTAACACCATCCACCTTGTCATCATCATCGCGGCGCATCTCCCTGAAGAAGCCAAGACTCATCGAAAGTTGCATGATTGATTACGCTTCTACGTTCGGATGTGTACACAACGTGGATCCGGCCATCCTTCGCTTGAAATGCAAGCGGATAACCAAAATCGCCGGCCCCTTCCACGAGGTTTCGGCCCCGAGGGTAGGTCTTGTCCCCGTCTGTCGAGAGTGCGACCTTGAGCGGAGTCCGACTTGTGAACGAATCATTGAAGATTAGCAAGAGATGTTCATTTTTGAGCTTGAGAAAATCGACCGCCGCGTTTGGGTTGGGGAATGCGGTGTCAACCCCAGGTGCCCAGGTCATCCCACCGTCGCGAGACTCGGATCGGACGATGAAGCCCTTCGTCTGAGGTGAATAGTCGCCCCCGCGTCGGCAGTATGCGACCAGATGATTAGGCTTGAGTTCCACTGCGGCAGGCTGGATGTTGCCGTTATGAGATCGGATCGCCTGACTGGTTGTCCATTTTTTGGACTTCGGGTCAAACTTGAGGAAGAGCGACACACTGTCCCGGCCCACCGATTCGGGGTCCGCTCCGGTCTCTCGATAAATCGGGAGTAGATACTGGCCCGAGTCCAGGACGATAGGCCGATTCCGGACCATCATCCCCTCATCTAGTGCCAAGATCGACGCATCCGACCAGGTCTTTGCTTGATCGGTCGAGATCTTGCAAGCGATTCGTGAAGACGACCAGGTATCGCCGAATCTCACCACATAAAAGAGCCAGACGACCCCATCGGGTGCCTCCCAGATCACCCCATTCCCGAGCGAATGGAACGGGTCGCGTGCAATCGCTACTGGGGCGGACCAGTGAGTCTCACCGAGTTTTCGTCTGGACCCAAAGACCGCTGTATCTTTGGCATATTCTCCCTTTCCACCGTAGTAGACCAGGTAGAAATCGCCGTTCTTCAGCTCGGTCAGACACGCAGGGTGCTTGTACGGGCCAGTGGGGATCTCGGGCCCGAAAACTCGTTCAGTGACGAGTTCACCCGCCTGAGATCCAAGTCCGATCAGGAGCCAGAACGCCAGAACCGTTGCGATTCGTTGCATCATTTGTCTCGTCGCCAACCGTCTCAGGTGTTGTGCAATAGCAAAGATCGTAGCAGATTGGTAACGAGTCACCAGTCATTAGAACCGAAACCATGATCAGATCAACGCGCCACGTCTTTTCGCGGACCTCTTCCGCCCGGATGGAGGCAAGTCGATAACCATTTGACAAATCAACAAAGCTTCAACCCAGGATTACTCGATGCGATTTTGATGAGTGCCCCGGTCGCATAAAGCCAACACTTCAGATCTGAGAACTGGATCAGCCGATCCCGGCGCATGCCGATCTTCTCCGCAACTCGCCGCGATGCCAGATTGTTGATATGAATGATGGATACGATACGATTGATATCGAATGCTTTCATCCCATAATTCAGGATTCCTGTGGCAGCCTCGGTCGCGATCCCCTGCCCCCAATACTCTTTGGCGATCATGTAGGCGACTTCCACCTCCCCCTGACCCGCGATCTCTTGGGGAAGAAGTCCGCATCGGCCCAGGAATTCGCCATTCTGCTTGAGGATTACCCCCCACAAACTATAGCCATACTCCGCCTGGAGTTGCTGGCAGCGAGCAATGTCATCCGCAGTCTGTTCCCGAGACCGGACGCCCGTGGCGAAGTAGGCCATCACCTCAGAATCGGACTGAATACGTGCCAACGCATCAAGATCTTCAGGCACGAGGTGCCGCAAGATCAACCGCTCGGTCTCCAAAACCGTCATTCGCCTGTCCCTCCTTTCTGCGTAGTCTACTCCAGTGATCTCGACAAGGGCGAGTGTGAATTCTGCCACATGATTGACCCACTGTCGTCGCTCTTCCGCCACGTCGTGTCGCATTTGAGGTGCGTCTGTCCCCGAGGAGGTGAAGCCAAACGTAGGAAGCGTGGGTAGAACGATCGATTTGGGTTTCTTAAGGGGTTGTCATGAAACGTTGCTTGGTCTTGGTGATCGTCATCATGGGAGGGATCGAGCTAGGAGGAAACGCTTACGCCGGTGTGAATTTTGGACAATGGACCTATGGGATCGACTCGCAGAACGACGGTTCGGGAGGCGCAATCTATGAAGATCGGGGCCTGGCCTACTCTCAGCAGGGCTCAAACCTGCTCATTGCAATCAGTTCGGGGATGAAGCTCGGGGGAAACATTGAGGCAGGCTCGCTCAACGGAACCGTCGCCCATGGGGATATGTTCCTGAATTTTTCAGGCCATAACCTTGATGCAGCGAGCAAGTTCAACGATCCCAAAGTCTTCGGGATCCGCTACGATGCAGCGAATGATTCGCTCGGGAACACCGCTGCCCGTCCCAACACGACACTCGGGGTTTATGGCGGTCTCTCTGTGACTTCCATGGCCCGACAAAATCTTGGTTATTCGTCGCTGCAGCAGTATATTGACCATGGCTTCGGTCGTACTGCCGCAGCGATGGGGGACCTCCAATCGAGTAATGTTGATGTCAAAGGTTACCTCGGCAGTGGCTTGATGATGACCAGTATCACCAGCGGAAATCGCCTGGGTGACATCACATTGTTAGACTCGGCATCCTTAGCAGGGCGTGGTCTGAATTTCGCCCACTTCGGAGCTGATCCGGCCGGTAATTATATCTATGGCTTCTCCTTCAATACATCATTGTTGCGGAGTACCACAGGGGGCTTTACGCTCCACGAGTTTGAAGAATGCACCAACGATGGGGTCGCGCTCAACGGCTCGATCTCTGGCTTGATCATTTCCCAGGCGGTTCCCGCGCCTGAGCCCTCGACATTGGCAAGTGCAGGTCTGGCTGTGCTCGTTGGGATCGGAGCTTGGATTCGGGAGAAGGGTCGAAACGACCGCCAATCCGTGCGTCTTGTCGGGTTGTGAGGGGGGTAATACCCGGAGTTCAATGAGGGTAAGGATTCGGGCGACCGGTCCTTACCCTTTCTCGTTTCGAAGATCTCCGAGACTCATCACCGCTTGCGAACCGTCTTACCAGGCGTCATTATGTGTTCGCCAGCGCCGGGATTCTGCGTGGATGCTCGATGATTTCGTCGTGTTCGATTGGGAGAGATGTTCGATGTTGAAGAGTCTGATACTGCAACTCGTGCCCGCCGCTTTGGCGTGCTTTACCTTGCTCACAGTCGGTGGGACTGCTGAAGCGGCCGATCCCCAAGTCGCCCACATGGTCTATTTCAAGTTGAAGGACGACTCCAAGGCGGCCAAAGATAAGCTGGCCGCAGCTTGCAAGAAATATCTTGTGGATCACGAAGGGACCGTCTACTTCTCGGTCGGAGTTCTCGCCGACGACCTGAAACGAGAAGTCAACGACCGCGAGTGGGACATCGCTCTCAACATCGTCTTCAAGAACAAGGCTGCCCACGACACCTATCAGGACGCCCCTCGCCACCTCCAGTTCATCGCAGAAAATAAGGACTCATGGGCCAAGGTGCGGGTTTTCGACTCCTACCTCGTCCCTTGAACGATGCCTCGGTCTTGCCGTCCCTCTCCAATTCAAACCGCATGCCCTCTCAATTCGGGCATGCGACCTCCACCATCTGTCTGGGAGCGAGTCGTATGCCCACGGTTCTCACTCGTGTTTGCATCGCGTTGGCCCTGTTTCGCCTGGCGGGTCTTGCCTCGGGAGCAGACGAGCAACCTCGACGGTTGCTCTACGTGGCCACCCCCGGGATTCGGAATTATCTCGAATATGGTGGGCACGGGATCCTCGTATACGACATTGATCACGGTCACAAGCTGGTCAAGCGGATCCCACTCAACTCTGGTTTCGACGATAGCGGCAAGCCGGACAACGTAAAGGGTATCTGTGCAAATGCAGCCACCAAGCGACTTTATATCACGACAACAAAAACGTTAGCATGTCTTGACTTGGAAACCGAGAAGGTTCTCTGGGAGAAGTCCTATGAAGGGGGCACGGACCGCCCTTCGCTTGCCCCTGATGGCTCGAATCTGTATCTCCCTTCGTTCGAAAAAGATCATTGGAACGTGGTTGATGCGATGAGCGGGGCGGTCATCGCCAAGATCGAACCCAAATCGGGTTCCCACAACACGGTGTATGGTCGCGACGGCAAACATGCCTACCTCGCGGGTTTGAAGTCGCCACTCCTGACCGTCGCCGACACGAGCACTCATAAGACCGAGAAGACCATCGGTCCATTCTCAGCCGCGATCAGGCCGTTCACGGTCAACGGCAAGAGCACGCTTTGCTTTGTGAATGTGAATGGACTGCTCGGCTTTGAGATCGGCGACTTGACGACCGGTAAGAAGCTCCACAGGGTCGAAATCGAAGGCTTCCAACAAGGTCCTGTGAAGCGGCACGGCTGCCCGAGTCACGGAATCGGCTTCACCCCCGACGAGAAAGAACTCTGGGTCGTCGATGCCTTCAATCAACTCGTCCACATATTTGATGCGACTATGATGCCTCCGCAGAAAGTTGCCAGTCTCAAAGTGAGGGACGAACCAGGCTGGGTGACTTTCACGATTCGAGGCGATCTTGCCTACCCCTCGACTGGCGAGATCATCGACGTCAAGACGCGCAAGATTATCGCCACCCTGGCTGATGAAGAGGGTCGTCCTGTAATGAGTGAAAAGATGCTCGAAATTGATACCCAAGACGGTAAGTTTGTCGCCGCCGGCGATCAATTTGGGGTTGGCCGGGTTGGCAATCCCTGATCGATGGCGAATGGGTCGATGATCGAGGAGATGGGCAGATCCAACTCCTCGATCACTTCTGGATCCCTAATCCCACTCGCGGACTCGATCGAGATACTTTCTCATCGACAGACTGATCCCCTTCTTCTCGTTGAACGCGACGAAGAGGAAGAGGAAGACGGCCAATCCCAGCATGATCGCCCACTTGGCGACTGGATAATCATAGCTGAGCTGCCCGAGTTGGAAGATCACAGTGAGGCCGAAGCCGGCCAAGCCAAGCCAGAGAAAGGTTGGGGCCTTAAGGCCGATCCCCGCGAAGATCGCCGCCATCGAGATGAACAGGGCAAAGGCCCAGGCTGCCAGGCTATCAAATTGCCAGATCGGCACAGCGAGGGCCAGATAGATCAACATCATGCCAACGCCCCGGATCGCGTTCACGGTGGTTTTACCCAGTTGCTTCCGGTTTCCCTCGGCAAAGAGGATCGCGGAAAGGCCCACTGGAACGACGTAAAACTGCGGGTTCTTGGCAAGTTCCCAGCCGAATCGCGACCATAAGAACCACAAGAACGCGTTATAAACAATCGCAGCGGCGTACCAAAGCCACTTCGAAGCCTGGCGGAAGCCGAGCATCGCATACAAGGTTGCGACTGCAAACGTTATGAACAAGTTCCGATCGGATTCGAGTCCCGCTCGCAGGGATAAAGCCATTCCCAACGCAGGGAGAACCAAGGCTGCAGTCAGAGCGGGTCTGGCGAACAGTGGGCGGCCCAACCGTTCGAGGACTTCCGCTAGACCTAGTTCAACGACACCGAAAAACAGCATCACTGTGGCATCGCTAGCCACACCTAGCTCATAACTCGACCGATACGTGGCATAGGCAGCCAGAAGCAGAAACTGGCCGGCGTAGGCGAGAACCAGCGATTGCCTATGGTTCGCAATGATCGTCCAAGTGACAGCCGCGACCAGCAGAACGCCCACTCCGACGCCGGCCCATGGTTGATTCATGAGCCTGCCGCTGAAAACCGACAGAACGCTGAGGCAGGAGCCCACAAGAGCGACCGACTCCAGACCCAGAACCACTTCCTTTTGAGATCTTCTAAGCCACTCACAGAGGAGCATGAGGCTCAAAGCGGCAGCGGCCAGTCCTACCGAAAGCTGCTCTTGATGTATAAAGCCCAGTGTGATGAATTGACCACCTTGTTCAAGGGTTGTATAAACACATGCCGCTGACCAAAGTAGAGCCGCAATCTGGGCGATGTCTCCCCTTCTGTGTCCCAGTGCGATCAAGCCGGTTGCAAAAGCACTTAAAACGAAGGTCAATATCGTAAAAGGAGAGATCGTCAATCTGGTGAACAGAACGGCGAGCGACACCAAAGTCACGACATCCAAGAGGCTAGCGGAGCCACGCGCTCGAGCCTCCTCCGTCGTGAACCGGAGACCTAGGGCCGGAATGACATGATCCCGTTCCGACATGAACCAGAAATTCGCGAGTGCCGTAACGACTGCGACCAAGACCGTGACCAGAGGAATATAAAGGGTTGGCGCGACCAAACTCGCAGCCGGCGAACCCGTTCCTGCCAGCCAGAGTAGGACCGCCAGAAGGGGCCACTGCGAGCCGACGATCCGTCGTTTCCCAAACCAAATGGCAGTTTCCGTGTGAAGACTGAGAATTCCAATCGCCACCAGGATCGACCACCACGTCATCGACGGGTCGATTGGCTTTACGAGTCCTATGTCGTAAACTGCATCAAAGGAGACGACAAATACCCACAAACCGGTGACACCGATGCAGAGTCGGCCCATCGCAGTTGACCACTGCAAGAAGATTTCGCCCAGCGGGACCATTGGGAGTGCCAAACGGTTCAACAGCGACCCTTCAAACAATTTTGTCCACCGACCGGCCACTACCCAGCCGAGTGCCAGTATCGAAACAACCAAAAGTGAGGGTTCGATGAACGTGATCCACCGACCCGCGAGCGCCGCGAGCCCCAGTGAGACGAAGATGACAAAGCCGTCAATCCATTCACGCGTTGAATAGAGATTGAGCATGACGAGTGAGAAAACACCCATTCCGAGATACATCCAAGGCATCTCATACCATGCCTGGCCATTCTGGGTGATGTCGGTCAGTCGGAACAGCAAAGTGACCACACCGGCAACGAGAGCCGACACAAAAATCGGTTGCTCATAAGTCTTTTCAATCAATCCGAGCCGTTGGCAGATTAGTGCCTTCACGCGTGACGTGAGCATCCCGATCAGGTAGAACACGAACGCGATTCCCAGGAAGATCGGGCCTCTCGCCGCAGGAGTGAGCCAGGGTTCGAGCTGCCCCCACGTCGCCAAGGCAAACAGTGCAAAGACCACATACAACCACTCGGCCGCTGGGAAGGTCTTGATCATCAACAGGAATGGAATCGCGGCGAACGCCAGTGCCTTGGGGGCCTCGAGACATGGGGCTACAGCGAGCCCACCCATGACGAGTGATGCAATGTTCAGCGGTCGGGTATACGGTCGTTGCCACTTCTCCCGAAGAAACCTATGAGCCGAGTATCCAGCCGACCAAAAACCGACTGATAATCCGGTCGCTAAAACACCGAGTGCGCTGATATGACCCGATCTATTGCGGCCGATCTCAAAGAGGATCACATAGGCCGCAATCACGAGATTCGCGAGACCAGCGTAGGAGAGAATTACCCATCCTTCGATGCCGGCAAGTGTCAAGAGACCGGCCGCGATTAGGATCAGTGAACCGAACTTTGGAGCAAAATTGGTTGGGAGACCTGTGGCAAATCCGATTGAGATCACGAATGCGACGAGACCGGTGATGAGCGACATCGAGAGAAGGGGGAGCGCATAGTACATCGTCCAGGAACGACGTATTGCAAGCCCTCGGACCACCGCGAGAATGAACGATGAGAGTGCTGCGGCGAGTCCTATCCAGGCGATCCTGAGAGCGATGATATGGTCATAGTTGCCGGAGGTTGAATCTAGGTTCCAGACTGCAAACGAGGCAACTGTCGACGCAGCTAGTCCGAGCATCACATGCCAGAGACCAGGCAGTTGATGAAGTCCCGTCAAGCCACCAACAACCAGGCAGGCTACGAACGAGAGCAGAGTGAGTGGCAAGCCGCCTTTGTGAAGGTCGATGGTCGCAGGGATGCCCAGTAAGCCCCAGAAAACGACCACGAGACTAAATCCAAATAACATCCTTTGGAATAGGTGCCAGTAGAGTTCTTCCGACGATCTCGCTTTGGCCAAAACGATCAGTGAAAGCACATAGCTAAGTGCGATGGAGCCGATATACGGCTCGACTTTTGGGATACCACCCATCACAAAAGCAACACCAAGAATCGTCGCAATCATGCCGGAAAGCATCGCAAACACGACTCCAACGTGGCTCGGGCGTTCGTGATGCGCCAGGGCAAAAGCAATGGCTGCCATAGCAAAGGCAAGGATTGTCTCAGCCAGATCCCAGCCCGTGAAAAGTAGCCCCGCATCAATAGATTGAATTGTCCCGAGCAACATTCCCAAGCCGGCGAGAGACAGGCCTAGGTGTCGAAAGGCTGGGGGATAGACTACCAATCGCGGATTGGTGCGCCTCGCCAAGGGGACTGCCGTCAGGGTCAGAATGACCGAGACGAGCGACGCCCAGAACCCCAGCCACGCCGGGCTAACTTTCAGGCCGAGGGAGGGTGTCATTAGCCCGATTGCCAGGAGCATGGAGAGCGATCCGCACCCGGTCGCCGCGTGTGCAAGCGAGACACGTGGCGATTCGATACCGATCAGAACGTAGAGAATTGCGAGCGAGGCAAAGGCCAGCGTTGTTGTCCAGTTCGGCGAACCAGGCTGCACTGCGGCGAGGAGTGCGAGCAAGAGTCCGCAGAATGAAACAACCCGCGCCGAGCGAAGCAACGGTGTCCGGTACTCTTCAGAGATCCCCCGCCACTCAAGCCATGGACAAGCCAGCCAGAGCCCAAGTGCGATTGATGAAGCGGCCAACGCTTGAGCACCGAACGTCAGATCTCCCAGGAAGGTCGAGCCTGCCACTGCCGAGCCTGTAAATGTGGCACAAGCGAAATAACCTATCCAAGGGGCTTTGTATCGCCAGATGGCAAGCCCATAGAGGACCGTGTAACCCGGGAGAGTCAATAACGCGGCTGTGGGTTCCAGGCAAGAAAACGCACAGGCGAGGATCGAGAGGGGAAGCCCAATGTAATGGCAATGTCGAGCGAGTTTGGGATCATTCCAACGCTCGGTCATGAACCAGGCCATACCGGCCAAAATCACGTTGAAAACCAACCCGTTCAGCGCCCGGAACGAGGGAGGGAGTTTCCCAGAATAACCGAGCGCGGTACTTGCTGCCGCCTCAACGTTCGACATGAGGTCACGTACAAAGTCATAAGCACCGAAATAGGCCACAAAGAGAGCTGCAAACGAGACATACAGATAGACCGGCTTGCGTTCGAGCCTGAGTGTGCGCCCGTAGATCCCCAATCCGACCAACGCTGTGATCAAAGTGTTTCCACTATAAAGCGCCTGATAGGTTGAAGGTTTTGCGAGTGCCAGGGCAAAACCCAGTGCGGAGAGCACAAATCCGCCGTACTTCAGAAGGGCAGCCGAACGAGCGGATGCTGCGATCTCCTTGATTCCGTCTGCGGACCAAAAACAGGCGAGCGCCCCCAGCATCACTGGCAAGGCATACAGAGTTGCATCTGACCAACCGATCTCGAGGACAAAGACGCCAATTCGTATGATCGACCAGGCGTAGGTGAATCCCAGGAGTCCGAGTGCGAAGTAGGGTCCCGACGGATCCTCCTCTTCCTCCTCACGTCGGCGAAGTCTCAAATTAAGACGGCTCACTGCGACCGCAAAGATCACTGCAGTCCCGATGAATCCAGTGAATCCCCAGGAAAACGAAGCCCCTCGCGGCGTCATCGCCGTCATCAACCCGAGAGCGATTAACGCAACAGGGGTGACATTTCCTCCCGAAGTCTTCAGAACGGCGCAGAGCCGCCAGCAAAGCCCCATCAATACAAAAGCGACGATCCCTAGTACGGCAAACGCAAGTGGTGATCGCTCCGCGAGCGTGGGTAATTCGCCGGCAAGTGTGAAATTGACAGGGACGATGAACAGTGTGGTCAGAAGCATGATTCTTCCAGCCCGGTCAGCTCCCCAACGGACGACCCCTCTTCCAAAGAATGCGAATGCGAGCGTATACCCCAAGGCGAGCAGGCATTTGCCCTCCGGTCGCCAGAGTTGATCGCCCAACATGTTCGCCGCGACGGCCGTCGAACTTACGATGATCAAAGGAACCGCGAGACCTAACAGGAGTTTCTGCCAGTGGACCTCGACAAACTCCCCAGCAACTTTCGGCCAAGAGACTTTCGGAACCAAGGGAACGCTTGCCTCAAGCTTCGGTGCAACGAGTTGTAAAACCGGGGGCGGCTCAGAGATCTGGAATACAGCCTCGGATGATGTGGGGGCAGGTAATAGATTCGCTTTCTCGATCCTCCGATCGAGTTCAGCGACCTTTGAGCTCCACCACTTTCCCTCACTTGGTCGAAGACGAGAGAGGCGTTCGCAACAGTCTCTGGATTCTCCAAGCTGGTTTGCCTGATCGAAAGCCCAGGCCGCACTGACGAGCATCTCGTTATCGTCGGGATTAATTGCAAGTAAATTCTTATATATGGCGGCCGCGCCGAGATAGTCCCCCTTGGAACTGCAGAAGCGAGCCCCTTCCCGGGTGGCGCCATGTGAATCGTCCTGAGTCACAATCACCGGTGATAGCTTCGGGGCAGGGATGGGCTGGAGTCGGACGATATGGCCGAATTCTAACTTGGCTTCATCGACGAGTTCGATCGCCCTTGGGTGTTGTCCCAGGCGCTGAAGAAGGGCGACTACCTGATCCCAGCCCGCTTTCCGCTCAGGGGCCAGGAGCCGAGCGGCCTCAGCCCACACCAGGGCTTTATCTGGAGCACTCGCGGCGAGTCGATTGCAACGCTGAAGTGATTCCGCAAATCGACCAAGCCGCGTAATCTGGTCAAGACGACCCTGCTTTTCAGTGCGGACGGCTTCCACTACCTCAGGGCTCACGAGTTTTCTGTCACTCAGGCTTGCGAGTTCGGACAGGAGATACTCGATCTTGCCGATCTCTTCTTGAGCCTGCGGCTCTAAGAGAGCAGGGATTAACGCAGGATCGAGCATCATCAGGCCTCGGAGGACGACAGGGGGGTTGAACAACCGGCCGCGTTGTTCGGGTCGCGTCCGGGATCAACGCCCCCATCATTCACCCACCGACCAACTGACACAATCCCCCTGGTTAGGAATCTAGCAACCCCGACTTATGAACAGGTCGTTTATTTCGTGACAACGTCAATGATCACCCCTTCGTCGAGCACAATCGATTCACCTGCGATCCACTGCTCAGCCTTCTCGCGATGGTCCGCATTGACGTGGGTCGAAATGGCAGAGAGGGTCGCGGCGATCACCCCGAGATCGTCGCCGAACCCAATGAACGGCAGGAAGTCTGGTATCGCGTCGAACGGCAGGACAAAGTAGGCAAGAGCGCCTGCGACCGTGGTCTTCACCCAGAGTGGGGTCCTGGCATCGAGCATACAGAAGTACATTGCGACCGCTTCGCGAGCCAAGGGAAAGTGCTTGAGGTAACGTTTGGCCTTCACCACGAACCCCTTGCGAACCATCGCCTCGTTCTCGAAGTCATTGCCTACATATCGCTTTGTATCGATGGGTTTGCCTTTCGGCAACCACTTCTTAATCCGTTGGGTCCATTGGTCGGCGGTCATGAGATCCTCCCCAGGTGTAAAAGGCTTGCTGAACTGTATTCGTCGTCAACTGCAAAATCTCAAGAGGGGATGAGTGGATTGACGGCATCGCGTTGATCGCTCATGATCTCATGCGAACGGCAGACCAGTCATTCCGAATTGTTAGGGTGTGGTCATGGGTATTGCGTTCCGCTGTGACCAATGCGGTCAACGTTATCAAGCTCTCGACCACATGGCGAGTCGTCTGTTCCTGTGTAAGCGGTGCCGAAGGAAGCAGACGATACCGCGACGAACGGCTTCGAAATCGGTGGCGGACGCGGTTCTATTACTCGACGACAAGCACAGTGACCCGGACGAAACTTTCGACCTCAGTCCTGTAAGCTCGCGATCTGTCCCCGGGTTTGCGGCCGTTCCTGCTCAACGCTGGCAAGCGAATGGAACTCAACGTGGAAGCGGGCTCGACAGCCCAGCGCTTCCCAAGCGAGCCTCCGTCCGAACCTCAAGTCCCACCCTAAGTCGAATGGGAGGATGGGCAAAAATCGCGGGAGGGGTCTGGGTAACGCTCATCCTTCTGGGTGTAATTGCGAGGATCCTTCGTCCCTTTCTTGGACCATCGCCCCAGGGAGCCCTTCTGCCAGGAATTTCGCAGGATAACCTGGGTTTCATCGACAACACCCAACAATCTCAGGCTCCGGCACGGAGAAATCTGGGGCCTCCCACCTTTTCCGAACCGAATGGCTGGCGAAACCTTGTTGGAGGCGTCAGGTTGACCACGATCCGGATCGGTGGTGGCCCTGGTCCGGGGAGGTCGGGAAAGTTGCTCGTGTACCTCCCCGCCGGAGTGGAGTTCCCGGGCGGACCTCAAGCAGCCCAGGAAGGTACTTACCCATGCATTTTGATCACGAGCGCAGGGACGGGTCTGTTCCATGGCATCAGTTGGGACCCTGAGGAAGAGCAGGTCGGAAGCCCTGAACACCTCCCCTGGGCAAAAGCCGGTTACGTTGTCGTTGCGTTCGAGGAGGATGGACCACTTGCGAGCGACTCCCCGTCCAACCAGGAAATGCAACGCGCAATCCTCGCCTTTCACAACGCCAAGGCGGGAATCATCAACGGTCAAACCGCGTTGAACTTCGTCGAACAGAAGTTGCCCCTGCGTCGACAAACGGAGAGTTTTCGCGGTGGGCCATAGCTCGACGGGTACACTCGCACTAATCCTTGCAGCGAACGACGAGCGAGTCCAAGGGGTCGCCGCGTTCGCTCCTGCGATCAATCTGGAGACTCGCTTTCCTGCGGATCTGATCCAGGGATTACGGCAAGCGGGCGTGAGTGACCTGGCGACCGACTACTCACCCCATACGAATGAGGGCAAGCTCCGGAATAAACCGGTCTTCTTGTTCCACGCCTTAGACGATTCCAACGTCAAAGTGGCCGAGAGCCAGGCTGCCGAGGCCAGGATGAAGGCTATTGGGGTGCCCGTCACTTTGATGGTCGTGCCCAACGGTAATCATTATGACTCGATGATCCGAGAGGGGATTCCCTCCGCGATTTCGTTCTTCTCGAAGATGAGATAAAAAAGAACGCCTCGCTCAAGAAGTAACCTGGGCGAGGCGTTTGGTGGCTGGATAAGACCTTGCCTCGGTTACTTCTTGCCCAGGAAGGCGATGGCATCCTCGGTCCGGGTCAGGATGTCATCGATCTGGCCTGTTGACTCGAAGCCGATGATGAATGCGTTCACTGTGCCAAGACCGAGAACGTAGCGGAGCGAGGCATCTTTACGCTCGGGGGTCGTGATTCGACCTTCGCCGAGGATCTTCATGCCGATGACCCCTTTGCCTGCGCTGTGCATCTCTTCGAGTTCGGAGGCGACTTGGTCGGGGGCTTTGTCGTCCATAATCAACCCTTCGGGGTTGATTCGGGCGAGGTCGATCTCGACGAATGGGCTTTTGGCGGCGATGCGCAGCGGGTCCATCCCGTGACAGCTTGTCCCGTGAGCACGGATAATCCCCTGCTCTTTCGCCTTCATCAGGTATTCCATCGACGCCGCATTTTCTTCAGGCCAGTTCGGCTTCTGCATGCAATGCAGGAGCACGATGTCGATCATCTCGACACCGAGTTCGAGACAATAGCGTTCGATGTGGCTCTTGGCGTCAGGGAACTTGGTCGCGTGGGTTTTCGTCTGGATCACATACTTGTCGCGAGGAACGCCTCGGAGTGCCTCTCGCAGGTAAACATGTGAGCCATACTGGTCGGCGACGTCAAACAGGCAGACACCGTGGTCCAAGGCGTGCCGGACGACCCGAGTGAATTCCTTGACTCCAAGTTTGGTCTGATTACTCGCCTGGCCACTCCCGATACTCCCCGTTCCCATCCCGATCAGGGACGTCTGGATACCGGTCTTCCCCAAGGTCACTTTGTCGGTCGCTGACTTCGGAAGAGCACGCGCGGAGGCAGCATGGGCGACGTTCGCGGTCGCCAGGGCCAGGCCTGCTGCACTCGCTTGGGCCAGAAAATCGCGACGATTCACGGGTGACATCAGTTCGGTCCTCCAAGTCTGGGGAGAGTGAGAGTGAGAGTGGGAGCACGAAACGCGAGATATGGTGAAAATGATACTAACCGGCGGGCGTTCCTGGTACTATAGGGAAGTCGACTCGGCAGGAGAGTTGCAAAGTTGGATCCCCTCGCTTCTTCCTCGGGAGAAGCTGCCGGAACGCGGCGTACAGCCACCTTCTCCCGATGCAAGAAGGGGCGGACCTTGCAATCCTCGTGGTCGCCCCGGTCAGTTCTGAAACCGTGGCACTTTCCTACGTAGGAATCACATCCTCGAAAAACTTCAGGATCGATCGTTGTTATGTTCACTGGTCTTGTGCAAGCTCTCGGCAGGATCGAAGCTATTGAAGCCGAGGGCCCAGGATGTCGGCTCAATATCGTTTGGCCCAAATTTCGCGACTCGTTCGATCTCGGTGAAAGCATTGCGGTGAATGGGTGTTGCTTGACGCTCATCGAAACGGATCAGGACTCATTTGTCGTCCAAGCAGGCCCTGAAACATTGCTGCGCACCAACCTCGGGACCAAGAAACCGGGCGATCCGGTCAACCTGGAACGGTCGCTCAAGGCTGGTGATCGCCTCGGTGGTCACTTCGTTCAAGGTCATGTCGATACGACGGCGTCACTGATCGCACGACATCCCGAAGGTGAGTGGGAGTTCCTCAACTTCGGACTTGAATCGCGTTGGACAGAGTTGATGGTTCCCAAGGGTTCCATTGCGGTTGATGGCGTGAGTCTGACCTTGGTGGATGTCACTTTCCAACAGTTTTCTATCATGCTGATTCCTCACACATTGTCGGTCACGACACTCGGCACACTCTTGCCGGGGGATCGCGTCAATATTGAGGCCGATATGCTGGCAAAACATGTCGCCAAGCTCATCCGGCCTGACAAGAACTTTGAGAGCTGAGGAAGAAATGCCCGCACCTCGCCAGACGCAATCCTACCTCCGCGAACTCTTCGCCAGACGAGGGATAGCCCCACGCCATCGATACGGTCAAAACTTCCTGATTGACTTGAATCTTCATGACGTTATTGCCATTCGGGCCGAGGTCGTACCCGGCGACCTGATTCTGGAAATCGGTCCCGGAGCAGGTGCTCTCACGGCAATGATGGCCGAGATGGGCGGCACTGTCGTCGCTGTGGACATCGACCCCGGGATGGTGGGGCTCACCACCGACGCGACTGCGCAATATCCCGGAGTTCGAGTCATCCATGCCGATGCACTTAAGGGTAAGAATCGACTGAACCCGGTCGTTGTGGATCATCTCCGATCCGCAGTGGCAGCGATGCCCGATCGACCGTTCAAACTCGTGGCCAACTTGCCTTATAGCATTGCGACCCCGCTCGTCTCCAACTTACTTGTCCATCCTGAGTTCGACATCAAGTTGATGGTCGTGACGATCCAGCTCGAACTCGCCGAACGAATGCAGGCGGCCCCGCATTCTGAGCACTATAGTGCCCTCTCGGTCACTCTCCAGGCTCAGGCGGACATCGAGATCGTTCGCGTTCTTCCCCCTTCCGTCTTCTGGCCCCGGCCCAAAGTGGAATCGGCGATCGTGGCGATCACCCCCGACCCCGTCAAACGAGCGGCGATTGGGGATCTTCCTTGGTTCCACTCTGTGGTCCGAAAGATCTTTCTCCATCGGCGTAAGAACCTCAGACGCGTGATCTACAGCCTCTGGCGTGACCAATGGGAGAAGTCCGAGGTTGACGATATGCTCCAATCGATTGGCTTGACCGGCGAGATCCGCGCAGAGTCAATGAATGTCGATGAGTTCGTCGCCTTGGCCGAAGTGATGAAGTCGAGGTTGAGGCCAGTGAAAGAGATCATCGAACTTGACGATGAGTCTGAGGACGAGGAATCTGAAGAACCCGCTGGCGAGGATGAGGACGACGCGGACAACGATGACGAGGGCAACGACGAAGAGTGAGAGTCGCACTTTCGTATGCTTCAAGTTGTGTAAAACTCGTTCCCACGGAGGACCCTGGGAACGAGTTTCGTGAGCAGATTGGCTCAAAGATTAAGGATCAGCGATCAGTGAGAATCGTTGGGCGTTCCGGCCTCTCAACCCGCGTAGCGTGTCTCGATGTCGGAGGGGCGGGAGTCGAGGCGTTCAGCACCGGACCTGCTTTTCTCTCAAGATCGTCCCAAAGTTGGACCAGCGTTGCGCGAGCAGTCGCGGGTGTTGCACCCTCAAAGCGACTCATGAGGTCGGATCTCAGCGCCTGGAGCGCGTCCATCTCTAACAGATTCGACGCTGTCAGCGCTTGCAGCATCGCATGAGTATCCTGAACGGCGTTTTCCCACTCTTTAGGTTGCACTCCCGGTGGGGTCAATTCCCGGAGTGGGTCGACCAAGGTCGCAATCTGAGTTCTGCCGTACTCCGCTTTGGCTGCATAAGCGGTCTTCCACGCGTTCATCGCCAGCGTCAATCCACCCCAAAGGGCCAGCACGACAATACAGATCGCGATGACAACCTTGCGTCCCGAGACCCCCGTCGCGCCTGAGTCTGACGGTCCCTTCGGTGTGTCAAGCCGCACACGAGGAGGAGAGACATGGCCATTTGATGACATAGGAACTCCCAACCGTCGGGCACAAGGTATCGAAGAGATTGTAGGATCGACTCGTTCGCTCGCCCAGGCCAGGTCAGGTCAGGCTGCTCGGCGGAATAGCTTCTGGCGAAGTTGAGCAAAGTCGCCCCGACCGGAGGGGGCCAGTTGATAGCCAACCAGGTAGGCCACGGTTCCCACCGAGAGATTCAGGACCAGGGGCCAGGCCCTGCTGAGAAACCCCGGCGCATGACTCATCGGCGGTATCAGAATCTGGAAGCCGACTGTCGCCAGTACCAACGCCATTGCACCGGTGAGAGGGGCGCTCAGTGTCCGCTTCAAGAATCCCCGAGGAGTGACCTCGAGAATCCGGAACAGGTAGACGCCTGGGACGATCAGATTCGCCACCAGGACCGTAAGCACCGAGCCCCAAATCACCCCGGCAACCCCGTACCGCAACGTCAAGATGTAGCTTAGAGGTAGGTTCACGACTGCACCACTGAGCGAGGACCATGCAATAAAGTCCAGCCGACCGGTTGCAATGGCGATCTGAACCAGGATCGTTAGTGTGAGAGGTGCCGCTGCCAGGAGGAAGAGCTGAAGCAAGTATCCCTCCTGAGCAAACTCGGGGCCGATCCACAGTGCGAGGAATGGGCTGGCGTAGATGCCCGCCAGAAGGGCCACCGGGAGTAAGAGGCCGATCAAGAGCCGAGATCCGTCATACTTTACCCGTTCGATCGCCGCCAGATCGTTCGCGGCGACCAGGCTGGCGGCCGCAGGCATGACCAGAGATGAAACCATCCAGCCCGTCTGACGGATTTGCATAAATGGCTTACTGACAACCGAGTAAATCGTGTTCGCAGGACCGGGCTCATCAAGTGCGAATCCTAGCACCGTCGTATCCATCTTGTCGGCCAGCACGACACTCAACTGGATCAAGAACATCGAGAACCCGATTTGCCAGAGCTGTTTGAAGTCAACCAGCCGCACCCCCCCGATCTGCGGGAGATAGCCGAGCTCTTTCACCATCACCCAGAGTCCTGGACCGAGTGAGAGCACGATCCCGGTCACGAGCTGGACGACGACGACGGAGAAAAAGTCGTAACCAAGCCAAAGGCCGTCGACCAGGATGAAGAAGCGTAACACCACGATCAGCAGCTCGAGACGAGGAATCACGTCGTATCGACGCGCCGCCTGCAGGACACTCGACACGACCATCGCCACCCCGTAGCAGGGCGATGTAAAGACTTGAAGCCAAAGGAGCTTGACGATCAGGTCGTAGGAGGGACCCTTCCACTCGGAGTACGGAAGCGCAAAATATGCGATCGCGATCAGGAAGGCCGACTGAAGGAGCGCGATGCTCGCATAAAAGCTGATCCCGCAAGCGACCGCGCGATCGAGTCCTTCACGATCACCGGTCGTCCAGGTTTCGGAGACGCGTCTCTGGAGCGCTGACGCCATCCCAAACTCGAGGAGGAATTGCAGAAATCCAAAGCCCCAGGCGAAGGTGTAGGCTCCATTCGCATCTTTGCCGATCGCCTCGATCATGAGGCGAACCGTCCAAAAGGAGAGGATGGCTTGAATCGGTGTCCGCAACGTGAGCCAGAACGTCCCATGCAGGAGTCGGCTCAGCACTGGAGGCTGGGCACGTTCAGGTTCATTGAGAGAGACCGCAGCGGATGTGACCATTCGTACCCCTAGGAAACCAACCCTCGTTGCCTGAAGATCATAATAGCCGACCTGAATTCTCGACAGGTCAATGGGGAGGCGCGGTCGCCCGGAACAGACTGAATTTAGGTCGAAACCGATCACGATGGACCGTCAGACGATGTCGGATGATGCTGCGATCCTTCCCGAAACTGGCGAGCGGATGGTCCCCGAGCTCTCGGCAGCCAGGATCTACTGGGAACATGTCGAGCGGTACAAGTTCGCGTGTAGGCACGTCGTCGGAAAGCGTGTCCTCGACATCGCTTGTGGAGAGGGGTATGGCACCGCTGCACTCCTGAAAGCAGGAGCCTCCTGCGTGATCGGAGTCGACATCTCCCTAGAGGTCTGCGAGCACGCCCGAGCCAAATACGGACTCGATTTTCGCCAGGGAGATGCCATGACAATCCCACTTGAGGATGCAAGTGTGGATGTTGTGGTCTCATTTGAGACGATAGAGCATGTCACCGATCCATTGGCGTTCCTCAGGGAGTGTGCGCGCGTGCTCGCACCCGGCGGAACTTTGATCGTCTCGACTCCGAACCGACCGGTCTACAGTCCGGAATCGAAGCATAACCCGTTTCACCAACGGGAATTCGATCGCGCAGAGTTCTTAGATCTCCTCAAGCCTCATTTTGGCGTGACCCACCTTTATGGCCAAACACTCAAGGCCGCGCCCTGGTGGAATTGGCAAAGTCTGTCTGCCGAGGAGTCGTTCTGGAGGCGCATCCGAGGGTACTGGAGACTCACTTCCTGGCTCTGCCCAGCGGTCCGGTCGGACATGCCTCCAGGTCTTCGGGCGAACGTCTGCCAAGCCATCTTAGGTTCGAACCCTCCATCGGTACGACTTGTTAATCCTTATGAGGTTCGCAAGGCCAGTCGTTTTGAACCCTATTATTGGATCGCGGTCTCATCGGTTGGTTGACGGGCAATTTCGCGATGAGTTTGATGTGCGACTACTCATATCATGCATGGACCTGTGTCCAAGCTGGTCGTGTTGACCTTGCCACCTGGGGCCAAGGTGGGTCTAATAGACCAGGAAAGGCAACCTGGGTCCCTCGACGACTGGAAATCCGAACATTTCCCAACGTCGGGGTGGAGGCTTTTCCCCAATGCAGGATCGCATCGCATATCAGGGCATCACTTTCGACGATGTCCTGCTCGAACCGGGCTATTCCGAGCTATTGCCTCGGACGGTTGAGACGAAAACCCAGCTTACCGCCAAGATCGCCCTGAACATTCCGATCCTGTCCGCGCCGATGGATACGGTGACCGAGGCTGAGCTTGCGATCGCGCTCGCCCAAGAGGGTGGGCTGGGGATCATCCACAAGAACCTCTCGATCGAAGACCAGACCCGCGAGGTCGATAAGGTCAAACGATCCGAGAATGGGATCATTGTTGACCCGATCACGTTGCCTCCCTCCGCGACGGTGGGTGAGGCTCGCGAGATCATGGCGGGGCACAATATCTCGGGAGTCCCGATCACAGTCGGAGGACGACTCAAGGGGATCTTGACGCGCCGTGACCTTCGATTCTTGGAGTCGAATGAGCTACGGATCGAAGAGGTCATGACCAAGGAGAACCTGGTCACAGCCCCGGCGGATACGTCACTTGAAGAGGCTGATCGGATTTTAACGAAAAATAAGGTCGAGAAACTTCTCCTTGTGGACGAAGAATATCGACTGAAGGGCATGATCACGATCAAGGACATCGACAAGCTCCACCGCTATCCGAACGCTTGCAAGGATAGTCGCGGACGACTTCGTGTCGGGGCGGCGGTCGGTGTCCACGATTACGAGCGGATCGGTTCATTGCTCGAAGCTGATGTCGATGTCTTGGTCGTCGACTCAGCGCACGGACACAGTAAGAACGTGATTGAGACCGTTCGCAAGATCAAGCGTGACTTCAACATTGAGGTGGTCGCCGGAAATGTGGCCACCTTCGAGGGAACTCGTGACTTGATCGAGGCCGGGGCCGACGCGGTCAAGGTTGGGATCGGGCCGGGCTCAATCTGTACAACCCGCATTGTCTCCGGGGTCGGAGTCCCTCAGATCACCGCTGTCTGGAACGCTGCGAAGGCGGCGGCTGGCCGGGTTCCCATCATCTCTGATGGGGGTATCCGCTACTCGGGCGATATCAGCAAGGCTCTTGCCGCAGGAGCGCACTCCGTCATGATCGGTGGTCTTTTTGCCGGACTGGCCGAGAGCCCGGGCGACATGATCATCTACCGAGGACGAAGCTTCAAAGCTTACCGTGGAATGGGTTCGCTGGGCGCGATGGCCAAAGGCTCCCACGAGCGTTATCGCCAGGACTCGGGCATTCGTTCGGCGGATGGCAAGAATCTCCCCCCTCAGAAACTCGTCCCCGAAGGGGTCGAGGGCCGTGTTCCTTATAAGGGGCCGATGGCGGATTATGTCTTCCAACTCGTTGGTGGGCTCCGCGCGGGTATGGGCTATTGCGGTACCCGAACCATTGAGGAGCTTCGAACCAAGTCCCGGTTCATCCAAGTCACCGGTGCTTCTGTCCAGGAAAGTCACCCTCACGACATCGCGATCACTCAAGAAGCGCCGAATTATTCGAGCTTTACGAATGATGGCGACCTCGGTCGAACCGCAGGGTAACCCGAAAATCAAAGCGACTCCGGTCGGCAGATCAGGAAGATCGGTCGGTCGGCTGTCTGGTTTGACATGAAAAGTCGGACCTTGTCTCAGTGGTTGAGTCGAATGGATTGAATCGGCGGTTGGTCGGAACGGTTCGGCCGATCGAGTGGCACTCGTCAGCAAGGAGGCGTGGCGTGCGTCGCCCCACCAAGGCTTTGACTGCAGCGACCCTGGTGGTCGCGCTGTCGGCCACAATGATTCGTGGTCAGCAATCTCCGCGAGGCACCCCCTCCGCGACCGATGCCCCGTCGTCCTCGACCCCGGGAACCAGTTCCGCTCTGAGCGGACGCACGGCCCGTGCTTTGTTGCGTAACGGGCAGGATTACCTGGGCTACCAGGAGTACAACCGTGCGCTCAAATATCTGCGTGAAGCAGAGTCTCGTAAGGACGAGCTCAATGCGGCCGAGCAGCAAGATCTCAAAGCTGCCCTGGAAAAGGGGATGACCGGCTTACGCGGGCCAGTCAACGGATCCGCGCAACGATATGCGAAAGGTCCATCGAAACGCCCGGGCGCAATCGCACTGGCCAAGCCCCCCGGCGAGGATAAGCAGGTTCAGCTCGCCTCGACCGTGGTTCCACCCCCGAAGATGGAAGACGGAACGAAGCTCCCTTACCTCCCCAAGCAAGAGAAACTCTTGCCGGCGGCGGCACCAGTGGCCGCTGTTGCGGGTGCCCCTCTGGTCGAGGAGCCACAAGCGTTGGCTCTCGCTTCGGATCAGGCGATACCTGCCCCGGTCGTTGCGGAAAGCCCGCAGTCAAGCGTTCCATTGCCAGTCACGTCGGCCGAGCTTGAGCCTCCACTTCCGCTCCCGGCACCTGACCTGGTTCAGGCACCTCCCAGCGAGATGGTGGTTCCGATCGCAGACCAGAATTCACCCACACCGCTGCCTCCGGAAGATCCGCCAGTTCAGAGGGCAGCAACGGCCGTTGAAATGGAGACCCCGCTTCCCTCCGAGGAAGCGGACCAGTTGCCTCCTTTGCCCGGCTCGCTACCATCTGTTGAGGCAACTCGACCGGCGGCACCGGCCATGGAAATGGTCCCGGAGCCAACGCCGGTACCGAGCGACGCTCCCGAGCCACTCCCCCCACTCCCCGACCAGCCCCCGGCTCCTCCCGTCGATGCATTAATGAGTGATCTGGCGTCCGATCCGGGGACAAATCCCCCGTCGGGTGACCCGCCACTTCCTCCGGAGGCCGACCTCCTACCCCCGCTGCCGGATACAAATCTAAGTCAGCCGACCCCACTACCGGTAACGCCAGTGGTCGAGAACTACCCGACACGTGCTCGGGCGAACCCGAGAGCACTGACCAATTCTGCCGATGGCCCTGGGTTTTTCCGACGGCCCGACATTAAGGTCGAGTCGACGCTGACACCGGAACTCAAACGAGAGGTCGAGCGGATCGCAAATGCCCAGGATGAAGCAGCCCGACGCAATCCTGCCCCTCCTGCATTGATCAGTGACTCGACAGACCCGAATCGACGAAGTCGCGAATTGGTGATCCCTCGGGCACCCAGTCCGACCGAAGCGCGTCCGATCAAGGCGATCCCGGTTCCCGAGGATTTCGAGCCACTCCAGGCGCGGCAGTGGACCCCTCAGCGGAAATACTGGTCCGCCGCCGCCACGTGCCACGGACCGTTATACTTCCAGGACGCTTCTCTGGAGCGCTATGGGCACTCGGTCGAGACCTTCTTCGGTGGAGCGGGTCGTTTCATGACCTATCCGATCGACGACCCCAAGCAGTCGAAGCAACGGATCCAGATCCTCCAGCCGATCTTCTCGGCAGGTCTGTTTGCTGGACAAATTGCAGCCCTTCCCTACAACCTGATCGTCGACCCGATCTGGGAGCCTGAGTACGACCTGGGCTATTACCGCCCCGGCGATAAGCTCCCCAAGGATGTCTACTACCTCCCCTGGCGTGGAATTGGTGGGATCTTCGGTCGTCAATGATCACGAGTGGGTAATGCCAATCCACGAAACCCCTCGGTGGAGCTGCCACCGAGGGGTTTCTCATTTCGAAGGTTTATTCACCCTCCCCGACCCTGCCCGTCTTGATCATCTGTTCAGTGAACAGAGCGCAGCTCGCAATGGTTCCATCGTCACGAGGCGTTTCCGCAAGATGTGACCCAACATCGAAGTGCGACGAAGAGGAGAGTCTCCAGGCATACGATCAACTGGAGGTCAAGCATCGACCTCGAACCTGTCTCTAGGCCAGCCAGCCGGTCTAGATCTGGATCAGGGCCAATGCGACTGCTAAGAAGGATCGTTCACGGGCACAATCCAATGGGAACCCTATCACGATGGAAGACCCCATTCGCGTGAGAGCGAGATTTGGTTTAGGATCATTCCGTTCTACGGCCAAGGGAAAGATCGGGGGATCGTGATGGCAACCGTGACGGCGAAAATCAACCCAGTGGTGCTTGCCATCGTTCGAGTATGGCACTGGGTCGTCGTGAGGGGCTTCTTGAGAGTCACAATTAAGGGTCGAGAGCACATTCCGACCAGCGGGCCTGTGATTCTCGTGCCCACGCACCGTTCAAGATTGGATGCCCTCTTCCTCCAAAAAGCCACAGCCCGCTCGCTTCGACCGATGACGAGTCATGACGAATTTGTGGGACCACAGGGCTGGTTTATGCGTCGGATTGGCGCGTTCCCGGTGGACACTCGTAAGCCAGGCGCGGGTGCCATCAAAGCATGCCGCGAATTGCTTCGTGATGGGCGTTGCTTGGTGATCTTTGCGGAGGGAACGATCTTTTACTATGGTCCCAACCAGGTCCATCCCATCAAGCCGGGTGTGGCTTGGATCGCCTTCACCTGTCAGAAGGATTCGGATATCGCCAAGTTCCCGATCGTGCCGGTCCGCCTCAACTATTCCGCTCATCCTCCCACCCCCTGGAGCCGAGTCGAAGTCGCGATTCAGCCGCCTATCTACCCAAGCGATTTCGCGGACCTCCCCCGCGACCAGGCACAGGCCGCATTAACTGCGCGACTCCAAGCTGCAATGGGGGACACCGTCAACGAGTCCCTGCTTGAGATGGCTGTTCCCAGGACCCCTCCCACACCTAGCGATTCCGTTCCTTCAAACTCGGAGTGAATCCCGCGAGTTCTGCGTTTCTGAGGCGAGTCACCACCCCAAGGTTCCTGGCAGACCTTTGAAGGGGCCAACCACATCTTGGGTGATCCAACCTCCATAGAAGTCCCCTGGTTGAGCCTCCACAACCTCACCGTCGACCCGGCACTCATCAACCCGACTGGGATAGAACGCCAGGCAATCCCGCAGCGCTCTGAAGGCAGGAGCAGGCTGAGGATACGACCAGGCCGCCGCTTTACTCGACCTCTCACCAACCACAATGTCAAAGTAGACCGCTGGCCCTTTCCACTCACAGAAGGTCCGCTTCCCCACAGCGTTTCGGAGGAAGCCGGGGTTCACATCCTCCTTGGGGATGTAGTAAACGGGAGGGTGACTGGTTTCGAGGACTCGGTAGGCCCTCTGGGTTTCGGCGATGATCTGGCCATGAAAGCTCACGACGATGTGTTTGGTCGAGGGCTCGATACGAGGTGGCCTGGGGTAATCCCAGACTGATTCCTGGCCAGGTCCTGGTTTGATGCGTTCGGATCCCATGAGGTCGACTCAATGATTGGAGATTGAAACGACTTCCCAATCTCAAGGTGGGCGATTGAGCCCGCAGCGGCAAGATCTCCTTTACAAAACAGAGTCAATGCGGATTTTGGGTGCAGTCACCTGGGTCTCGCATGAACAGCTTCACACCTTCGGCTCGACATTCAGCCGACTCACGGATTGTGGCTTCGGAGGTCTCCTGTCATTCACCCGGCCGAGCCGTCGATCGAATATCATTACGTTCATGAGGAGCAAAGCTCCGGCGAGCACGACGTAGATCACAGACCAGATCACAATGGCAGGCCCCAAACTGGGAAGAGACTCGTTCTGATCCATAGCGATGAAGGTCGTCATCGCTACGCCAACAAACGGACTTCCGCAAGCCATTCTGATCGCGAAGTCATTGTGGATCGGTCTCAAAACAACAAAGGGCACGATGTAGCCGCCAACCGCAATCATGGCGTAAAACGCGACTGTCCAAGCGACGGCTCGCCCTAATCTGGGAGTAAGGGTCGCCATCAAGAGGCCGATGCTTGTCACAACCGCGGCATAAGCGAGGATCAGTCCGGGCATCAAGACCAGTGCAACCGAAGAACCTTGATATGTAGTAAGCATGGCCGCAATCACTAGTGTCGGCGCGATCGCCAGCTTCGAGCCTCTGAGAAAAACTCCCAACCATTTCGCTAGAACGATCGATTGTGTTGAGAGCGGGGTTGTCAACAGGACATCTAGGCTCCCTCGCGTTCGCTCCTCGGCCAATGATGTGGCTGAATTCACCGCGAGCATCAGAAGTCCGACGGCGATCGCAAATCCATTCAACAGCGGACCAAATTCACCCGGTCGCCATTGCGGAATTCGATAATCCTTAGCCACTTGGTAAAAGAGTATGATGATTAACAGGGCATAGAAACTGCTGAGAATCCTGCCAACCACGCGCGCCCAACGCGAAGGACGAGCCATATTCCACTCACGCCAGAGAACGGGATTGGTGTCAAGCGAAGGGGATGGCAACCAAGCAAATAAGGTGGAGGCTCGCCGAGGGCGGGCTTCACGTTTCACACGAGCGCTCACATGTCGAATCTTGCCGATCGCAATACCGAGGAAGAGGGCACTCAGGCTGAAACAGACGGTGAGGAAGACGAGGTCGTGCCAGAGTCGAAATTGGAGAGGCATGGAATAGGGCCGGTTTGCGAGAACATAGGGATTGATGGCACCTAATATCTCAAACGTGTTGCCAAACCTAAGGGATCGTACTGCCTCGTCAATCAGAATCGGGCCCAGGAGCCAGACGGCCCACAAACTGAAGATCGCTAAAAGCACTTCGTGTGTCTTGCCGGCCCAGACGGAGAGCAAAAGGGCCAGACTACAGCCCAGGAATGCAAGGCCGAGACTGATGAGAAACAGCCCAGCCAATGCTTCGAAGTCGATGCCTCCGAGCAGAGCCGACATCATCAAGACGGGTAAACCGGCAACGATCAACGCGAGGGTGGGTAGCAACTTGGCGGCAAATTTCCCCAGAACGATCTCGCCGGAGCTAAGATCCGTTACGAGCAAGTGGGTCAAGGTCCCCCGAGCCCGGTCCAGGCAGATCGAGCCCGCTGTGCTCGCTGGTGCCGCAAGCAGAATTAACGTGATCTGTGTGAAGGAGAGAATCTCAAAGAACTCGCGTCCGATTTGTGCAAGTTGGGAGGCGTACAGGATTGGCTGAGTTGGCTGACGAAGCGTGAAGCTCATCAGGCAAAGCAGTAACAAGGCGACAAAGCAAGCTCGCGCCCCATAGATCTGCCAACGCCTGGCACCGATGATCGACTCGCAAACAAAAACCGGGCCTGTTCCAAAATTCCAGCCCATTACGGTCCATCCTCCTAGTTCAGGGCTCAAAGGAACGAGCATAGTCGCACAGGCATCGAGATACGACCTCCCGTCTTACTTCGAATCGTCCGTAGCCCGTTGAGAACCTGCCGAGTACTCGCGTCTATGGCATCTTTGACGTAGGCTATTAGCATTCCGCTTATCGATTGAAAGGGTAAACATGGCGAATGAATCCGGGCGACTCCTCGTTGTGGACGACGATGAAAACAATCGAGACATGCTTTCACGCCGCCTCCAGCGCAAGGGGTATAAAGTTGCGACCGCTGTCGACGGCGAGCACGCGCTCGGGGTCATCGCCGAAGGTGAGTTCGACCTGATCCTCCTTGATGTCATGATGCCCAATTTGAACGGCTTTGAAACACTCAAGATTCTTCGCGAAACCATGTCGGCGACCGACTTACCGGTCATCATGGCGACGGCCAAGGATCAGTCGGAAGACATTGTCCAGGCCCTCCAAGCCGGCGCGAATGATTATGTGACGAAGCCCCTGGACCTCGCGGTCGTCGTGGCGCGTATTGAGACCCAGATGGCTCTCAAGAGGGCTATCGATGCCGTCAAGAGGCTCGAACGCGACCTCGCGGAACGGAATAAGAAGCTAGAGCAGATCAATGCGAGGATGGAGAAAGATCTCAAAGCTGCCGCCAAGGTGCAGGAATCGACCCTCCCTAAGAAGTCCCCGAAGACCATTCAGGCAGAATTTGCCTGGGTCTTCCGCCCTTGTGATGAGTTGGCCGGTGATGGCCTCTCCGTCTTCAAGCTCGACGAGAGACATATTGGGATTTATCTCCTTGATGTCAGCGGACACGGCGTCGCCTCCGCTCTGCTCTCGGTGACACTCAGCCAGGTGCTCTCCCCACTAGCCGATTCCTCGTCATTGGTCCGCCAGTTGGTCGAAGGGGCAGCCCAACCAAGGATCGTCCCACCAGTCGAAGTCGCTGAGGGCCTGAATCGGCGGTTCAGTTTTGATAGTGGCACAGAACAGTACTTCACGATTGTCTACGGAATCCTCGACTTGCAAGATGGTCTGTTCCGGTATGTCACCGCAGGACATCCCGGCCTGGCCCACATCCCTGCCCAAGGAGAGCCTCGGCTGATTGAGATTCCCGGCTACCCGATCGGTTGGGCCGAAGAGCCTTACGTCGAACACCAGGTTCAACTTGCGCCTGGAGATCGGCTCGTTGCCTATTCGGACGGATTACCGGAAGCGATGAACCCGAACCACGAGCAGTTCGGCGGGGATCGTTTAATCGCCTCGCTGGTAAGCTCGTCCAAGCTTCCACTCCAAGAGAGTCTGGAAGTGTTGCAAAATGACGTCATCACATTCATGGCGGAAGCAACATTTCGTGATGATCTTTCGATACTTGGGGTAATCTACAAAGGGAACGCCTCGTGACGTGGCCTAGAGTTTCCTTGGGTGAAGTGAGTGTTTGATCTCCCAAAGGATCGACTCCAGTGAACACACTATCTGTCGCGCTGATGAAATCGCGAGCCGAAGTGGATCGGTTACGCCACGACATCCGCACCCCGCTGAACCATATTCTGGGCTATAGCGAGTTGCTGATCGAGACCGCCCAAGATCATCAACGACTCGATCTGATCGTCTTCTTGAAACATATTCGAGATATCGGTCGCTCGGTGTCGTACTCTGTCGCGACCATACCCACGTTGGTAAGCGAGAGGGCTTGGCTTCGCGAGGTGGTCTCACCCAAACTCGACTCCATCGTGGGGGAGTTGAACGAGGTCGTCGCGCATGCGAAGAACCTTGACGACCCCCCCTTCTTCTGCGACCTTGCGAGAATTCGCTTCGCTTCCGAGCAGCTCCAGGCACTGGTCAGCGATTGAATCGCCGCTCAGTTGTCCTTGAAAAATCGCGTGTTCGCCCCTATCATATTCTTTCCTCGGCGAGCGTAGTCCGAGCCGAATGATGAAGGAACCTGAACATGCCCGTGAAGAGCGACTTCCTCGCCTCGACAATTGAACACATCGACATTCTCAATCACGATGTCCGACCCATCGTGGATGCAATGAGCAAGATGGCTTTCTCAGCCCGCGATCTTGCCCGCGCCGCTGAGATCTATGATCGGATGCTGGCGGATACGGATTGCGGAGTCATCCTTTGCCTCGCTGGTTCGTTGATCAGCGCCGGCCTCAAGAAGGTGTTCGTCGACCTCATCCGCGCCAACATGGTTGATGCCATTGTCAGCACTGGCGCGAATATTGTCGACCAAGACTTCTTTGAGGCCCTCGGCTTCCGACACTACATCGCCGAAGAGCGTCTCCGTGCCGGTCTCGATGACTCGACACTTCGAGACCTGCACATCGACCGCATTTACGACACACTGATCGATGAAGATGAACTGAGGATCTGTGACGAAGCCACAAAGATTGTGGCCGACTCTCTTGAACACCGTCCCTACTCATCACGCGAGTTCATCCGCGAGATGGGTGCGTACCTCGATCGAGTCGGCTGCAAGGCGACCGATAGCATCATTTACGAGGCCTACAAAGCGGACGTACCGATCTTCTGTCCAGCCTTTAGTGACTGCTCCGCTGGCTTTGGCCTTGTGGCCCACCAGCATGAGCGAGGGGATGGACCCAAGGTCTCCATCGACAGCGTGAAGGATTTCTACGAGCTGACCCAACTCAAGGTCAAGAACCCCTCGACCGGTTTGTTCATGATCGGTGGTGGGGTTCCCAAGAATTTCGCCCAAGATATCGTCGTCGCCGCCGAGATCATCGGTGAAGATGCGCCTATGCACAAGTACGCGATCCAGATCACCGTGGCCGACGTTCGGGATGGAGCGCTCTCCGGGAGTACCCTCAAGGAAGCTTCGAGCTGGGGCAAAGTGGACACGACCTACGAGCAAATGGTCTACAGCGAAGCCACGCTGGCCGTTCCTCTGATCGCCGGTTATGCCTACCACGTCGGCTCCTGGAAGGCCCGACAAGGTAAGAAGTGGGCGACCCTGCTCGATGCCGTCGCCCAGGTTTCTTGAGCCAAGAAACGTCTCACGCCCGGCATGACCGGGCGTGAGGCGTATCGTTTGACTGGGCTAGACTCGACGACGAGCCAAGACCCAGAGGGACGTTCCGCCGATCAACCCCAACACCCAACTCGCAGGCTCGGGGACGACCCGAAGGTTATCGAGTGCAAAGTACAACGGCGTATTGATCCCGAAGTCTCCTGTGTCCGATGAACTGAAGCTGAAGCCAATGCTCTTCGCACCCGACAGCGGAGTCAAGTTGATCGTTGACCATCCTTGGAGCGGGTGATCAGTATCAGTTACATAACGAGCCAGGTCGATGCTGACCGGCGTTCCTAGGCTAGCCCCCGTGGCTCCCAGACCGGCATATCCACTGAGAGTGACACTAAAGAAACTCCCGGCATGAAATGCGGTTGAGAAGCGGTTGCCCTTCAACATCGCCAGGTAATCATAGAGGGTGTTGGCGATATCGATGGAGTACGCCTGCTTCCCGGCGGGCAGATTCATGAACCCAGTTGAGAAGCCGACCGCGTAGGTTGGTGTCCCTGCAGCTCCAGAACCAGGGTAAGCATCGAACTGAAAGTCGCTGTACTCGTTGGTTGAGGCCGCAGTGACGCTCTCGGAAACGGTGACCGCCCTATTTGAGATCGCGAACCCGGACCAGATCTCGTAGTTGGTCCCGCCAAAGTTCTGGATGCTAAACGAGTTGCTAAAGAACATATTGCCGCTTGTGAATCCGCCGGCATTTCCGGCGTTGTTGTTGTGCGAGTTCGCAGCCAGCCCCTGATCCTCGAATCCGGCAACAAAATCGGCACGCAAACCGACAGAAAGCAGTGTGGCCACAGCCAACGAAAGGACGAACGATCGACGCATTAAATCAATCTCCAACTCGGAAAGTGGTAAGCATTCTGGGCAAAGTTCGCGAGGGGTCAGTAAGAACCCGCGTCAAGAACTTCACCACCATCGCGGGTACACAACCCAGCGAGAACACGAGAATCTGTAGTGTTTTTGAGGAAGCGGACCGAGCCATCACCGAGGAGCACATTGACTCCACCGGGATGCTGACTCGTGAGCTCTTCGCCAAATTCGAACTTGGGGCGGGCATTGATCGGCGCGGACTGATCAAAGATGTTGTGCCCGCTCGCCCAGAGGGCATTGATCGCCTCGGGGGCTTCGCCGATCATGATCGTCATCGAGAGTCCGTCTCGAATCGCCACAATTCCCAGAGCCTGATTAAAGATCATCGAACCGCGGGGCGGATTATTATTCGACGTTGGACTGCTCAAGCCCCGTTCACCGTACATCCCGCCATAATCGGCATCCGCACAGTCAAATTGATCGCCAGGCGCGCGATTCCAGAGCGTACTCCTCGGCTCCGATGGACAGAGGTAAACCTGGAGTGATGTGTGCGATGCTGTGGAATTCACATCGTTCTGATACGGCAGCATCAAATTCAAGCTGTCGAAGAGGGCCCGTTGCTCCAGCCAGGGAAGACTGACTGCTGACCAACCAATGTTCATGTTTTTGGTTGTAGGTTGGCTGAACAGGTTGATCCAGCCACCAGCCGGAAAAACCGATTGGGTGTCGTGGTAGCCGTGGACGGCCAGCCCAATCTGTTTAAGATTGTTGACGCAACCGATCCGTCTTGCAGCTTCGCGGGCAGCTTGGACCGCTGGAAGCAGGAGTGCGATCAGTACCGCGATAATCGCGATGACGACCAGCAGCTCGATCAAAGTGAAGCCCGAGGGGCGGGCACGCATGAGGCGGGGCATGACACGATGTCCTCCGGTGGCCAGGTGCTTCGGCCGGACGGAGAGGCATCGGCACGCAACAATTGCGCGCACGAACATTACCCCCCAGATGCTTTAGGCCGAAGCATCGCTGGGACGTCCGAAGGGCCGTATTCTGGCTCGCGAGTCAAACGGTCTTCGAGCGCCTTCCCACAAGCGGATGCTTGCAGTGGCAGAATGCTCGAAGACCTCCTCGCTTACAGCGGCGGTCCCGCGCCGGAATTGCACCGGCTTCCTGTCCAACCTCTAGGAGGCTGGACGCCCATCGGACGTTGCGTCACTAACCCTAGTCGATATCCAATGAAAATACCAGCCACTTGCCCGTCAGGGGCGTTGAAAGTGTTGCTCCCACGCAGAGGCTGGGCTACTCTGATCAATACGTCGGCAAGGGATGGCCTTGCTCGCAAGTTGTCAAGCCAAATCGTGACTTGAGGATCTCTCCATGCCTCACTACCGCCCGAACGCCCTCTTCGTATCACTCGCGTTACTCAGCACCCCGCTCATCGCACAAGAAGCCAAGACCCCAACGACCACGTTCGGAAAGATCGAGAGGCTCGACCCTCGTCTCGATGCCCTGATCCCCAAATCGGCCGTGATCGAGAAGCTTGCCGAAGGCTTCGACTGGTCCGAAGGCCCGGTCTGGATCGCCAAAGAGAATGCGTTGGTTTTCTCCGATGTACCGATGAATACCATCTACAAGTACAAGGCGGGCGAGCCGCTGGCGACTTATCTGAAGCCCAGCGGCTATACGGGCACCGTTGCCCGTACTGGGGAACCAGGCTCCAATGGCTTGCTCCTCGAACCAGAATCGAAGCGACTCGTTCTTTGTCAGCATGGCGATCGTCGTGTCGCTAGGCTGGATGGAGAAGGGAAGTTCACAACTCTTGTCGATCGGTATGAAGGCAAGCGTTTCAATAGCCCAAATGATGGCGTCTACAAGTCCAATGGTGATCTTTATTTCACCGATCCTCCTTATGGATTGATGAAGAAGAACGATGATCCCGCCAAGGAACTTCCCTTCAACGGTGTGTACCGACTCAAGAAGGATGGGACGGTAACCCTGTTGACCAAAGAATTGACATACCCGAACGGGATCGGGCTTTCACCTGATGAAAAAACTTTGTATGTTGCTGTTTCCGACCCCCAAAAGGCGATCTGGATGGCCTACGACGTCCAGACCGACGGCACGATTAAGAATGGTCGGGTCTTCTTCGATGCGACCAAATCGGTGGGTGCCAAGAAGGGGCTACCCGATGGACTCAAGGTCGATAAGGCTGGGAACATCTTCGCGACAGGCCCCGGAGGCGTCCTGATCTTCGCCCCCGATGGGACACACCTGGGGACGATCGATACCGGAGAGGCAACTGCCAACGTCGGTTGGGGCGAAGACGGCAGTGCTCTTTATGTTACCGCAGACATGTACCTTGGCCGTGTCAAAACAACGACCAAGGGGCAAGGATTCTAATCCGAGTCTAGAATCATTTCTAACGAATAAGGATTTCTTGGCTTCCATCAGTCTCTTGGGCGTCGATTGCAACTGATGGAAGTCCACTGGTTTCGTCAAATGAACATCAAATCCGGCATTCATACTTTGATGGACGCCGGATTCCATCCTCGATCTGCTCAACGGAGCTTCATCATCCCTGCGTAACTGCTTTCCACATCAACGGTCGGACTCTTGACGCTAGGGTTCGGACCAAGAACGATGGGCAAAACCTCAACACATCAGGGACGAAATCCATGCGTTTCCGTTGGCTCTTACCGTTGACTTGCTTTGTTGGAGTTCTTTACGCCGATGGACCCTCTGATAACAAGCCGGAATCGGTGCGGAGAGTTCCCAAGCTGGGGATCTCTGTCGTCGAAAAGGATCAGCTCGAGCTGACAACGGGTCTCGCAGAACTACAAGCTGTTCTGGAATCGATCGACCCCAAGGTGGTTCCCAAGAATAGCCCGCTTCGCGCAGATGTTGTGATCTTTCATAAGGCAGTTTCCGACGCAATCACATATCAAGAATTCTTCGCCCCTGAGGAGATCAACAAAGCTCGACGTCTCTTGGTTGTGGGCTTGGAACGGGCGAAGTCTCTGAGGGAAGGGAGACACCCATGGACTTCCGCGACCGGTCTTGTGGCACGAGGTTACTTCTCGAAGATCGACGGAAGCGCCCAACCCTTCGGGCTTGTCATTCCACCGTCCTACCATCCTGCGGTCGCGACCAGGCTCGATGTCTGGTTTCACGGGCGAGGTGAGGTGCTCAGCGAAGTCAACTTTATCGACGAGCGACTCAAACAGCCTGGCCAGTTCACACCCGCCCACACGATTGTCCTTCACCCCTACGGCCGTTACTGCAACGCCTTCAAGTTCGCCGGTGAGGTCGATGTTCTCGAAGCGATCGACGCGGTCAAGGCGACCTATCACATTGATGAGGACCGTGTTTCCGTTCGAGGCTTCTCGATGGGAGGGGCAGCCTGCTGGCAGTTCGCAGTTCATCAGACGGACAAGTGGTTTGCTGCGGCACCGGGTGCCGGATTCTCAGAGACCCCCGACTTCCTCAAGGTCTTCCAAAGCGAGAAGGTCGAGCCAACCTGGTATGAGAAGAAACTCTGGCATATGTACGATTGCACAGACTGGGTGGTTAACTTAACCCAACTGCCGACGGTGGCCTATAGCGGAGAGCTTGACGCCCAGAAGCAAGCGGCGGACATGATGGAGAAAGCACTTCGTGCCGAGACAAATCTCGAACTCACTCACTTGATCGGTCCCAAAACGAAACATGCGTATCATCCAGATACCAAACGGGAGATCGATCGCAAGATTGATTCTTTGGCGGCAAAAGGGCGAAATCGGATGCCCCTTGAAGTCGCTTTCGTGACCTACACGCTCAAGTACAACACTATGCATTGGGCCACAATCACCGCAATGAAGGAGCACTGGGAACGCGCAAGCCTGTCGGGATCCGTTGCGTTGGACACGCGGACTCTTGACATCAAGCTCAACGATAACGTGAATGGATTTGAGCTTAACTTTCCTGCGGGATTCTTCCCACCAGGCTCGCTTTCCGATTTGACAATTGTGGTCAATCTCAACGCGGAGAGCATGATAGGCAAAGTGGGGACCGACGGTTCACTGACGGGTCGGTATGTTCGCAGCGGGACCACTTGGAAAAACGACAGCGAGGCTGGGACTCAACTCCAGAAGCGGCACGACCTTCAAGGACCGATCGATGATGCTTTCATGAGTTCATTCCTGATGGTCAAGCCGTCCGGCCATGCGATGCACCCCAAGGTTCAATCGTGGGTCGAGGCCGAGTCTGCCCACGCCATCGAACACTGGCGGAGGCAGTTCCGAGGCGAGGCTCGTGTGGTGGAGGATAGTGCGGTCACTGCCGAGCAGATCGCCACCATGAATCTCGTCCTCTGGGGTGATCCTAAGAGTAACGCCATTCTGGCCAAGATCGCGGACAAGCTACCTATCCGGTGGTCAGGCGACTCGATCGTGGTGAACGGTCAGAGCTACCCTGCTTCGGATCATGCGCTGGTCCTGATCTACCCCAACCCGCTCAACCCCGAGCACTATGTGGTCATCAACAGCGGATTCACGTATCGCGAATATGATTATCTGAACAACGCCAGACAAGTACCCAAACTTCCCGACTGGGCGGTGATCGATTTGAACACTCCGCCGGATAGTCGCGCTCCAGGCAAGATCGTCGCTGCCGACTTCTTTAGCGACGAGTGGAAACTGAAGCCCGCACGTTGAGTTTCATTCGAGTCTGAAAAAAGAAGTTGGCCATACGATTGAAATCTTGCGGATTCCAAGAGTATGGTCAACTCTGACTCCCTCGCGATCAACGGGGCCTAACCTTCGAGACTATTCAATCGCCCGGTGCTATCGCCCAGGCTATCGGTCTTGACGTCAAGGCGATCGAGTAGGGACAGGTAGAGATTATTGAGAGGGGTGTTCTCAGGATAGATCACGTGCCGGCCTGGCTTGATGGTTCCTCCGCCACCCCCCGCGAGAATGATCGGCAGCTCGTTGTGATTATGCCGGTTGCCGTCACTGATCCCACTGCCATAAACGATCATGGAATGTTCTAGAACGGACTTATCGTCGGCTTCCTTCATGGCCTTGAGCTTGTTCAGGAAATACGCGAGTTGCTGAACATGAAAGGTATTTATTTTCTTGATCTTCTCGTGCTTTTCCGGGTCATTCCCATGGTGTGAAAGGTCGTGATGGCCCTCGGGAGCACCTAGAAATTGGTAGCTTCGGTTCGAGCCTTCATTAGCGAACATGAAGGTCGAGATCCGCGTGCTATCTGTTTGGAACGCCATTGCCATGAGGTCAAACATCAGGCGGATGTGTTCCTGGTAATCCTCGGGAACGCCGTTCGGGCGACTGAGCCCCAGGGTCTCCGATGCGGGGATCGGTTTCCCAGCCCGCGCGAGGCGTACCTCCAGTTCCCGAACAGCCGTCAGGTACTCATCAACCTTCCGCTGATCGTTGCGGCCAAGACGTGTCTTGAGTGATTGCGCGTCTTCCGCCACGAAGTCGAGGACGCTTCGGCGAAGCTTATCGCGTTTGACGGCTGCGGGGCCGGAGTCTCGCGCGGCAAAGAGACGCTCGAAGACCAGACGCGGATTGATCTCTTTGGGGACGGGCTGGGACTCGCTCCGCCAGGCAATGTTCGACGAATACGCGCAGCTATACCCTGAATCGCAATTGCCCGATTGACCACCTCGTTCGATCCCCAGTTCCAAGGACGGAAATCGGGTCTGGACTCCAATCTTCGCAGCGGCAACCTGGTCAACGGAGACGCCTGCTTTGATGTTGGCCCCATCTGTCTTTTTGGGATGGGTTCCTGTCAAAAAACAGGCCAACGACCGAGCGTGGTCACCACCACCGTCACCCTTCGCATGGGCGTTGTCCTGGGCCAGGTTGGTCAAAATCATCAAGTCATTCTTGAACGCACTCAGAGACTGCAACGTGCTCGGCAGCTCGAATGACGACCCTTGCTGGGTAGGGGTCCAATCCTTCATGTGAACCCCGTTGGGCACATAAAGGAACGCCAGCCGCTTGGGAGGCGATCCGAGCCGACTCGTCGTCGCCGCATCCGCGAGGGCGATGCCGTGCGACATCGCTTCGAGAGAGGGGAGAGAGATTGCTACGCCAACACCTCGTAACAACGTCCGACGTGAGATGGGTTTCATCATGGCTTTTTCGCTCCCTCGACGGTCCGTTTACGGAATGGGTCGCTCGTGACAACTCCGACCACCAGCCTGGAAAACTTGTGGCTGTCTTTGGCGACGGAGCTGGAGATCGTCTCAACGACACAAGAATCGCTTGGTTCGACCCCTCGGCCCGTTGCGTAAGTCAGCATCTTCTCGGTCAGGCACTGCGTGAAGGCCTTGTCTTTGGTCTTCAGGACCGACTTGAGTTCCTTGGGACCCGTAAACGTCTGGCCGCCAGGGAGTGCCCCGGACGAGTCGACAGCGTATTCCCCATCCTTCTCACGCCAAGCACCGATTGCATCGTAGTTCTCGAAGCCGAAGCCCAACGGGTCCATACGGTTATGGCACGTGGCACAACTCACGTTCGAGCGATGTTTCTCCATCTTCTCGCGTAGGGAGCCCTTGAGTTTCTCTTCCTCAGCCATTAACTCAGGGATGTCGGGCGGAGGGGGTGGAGGCGGAGTGCCCAGAACCTGCTCAAGGATCCACTTCCCGCGTTTGACGGGAGAAGTTCTGGTCGGGTTCGAAGTCACGGTAAGGATACTGGCTTGGGTGAGCAAGCCGCCTCGCTTTCCATCACGGAGCGGGATCTTCCGGAAGTTCTCCCCCTTGATCCCCACGATCCCGTAGTGCTTGGCGAGTCGCTCATTGACGTAAGTGTAGTCTGAGTCGAGAAACTCGAGGATCGACCGATCTTCCTTAACGACCGACTCAAAGAACATTTCGGTCTCACGGAGCATTGACTGCCTTAGCGCATCATCCCAATTCGGGAATCGGTTCGGATCCGGCATAATCATTTTGAGGTTGCGGAGTTGCAGCCATTGGCCTGCAAAGTTATCGGTCAAGGCGCGGGCCTTGGGATCTTTGAGCATGCGCCTGGTCTGAGCCTCCAAGGTGGCCAGATCGTGAAGTTTCTCGCGACTGGCAAGGTCGAAGAGTTCGTCATCGGGCATGCTTGACCAGAGAAAATACGAGAGTCGTGAGGCGAGTTCGTAGTCGTTGAGGTCGGAGGGTTCCAGGTTATTTCGCTTCACCTTCCGCTCAGTCTCAACCCGAAACAGGAAGTGGGGTGAGACCAGGACCGCTTCCACTGCCAGGCGAATCCCTCCCTCGAACGATTCGCCATTGAGCACAGCGAGCTTGTAGAGATCCATTAGCCGATCGAGTTCCGCCGGTCGTGTCGGTCGTCGATAGGCATGGATGGTAAACTTCTCGATGACCTGCCGAGCCACGACTTCGCGATCTCCTGGCCCGGTGGGATTCTTAAAGATGATCTTCTTGTGGGATGGGGGCAGGTCGATTGTGCTTCGCGGCAGCGGTCCGAGAATCTCAATCTTCTCGATGAAGAGGTTTCGGTCCTGAGGTTTCCCACCTGGGCCTTTTTCCAGATAGAAGTCGTTCGTGAACGAGGCAGCGACTTTGTGGATCCCCTTACGTGTCTTAATCTTCTGCTCGTAAGTCCCTGCGCTCGCTTCGGTTGCGGGAACCTTGACCGTCTGGAGCACTTTCCCATCAAGTTTGAAGGCCATGGCCGCGACTTCCGGTCCGGCTTGCTGGCCGTAAGCGGTGACCTTTACGAGATAATCGCCATCGCGGGGCATATTCACATCCAACACAACATCGGCGGTCGATGATAGTAACGTATTGCTAGCAAAGGATTTGAGCGATTTCACTGGGATCTTGCCGTCGACAATAATCGCCTGTTCGACAATGCTTTCGGCGGCACCCAGATAGCGTTCCATCAACAATGGGGGGAGCGTCAGGACGTCGCCGATGTTATCGAATCCGTAGCCAACATCGTCGGAAGGGAAATCGTCGGCGGGGTGGAAGTCGACCCCGATCAGGTCACGGATGGTGTTGTTGTATTCCGTCCGATTCAGGCGCCGCATCGTCACCCGACCAGGGTCGTTCTGGCCCTGACAGTTGGTTGAAACAATGTCGAGCTTGTTCCCAATCCAGCGAGCGATCAGGTCGGCCTCCGCCTCAGTCGGCTGGGGTTTGTCTTCCGGTGGCATCTCGCCGGACTCGACGTACTCCTTGACCAAGCTCCAAATTTTACGATTGGTGCCGATCGCCTTCTCGTCTGAATATTGACCCAAATCGAGCTTGCCACTGGGTTTAGCTCCCGCGTGGCACGTCAAACAATACTTGGTCAACAAAGGTTGGATATTGTCTTTGAAGGTCGCCGACTTTGGCGAGACCGTGCTAACTGGGACTGGGACTGGGACTGGGACTGGGACTGGTTTGTTGCCATTGGGCTTTGGCTCATCCGCAGCCAATGGCGAGATGAGGAGAGTGAACAGGGCAAAGAGCACGACGAGGCGGGAGGGGCGAACCATCAGCAGACCCCAAGGTGCGGGCGGCAGCCCAGGCGGGTTTTCTAACATTTATTGTAGAAGCTCGAATCTGATTGCACAATTGCATGTCCCAGATTCGAAAGCGACGATGGGGTTTAGGCACGTGGGTGACAGGCCTAGCAAAACCTGTCACGATACGGGCTCGCTGAGTCGATCGTGACGGCCCTCGGGCTGATCGTGGCACCGAAGCGACACTTCCTTTGTTCAAGTCTCATCTCCAATCGATCTTCGCCCGTGACCAGTTGAGAGAAGATCCGCGAGTTGCTGATGACTGGTACGGATACGCATGTGATCCTCAGTTCAAACGACCCCAATACGGGGCGTACCCACGTTCGAGAACCAAAGGGCCCCCGGCTCGATCGACTCACTGATTGGCCGGACTTTGCGAAGTGGGTACAATCCTTCCTTCGTGGGAGGTGGCTCGACTGCCTCTCCTTGGTTGGAACTCTCCCTTTAGCCCCACGAGTCCGATGTCGTTCGACACTAGACACAAAAGCCGGACCATCCTTGATGGCCGCGATCGTGCCCCTGCTCGCTCTTATCTGAAGGGGATCGGCTTCGATGAAGAGGCCCTCTCGCGTCCGATCATTGGCATCGCCAACACCTGGACCGAGACCATGCCTTGCAACTACCACCTCCGCGACCTCGCCGAGCGGGTCAAGCAAGGGGTTCGCGACGCTGGTGGAACCCCCATGGAGTTCAACACCATCGCGATTAGCGATGGGATCACCATGGGAACGGAAGGGATGAAGGCGAGTCTTGTCAGTCGAGAGGTCATCGCCGACTCGATTGAGTTGGTCGGTCGTGGGCATATGTTCGACGCGGTGATCGCCCTAGTCGCTTGCGACAAGACCATCCCTGGGGCTGCGATGGGCCTGATCCGGCTGGACATCCCTGGCATGGTTGTCTATGGAGGGTCGATCGCACCTGGCCGTTTCAAGGGAAAGGACGTCACGATTCAGGACGTGTTCGAAGCAGTGGGTGCGAACGCCCGCGGTTTGATGTCGGACGAAGATTTCCTCGAACTCGAAAATAACGCCTGCCCGGGTGCGGGTGCCTGCGGTGGTCAGTTCACGGCCAACACGATGGCGCTCGCGCTCGAGTTCCTTGGCCTCTCACCCATCGGTTCGGCAAGCCCACCCGCAATGGATCCCCGAAAAGGGGATGTGGCCTACGAGTCGGGTAAACTCGTCATGGACCAGCTCAAACGTGGATTAACCCCCAGGCAGATCCTGACTCGACTCTCTTTTGAGAACGCCATCGCCGGAGTCGCAGCGACGGGAGGCTCAACGAACGCCGTACTGCACCTGCTGGCGATCGCCCGCGAAGCTGGCGTACCACTGACGATCGACGACTTCGACACAGTCAGCGAACGAACGCCGACCTTGGCCGATCTCAAGCCAGGCGGTAAGTATGTCGCTGCGGATCTCGACAAGGCGGGCGGAACTCGGCTCGTTGCATGTCGGCTCCTCCAAGCTGGGAAGCTCGACGGAAACCAGCTTACCCCCAGTGGCCTCACGCTCGCCGCCGAGATTGAGGGGGCGCAGGAGACTCCCGGTCAGCTTGTGGTGACCACGATCGAAAAGCCGCTCAAGAAGACCGGCGGGCTGGTCATCCTCAAGGGCAACCTCGCTCCCGAAGGCTGTGTCGTCAAGGTTGCTGGTCATGAACGGACCTACCACAAAGGTCCAGCTCGGGTCTTCGACCGAGAAGAAGATGCCATGACTGCGGTGACTGCGGGCAAGATCCAGTCGGGCGACGTGCTGGTGATCCGCTACGAGGGGCCACGAGGCGGGCCAGGGATGCGCGAAATGCTGGGAGTGACCAGCGCCCTCGTTGGTGCAGGACTGGGCGACTCAGTTGCGTTGATCACCGATGGCCGCTTCAGCGGTGCCACCAAAGGCTTGATGGCAGGACACGTGGCCCCCGAGGCCGCACGCGGTGGTCCAATTGCGGCAGTCAAGGAAGGAGACTCGATCATCTTCGACCTGCCCAACAGACGTCTCGACGTCGAGATCTCCGCTGATGAGTTTGCAACTCGTCTGGCGGGCTGGAAGGCCCCTGCCCCTCGCTACACAACAGGCGTGTTCGCCAAGTATGCGGTTCTCGTCTCGTCGGCCTCCGAAGGGGCGATCACTCAGGCACAATTCTCGATCTGAACGAACTTTAGTGACGCTGAAACGAGGACAGTTGCTTAGGTTAGACCTTGAGCATCTGTCCTCGTTTGCATTCATCGAATCAATAGCTGTCAGCGCTGACAGCATCTCCATCATTTCGATTACAGAGCTTTCTAAAGGTATTTGACGCAACCGTCGTCTTGATGAATCGAACCGAGCCGTCACCGAATGCGAAGTTACTCCCACCCGGATGCGGGCTACTAAAGCCACCTACGGGCTCGGGAGGAGGCTTTGGCTTCGAAGGATCAGGGATCGCGGTGTTCGCGGCTCCCTCAGGCTTGGTCTCAGCGAGCTCAGACGCCCTTAGGGTTCCGGACATCATGTTTCTGGAGGGGTTGAGGTTAATACCCGAGCCACCGTTCCGGAGGGTGGCTCGCGTGCCAGAAGCCCAACCGAGGTCGGCCCCAGAATGACGCGACTCTCCAATGTAGAGCGTGTTTGATACCCCGTCTTCAACGTCTTCATATCGGACTGAGCTGTTCAAGTAGAGAACGCCATTGTTAGTGACATCAATGGGCGATTCTACGTCATGATGGACCCCCATGTAGCTCGACTGGGCGAGAAACCCACCCCCACCTTGGATAGCGCCCCGGAAGCTCGCCCCGTCCGAGGGGCAAAGGAAGCTGTTGATCACGAAAGAGCGAGCCGTCTCGTGCTTTGCGCTGTAGAGTCCGACGTTAAAATCGAACTTCTTCTGGAGGTTCTTCTGTTCGATGTATGGTAGAATCTGCACGATCCAACTGTAATGATATCCTTGTGGCGTTGCCACGATCGGTCCCGTATCGTTGACAGATCCGGGCGGAAGGACTTCATGGGAGACCTGGTAGTTTTGGAGAGCGACCCCGATCTGCATCAGGTTGTTCACGCACTGACAGCGGCGGGCCGCCTCGCGAGCGGCCTGGACAGCGGGCAGCAAGAGCGCGATCAGGACCGCAATAATCGCGATCACGACCAGGAGTTCGATCAGGGTGAAACCAGACTTCAAGCGCGTCTTCATGAGGTTTTCTCCGGTTTGGTGGTCGGTATCCGATCCATCATCAACTTCTTGGTATCGTGGGATGTGAACGTGACACTAAGCTGGTAATTCACTTGTGCCTGGACACTAGAGTCGATTTTCATGACCTAGGATGAGAGAGACCGTAATTATGAGGAGGACTTCGATCGTCGTGATGCCAAGCTTGGGCCGTGTCGTCATGGGGATTTCTCCCCTTTGGTGACAGATTTTCGACCCATCTTCACACTTTTCGAGGTTTGCGAGTCGAGTGTGACCCCGACCGGGTAATTCGCCTGGACCTGGACCTTGAGTCGGTCCTCACGACCGGACGCAGGCGTGACCGTGATCACAACGACCCCGTCGCCGCGTCCCCCCAGGTCGGCCGACTTGATCGTCCAGGTCTCGCCCTGATACCCTTCCGAAGCCTGGATCTTGACCTTTGCCCGTTCAAGACCGCTCTCGGCCAGCCACTCGGATTGAGCCCGCCTCTCTGCGACCATTGTCTGGCGACGCTGGAGCGACCCCATACGAATGAGCGCTGTTCCAACGATCAAAATCAGAAAAAGCGTGACCATCACGACCGCTAAAACGGCTCCGCTACGACGATTCGAACGTGCGAGCATCATCTTATTTAGACTCCTCAACGCGATCGAACCGTTGATCTCTGCCAAGCACAGCCTCGGCTCGGAACGAGGTTGAATGAGATTCCGCGTTCAGCGCGGATTCACGGTCGTAGACTAGGCTAACGACTGTTAGCCCACGATCTTGATGGACATCGAACCCTGTCGAGGAGCGCTTGGGAACTCGGAAGATTATGTTCCGCGCTTCCTTACCTTCCTTCTGCTCCACCCGCTTCACTTCGGTCGGCCCCACCTGATATGAGACCGACGATCCGCCAGGACGAGTGAGGGTCAGGGATGCGACTAGCCCGGATTTCGCTTCGAGTGGCTCAACCTTCGTCGCGGCCCTGACGTCGGCACGAAAGCTGTGGGCGAGCACATCGGCCGTGCTTGCTTCGACCATTCGGCGGCGACCTGATTGCTCAACCTTCATCAGGACGTTAATGATCCCGACTCCGACCGCAACCAGAATCGTCATCAAGGTGATCGCAGTGACAAGTTCAACGA
>JANXSX010000137.1 GCA_025356475.1 Isosphaeraceae bacterium | reverse complement strand
AACCCAAGTAAGCCAATCAGGCCCGTCCACGCCCTGCGGACGAGGCCCTGCGACCGCATGCGCGTTGACGACCCTCAAAAGACCACGATCCACTCAGGCACATCGTCAAATCGCCGAATAATCAACATATGCCAATTCCATTTCGTCCGTAATCGGCAAGTTCCGGACACTATTGCGAGTACGACCAGTGGCACCCAGAAATGTTCATTAATGCCGCCCGCCGATAAGAGGCCATGTTGCCAATGGAAATGCGTACGCAAAACATAATGGCACGTTCCCTATCCAGGGACCACCTTGGTGGATTGGTATTGGCACAAAGCATAAAATTCCCCAAATAGCAAAAACCGTGTACCAAAATTTATCATGTTCATAAAACATAGCGGCTCATGTCCCTGGTTCGGTGGTTGGCCATTTCAGACTACGTTCCTTTCTGATCTTTTAGTAGTCTGGACTCTCGATGGCCCACCTCACCGAGTGAGCTAGAGAAGACGATAATTTCCAAGCGATCGGCAAATGGTGCGCGAATTTGGGTAACGATCACTGTTTGGAAAGGCAATCTACGGCCTGAACTGGTAGTTCGGGGTGTCCTGGAGGCCTTGAGTAACTCTGGAGGAATCCGGAGGCGCGCACCAGCCGCCGCGTGCTAGGAAATTTTGCCTGAAATGTGCCCCGTGGATCCGTATTGTGTGCATGTGTGCGAGCGTGTTTCGAATGACCCCGAAATGTCCCCGAGTTCGTGTGTAGGATTGAGTCTCAACACAGATTTGGAGTGACCCTCCCCAAAGTGGTTCGCATTATGTTAACCTAGGAGTCCCTGGTTGGCAGACTCCGACTTTGGATTTCCTTTTTATGAGTCGAAGGGCGATTTCGAGCAAGGTCGGAGTCCTATGCTTGCAGGCTCAGCTCTCGGGCGAATTCTGTGTGCGCGGACATTAGAGAAGCCCTCCATGAACTTAGTTACCTCGGTTCCCCCGCCAGAGGAGATGAGCCATTTCGACCTCCTCTCGATAATTCTGGCGATGGTGCGAGCCGGTGGTTGGTATAATCTGAGTTCACCCCGAACTCTATCCCTTCAGGGGAAATGGATCGAAGCCTAGGGCAAGGATTATCCAAAATCGCTGGACCCTCCATTTTAACCTCCCGCCGCCTGAAGTCGTCTTTGCTCGTTCGCCCCTGATGCTGACTGTGTGCTCATCGATCACGAATCCTTTTGTTGGTGCATCTTGCCTAGAGTGCCTTGTGGTGATCGGACGCAGGGGGCCAGTTGCCCGCTCGCGGAACATGACCGAGCTGGCCGGCGAGCCTCGCGAGACCTGGAGAGCCCGAATGAATAGCACCACTGCCCTACCTACTCAGAGAAGTAAGTCAGTCGGACTTCCCGCCCTCGGTTCGTACACGCCCGGCTCCGAAGCCCCTGCCTTCACCCAGGAAGGGCTTTTGTCGCTGGCGGGTCGGTTTCGTGAGCCCTGTTTCATCGTGCGCGATGCGGCGACCGGTCATCTCGGTGTCGCGATGGGACAAGGGGGGCAAGTCGCGTTTGGGTCCCGGTCAGGTGCCTACCAGCTCCAAGGTTGCCTACCGCCCATCTATCCCGAATGGCTAGGGGATCGAACGTTCAACGAGATCCACGGGGTCCGCTTTCCTTATATTGCGGGCGAGATGGCGCAGGGGATTGCGACGGCTCGGATGGCTGTCGAGATGGCGAAAGCAGGAATGCTTGGCTTCTTCGGGGCAGCCGGCCTCCCTCTCGATAAGATTCGGGCCGGGCTCGACGAGATTCACGCAGGACTTGGCGGACAAGACCTTCCCTGGGGTGCCAACCTCATCCATTCTCCGCAGACGCCTCAGGATGAGGAGCGGACGGTCGACCTCTTCATCGAACGCCAGGTTCGGAACGTTTCTGCGTCGGCCTTCATGAAACTAACCTTGACCGTGGTTCGATACGCGACGACGGGCATTCGGGTCGGTGCCGATGGCGCTGTGGTGCGCGATCACCGAGTTTTCGCCAAGATCTCGCGGCCTGAGACGGCTGAGCAGTTCATGGCCCCTCCTCCTGCGGAGATGCTCGCGGAACTATTGCGTCGCGGTGTGATCACCGAGACGCAGGCACGGATTGCGGCGACCCTGCCGGTCGCCGAGGACATCACTTCTGAAGCCGACTCGGGGGGTCACACCGATAATCGCCCTTTGACGGCAATCTTGCCCGCGATTTGTGCCCTCCGCGACCGACTTTCCGCGCATCATGGATACAGTCGCGCTGTTCGCGTCGGCGCGGCGGGGGGGATTGGCACTCCCGCAGCCGCAGCAGCCGCGTTTGCTCTTGGCGCTGCCTACGTCTTGACCGGCTCCGTGAATCAGAGCGCGGTTGAGTCGGGCCTCTCCGAAGAAGGCAAACGCATGCTGGTCGATGCCGGAGTCGCCGATGTCACGATGGCACCGGCAGCCGACATGTTCGAGTTAGGCGTGAAGGTGCAGGTCCTCAAGCGAGGCACCTTGTTCGCCATGCGAGCCCAGACCCTTTATGATCTCTACCGCCGTTATGACAGCCTGGAATCACTCCCTGCGGACATCAAGACCAAGCTTGAGCACGAAGTGTTCAAGGCACCCGTCGAAGAGATTTGGCAGCAAACCAAGTCTTTCTGGCAAGCGCGCGAGCCCCGCGAGGCGAAGCGGGCTGAGGCCGACGCGAAGCATCGTATGGCACTCGTCTTCCGCTGGTATCTCGGTGGTGGTTCAAGCTGGGCTCGGCGGGGGGCGTCGGATCGCAAGACCGACTACCAGATCTGGTGTGGTCCGGCGATGGGTGCTTTCAACGCGTGGACCCGAGGCAGTTTCCTCCAGCCCCTTGAGAATCGCACAGTGACCCAGATTGCCCGCAACATCTTGGAAGGGGCGGCCCAGATTACTCGAATGCAACAATGGCGATGTCACGGTGTACCCGTTCCAGCCGCCGCGTTCGACTTCCGCCCTCGACCTCTTCGTTGATCGTTCTGCATCGCGGTCATTTGACCTGACACGCGGGGACGAACTCGCGAACCGCTGAAACCTCGTATTTCTCACCTTTTGACATCTTCCCCCCCTGCGGTGTGGGCTTCAGCCCTTCCCGTTGGTGCGACTGAAGGACGGTCGACCGTCCTCCCCTGACTGGAGTCATCATGGGTCGTCTGCTGAGTGATCCATTCCCCCCCATCGCTGTGGTTGGTCTCGGGGCCTTGTTCCCGGGCGGGTCGGGCGTCCAGAGCTTCTGGTCGAATATTGTGGGCGGTCGTGACCTCCTGAGCGACGTCCCCGCAACCCACTGGTTGACCGAAGACTTCTACAATGCCGACCCGCTTACTCGCGATAAAGTCTATTCGAAGCGCGGCGGGTTCCTTGATCCAGTCGACTTCGACTTCAGCGGCTTCGGCGTCCCCCCCACCATTCTTCCCGCGACCGACGCCGCCCAACTCCTCGCGCTTGTTGTCGCCAAACAAGCAATGACTGACGCCCAAGGTGCCTTCCACGAGCTCGACCGCGAACGGACGAGCGTGATCCTCGGCGTTGCCTCCGCGACCCAGCTTTGTGTCCAGATGGCGGGTCGGCTTCAGCGCCCGGTCTGGGTCAAAGCCCTTCGCGAACTCGGCATGGGTGAAGACCAGGTCCAAGAGGCTTGCGAGAAAATCTCCTCCCACTTCCCTGAGTGGCAGGAGAACACCTTCCCCGGAATGCTCGGCAACGTGGTCGCCGGACGGATCGCTAACCGCCTCGACCTGGGCGGCTCCAACTGCGTAATCGACGCCGCATGTGCCAGCTCGCTCGGTGCCCTGCACCTGGCGCTCGACGAACTCTATCTGGGTCAGTCCGACGCCGTAATCACGGGTGGCGTGGATGCACTCAATGATATTTTAATGTACATGTGCTTTAGCAAGACCGGGGCGTTGTCCAAGAGCGACGACTGCCGCCCGTTCACCTCGGATGCCGACGGCACGATGATGGGCGAAGGAGTGGGCATGGTAATGCTCCGCCGCCTGGAGGATGCGGAGCGGGAAGGAAACCCGATCTACGCGCTTATTCGGGGCTGTGGTGCCTCGTCCGATGGGCGGAGTAAGAGCATTTATGCACCCCGGGCCGATGGCCAAGTGCGTGCTTACCTGCGTGCCTATGAGCATGCCGGTTATGGTCCCGAGTCTGTGGAACTGGTCGAGGCGCACGGCACGGGCACGGTTGCCGGTGATGCCGCCGAGCTGGCTGGTCTTAAGACGGTCTTTAGCAACCTTCCGCCCAAGCGTTGCGCACTCGGGAGCATCAAGTCGCAGATCGGTCATACGAAGGCGGCCGCAGGCGCCGCGAGCCTGTTGAAGGTTGTGCTCTCGCTCCAACACAAGGTCTTGCCGCCGATTATCAAGGCGGAGAACCCGGCTGCGGAGATCCTCGCCGAGGGGGGGCCGTTCTACCTGAACCCCAAGGCCCGGCCCTGGATTCGGGACGATGCCCAGCCCCGTCGGGCATCGCTGAGCTCGTTCGGTTTCGGTGGGTCCAACTTCCACGTGACCCTGGAAGAGTACCTCGGGACGGGTCGAACAGCACCTCGGACCCGGACCACCCCTTGCGAAGTCATCCTTGTTGGTGCCGATACTCCTGCGAATGCGGCCGCGCGTTGCCGCGAACTTGGTTCCTCCGAGATGAGGCCGGGGTCGCTGGGGTTCCTGGCCCACCAGTCCCAGACCACCTGGAAGCCGGATCACCGCGTCCGGCTGGCGATTGTTGCCGCAAACGAGGCCGATCTCACGCTCAAACTGAACTCGGCGGCGGAGAGCTTGGCGAAACTCCCGACCGATCACACCGGCGAACAGATTCTGGGCGAAGGGATTTCGCTGGGGATTGGGAGCGAAATCGGCAAGGTCGCGTTCCTCTTCCCAGGTCAGGGAAGCCAGTACCCCGACATGGGGGCCGACCTCGCCATGTTCCGCGAGGACGCCCGTTCCGCCTGGGATCTTGGTGCCAAAGTCTGCTCCGGCGGGTCCGAACGACTCCAAGATATCGTCTTCATGCCCCCTGCGCACGGACCCGACGGCGAGGCTTTGCGACGTGCATCGCTCCAGCGATCCCAGTGGGCTCAGCCCGCGCTTGGGACCGCCTCGCTGGCGACTTACCGAGTCCTGACCGCAGTAGGAATCGTCCCCGACCTCACCGCCGGTCATAGCTTCGGCGAAGTTGTCGCGCTTCATGCCGCCAAGGCCATCTCTGAAGAGGACATGCTCAAGACTTCGCGAGCCCGCGGCGAGGCGATGGCCGCCGCCGCCACGATTCCAGGCGCGATGTCTGCGGTTGTCGGTCCGGTCGAGGTCTCTCGGAAACTGCTTGCAGACCTGGAACCTGAGCTTGTGTTCGCCAATCACAACAGCCCACAGCAGATGGTCATCAGCGGCACCGTATCGGTGATCGAAGCAGCCGAAGCCAGGCTCGAGAAGGCTGGGGTCCGCTTCGTCCGGTTACCGGTCGCTTCAGCGTTCCACACCCCAATCGTCGCCGGTGCCCGCGACGCCTTTGGTGCCTTCTTGAACGGAATCTCGCTCAGCGCGACCCAGATTCCGGTCATCGCCTGCAGCACAGCTCAAGCCTACCCCCACGAGACGAATACTGCCAAAGCGCTGCTCGCCGATCAACTTGCGAAGCCGGTGCTGTTCGTCGAACAGGTTGAGGAACTCTACCGCCAAGGGGCCCGGACCTTCATTGAGGTTGGACCCAACGCCGTACTGACCGGCCTGGTCGAAGCTTGCCTCAAGGGTCGACCGTTCCGAGCCCTCGCGACCGACCGACGTGGGGTTAATGGAATCACTTCCCTCTGGAACCTGCTCGCCAAGCTTGCAGTCGCGGGCGTCCCGATCCGCTGGGAAGAACTCTGGCACGGTTTCATCCCCCAGGTTGACCCGATCCCGGTTGGCAAGCCCAAGCCAATGATCACCCTGACCGGTGCGCTCTACCAGAAGCCATACCCGCCGGTCGGTGGCGGAGCTGCCCTCCCAGCCCCGAACCCGACCAAGGTCATCGAAGCTCCCCGCGCCGCCCCTGCCCCCGCGATTCGCCTGGATCTGCCTCCGGTTCCACCAACTCCGGTCGGCCCGCAAGAAACCGCTTGGTCGAATGGCCTCGCCTATCCGAGTGATCCGCAGGTGAATGGTCATGTTTATGACCATAGCCCCACATTCGCTCAAGACCCGAGCGAGACCAACTGGTCGACCGAAGACGCGTTCGACGATCTGCCCGCACCCGAGCACCACGAATTCGAAGACGAGACCGAGATGGACGAGAGAACCCAATCACACGTCGTCGCCGACTCGATGTTCGGCCAGATCGCGGAAGCTCAGCGCGACTTCCAGCACAACATGCTGCGAGGTCACCAAGACTTCCTCCGCACCATGGAATCGCTCGCTCGTGGCGGCGGCGGTCGCGCCCCGTCCTCCGAGATCTCGCCTGTCCAGGAAGCCCCTCGCGTCCGACGCCCGGCGTTGCAAGCTCCCGCCCCTGAGCCCGTTCGATACGAGGCACCGCGTGCTGTCGCCCCTCCCGCAAGTTTGGGGAACGGCGAAGCGTCACACTACGCTCCCAAGCCAACCGCCGTTTCTGCCCCGATCGCAAGATCCCATGCACCAGCGGTAGTACACACCCCCGAGCCAATCGCGGGACTCACGGTAGAGCAGGTCACCGACGCGTTGCTCGAAACGGTTGTCGAAACGACCGGATACCCCCGCGATGTCCTCGGCCTGGAGATGGAGCTCGAAGGAGACCTGGGGGTCGACTCGATCAAACGAGTCGAGATCTTCTCGGCCCTTCAGACCCGACTCCCCAGCCTTCCCGAACTGCCGATGGATGAGCTCGGGCCACTCAAGACCTTGGGCGAGATCGTCAACCTGATCAAGTCTAAGATCGGTGAGACCAAGACCAAGACCGCGATCGCCTCGCCTGCACTCAACAAAACGAACCCAATTTCGAGCCCAGGCTCGGTCGCCCACGCCCAAACGAACACAATTTCGGCCCCCTCGGGTGTCCATCTGACCGCCGACCAAGTGACGGAAGCCCTGTTAGAGACAGTGGTTAAGACGACGGGTTACCCCCGCGACGTCCTCGGCCTTGGGATGGAGCTCGAAGGCGATCTCGGGGTCGACTCGATCAAGCGAGTCGAGATCTTCTCCGCCTTACAGTCCGCGCTCCCCGGCCTGCCCGAGTTGCCGATGGAGGAACTCGCCCCTCTCAAGACCTTGGGCGAGATCGTCGAGCTGATCAGTAAAAAGGTCGGATCGGCCCCCCCCCAGCCCAACGAAACGAAGCCAATCGCGGCGTCAGCCCGACCCGCTCAGGCACCGGCACCCGCTCAACTCTCCGCCGCCCAAGTCACGGAAGCCCTACTGGAAACGGTCGTCAAGACCACGGGTTATCCCCGCGATGTGCTCGGTTTGGGGATGGAGCTGGAGGGAGATCTCGGGGTCGACTCGATCAAGCGAGTTGAGATCTTCTCCGCCTTACAGTCCGCGCTCCCCGGCCTCCCCGAGTTGCCGATGGACGAGCTCGGACCATTGAAGACCTTGGGAGAGATCGTCGCCTACATCAATACGAAGGTCGGCGGGGCTCCAACCGCTGCTGCCGTGGCCGCCGCGTCAGTCCCAACCCAGGCACAGGTGGCCTCCGAAGTCTCCCGGTCGGTCTGGCGAGCCGTCGAAAAAGGGGTGAGTGGCTTCGCTGGTCGCGCCCTTCGTCCCGAAGGCTTGATCGGCGTGACCGACGACGGAAATGGTGTCGCGGACGCTGTTTGCGACGAACTTGAAGAGGCGGGGCTCCGGGCTGTCGTCGTCCATCCGGGTGGGCCAATCGACGAGATCAGCTCGCTGATTGTGCTCGACGGCTTGCGATCGTTCGACTCAGCAACATCCGCAGGCTCGGTCCATCGTTCGGTGCTAGAATCGCTCCGCTGGGCTGGGCCCCGACTCGCTCAGGCGAGTGGTGAACTAATCATTCTCCAAGATACCGGTGGCAGTTTTGGCCTGGTCGCTCCTGCCCAAGGATTTCAAGCCTGGGCCGGGGGGCTGTCGGCTCTCGCCCGAACAGCAGGCGTGGAGTGGCCTACTTTGGCAGGCCGAACCATCGACTGCGAACGAGGCACTCGCACGTCCGCCGAGATTGCCAAGGCGATCGTTTCTGAACTCCTCTGCGGAGGGGACGAGCATGAGGTTGGCCTCATGGCCGATGGCCGTCGCTTTGTCCTGCGAACCGTTTCTGAGCCTACCCCAATCGCTGCAAATGTGCTAACCGACGGCGATGTCATCATCGCAGTCGGCGGGGCGCGAGGGGTGACCGCCGCTTGCCTGGTGGAACTCGCTGGCCGAACCAAGCTCAAGATTGCCCTCCTGGGTCGGACCCGTCTCCATGACGAGCCCAGCGAATATCAGGGAGCGGTCGACCAGAACGCCTTGGTGAACGTCCTCCTCACCAAAGCCAAGGAACGCGGCGAGTCGATCACCCCGGCCGATGCCAAGAACCGCGCAGGTCAGATTCTTGCCGAGCGGGAAGTCCGCAACACCCTCATCCTGCTTCAAACGGCTGGGAGCGAAGCGATCTACTTGCCGGCGGACTCCCTCGATGCGTCCGCAACTTCGACGGCTGTCGGCGAGGTCCGCAAACGTTGGGGAGCCCCATCAGGGGTCATCTTCGCGGCAGGTGTGCTTGCCGACAAACTGATTCTCGAAAAGACAAACGAGCAGTTCGATAAGGTCTTCAGCGTCAAGGTTCAGGGGATCACTAACATCCTCGCTGCCACCGCCGACGATCCCTTAAAGGTACTGGCCATCTTCAGTTCGGTCGCTGCGATCAGCGGAAATAAGGGCCAGTCGGACTACGCTGCTGCCAATGCCGTCCTCAACCAGGTTGCGTTGGCCGAGTCACGACGTCGGGCCGGTCGCTGCCTGGTCAAGTCCTTCTGCTGGGGCCCTTGGGATGGTGGCATGGTCACCCCTTCGCTCCGCAAGCATTTCCTGGCCATGGGCATTCCTCTGCTCGGACTTAAAGAGGGCTCAAAGCTCTTCGCCGATGAACTCGCCGCAACCCAGACCGACGTTGTCTTGGTGATGGGGGGCTCGCTGGAAGCCCCCAAGACGGGGACCAAAGACGACTTCCGCTTTAGTGTGCAAGCAGGAGCAAAGTCGATGCCCTACCTCGCGGACCACACGGTGCGTGACATCCCGGTCGTCGCGGCGGCCGTGGTTGTCGAACTGTTCGCCCGGGGTGTTCATGAGGCTTTCCCCGGTCGCCGGTTGGGTGAACTCGAGCAGATGCGCGTGCTCCGTGGAGTGCCGCTCCCTGAGTTCGAAACCCGAAGTGTCGCCCTCACGGTCGTCGTCAAGCCAACCAGCGATGCCAACGTCGTCCGCCTGGAACTCTGCGACGCGACGGGGCATGTTCGCTACTCAGCAACCGGTAAGCTCGTCGCGGCAGGACAACGGATCGAGCCCCCCACCCAGGTCACCGCGCCCACTGGCGAGCCTTGGCCATTCGAGATGGCTGAAATCTATGACGGCCCCCTGTTCCACGGCCCGAGCTTTCACGCGATCACGGGGCTCGGCACCATGGCCACCGATGGTGGTTCAGGGCAACTCATCGGAACCACGACCATGAAATGGGCGGGTGGGCCTTACCTGACCGATCCCGTCGCCTTGGATGGCTGTCTCCAATTGCCAATGCTTTGGGCCGGTCATTCGTTGCAGCGTCAGAGTTTGCCCGCCTTGATCGGTCGGTTGATCCTTTGTTCCGAAGGGCCTTCGACAGGTCCGTTGCACTGCGACTTCCGAGGCCAAATTCGCCGCGATGGGCTCTCTGCAGAGGTCTTGCTCCGTGATCAGACAGGACGACCGGTCATGTATCTTGGTGGGCTGGAGATGTACGCGTTAACGTCGTCGCTCCGCGAGGAGACGGTGCGATGACGGCTCCTCCGCCGATCGCCATCGTCGGTCGGGGCTGTATCCTACCGGGCGCGGCATCACCCGCCGAACTCTGGGAATTGGTCCATTCCGGACGTTCAGCGGTCAGCAATGCCGAACGCGAGGATTGGAATACCGAGCCCAGTCGCTTCCTGACCGACCCCGATAAGCCCACGCCCGACAAGGCTTGGACTCTTCGGGGTGGCTTCGTGCGCGGATTCGACCGGGCGTTCGACCCCAATGGGTTCGCCCTGGATCCCAACGAGATCCTCGCTACCGACAAACAGATTCGCTGGCTGCTCCACGCTGGCCGTCAGGCACTCGTCGAAGCCGGCTACGCACCCACGCGGACCCCAAAGCGCTCAGGTCTGGTGATTGGCAACCTCTCGTACCCGACCGACGGGCACACCGCATACGCTCAGTCGGTCTGGCTCAACCGTCAGGAAGGCTCGACTAATCAGGTCGTGCCACGCTCCCGCGACCGGTTTTCTTCGGGGCTCCCTGCGTCAATCGCGGCCAGGGCGCTCGGTTGCAATCCCGAGGCAATGGCTCTTGATGCCGCGTGTGCCTCGGCGCTCTATGCGATGAAACTCGCGTGCGACCAGCTTCACGACGGGAGCGTCGACTTGATGCTCGCCGGTGCGGTCAATGCGGCCGATGGCCTCTTTCTCCAACTTGGCTTCACCGCGCTTGGCGCGCTCAGTCGGACCGGGCAATCTCGTCCCTTCCATCGCTCGGCCGACGGACTCCTCCCCGCCCAGGGCGCGGTCATCCTCGCATTACGACGATTGGAAGATGCCCTGGCGGATCGCCAGCCCATCCTTGGCCTGATCCGTGGTGTCGGTCTCTCGAACGACGGCTCGGGTGGAGGCTTCCTTGCCCCAGACCCTGTCGGCCAGTATCGCGCACTTCGCGATGCCTATGATCGGTCAGGCATCGATCCGGCGACCATCTCATTGATCGAATGTCACGCGACCGGAACGGTCCTCGGTGATCGCGCCGAACTGACGAGTATGGGTCGAGTCTTCGAAGGTCAAAAAAACCTGCCTATCGGGTCGCTCAAATCGAATCTTGGTCATCTTCTTGCCGCAGCCGGCGGCGCTGCGATCCTTAAAGTTCTAGGCGCGATGCAAGCCGGTGTCCGACCTCCCACGTTGGGGATCGACGAGCCTGTCGATCTCTGGGGAACCCCGTTTCGGCTCCTAGATCAAGCGGAAGACTGGACGGCGGATGGCCCGCGACGCGCGGGGATCAACGCGTTCGGATTCGGCGGCTGTAATGCTCACTTGATTCTTGAAGAATGGGTCGAGACGCATCCAACCCGGATTCCTCCTGCGGTCAAACCTCCCCAGATCGATCTCGCTGTCATCTCGTTGGGAGTGCGCGCGGCTGGTGGATTAAGGACCGAAGACTTCGTCCGACACCTACTCGTTGAAGGTCCGATACCGACCGAACTCGCCGGAGGGGGAATGGGCTTCCCGGCGGGGGTTCTCCATGTGACCCCATCCCAGCTCAAGGTCCCTCCCCAGGAACTTCCTGACACCCTCGGTCAGCAAACGTTGCTCAAGCTCGCATGTCTTGAAGCTCTTGCGAATCTCCAACTGCCGAGAGAACGAACTGGGGTTTATGTCGGCATGGGTTGTGACCCCGAATCTGCCCGACATGGTGGAAGGTGGCGAACTGCCCTCGACCCTGGACAGGCGGAATCGTGGGCTCATTCGCTCACAGCGGCACGTGTCAAAGGGACGATGCCCAACATCCCCGCGAACCAGCTCAACCGCTTCTTCCACCTGGACGGTCCTGGCTTTACCATAAGTGCCGAAGAAGCTTCGGGTCTAAAGGCTCTTGAACTTGCCCGACGCGCAATCGCTGCCGGTGAAATCGATGCGGCCATCGTCGCCGCAGTCGACCTGAGTTGTGAGACTGTTCATCGTACCGCGAGCGGCGATCAACTCTCTGCGGATCGGCAACTTCCCGGTGATGCAGCCGTCGTCCTGGTCGTCCGCAGACTTGCCGATGCCCAGGCTGCCGGCCAAGACATACTCGCCATCTTACCTGCCGATCATACCTCAGGCTCTGCCGAACTTGACCTGCATCTCGATTCTGAGGACGCAGGGCTTTCCTCCAGGTTCGGCCATGCGCACGCCGCGTCGGGACTGATGCTGACCGCTGCTGGAATCGTGGCGTGCTCATATGCCGCCCTGCCCCGAAAAACTGGGTTGGCGGTTCCTTGGCTCGCCTCGCCTGAGCGTCGCACTGTGGACGTTCACGTCTCCGCCCTCGGTGGAAGTCGTCATCATCTGCGAATTACTGCACCCATTGATCGACCCGCCCGCCGAGTTCCGCTTGCGAAGGTTTCTTTCCGTTGCTACGCAGGTTCCGACCGGGCAGATCTGATTCAACGGGTCGAGGCCGACCAACCCGGCGGCGACGGACCGGTCCGGCTGGCAATTGTCGCTGATGACCTGGCCGCTTCGAGCGTGATCCGCGAGAAGGCACTGAGCGAACTCAAAGCCGGACGCGAACCCCACATTCCCGGAGCGAGGTTTGGCTCAGCACCGATCTCCGGCGAGATTGCTTATGTCTTCGCGCCTGCGGCTGTCGGCTATCCCGGCATGGCACAAGACCTATTGTTGGCGATGCCAAATCTCTGGGAGTCGCTCCGCCGCAAGGGGGATCTTGACCGGGTCACATCCGCAATTTATCCCCGATCGACCGTGACCGAACTGGCTGTGAATGACCGTGTGATCGGCTCGTGGGCGATGAGTCAGTTCCACGTCGACTGGAGTTTGAATGTGATGGGGCTCCGGCCCCAGGCAACGTTGAGCGTCTCTTCCGGTGAGGTCTCCGCACTCGAAGGCCTAGGTGCCTGGGACGACCCCGACCAACGCCTCGCCGACTGGGAGAACTCGGGGCTCCCTGATCACCAACTCGGTGGCGAGTGTCATAGTGTCCGTACCTATTGGGAAGGGAAAGGGTGGCTCAAGCCCAACGAGCCGATCCACTACACCAGTTGGCACTTGATGCATAATGTCGAGAAGGTCCGCGCGGCAGTCGCGGGCAAGCCTCGTGTGTGGATCACGCTGATATTCTCACCTAATGAATGTACGATCAACGGTGAATACGACGATTGCAAGGCGGTCATCGCCCAGTTGAAGGCCCGCTCGCAACGGATGTCGTTCGCGGTGGTTGCTCACTGCCCCGAAGTCACCCCGGTGGCCGATCTATGGCATCGCGTCCATCATCGACCAACTCGCGAAGTGGACGATGTCCGTTTCTATTCCAACGGGATCAATACGTGGTTCAAAGCTTCCGCCGATGCGGCTGCCGATGCGTATACCAAACAAGCCTGTAACACCGTCGATTTCCCTAAGACCGTGGAAGCGGCCTACCGAGATGGCGTGCGAATCTTCGTCGAGCACGGTCCGCGCAACATGCTCAGCCGTTCGATCGAGCGCATCCTGGGTGATCGAGAACACCTGACGGTCTCATTTGACCTCGCCGGTCGTCCCCCGATCCGCCAACTCTTCGAAGGAACGGCCCGGCTCTGGGTAGCGGGTGCTCCCATCAACCTGGACCGAGTCCTCGCGATCGTTGAGGAGATCTCTCCCTCTCCCTACCTCTCCCAGGGACCAACGATCGAACTGCCAACCCGCCTGCCCGAGGTGGTCATCCCCGCCCCTTCCGCTCCGCTCGCCGCCGATACGATGATGCCGGAACCAAAGCTCAACGCATACATTGAGCTTGATCTTGATATGGAAGAAATGCCCGTGCCTCCTATATTACCACCTGTGGATGATCTCTGGGTTCAATCGGTCGGGCCGGTACCGGCAGCGCATACGAACGGTTCAACGGCTCGACCTGTTCCGAGACAGGATCGTCCGTTCGTGCCCGCACCGGTCGCATCAGCCCCCTTGGGCACGGCCAACAGCCTCACTTCGGAAGTGACCGCAACCCACCGCAGTTGGCTGGCGGCGATGGCAGACGCTCAGTCTTCATTCCTCGCGACGACGCGGAATCTGGCAAACATAGGAACTTCTCGACCTGTCCCCACCTCGGTACGAACACCCTTCCCAGTCCAGCGATCACAACCAATCGCGCCTCCCCTACCCCCTGTCCCTCCGCCAGTCCGAAACGAGTTGTCGCGTCCGACACCGATGCCGGTCGTTAAACCGACTCCGCCGACACCGGTCGTTATGGCTGTTGAACCCGGCAAGCCATTGCCGAGTCAAGGATTGACGCTCAGCAGAGCCCAGCTTGAACATATGGCTGGTGGCAAGATCTCAGATGTATTCGGACCCTTGTTTACTCAGCAAGATCAATACGAGATCCAAGTGCGGATGCCGATGCCGCCGTTACTCCTGGCCGATCGTGTTGTCGGCCTTGTTGCGGAAGCAGGCTCGATGGGGACCGGCTCGATCTCGACTGAGACCGACGTTCGAGCCGACTCATGGTACTTACACCACGGTCGGATGCCACCAGGAATCATGATCGAGTCGGGTCAAGCGGACCTTCTCTTGATCTCATACCTAGGTGTCGATTTCCTGGTGCGTGGCACGCGCCGGTATCGCCTGCTGAGCTGCGACTTGACCTATCATGGGCCGCTGGCAAAGCCTGGCGAGACGCTTCACTACGATATCCACCTCGACGGGCATGCTCGGACCGGAGAGATCCGTCTCTTCTTCTTCCACTACGATTGCTATGTTGATGGGAAGCTGCGGATGAGCGTCCGCAACGGCCAGGCAGGCTTCTTTACCCAGGCTGAACTCGATGATTCGGAAGGGGTCCTCTGGGACGCCGAGACGGGTAAGCATGACACGAGTGCCAGGCTCGATCCGCCCCTCGTCGCACTCAATAAAAGCTCGCTCTCTAAGGAAGATCTCCAGGCCTTTGCATCAGGCAATGCGTACACGTGCTTTGGACCCGGTTTCGAACGCGCTGCGCCCCACTCACGCACTCCAGGCATCCCCAGTGGTGAGATGATGTTGATTGATCGAGTGACCAAACTCGATCATTCCGGCGGCCCGTGGGGGCGGGGTTACCTCCACGCAGAACTCGATATCACGCCCAATTCCTGGTTCTTCCCCGGCCACTTCAAGAACGACCCATGCATGCCTGGAACGCTGATGTTCGACGGCTGCATGCAGGCTCTAGCCATCTATATGACTAGCCTCGGGCTGACAATCGACCGGGATGGCTGGCGATTCGAGCCACTCGTTAGTCATGAACTCAAGATGCGTTGCCGTGGTCAAGTCATTCCGCGCTCACGCGTGCTAACCTATGAAGTCTTTGTCGAGTCCGTTGTCGATGGTGATGAGCCAGCCCTCAAAGCGGATGTCCTCTGCTCTGTCGATGGCCTTAAAGCCTTCCACTGCCGGGCGATGGGCATTCGCTTGACCCCCGCATGGCCTCTAAATGATGATCCAACAATGTTCGGGGTTGAGCAGGAACCCGGACGAGCCGCGACCGCAGGCGATGTTCGGGGTGACCACGCGGCGATGATGGCGTGTGCTTTAGGACGCCCAAGTGATGCTTTTGGCGTTATGTACTCGCGTTTTGATAGCCCGATTGGTGTCCCTCGACTCCCCGCCCCACCCTACCACTTCGTGAGTCGAGTCACCAAGATGCCCAGCGAGCCTGGGCAAATCAAAGCCGGCGTCTCGGTCGAGGCCGAGCTCGATGTGACGCCAAGCGAATGGTACTTCGGCGACACCAACAACCAGGCGATGCCTATCTCTGTGCTCACTGAAGCCGCGTTGCAGCCTTGCGGGTGGCTGGCATCGTTCGTGGGCTGTGCAGCGCATTCTCCTCAAGAGATGCGGTTCCGCAACCTTGACGGCTCAGGCAAGATCCACGGGTCGGTGATCCCCAATGGTGGTAAGTTGATCACACGTTCCACATTGACGAGCCTGTCGCGGTCGGGTGCCACCACCTTGACTGCGTTTCAGGTGGAATGCACGCAAGGCGATCGACCGATCTTTTCGCTGAAAACCATGTTCGGCTTCTTCCCCCCTGCCTCGCTGGTGGAGCAGGTTGGGGCCCCGTTCGATGCAGCCGCCAAGGCTGTCTTTGATGCCCCCAAGGGTTCCGTCATCGACCTGCGAAGTCGCCCCCCAGAATACTTCAACGGTTCTTGCGGGCTTGATCGTGGTCGACTGCTGATGCTCGACCGTGTGACTCACACAGACCCACAGGGTGGTCGAGCTGGCCTAGGCACCCTTCGCGCTGAAAAGGATGTCCAGCCCGGCGAGTGGTTCTTCAAGGCCCACTTCTTCCAAGATCCCGTTCAACCGGGCAGCCTTGGCATCGAAGCCATGGCACAACTATTGCAGTTTCACATGCTTAGTACGGGCATGCATAAGGATCGCTTTGAACCTCGATTCGAGCCAATCGGGGTCGGAGAGATCGATTGGAAGTTTCGCGGCCAGGTCGTTCCGACCAACAAAGCGATCACAGTGACCGCCGAGATCACCGAGGTTGGCACGGAGGACGATCACGCCTTCGTTCGTGCCGAAGCTTCATTCTGGTGCGACGGGCTGCGGATCTACACCGCTGGCAAGATCGGCATGCGTATCATAGGTAAACATCAGCACGCCCGAACAACCGTCGCGGTGAAGTAATCCAAGTGGGAACGGACACACCAACTCCGACCGCTCCCCAGGTCGTCGAGTTTGATTTTGACCCTGATGAGCATCCGTGGGTTCGGGACCATTGCCCAACCTACGTGCTCCCTGCGCTGCCGATGACCTACCTGGCCGAACTGCTCGCCGATGCTGCCAACACAGCTCAATCGGGATTTCACGTCGTTGGCCTTCGAGACGTTCGCGCCTTCCGATGGTTGATCTGCGACCGACCGAGAAAGCTTCGAACAGAATCGATGATTTCGACACATGACGAGATCAAGGTCCGACTTCTGGCCGACACGCCAGGACGTGGCAACGGTTGGGAGTTGATCGCAACCGGTTCTGTCCAACTCAGTGAATCCTGGCCACTCTCCCCCCCGTCCCCACCCTCCCTTGAAGCTGGAGTGGATCAGCCCTCTCCGTATCGGAGTGGTCAACTCTTCCACGGGTTGGCATTTCAATATTTGACAAGCCTACGTATGGGTTCACGAGGTTCCTCATATACCTTGGATCCGTCGGCGGGCTCTGTATTTACGGGGCGATTGAATCCCGGGTTACTCGACGCCACGACTCATGGCATTCCCCATGATGCGCTCGGTCAATGGTGCCCGGAAGTCGGGACTGGCGTCGCGAGTTACCCGCTCTCGATACGTGAGATTCGCTTTTACGGTCCACCACCAACAGATCGACCCATCTGTTGCGAAGCCAGATTTCATTCCAAAGTGGGATCCGCACCTGCTCGTGTTCTCATCAACATTGCGATGATTGATGGAGAACGTCTCTGGGGTGAGCTGGTCCTCGAAGAGGTCTGCCTTCCGATGGGACCTCTGGGTCGGTCGAAGCCCGAAGATCGCGTTGCCTTCCTCCGCGATAATCGCTATGTCCCCGGCGTCACCTTGAGTCGTTTCGAGGGACAAACGACGATCCTTCATCGTGCGAGTGTGGCCGAATCTGACTGGCTTCCAGGCACGATGGCTGCGGTCTTTGATACCCGACCCGAGAGTGATCTTTGCCGTCAGATTGCCGTCAAGGAGCATGTTGCGCACGCTCAGAAGGTGCATCCCTCACTCGTGAGCTGGCGAGAGGGAGAGTCACACGCCTTGCTTCGAAAGGCTCTGTTTCCTCTGCACGTAGAAGACGATGGCGAATATGTACGAGTGCAGAGTCGATAGCGAACTGCAGACTCAGCCCGATCGTTTGGTGGCTCCTGGCTGGAGACCTCCGGGCAGCTCACCAAAGCTATCGAGATTCTTCCTCAAGACGGGCGCAAGTTCATCGAACCGCTTGGATTCGATGGTGTACTTGACTTCATAATTGATCTTCTCTCCCCGAAAACGGCGTTCGAGCACCGTCATCGAGAACGGGCCTCGCTGGGTCCGAACCACCGTTTCGAGCGCTTTGATCTTACCCTGATCGACGAGCCCGCAAGACACGACCTCGCACTTTGGTTCGACCTCACGGAGCTGGTCGGGAAGTGTCCTCGCCACATCCGCGAGATCGATCGGACGCCCCTCGGAGCCGAGCACAAGAACATTGTCGGACCAGATTCCATGCGCAGACCCATTCGCATAAAAGAGCGCCACCTCATTGGGAGCAAGCACCGGCGCCCATCCATCGGGGAGGTCGATTGCGAACCCAAACTCACGCTGCAACCATCGCCCTTTGATCTTCGCATCGGCAGTCGCCCCAGTATTGGGGGCCGTGAAGGTCGTGGATTCGATCAGCGTATCAAACGCGACTTTGGCATCGGGATAGGTTTTCTCGTCGGCGTTGAGAGTGAATGTGTACATCTGACGGTGGGCGACGACCCGAACGCTGAGCTCTCTCCATAGTCCTACCCCACGCGGTTGGAATTCCCAAATGGTTTCCAGCCGTTCTCCGTTGGAAGCCTTGACGACCTCGTTGCGGGTGAGCTTCCCCCCCGGGCGGACGTTCCGCTGGGCGGCTCCGTCGAGGCGTGTTCGGTACTCGTCGAGTGTCTCGGGGGCGAGCCCCAGCTCACAGGCGACGACTCCCGGTCGATCCGGATCGCTCTGGGGGATCAGGGCAACAAAGATCCGGTCGTCTCGCTCACGAACGGCGATCGGCCATGCGACGGGTATCGCCGTCTTGACGCCGAACTTGGGTGCTTCGAACGGAACAAGTGCCACTGGATCGGCTGTTAGTACGATCACCGCGAGCAAGATCACGTTCATTGATGCATCCCCTTCACCTGGTATGGACCCTGACTCATCTATGCATCTCTGAGAAAGTCGGCGGCGTACGAGCGCACATGCTTGCCATTGAGAACATGAAACTGCCGCAGTCGCTCGATCAACTGACCACCGAACCGTTTGAGAGGAAGGTGAACCAGCTTGCGTCCATAGCGCTTGGCGATCTTCCGCCAGGAAGCAGGAGGTGCACTAGCGCAGACCACGGCCACGTGGCGCTCCTTGGTGTGATAGCAAGCACCTGCGAGCAACCGTTCTTCGAGGGTGGTGGCGAAGTCAAACCTCGCGTTGGTCCAAATATCGGGGATCGGTCTGGGAGGGAAAAGGAAGAGAGCCCCGCCATATTCAGCACGGGCGATTCCCGGTCCGACCATGTCCATCATATGATCCGTTGCGAAGAATGAAAGGGTCGATTCTTCGCCGTGCTCCGCGTACCAAGTCGTCCTGTTCGTATAACGCTGGGGATCGGCGGGGACATCGAACAGGAAGAGAACGGCATCGACTGAGCCCCGACTGGGGGGAATGACTTTCACATACAAGTCACCGGTGTGCCAGTTTCGCAACGTCTCACGAATATCGAGTCCATCCATAACACTTGATGTAAACTTCTCGGAACGTGCGAGGTCGGCCCCGAGAATCGCTTTGGCCTGGTCGCGTACATGGCGCTGAAAACTCTCGATCCGCTCATCCTCGGGGGGCCAGGAGCACATACCGTAGGGGTCCCACTGCTTGGTCCAACTCCTCCGATCGCGTTCGGGAGGTTGGGGCCGCAGTTCGAGGGTCCGCCAAGTTAGGGCTTGACCGGGTAGTCGGCTCACGAGAGGTGACGTACCCCAGCCGGGAACCTCGCCACGATCGATGCTCATGCGAAGATTCGAGCCATCTTCATCGAAATCGACATACGGATATGTTCGTGCAACCTCGACGAGAGCCCGGGCCAGGTCGTCACCTGCCGTTTGTTGGGCTGCTACAATCAAGGTATAGAGGTCGGGGGTCAGCCTTCGATCCATCAAACAGAGGTTCCGAACGTATCGAAAGTAAACCGAAAGTAGCTGGGGCGTGATCCGTTGGGCAACTTTGGGAAGGGTCTTTTTCAATCGCTCTCGGGCGGCCAGAAGCATCTCCTTGACGCCATCGACGGAGAGGTTGTCGTCGTCGGTTAGCTCGCGACGCCCTCGTTCATAGAGCGCGGTTACGAACGGAAGTTCGCCGAGGAGAAAGGTGAGCGTCTTGGGCTCGACCCCGTAGGTTTGGATCGCAGGCTCAAAGTCGTCGGGTTCAAACGGCTTGGGGGGATCGAAGTAGGCCTGACGAATCCAGGGCCAATCGAGCAATGAGCATACAAACAGAATCGAACGATAACGCTTTTCGAGATACCGGAGCTGGGCAGCCATCCAGGCAATGCGGTTCGCGTGTTGGCCAGGTAACGGTACAGGAATCGCCGGCAGGACCGCCGCAGCGAATGCTTCCGGCTTGACTCGTTTGAGTGCATAAGGATCGGGGAAGACCGCGTGCTGGGCTTCGAAAGAGGTCGTCTCCAGGTCGATGAACACGCGGGGAATTCGTTCGCCGATCGCGGTGCGGATCCCGGCGATTACGCCTTGGCACGGGTCGATCGGCACGTAGCTGAAGCCGGAGACGTCGTCTTGATCGAACCCCTCGTGATGATCACGTTGGAGCACAGCAGAGATGATCGGCAAAGCTTCAACCGCGTTTTCGACATCTTCTTGGAACGAGGGAGGGAGAGGAACAGCCAGACAATCATAGGAACGACTGAGCAACTCTTCACGTACACAGATCGCGAAGTCGCCGGACCCATGGATGATCGGGAGAACGCGAACTTTGGGTCCGATCGTCAGAAAGCGATCGGCGGAGTCGTTCGGGGGCCTCATCGATCGTCATCCTCGTCTTCATCTTCGTCTTCGTCTTCATCCTCGTCAAAATCCAGATCCGGGTGGAGTGGATCGTCGGGGCTGAAGAAGAGGTCACCTAGACCCATCGGTGAGTGTTGGCCCCCCATTGCTCTCCGTTTACGACGCGCGAGTTCGTCTAGATTCGAGGCTTCTTCGCCAAGGACACAGCGGAGTGATTCAAGCCATGCTTCATCTTTGGAGAGGGGATGGTCCGAATCCTGGGCCATTCGTTTGATGGCAAATCGGAGGATATTGATCCCATCACGCGGCGAGAAGTCGAGCTTAAGCTCGTGGGCCTGCTGAAGGAACTCAACCGTCAGCCCGAGCAAGTCCTGCTCGGCAAAAGGGAGATGATACTTGAGGATCGCCATCTCGTCGTCACGCTCGGGGAACCCCAAAGTGAGGGTTGGTTGAAGTCGAGATAGGATATAGTCGGGAACTTCATAAGTGGACTCATCTTCATTCATCGTGACGCAGCAGCGGAAGTCCGGCGAGGCGTGGATCGTGATACCGGCAACCACACTCTCAACATAACGGCGATGGTCCAAGAGCGGAGCGAGGCTTGCCCAGCTCTTCTCGTTCATGCGGTTCCCTTCGTCGAGAACGCAGATACCTCCCGTGATGACTGCCGTCACCAGCGGGGAGGCATGGTAGGCGATCTTGCCGGACTCGGCGAGCACCGGGGTGACGAGCAGATCTTCAGGTCGCGTGTCAGCGGTACATTGGTTGATATAAAGAGCCTGCTTACGGAGTTTGGCCGCAGCCATCGCCAGCGTGGTCTTGCCAATCCCGGGAGGACCCACAAGCCGAGGCGATAGAGGCCGATCACTCGGGTCAACCACGAGCCAACATGCCAACAGTTGTCGAAGAACCTCAGTCTGGCCGATCCAACTCTGCTCGGACCGATCCGCCGTACTCAGGTGGAGCTTGACCCCGCCGATCTCAACTGTGTTCGCAGTGACGCCGCTCGCCATAATCGATCGTCTTCCACCTGACAAGGCTCGGCGGACCGCAGACCTCGGACGAGGCCCTCACGTTCGCCTTAAGCGGTTATTGTAGCCGCTCCGACTCTGTGGAGCGAGTGTTAGTGACACCGCACTGCGACTTGCGAATCGTTAGGTCAACTCTCGAAGAAGTCTTAACTCTTCGGTCATCTTCCTCAGCCGATCCTCGAGTTCAAGGCGAGACTGGGTCTCGGCATCGGCTCGGGCTTGTTGGGAATCTGCGCGGGCCTGTTCGACATCGGCCCTTGTTTGCTCAGCTTCGGCGCGGGCCTGTTCGATGTCGGCTCTTGTTTGCTCGGCTTCGGCTCGAGCGAATTCCTGGGTGTAGGTGCCGTATTCACGCCCTGAAACAGGGTCGAAGAGTGAGACACGCTCACCCACATCGCCCTCGGTGACTTCCAGCCAAAGGCCGACGGGTTCGAGCAAGATGCGACGGTCGGTCAGTTCGATCGACTCATACCCATCCGGGGTATTCCGGTACGCATAAAGATCAATCTTTCGACGCGAGGCGGACTCATTCGAGTCGACGATCACATAGAGGGGGACTCCAGCGCGGTGATAGAAATCGACTTTCTTGATGAAGTCGTTCTTCCAGTAATCCGGCGAAGTGACTTCAACCACCAGGACCGGGCGTGCCCCTTCGGCGGCGACATCGAACGTGACCCAATCGTTGACTCTTCCAACTCCCAAGAACACAGCAACATCCGGGCCGAGAGGACGAACTCCGGGAGCCCCAAAATCCACTCGGCAGTCGGAGAGCACTAGCGCCGAGGAATCATTGGCCAGCCGGGCCTTGAGGACCGATTTCAAGTACCGGCAGTCCTCGTCGTGCCCATCACAATGCAAGTTATGATCTCCTTCTTCAGGGTGGAGCACGTCCTCAAGAGTCAGTGGCACCTGATCGAGATCATAGGAACCGTCGGGAAGGTGAACCTTCACATAGCGCCAGCCGTGGCGCCAGGGATCGGGTTCGGGGGCTGGTGAGGGAGAGGCCGAACCTGGTTCATATGCGGTGCTCATTGCCGAGTGCTCCGTCGGGTAGGGCTCACCCTTGCCCATTGCTGACTGAATTCCAGGCCGATCTCAGCAGAAAACACGAAGGGCCTTCCGCATCGCGGCGGCGGTCGGGTAACGCTCGGCGGGCGCGCGGGAGAGGCATTTCTCGAGCACCGCAGCCAAGTGCTCAGAGACTTCCGGGCGACGGTTACGGATTGGCACGGGTGGTTCTTCGAGCAAGGTGCGGATTAGATCGCCACCGTCGTTGATCTGGTCGTAAATGAACTGCCCGGAGATCAGATAGTACAACGTCGCCGCCGTGGCATAGAGATCTCCTGATGGGAGAACGGTCTTGAAGTCGAGCATCTGTTCGGGAGGCATGAACGGGACCGTGCCGCGCATCTCGCCGGAGAAGGTTAGGGCGGAGAGGCCGAGCCCACGATAACTCTTGGCCAGTCCAAAGTCAGAGATCTTGGCGACTAATCCGTCTTGGGTTCGGCCGATCAGCACGTTCTCGGGCTTGATGTCCCGGTGGACAAACCCCAGGTTGTGCGCATGATCGAGTCCCTTCAAGATCTGGCACGCCATCCGGCAAGCCTGGTCGATCGGGTAGTGACCGGGGTTGGTGTTGGCCAGCGATTCCAGATTCGTCCCCGCCACGTACTCCATCGCGAACCAAAATTGCCCCCGATTCAGCCCTTGCTCATACCATTCGACGATGTTGGGATGTTTCAACTGACTAATGACGTTCGTTTCGCGAAGAAATCGTTCGATCGCGGTTCGAGTTGCCGCACTCTCGGGGACGATCAGCTTGAGTGCGACCATGCGCCCGTCGTCGTTGTGCCTCGCCTGAAATACGACCCCCATCCCACCCCGGCCAAGTTCCCGGAGCACGGTATATTGCGGGACCGGTTGCGGGGATGTCTCGACATCGCCTCGGCAGGTGTCGCAGAACCAGAGCGGATTGTCTCCGCCAAGGCTAAGGCCGACGGATCCAGGGGTTGCCGCAGCGCCACATCCGCTGCAATTGATCATCGGGCCGCCGAGGTTCAACGCCAGTGTCTTCGTGACAACCGGCGATGGCCCCGAGACGACATCGCTCTCTAATCCAGATGAGTCCTCAACTCTGACACGAAAGATACTCTGCCCAGCGGAGATCTGATCCCCCGACGAGAGCTTGGCGCGATCGACTTTCGTGTCATTGACATATGTGCCGTTGGTGCTGCCCAGGTCCCGGAGTTCGCATCGTGGTGGGCTGACTTCGATGAGGAAATGGTCGCGTGAGAGCGCAGAGTCTTCGGGCATTGGGCAATGGACGAACCGCGACCGGCCCACGATAAAGGTATCGTGGCGATCGAAGACGAACGAGCGACCCTTGCGGGGCCCTTCAATGACATCCAGGATGACTCGCATGGGTTCGGCGAAATTCTCCTTCCGGACCCAATCTCTGGGTGGGACGTATCGTCATTATACTGTGATTACTCCCAGAAACGCGGTTTGTGCCTGATCCAGACGCAAGAATTCGCGATCCGCCCCATACTCTCCGTGGATGCATTCGTGTTATCAGTGTCGATCGAGATCGCTTCGGAGGTGTCAGAAGCTCTTGGGATCGACCGAGATCGTCGCGAGTCATCGCAAGTTGGGGCTTCCCGGCGGAATTATCATTGCCCAGTCAGTTCCCGAGGAGTTTGCACCCGCCCGAGATCGGATGGAGCACAGCCTCGCTGACGCGATAAATCAAGCTCAAACCACCGGCATTCGAGGGAAGGACGTCACCCCGTTCCTACTCGATCAGCTCCGACTGGCGACCGACGGCGAGAGCCTTAAAGCCAACCGAGCCTTGATTGTTTCCAATGCTCGCCTGGCGGGCCAGTTTGCGACCCAGCTCGGCAACAAAAATCCATTTTGACACATGAGTCGGAGGTGCCGGACCTCTCAAGGAGTCAAGCCAAGCGAGACTCCACGTAGCTTCCGAATTTCCGTGAGAAGATTGGAAGCGTCCTGCATCCCCGAGTCTCTTAAATCCTCGGTTTCGAACTTTACCGCTGCGCTAATCTCGTCCTCCGCCCGATCAAGAAACGTCCGTGACCGAATGTCCGATGCCGAAGGGTCACGGGTCAGGGCTTTGGCCATTCCCAAGGCTGCGCGTCCGATCATGACCTGATAGGAATACGTGCTGCGGCGATCCCTCTCGCGTTTGAGACTGCGAAAGTCTTCGAGATCCTCAAGCGCTGCCGAGAATCGGCTTGCTGCATCAGCGGGTGCGTCAACACGCCCCTCATTGATGATCTGCTCCCCCCAACGTATAAAGAGCCGGGCCCGACTTTGACAGAGATTGGCCCTCTCAGGAGCGGTGATCGCAAACCTGATCGCCTGATCGAAAAACCCCTGACTTGCCTCAAATTCACCTCGAAGGAGCGACCGCGAACCTAGTATCCCAAGGGCCTGGGAGTCTTGCTGATCGATCGAGTTTGCTAGCTCTGCCAGACCCCAAGCGACTCGGTTTACCTCGTCGTTCGTCGCCTGGGTTTTTTCGACCAGTAGCCTTGAGAGGACGGAGAGTCTTCTCGCGAGATCCGAGTCATGCGCTTTCCACGCACGGACTTGATCGAACCTGTCGGGGGCTTCGATGACCTTCTGAAGAATTCGGACCAGAAGGGCAGGCGTCGAGGATTTGGCGGCAATCAGGGTGCTCGCCAGATAGATTGGTGGCAGGACTGACTGCGGGTAGAGGCCCTCAAGCCTGATTAGTTCGGACCGTGCCTCAGCCAACTTTTGGGCATCAAGGTAGTCGACGACCTGTGTCATTTCTTTTCGTTGAACGATCGGTACAACCCAACTCGTGGCGACCTGGCCCAGGTCGAACGAATATACGCAAATGGCCAGAGTCGAGAGGACGAGCGAGACGACAAGGAGGGTGAGTCGATTCCGGATCAGCCAGTTTGCAGAACGTTCTGTTCGCGAAGGGTTGGTCGTATGGGTGAGGGGCTTTCGCTCGAGGAATCCGTCGAGATCCTCTGCTAGGTCCGCAGCAGTCCGATAGCGCTCAGTGGGGTCGAAGGCGAGGCACCGCTCGGCAATCGCGTCCAGCGCGTGGGGGACGCTCGGATTCACTGACCTTAGGCTTCGCCGTGGGAGTCCACGTGCGAAAAGGAGGGCGTTAATGGCGCGGGGTCTGGGGAGTTTCTCAAACGCCTCGTCGATTCCAGGCCGTTCACCCGTGAGCAGCTCAGTCATGACGAGGCCGAGCGAGTAGATATCGGCCTGAGCCCCGACTTCACTCCATCGCTCGGGATCAAGAAAGGCTCGTAACTGCTCGGGAGCCATGTAGGGAAGGGTCCCCCCGAGGTGGGCGGAATCGACAATATCTGGCGAACGGGCGAGATTGAAGTCGAGAAGCTTCGGGCCATCGTCGACCGTCAGGAGGATGTTCGCGGGCTTCACATCACCATGTTGGATGTCACGACGATGGGCGTGTTCTAGGGCCAGGGCCAGGGCTCGAATCAGCCAGACGACTCCATGAGCGTAGGATTGATTTGCTGGAAAATCGGGCCAAGGGGGTGAGATTTCGGCTGGTGATCCTCCCGGCTTCGTTTTGGGGGCGATCACTTGCCAGAGAGCCCTCGCCCTCGTGGAGGGCTTGCTCGGATCGATCAGCTTAAGCGCCTGGTCGAGGGGACGCCCTGCGAAATAAGGCATTGCGAGACCGCGAAGTCCCGTCTCCGTTTCGGTATCCACCCAGATGACCGGAACAATATTGACGTGTGAGAGTCGACCCATGATTGAGGGTTCGTCACCAACGTCAGCGGAAATTTTCAGGACGAAAGGTTTTCCACCGAGATCGTCATCGAAGGCGAGGTAGACGCGTGCAGCCCCTCCTTCCCCGAGATTTCGAGCAAGCTCGAAGCGACCGAAATACTCCCCAACCTCGGGGTATCTCGGGCGCGGAGAGACTTGACCTACGGCTTGGCTGATGACACGGTGATAACGAATCTGCGACCGGATCGAGTCGCTCCAGGTGGGGTATCTGGCACAGAAAATACTTGGATCCTGGGGCTCACCGTACTCTTCGCGGAGGCAAAACTCTTCGTAGAGGAGGCTGACCATTCGGTCTTTGTAATCGGCGAGCCAAGGAAAACGATCGAGGTATTCGGTAACCTCCGTCTTCTGGCCACCCACATATCTGTGGTTTAGGTCTGCCTTGATGAGTCGCGCAACGAGCGACGGCGATCCTTGATCGCGTTCGACCAGTTTCGCGAACCCGTCGACCGTGAAATCGCCTTGAGACCACGCGGCATCGAGTGCGCTCAAGGCTTGCCTGACCAGATCCGGCTCGCGGACGGAGCGAGCCGGGACCAGGACACTTTTCATGGGTCAATCCTCGTTCGACGACTCCGGGTTTCGAAGGAGTTCGAGAGATTTTTGAGGACACGCTGCACCTTCCGTACGGTCCAATGAAGATGGCTAGCGGCCTCTTCATTCGTGTCACCCATCAGTTTTCGTTGAATGAGCGCGTCAACTTCGTCGTTGCCCCCTGCAGAGATCTGCTTCGCCGTTTCATTGGCCTGGGCGTGTTGCGACGGGGTCGCGTCCGTCGCTAGGGGTTCGTACGGGAAGTCGTCATCGACACCATGAAACGAGCGCTTGCGATGCTCTTGCCGCTTCTTGGCATGAATACGCCGGTATTCGTCGATTACGCGATCCTCGGCTGCCTTCACTAGGAAGGTCATGAGATGATCGACGGTGACGAACTCAAACCGATCACTCTTCGCAGCCAGACTCTTCCAGACATCGTTGGCGATGTCGGAGGAATCATACAGCGAACGCATCACGCGTCCGTTGAGCTGGTGATCGAGTTTACGACGGACAACCCGTACGACTTTGTCGTAACAGGTGTCGAAGAGCTCTTTCCAGGCGTCCTGATCGCCCGCCTGAGCCCGAGCGAAGAGACCATCCGCCGCAGCTAAACTGCAGGGCGACGCTCCCGACTTCATCGTCATTGTGCGTTCCTCCCAGAACTTTGAGATCGGGAGGAACTCGCAAGCCGTTCTTCGTCCTACGGTGCGGACGAAGAACTAGACGTACTCGCCTTACCCCTCCAGACCGTGTGCTATTGTAGCGACACGACCCGGCAGGTAAAAGCGGTACGTCCAGAATATTCCAACACCTATCTGCAGATTCTCCACCAGACCAAGGACATGGTTTATCACACAAGGCCGCCGCACCGCACAGATTCCGGCGAATCGGCAAGCGCGACGGGCCACGTGGGAATGGGGGCAATCGCTACTCAGCAGCCATCAAACACCCATCGGATCGAACCACGGAACGGGACCATCATCGTTTCGATAATTCGGGTCCATCGGATCGAATGGCTCGATGCGATAGTCATACCAGGGGTCGAGGATCAAGGTCGCAGTCGGGATCGTGGGGAGTTCTTCAGCAGTCGGGATCGTGGGGAGCTGTTCAGAAGGCGGGATCGTGGGGAGCTGTCCAGGAGGCAGGACGGGAATCACGACCGTAATTGCGGAAGCGTCCAAGGTCAGACGTTCGCAAAGGAGTTCGACACCCAGGGAGAAGCGACGTCGCATGAGTATTCTCCGGAATCGATAGTGGAGTTTGCCAGATCAATGTCGAGTGTTCGGGGGTTGAGTAAGCTCAGGACGCACGGGGAGCCAGGCGAAGCCAACGAAGGCCTCTTCACGACTCCGTATCGATGAACCAACCAATGATCATTGTCGGTCGATGAGTTGATCTGCGGTGATCAGTTCAAGTAGGCCGGCACCATTCGGAGGGCCGAAGGTATCAGTCCGAACGATTCGACCGATTTTTCTTCCACCTCAGGGTAGAGCTGATGTGGAAGCAGCCCGCGTGCGGCCTGTCGATAGAGCGGACAAGCCTGGTGTTGTTCTTCGACGAGCCCGCTAAATTGCCAGGCAAGATCGGCACGCCCAGCGCGGTGGGCAACGATGAAACAGCCAAGTGCTGTCAGAGAGTGATTGCTTGGCAAGAGGACCGATTCCACGCCAATACCATGCCGCATCTTAGCTTCAGCGCGACGTACTTCGCGCCGGATCTCATTTCGAAGTGTGAGAATCATCTGCCGGACTTGCCGGCGAAATCGTCTTGCTGCGGCTGGGCATGCCAGTTCTGCCCAGGGATCGGCCCAATGGGTCGAGAGGGGCTGGGCCGCCACGTAAAGCTCGGGATCAACGGGAATCGACGGGTCTTGCACATTGACTTCGATAAGAATGTTCGCTGCAACGGACCAGACGCGATCGGAGCGACAACTATCTCGCCAGTCTGGGTGTCTTAACCGGTATGCCTGTTCGAGCCTTTGGACAAGGCTGTCCTTGAGCATTCGTTGAGGTGTCACGGTTTTTGATCCCTACAACCAAGTCTGATTGGGTCTCTTCAATCTCCCCGCCGAGTTACAAACCGTAAGATCAAACCAGTCGCGTCATGCTTTCTGGAAAATTCTTCAAGTTCGCGGCTTGCCTCGCTTCCAGAGACAGGCAAGGATAAATTAACGTGTCGAATTTCCCACGCGTGATGAGTCAGTGAGGTCCGCAATGGCGTTGCCGGAACCTGACCCAGGCTCGGGACCAGAACCCGAACCAAGGGACGGAATAAGTTCCAAACTCGAACTGGGATCGCGTCTCAGGGCGATCCGGCTCGAAATCTATGGCCAACACGGGGCACCCATGCTGGCACTTGCCCTGGGATTCAGCTCACGGGCATGGCTCGAAGCTGAGTCGCAAGGTGCCATCTCGGCGGAATCGATGCTCCAATTCCTGGTGCTGACCGGTGCCCATCCCCACTGGCTTTTGACCGGCGAAGGACCGACTTATCAGCGGCGAGGGGAGTCGATCTGATCGTGATCACCAGGGCGAGGGTGCCAGGTGTCTACCGTTCCGAGGGTTTCACGATCGCCTGAATGCCTCACCTTGGCCGGGGGCTGGCCTCAACATCGAGGCCGAGAATTCGGCTTTTAGGCCGAGTTCGATCGACGAAGACAGGCCCAGTGGTTGTTGTCTCGGCGTGACCTTTGTGACCAGCCGCATCCACGGCATCGACCCGGAGATGGAACTTCGGGGGATAGTTGGCGGGAACCTGCCAGACGAAACGACCTGTATTCTCGATTCGTCCAGTCACCGGCTGCCAGGTTGCTCCCGGAACATCGGGTCGGTACGAAATCATGATCGGTCGGTCGGCGAGATGGAGGTCTGTTGCTCGCCAGGTGACGACTACCTTTCCTGCCGATGTCCCCGTGCCGACCTGCGGAGGGTCGAGTTGCACCGTGGGCGGACTGGAATCGACCTCAACCCAGAACTGGGGGGGGTCGCCTGGAGCTGGAGGTTGGTCGCCTAATCCACTGGCCGCCCGGGCGACCAAGCTGAGGCCGTAAGTTCCTTCCCCACCCAGATCGACGGGGAAGGGCGAGACCCGGTCGGGGTCCTCTCCTCGCCTGCTCCAAGTCCTCCCGCCATCGTTCGTGACCCAGAGCTCGACGCTCGAAGCCCCATTCGGCCCTGCATCATCAACGGCGTACTGGAGCCCGAACTTGGGACTACCAACCATCTTAGTCTTCCCCGACCCAGGAGGAGTCGATTTCGCCGGGGGAGCATCCACGGGAGTCGGTGTCACTTCGTTGGGTGTCATTGAGGCGGGCTCATCGACCGGTAGGGCCGAGGGTGGGCCGCCACTCAATGGAGCCGGGGCAAGGTCGGATTCCATCCCCTCGGCAGGAGCGGAATTGGGTTCGTTTCGTATTTCTCGGGTTGATGGGCCAGTCTGGGAAATCGGCAGGATCGGTGGGGGGAGCGACTCGAAGTCCGGTGCCGCTGCCGCAGACCGCGTTGGCGGCTCAGGGTCACCCGAGCCGACCTGAATCAGCTCCTGGCCCAGGTTACCGGCCCGGTCCGAAACGCTGAGTCTTACCCGGAGAGGGGCGCTCGTCCCCACATCCCAGGTCTCAGCCCCAATCAGAGCGGGACGGCGCAAGGGAGCCTGCTTCCAACTCGATGAACCTTCTGTCAGATACTCAAGATAGAGCGAGGCGATCTCGAGATGCTCATCGCGGACCTCCCACCGGACCGAAGCGATCGTTCCACGGCGAGGACGGGCTTCCAACGCCAGCGAGGGAGGAATGGTATCGACCACAACCCTAAGATTTGTAACGAGTTCACTCTTGTCCGTCGGGAACATCTGCCCTTTCAGGTTGATTGTCCCGAGCGCAAAGCACCATTCACCGTCATGAGCCGCCTTGTACGTGAACGATGGTCGATCGGGAGTGGTTCGCCCTGCCCTCTGCCAGGTGTAGCCTTGATCGTCCGAGGCCCAAAGGACGACTTCTTTGAGTCTCGCTCGCTCGGTTGGCTCGACCGGGTTGAAAGGGATCCGGAACGACCGCTCTTTGTAATGAACCACGGGTACCCGGCTTTTCGGGGGGGCCGCTTCGACTTGGGATGGGAGCGCGCACGTCGCCAGGATAAGGGCTACCTGCCCTACAAGACCTAGCTTCAGAAATCGCCCCCATGCCAACCTTGGCGTCACCGGGTCCCTCCTGGACAGGTGCGTCGATTCATCAAACTCAACCCGCGAGCAGGACCGAGCCAATCATGCCGCTTGGTTCGGGAGGATGGCGTTCCTTCGCCAACCTCTCGACCCAAGCGCGGCGCAACACCGCTCATGGTGTGGTTTATCGACTCTGACGCCAGTCCGCTTGAACGCGAGGTAGCGATTGTGACGGCTACAAGTCGATCAGGTGGCCGTTGCGGACAGCTCTTTCAACGTTAGGGTCACTTCGGGGCGCTCGCCCGAAACCGTTTGACGATCTCGACATACTTCGCAGCCAGATCTCGAATCCGACCGAAATCCCCAGCGGCGATGGCCTGCGGTTCCACCAGCGACCCCCCCACCCCCAGGCAACATGCGCCAGCTTTAAGAAAGGCTTCCGCCGTGTTGAGGTCCACTCCACCCGTGGGCATCACCTTGATTTGGGGCAATGGGCCACGAAGGGCTTTCAGGTACGGTGGGCCTCCGACATCGGATGGGAAGATTTTGACGACGTCCGCGCCCGCTTCCCAGGCTGTCAGGACCTCGGTGGGAGTGAACGCGCCGGGCATCACCGCCTTGTCGTACCGGCGACACAGCTTGATGACTTCAAGATTCACGGTTGGGCTGACGAGGTATTCTGCTCCCGCCAGCAGCGCGGCCCGCGCTGTCTCGGGGTCGAGAACCGTCCCTGCACCCAGAACGATCGAGTCACCGAGTTCACGCTTGACCTGTTTGATAACCTCGATCGCATTCGGGACGGTGAAGGTAATCTCAGCGGCGGTGACCCCGCCTTCGGCAAGAGCCTTGACCACTTGTGTGAGCAGCTCCCCCGAATCGGCCCGGACAACCGCGACGATGCCACCTTCGAGAATTCGCTTCAAAGTCGTTTCGCGGGACATCGATGGCCGTCTCGTTGGGTGATTGGGATGAAAGACCCCAAACTATCGAGCGCGACCGGGGTGGTCAAGCGGCGGAGCGGGCCAGTTAGCGACCTTCTTGACAGAAACTTCTATCTTCACTACTACGCTGACAGCATTGAATTTGCTCGGACAAGTGCAGATGTGATCTGGGTGCGTTTGGTGGTGTTTCGCTCGTTCTTCTTGAATATCTCGGTTGATCGCAAATGCAAAACTAAGCCTCTTCACACATAAGTTGTCACCTTTAGGTGAAATGCTCGTGTCGCAATTTAGTCGCTTGGCGACTAACCGACCGTTGACTATTCCAGAGTGTGTGTTAGAATTTACTTTGGATGACCAATTCTCGACAAGATAGGTCCGAATGCATGGATGTCGAGTTTGCGGACGAACAATGGGACCAACTCGAAAGCCAGCACAATTTCAACGCCGGTTTTGCCCGCGAGATAGTCCGCGCCTATCGGAAACGTCTCCACGTCATTCGTAGCGCTCCCGACGAAAGAACATTCTACGAATTGAAGTCGCTTCACTTCGAAAAACTCAAAGGAAATCGGGATCATCAACGCTCAATGCGACTGAACGATCAATGGCGGCTAATCCTCGAAATCAAGCCGTCCCAACCCAAGAATATTATGATCATTGTCGGGATCGAGGACTACCACTAATCACGGGAGGCTAGGCATGTCGAGTCGTGTTCCAGCCGAAATCTTCCCGCCAGGGGAGTTCATCAGAGACGAAATCGAAGCGAGGGGTTGGACCCAAACGGACTTGGCCGAGATTCTCGGTCGTCCGCTCAAGGCTGTCAGCGAGATATTGTCGGGAAAACGGGCCATCACGCCTGAGACCGCCAAAGGGCTGGGGGAAGCATTCGGGGTTGATCCCCAGTTCTGGATGAACCTCGAGAGTTCCTACAGGCTCTCGCAGGTGAAGGATGGAACCGGCGAAGTGGCTCGGCGCGCAAAACTTTACGGGGTCGTACCCGTTAAGGATATGATTCGTCGACAATGGATCAAAAATGCCGACGATACCGCTGGCCTTGAGAGCGAGGTTTTAAGATTTTTCGCGGTCGATTCCCTAGACGCACTCACTTCGATGTCCGTCGCGGTGTCGGCCCGCAAGTCCACAGATTCCGATGAGACGACCCCTCCCCAACATGCTTGGTACTGCCGCGCCAAGCAGATTGCGACCACCCTTCAGGTGTCGGAATACAGAGAGGAAAAGTTTGACCAATTGATCGCCGAACTTCTCCGATTGACAGCCAGCGAACAGGAAGCACGCCGTGTTCCTCGTGTGCTTGGGGAATTTGGGATCAGGTTCATGGTCATCGAACATCTGCCAAAAACTCGGATCGACGGTGCGGCATTTTGGCTGACCCCGAACTCCCCTGTTATCGCCCTATCCATCCGATTGGATCGGATCGATAGTTTCTGGTTTACGCTCTTTCATGAACTTGCACATGTCTATTATCGTCACTCTCTAGGAGTGGATAACGGCATCGCCGGAGATGAACCGTCCACAAGTGAATTGCCTGACCCCGAGAAGTTGGCCAATGATTTTGCGCGAGATAAACTGATTCCTGCATGTGAGATTAACTCGTTTATTGCCCGCGTGAGGCCGTTGTATTCCCGCACAAGAGTCAACCAATTCGCCAATCGCATTAAGGTTCACCCCGGCATAATCATCGGGCAACTCCAACGTCGAGAAGAGATCAGATGTTCACAGGGACGCGAGATGCTCGTGAAGATTCGAGATACCGTGACTCAATCGGCCACGACCGACGGCTGGGGACACTACCCGAGCTATTCCTGACGGTAGCGGGAACATTGAATCCGCCAGGAGATTCCGTAAATGGGTGAAAGGATTGCGACGACTTACACCGAATCCTTGAAAGAGATGATGTCCAGTTACAGATCATCGGATCAGAAATGGCCTGCCACCTCGCGCGAGATCGCGAGGTGATTGGCCTGCGGCCATCTTCTACCAAAGGGAGAAGGCTCGGATTCTGCAACCCTCTCTACCCCCTGGAATCGATCATGACTCCAACCGGTGGATGATCATTGATTCCAGGGGATACGATTCCGATGAGCATCGAAGTCGTCATCGCTTCTGGGCGACAAACTTCGGCCTAACGGCGGGAGCCTTGGTGACCACTGGGCCTCGGGGATGAATCGGCGCAGGGGCGACGGTTCGACGCGGGGCTGGAGCAGGCCCGATAATTGGGTCAAAGGTCCCTGTCGCAAAGTTCAGTCGAGCGACCATATCGCCCCCCGCAACTCCGTTACCACTGGGCAGAAAGTCCCTAAACTCACCATCAAGGGCATTTCCAGCCAGGTCACTGATCCCTCCGGAGCGAACCGTGAACGTCGCCTTGCCGAGTCTGCTATGAGGACCGAGATTCAACGTCACGACAGTCGTCTGTTGGTTCGCACCAGGGCCGGGAGTGATGACGATCCCTGCCAAAGACAGCGTGATGGCGCTGCGACCATTCGGAACAAGCTGGTAGTTCGCCATGTTCCCAAGTGTTCCCGGATCGATCCCGGTTCCCGTGTCCTGGAGGGTCACAATCAATTGATTGCCCCGCGCACCATACGCGACGTTCATGATCCTGGGTGCCACGGTGTCGATGACAAGGTTAGGGATCAGAACCTCGGTTGGGCTGCTCGAGTTGCCCAAGAAATCGGCGGCAGTCGCGGTGATCGTATAGCTTCCATTAGCCAAGGCCGACCCGACAGTCAGGCTCCAGAGACCGCTGGCATCGGCGGTCGTGACCCCGATTGGGGTCGGGGTTGCAAACGAGCCCCCTTGGACTAAAAGCGTAACGACCGAACCGGCTTCGGAGTTACCTGTGAAACGAGGCTGAGTGGAATTCGTCGTCGAGCCGATTGGCTGATTATTCGCGTTGACGAGTCGACCCGTCACCGGCACAACCTGGTCTTGGACCACAAGCGGGACTGCGATCAGGCTCTGGCTCCCTCCCCGGTCGGCCACGGAGACTTGGAGTGGAAAGTTGCCCGACTCACTATAAACGTGGGTTCCTGAGATGAGGAAATCCGTTCCACTCTGTGTGATGATCCCATTGGAAATGGCCCCATCGCCCCAGAGAATACTCGCTGAGAAGTCGGCGAGATCGGCGAACGCAGAGCCGTCAACGAATTTGGCGACCACTCCGTTAAAGGTCTGGCTCTCGGTGATTACCAAGGAGACTGGGGTGAGGGTCAACGGGGCGTCGGTGACAACCGCCAACCCGGCAGCCTGGATCGGTGGCGAGCCTCCGAGTGAGGTAATGGTTGTGGAGGTGGAGTAAGACGCCTCCTCAATGTACTGATGCGTGCCGTTGACCGCGAATCCTCCCCCCTTGAGCTGCACGATCGTCCCTGCCGTGGTTGTGCCGTCGCCCCAGGAAATTAACGCGACATAGTCGGTGATCGCCCCGGCGGGATTCGCATCCGTAAATTTAGCCACGGCTCCGGTAAACGCTTCGCCTTCGATTGCGGCAAGCGTAACAGGCAGGCCACTTGTTAAGGGAGCGTCGGCGACGTTGGCCGAGCCGAGGGCCGTGGTCGTCGCCCCACCGACGTCGGTGATCAAGACCGAGTAACCAAGGCCGGTCGCTTGCTTCGGGAAACCGTGTGCGGCACTTACGCTGTAAACCCCTCCCGCGAGGGCGGTGATTGAACCGAACGAAGTGGTACCGTCGTCCCACTTCACGTAGGCCGCGTAGTCCGAAGCCACCCCGTTGGGATCACTATCGGTGAAATTGGCGACTTGCCCGAAGAAGTAAATCCCTTCCGTCGGGGCAATGGTCAGCGGAGCACCCGCGACAAGTGGGGCGTCAGTGACCGTCGCGGTCGCGGTGGCCGAGGTGACCACGTTCCCCATGCTACTGATGACGATCGACAAGTTTTTCTTGAGCGCTTCCTCGCTGTAGGAATGCGTACCCATAACCCCGAAGAGGCCCGAGCCTTGAGCGACGACCACCCCTGGCGATGTAAGCCCGTCACCCCATGTGATCGAGGCGTTGAAGTCGCTGGCCTGTGCGGTATCCGGATTCGGCGCTGAGAACAACGCAACGAGTGACGTGACGCTCTGGCCTTCAACCGCCGCGATATTGATTGGCGGATTCACGCTTGCCGATGCCAAGGCGGTCGTGGACGCTCCGCCTGCGTCTTTAATCGTCGTCGAAACCGTCATGCCCGTAGACAACTTCAGATAGGCATGAGTTCCCACGACACCAAACCCACCCCCAGGCAGAGCGACGACGACTCCGATCGATGTTGATCCGTCACCCCAGTTGATCTTGGTCTGGTAGTCGGAGATCGTGCCGTTGGGATCGGCATCGGTGAAGTTCGCCACGCGTGTTGTGAACGTTTGCGCCTTGGTGGTCGTCAGCGTGAGCGGTGATCCTGCGGTCAGCGGGGCATCGGCGACCAACGCAGTCCCCGCGAGTGTGACTGTCGAGCCACCGGAGTCGGTCACTGCGATCGACAAGACAACGCTTGAGTTCTCTTCATCATACTTATGCGTCCCATTGACACCGAACTTGCCGCCAGCCTGAGCGACGATCACGCCGGCCGAGGACGTTCCATCACCCCAATTGATTATCGCGGTGTAATCGAAAATGGTTCCGTTCGGGTCAGCATCGCCGAAGCTCGCGACAGTCGTTGTGAAGGTTTGACCCTCGAACGCCTGGACCACCAGAGGCTGCCCACCGCTCAGAGGTGCATCCGCGACGTTGGCAGTGCCCGTCGCGGTTGTCGTCGCCCCGCCGACGTCGGTGATCACGACCGAAACAACAAACCCAAGCCCTTCCTCGGCATAGATATGAACGCCACCGACACTAAATCCACCGGAGACGAGCGCCACAATCGTGCCCGGCGACGATGTTCCATCACCCCAGTTAATCGTGGCTGTGTAGTCGGTCACCGTACCGTTCGGGTCGGCGTCACTGAAGGTCGCAACCGTCTTGCTGAGTGAGATTCCCTCGGTGCCGGTGATCGTAATTGGGGCCCCAGCCGTCAGCGGTGCGTCGGCGACATTGGCGACCCCCGGCGCGGTCGTGACCGCTCCTCCCACATCACTGATCAGGACCGATACGACGCGTCCTTGAGCTTCTTCGAGGTAAGTGTGCGTTCCACTGACCGAGAACCTTCCCGCGCCAAGCGCGATGAACGTTCCTGGGGAGTTCGTGCCGTCTCCCCACGAGATGACCGCCGTATAGAGAGAAACTCGGGCGTTGGGGTCAGGATCGCCGAAGGTCGCCACAACACCCGCAAAGGCCAAGCCTTCGACAGCGGCGATGGTGATCGGAACCCCTGCCGTCAGTGGTAGATCGGCGACTGTGGCCGATAGGTTCGCCGTCGCGAGTACGACACCCGATTCACCAATGCTCACGAGGATCGTGTAGTTGCCCGCCGAGACAGCATGCGTCCCGAGCACCTTGTAACCGCCGACGCCGTTGGCAACAACCACCCCTGGAGTGATCGTGCCGTCATTCCAGTTGATCGTCGCGAAGTAGTCGGCAAGGGTACCGTTGGGGTCGGCATCGGTGAACGTCGCCACGACGATGTTCGTGAGAACCGTTCCTTCGACCGAGTTGATTGCCGAGCCCTGGATCGCCGTGATTGGAGCCTCGGCAACACTGACGCTGATCGAGTTCGACGCCGAATTCAACTGGGCATCGGTGAGGGAAACCGCAAGGGTATAGGTGCCTGTTTCAACGTATAAGTGGGTTCCGATGACGTGGAAATTCCCTCCACCGTCGTTGATCACCGTCCCCGGAGTGATCGTACCGTCTCCCCAATTGATCGTCGCGAGCAGGCCGGTCCCACCTTGATCTTTGATCGTTGCGACGGTCACTCCAGCAAGCCGAGCTCCCTCAACCACTCCCGTCGGCGCGACCGCAGTCACCGTCAACTTCAACGTGCTAATCTCGAAGAGGCCGCGACCATGGGTCCCTGCGCCGAGAATGTCGAGAGTCGGTGAGAAATCGAGGTCGGTGACCTGTGTGTGTGGCAAACCCGCACCGAACCGGGCCCAGGTCGCTCCTGTGTCGTTGGAAACGTAAACCCCGTCATCGTTTCCAAGGTAGAGCACCCGCTGCGCGAGTCGCGAATCCATCACGAGAGCGTGCGAGGGGAGGTCGGGCAGACCCGTCGCGCCGCTTCCACTGATATTGGCCCAAGTCGCTCCGCCGTCGTTTGTTCGGAAAATGTGCCCAACATTCGAGCCTACATTAAACTGCGATCGGACGGCGTAGGCGATCAACGAGTTCGCTGGGTCCACCTGAATCGAATCAAAACCATCGGTCGCACCCGTGACGACGCTCTTGGTCCAGGTTGCGCCGGTATTCGTCGTGATATAGATCGCGCCACCAACCGAGACATAGATCGTCCGCCCATCCGATGGAGCGGTCGCCAGGCACTCGATCGAAGCCGTTGTTGTCCATCCGTTGGTGTTAAATGCGCTAATCGCCGCCCAGTTATCGGCGCGATCTGTCGAGACGTAGACGTGATCGGTACCGAGCAAGAGGCGAGACTGGTTCGAGGGGTCAATGATATACGGGACGTAAAACAGACTACTGTCACCCGTCGCGATCCCGGTCCCCTTGGTCAGCCAGTTTGCGCCAGCGTCGTCGGACCGCTCGAAGAAGAATGGACCGCTGCCGACCTGGCGGAAGAACGTGTGATAGACGGTATTGGGATTACTGTGATCGAGCCTGACGAATCCGCCGTCGCCGAACTGGATCAGGTTCCAGCCCTGGGCGTCAGTGAACTTCTCAGTTCCATTATCCTGAGAACCGCCATAGGCGATGTCTGGATTCGTGGGGTGAATCGCGATCCCGGTGAACTGGGTAATCGCAAGGTTGGTATTCAGATCGTTCCAAAGTTGCGAGCCTGGGGTTGAGTTCGCCAGTCGCCAGACACCGCCATCGCTGCCGAACAACAGTTTACCGGCGGCACTGAATGCCAACGTGTGAGCATCGGTGTGCGGGCCCTTGCCGTCGGTGCCGGTGCTGATGTTCGTCCAGGTCGTTCCGCCGTCAATACTCTCCACAATCAGGTTGGTACCGGTGCCGGTCGCGTAGAAAATCGACGCGTTGGTTGGGTCAATCGCGACGGCATTGTCGTACCAACCTTGGGGATTCAGATACTCAGGAACGGTCGCATTTGCGTTCCACGTCGTACCATTATCGGTCGTCTCGTAAAGGCCGAGTAAGGCACCTGTATTTAGGTTGGCCACCGAAGCGAGAAGAATGTTAGGCGAGGTCTTGGAAATCGATAGCGAGGTCCGCCCGACGGTTGCTGCCTGAGGGAAGTTGCCGGCCAGGGCCCAGGTCGTTCCCCCGTCCGAGGTCTTATAAACACCCTTGGGGCTCGAGGTCGAATAGGGTTCGAGGGATGTGTACAGCACTAGTGGATTCGTGGGATCCATCACCACGGCATCGAACGAGTTCGTGGTGGAGATTGCCGTAGTGGTATTCGCCCAGGTCGTTCCGCCGTTCGTCGTCTTCCAGACCCCGAAGTTGCTGACCAAGCCGTTCACTGCCCCAGCGGTGGTGACATACACAAGGTTGGGATCGGTCGGGCTGATCGAAATCGATGAGATCGCCAGCCGGTTGAACTGAGCATTCCCGAGCAGACTCCAAGTCGTCCCACCATCGGTCGACTTGAGCACGCCACGACCGTAGAACGAGTCTCCCGAGTAATTTGCTTCACCCGTACCAGCATAGATGATCTGCCCGTTCGAGGGAGCGACGGCGATCGATCCCATGAACATCGTTTGCTGCGAGTCCGTTAACGGTGCCCAACTCGTACCACCATTGATCGACTTCCAGACGCCGCCACCCGCAGCCGCAGCATAGATCGTTAACGGATTGATCGGGTCGCCCGCAAGGGCTGCAACCCGTCCAGAAACGGCGGGGCGACCAGGTGCCTGCCCATTGAGAATCGGGGCAGGCCCAAGCTGAGTCCATGATGTCGAGTTCAGTGGAAACGACGTTGATAATACGACGCGTTGTTCAAGAATCTCTAATTGAGGCCGACGCCCCTTGGATCTTACGCTCAGCTTTGACTTGGGAAAATACGACGAATTGGGCTTGCGCCCCAAAGAGTGCATACTCATGTGATGATCCTGGTGGGGCGAGATGAGGTCGGGGTGACGGACGAGTAGAATCTGCGCAGATTACCCACGTTTCATGAATGTCATCATGATGAACGGAATGGGTTGGGGAAGCAAATAGATTCTTGGTAGAAACCAAAAAGGCCGCTCGAACCTGTTGAGGGTGTGAGCGGCCTCCTTGAAATCTTCTGGACGAACCCGATGCGGGTTACTTGCAGCTCAGGCAGCTCGGAACGGCCACCGGAACGTAAGCACAGCTTTGCACTTCAACCTGGCGGGCGACCGTCCTGGCAACACATCGGTTCACAGTGACCGGCACCTGTTCCGCGACCGTGACGGCAACCTGCCGCGTGGCGGTTTCGGTGACCATCCGAGTTGAGCAAACCGGGACCATTTCGACACGTTCTTCGACGACCATGCTGCACGTGGTGACGGGGATATTCTCGACCTTCTCCTCGGCGACCATGCTGCACGTCGTGACGTTGTAGGGCTCAACGCGTTCTTCGACGACCATGCTGCACGTGGTGACGGGGATGTTCTCAACCTTTTCTTCGGCGACCATGCTACATGTCGTCACTTCATAGGGTTGAACCCGTTCCTCGGCGACCATGGTGCAGGTCTGGACCGGAATTTGCTCGACCTTTTCTTCAGCCACGTATGAGCAACTGGTCACGGGGATCTGGCGGTACAACGTCTCGCGAACGTATCGGGTCTCGGCCACGTCGCGAACGACCTGACGCGGGACGTAAACACGCTTGCAGACCGTGCGATCGGGCATCTGGACCGCGACGGTGGTCGTCACTTTGTTCTTGTGCAAAATCCCGAGCAGACCATGCTTCTTGGTGGGCACGCCGCACTCGTTGCAGTCGTCAACGACAGGAACCTTGACCCGACGCTCGACCACAGGGCCGGGAGTCGTGATCATCTGTCGCTCGTAGTAACCGCACTCTTCAACGACCTGGCGGGTCGTGGTCACAGGTCGGCAAACGGTGTAAGGCTGGCTGAGTGTGGAGGTCGTGTAGACCGGTTTCATCACGCTATAGCGCCGTTCCTGAAAGCCAGTCGAATAGACCGGTTTCATGACGGTGTATTTGCGCTCGAGGCGTTGCGTGTTGTAGACCGGCTTCATCACGGTGTACTTGCGCTGCTGGACGCCGGTTGTGTAGACCGGTTTTTGCACCTGATAACGCCGCTCGAGGCGTTGCGTGTTGTAGACCGGTTTCATCACGGTGTACTTGCGCTGCTGGACGCCGGTTGTATAGACCGGTTTCTGAACCTGATAGCGGCGCTCAACCTGGCGAGTCTCGGTCACTGGCCGCATGACCGTATAGGCCTGGGGCTGGTAGCTCGTCCGATAGCGGGTTTCGTAGATCGTTTCGGGCACATAGTCATACACGGTCTCGTAGACCGTTTTGATCACAGTGGTCGGAGCGACCATAGTGACTGTGGCGCAACCGGTTGCGACCACTTCGGTCGGAGCACAACGGCGACATGCGCCACCACCATAAGTGGCCCACGCTGGGGCCGACTGGAGTGCGATTGCGGCAAAAGCCGCCGCACCCAAGCGCCAAACTTTCAAAGACGTCAACATGATGCGGAAGCTCCTCGACAGCGTGTGGATAGAACTAGCTGCGAATCAAAGTGTGTCGTCGACCGCAGAGGTCCGTACGTCTCGTCCTTGAGAAGCCTCGCCGGGCGGCGAACTTTATCCTTGAACCGAATGAACTGCAGGACACGCCGACCCCTTCGGACACGTCCAACCCATGTTCCTACTTCACTATAACATGGGTATTTTGCGATGAGCCCGGACCTCGTCAAAATCTTGCGACTTGTCGGATTTCGCGGACTGTAGGAAGAGTTTAACGCGCGAAATCGATTGTGCGGGAATTATGATTCAAGAGAAGCAATCTTCGGGCCGGAGCGCGATCTCGCACTGGGCAGCGCTGACGTAAACCACGACTTAGGTTGGCTTTAGAGACTTGCATCAAAAAACGAGGGCGAGGAAAATCTCAGGAGAGCACTTGTAAGGATTACAGAATGCAAGATCTGAGATCTCGTGGATTTCGCGGCGTGGAATACTTCAGACCACGGGTCGTAGGAGCGCGCCCCTGAGACCTTCCAACGGACAGACGTTAGAACCGGCAGGACAGGCAAAATCGATCGGAACCGCCCGCTTTGCCAGGCAGCCTCGCGCGGCAAGGTGGCGTGTACAGCCAATGTGGAAGGTCCGTTCGGCAGGCTCCCAGAGAATGACCAGTTCCGGATGCTGGAGGAGGTGCTCGAAGTAGCCTGGGCCCCACTCGCTCAGCCCCCACGTATCATCGGTTGGCACGAAATGGCCACCCTTCACCCGTGGGATTTGATCCCACAGATCAACCTTGTCGGACTCGTCCGCCTGAGGAGTAAACATGTGGACTTCCAGACGTTTATCCCAAAGTCCAGCCAACTGAACCCGCTCCGGCTCGGTGAGGGAGTTCCACCACGAGACTGCAACGTCGAGTGACCCAGCCGGCAGCGCCAACCTCAGGTCATGGGGAAGTTCCGTCATTTGACTCTTCAATCTCGCTGGGATCGCAAGTCCGCTGGTTGCGGAAGACCCTCACTGACCACCGTATCCATTCGTCGATCATGGGAATAGCCGATCAATCCTCAATGCAGGAGGATTGCAAAGTCGTCCTCCCATTTGTTAGCCATTCAATATTACCCCTTCGATAGACAACATTTGAGGCTTGGTCAAGGATGGCCGTTCCCCTAACTTCTTTGGTCGCTGCATTTCGCCGCATCGCGGATCCCCGCAAGCCACGCGGCGTTCGGCACCCCTTCGACTCAATCCTCGCACTCACGTTTCTCGGCCTGCTCTGCCGTCAGACCGATTTTGCCAGCATTGAACGCTGGGCCGAAGACCACTGGCGGACACTCAAGGAACCCTTAGGATTCACTCGGAACAAGCCGCCTCACGCCACGACTATCAGCCGCGTGATTGCCAAATTCTCTCTGGAACAGTTCCGCGAGGCGTTTTCGCTTTGGCTGATCAACCAGCCCGACATCACCACCGATTTCGCTGTCGCGGTTGATGGAAAAACGAGCAAGCAAGGTCATGACGCCAATGGCGATCCCATTCATATGCTCAACGTCTTCACTCACAATTTAAGTCTCTGCCTAGCCCAGTTTCCTGTGACCGATGGCAAACCAACCGAGCCCCAGGCCCTCAAGGCAGCGCTCGCGGAATTGCTGAAACACTATCCATTCATCCAAATATTCACGGCCGACGCTCTGTTCACCCAGCGACCCCTAGCCAAAGTGCTACTCGAAGCCGGCCGCGACTTCCTGTTCACGGTTAAAGATAACCAACCGGACTTGCATGAAGCCCTTCAGACGAGTTTTCTAGACGCCGAATCTCGCCCGCCCGACGCAGAGACGGTGGATAAAAAAGGGGCGAAATTCAGCACCGAAAGCTCTGGGTCATTGAAGGCGAGGAGGTTAAATACGTCCGCGAAGCTGTCAACTTCGATGGCATCGAATTGATGGTCAGAATCGACACGCAAGTGATCGTTGGAGGAGTCACAACCCGTACCGAAACCCACTATAAGGTCGCCAGCATGTCGGGCGAGAAGGTGAGTTCACCAGGCCTGATGCGGCTGAACCGCGGCCACTGGGGAGTGGAGAACAAGCTCCATTTTATAAAGGATCGTTGGTGGGACGAGGATCGCCAGTGGAGTAAGAGATCGGGCCTAGCGGAGCGTTTGGCGATGCTCCGCGACTCGGCGTTAACGGTCTTGCGGCTGATCCCAGGACTGCCCAAAGACCTCCCAATCCGCGCCCGAGCCGATCATCTCGGACGGAAACCCCGGAAGGCGTTGAGATTCATGGGCGCTTTGAGTTAGGGACTTTGCAATCCTTCTGTTGGATAGACCAATTGGAAAGTCGAGGCTCGTGAATTCAGCAGCGTCTCGCTTTATGTGCGGTTGCTTGGATGATACCATTTGCAGTTTACGAGGTCTGATCGCGCTCCCTGTCTCGGAACTCCTCAACGATGCCGATCTCATGGAACGAAATCCGCCACAACGCACACGCTTTCACAAAGGATTGGCTAGACGAGACCAGCGAAGATCAGGAAGCAAAGACTTTCTGGGATGAGTTCTTCGCGGTGTTCGGCATCAAGCGCCGCACCGTTACCAGTTTTGAGGAGCCAGTCAAAAAGCTCTCAGGCAACTGGGGGTACATTGACCTCTTCTGGCCGGGGACGTTGCTTGTCGAACACAAGAGCCGGGGGAAGTCGCTCGACAAAGCGAATAGTCAGGCAATGGAGTACATCCACGGCCTGAAAAATGCCGGGCGCGATGAGGAAATCCCCCGTTATATCGTGGTCTCCGATTTTGAGCGGTTTGCCCTTCACGATCTTGAAGAGGACAAAACCCACCCCTTCGATTTGGTTGACCTTCACAAGAATATCCACGCCTTCGCTTTCATTCCGGGTTACAAGTTAGCCAAACTTGACGCTGAAGACCCGATCAACATCAAGGCCGTTGAGCTTCTAGGCGATCTTCATGACGCACTGGATGATGGTGGGTATTCAGGGCATGATCTAGAGCGATTCCTTGTTCGCATTCTGTTTTGCTTATTCGCCGAGAAAACGGGTATTTTTGAACGAGACGCGTTTGCTCTCTATATTGAAAACCATACCCACGAAGACGGGTCAGATTTAGGATGCCACGTTGACAGGTTCTTCCATGTTCTCGACAGAGAGCAAGGAAAGCGTCAAAAAAACCTTCTCGAAGAACTAGCCGATCTTCCCCACGTCAACGGCGATCTATTTCGAGAACGCCTTGGATTCGCAGACTTCAACCGGGAAATGCGAGACCAACTTGTCCGCTGCACTCGATTCGATTGGTCACAGATCTCCCCTGCTATCTTCGGTTCCCTTTTCCAGAGCGTCATGCTCCCGAAGGAGCGCCGACAGGTCGGGGCGCATTACACCAATGAAAGAGACATCCTGAAGCTGGTTCGTTCATTGTTTCTCGATGCGCTTCGGGCTGAATTCGAGCGGATCAAGACCAACAAGAACCGCCTGAAAGAATTCCACGGGAAACTGGGTCGCCTTAAATTCCTTGATCCTGCGTGTGGGTGTGGAAATTTTCTTGTCGTTACCTACCGCGAATTACGGCTGCTTGAGCTTGATGTGCTTAAAGCGCTCTTCGGTGGCCAGAGAGTGATTGACATTCACAGTCTATCATTAGTTGATGTTGATTCAATGTACGGCATCGAGATCAATGAGTTCCCTGCCAGAGTTGCGGAAGTGGCCATTTGGCTGGTTGACCACCAGATGAACCAAGTGGTTTCCGCTGCTTTCGGAATGTACTTCGTCCGGTTGCCGCTGAAAAAAAGCGCGACAATCCGACACGCCAATGCGCTTCGCATCGAATGGGCAGATGTCCTCCCCCCGGAGGCATGTACGTTTGTGTTGGGGAACCCGCCATTCGTCGGAGGGAAGTATCGGACCGACGAACAGCGGGCCGACATGGACTTAGTTACTGAAGGAGTCAAAAACGCGGGGCTATTAGATTATGTGACCTGTTGGTATTTCAAGGCGGCGTCATACATCAAGGGCCACCCGATTACGGCTGCCTTTGTTTCAACAAATTCAATCTGCCAGGGGGAACAGGTAGGCATTCTTTGGGGTGATTTGTTCCGGAGAGGAATTCGTATTCGCTTTTGCCATCGGACCTTCGCGTGGGAAAGCGAGGCTCGCGGCAAGGCTCATGTCCATGTGGTTATCATCGGGTTCGGAGAGGGAGAAGGCACAAATAAACTCATTTATGACTATGAATCAGATCCCATGAACCCAACCGTTACACCTGCCAAGAGCATCAGCCCTTACCTTGTCGAAGGGTCGGAAACGGCAATTCTTAAGCGATCTAGACCAATCAACGGCGCGCCTGAATTATCCTTCGGAAGCATGCCCAATGACGATGGATTCTTGCTGCTAGATGCTGATGAGAAAGCTCAGCTTCTGAGCATAGAACCGAAAGCGGGTAAGTTCATCCGACGAATCATGGGTTCAACTGAATTCATTCATAACATCCCTCGATGGTGCCTATGGCTAGTGAATGCCGCGCCAAGCGATTTGCGGTCGTTGCGTGAGGTGATGAAACGCGTTGATGCGGTTCGGACAGCTCGATTGAAAAGCAATCGACCTACGACCAAAAAACTCGCTAGTTCACCCGCAATCTTTGGGGAAATTCGACAGCCGGATAGCCGTTTTCTTGGTATTCCCAAGACTTCTTCCCAAACCCGCCAGTATATTCCGATGGCTTTTCTAGAGGCAGATGTCGTCGCGGGTTCCGAGCTTTTTACATGTCCAAAGGCGGGGCCTTTTCACTTTGGCATTCTATCTTCAACTATGCACAATGCATGGGTGAAACTCGTATGTGGTCGGATGAAATCGGATTACCGATATTCAGCGCGACTTGTCTACAACAATTTCCCTTGGCCTACTAATCCTTCGGACAAGCAGAGGCTCGCTGTCGAGACTAAGGCGCAAGAAGTACTGGACGCACGGGCGGAATATCCAACATCCACGCTGGCAGACCTTTATGACCCACTCACGATGCCAGCAAAACTCTCAAAGGCTCACGCTGCTCTGGATAGGGCGGTTGACCTTTGCTACAGGCCAAGGGCATTTGCCAGTGACAGGCTGCGGGTTGAGTATCTGTTCGAGCGATACGACGCTTTAATTACCCCGCTTACCGCTGCGGCTGAGAAGAAGCCAAAGCGAAAGAAAAAAGCCTCAGAGTGAACATCAGCGACACCCCCAAGCTTTCCGGTACCCCGCCGCCTCTGCTTCCGCCGCCGTCTTCAACGCGACCTTATTGGCATCTTTCATCTGCACAGAGAACAGCCAGGCAGTCAAACATCGCACGCCTACCCGGCAGGAATTACTCGAGCTTGCGGCGAGAGGTCAACGGTAAACCTCAGATCGGCGAGAGTGATGAACTTGCTATCGTACAGTCTCGGGCGAGTTCTACTGCCAATGGTAAGCATTATGTGGCAACGCTCTAGGAGCGACTCGTGGCGCGTTTTGGCATCACAGGAAATACTTGTATCTAGGGTGGTGCATCGGCTTCTCGATGCAACCCCAAAAGAAGCAAGGCCTTACGTAATGGGAGTTCCACCACGAGACTGCAATGTCGAGTGACCCAGCCGGCAGCGCCAACCTCAGGTCGTGGGGAAGTTCCGTCATTTGACTCCTCAATCTCGCTGGGATCGCAAGTCCGCTGGTTGCGGAAGACCCTCACTGACCATCGTATCCATTCGTCGATCATGGGAATAGCCGATCAATCCTCAATGCGACCCCCCCCTTGTCGGAGTCGCCAGGAACTGGCAGGTATGGGTAGTCGCGACGAATAACCACGAGTGGCAAACGAACTGACTCATGTCGTATCATGTTGGATACGGTCCAACCTGAAAACACATCATTGATAGGTGCATTGAATGAACACGCTTGCCGGTACTGCGCTCCGCACTGCGGGACTTCTCGTTGTCGTCAGTATGTGTTCGTCGTTGGGTGCCGCCCAAGACGACACCGCCAAATACTCTGACGACAAGTACGCCTTCTCGATGTCCGCAGCCGAACCATGGAAGACTGCCCCACTTCAGAGCGTGACCGTTCCAGGAACGGCACGCGCGGTCTGGGCTGGGAAGGGAGCCGCGTCCATCGTGGCGTTCGTCCAGGAACCGGGGCAGGCATTTAGCCCGCGTTTCCTCGTTGACGAGAGCGCGAAAGGAATCAAGGCGGCTTTGGGTGCCAAGATTCTCGCCCAGGACGTCAAAACGATCAGCGGCAAGCAGGCGATGTGGCTGATCTATGAAGGAAAAGGGAATGGGGGAGCTGTCACCGGCAAGGGCGAGGTCGATACGATCCAACACTGGGTGGCGATCCCGCGCGAGAAGGATGTCGTTATCGTGCTCATGACAACCCCCTCTGCCGACTACGAGGCCAACAAGACGTCATTCGAAAAGGTGGTCGCGAGTCTTGAGGTCAAGGGGATCCAGACCAAGGAGCAGATGGACGCCAAGTAACGATAGCCTTTCTCGCTCGACGTCTGGGGCGATCTCCACGAATGCAACTCGGTGAGGAGCCCTCTGAACACAGCTTTCCCGAGTTTGCACTCGCCCAGACTGATCATCCGTATACTTGGCTGCACGTGAGAGGTGGTCGAGGGCCTTACGAGTCTTGGGACTCATCCTCGATCCTTACGTGCAGGGTCAAGGCTTGGAGGAACCGCTCAAAACTCGCGCGTGAGACTGACTCAGGGGCTCGGACACGGATTGTCTTGCCTTGATCGGAACCCCAGAGCCGAAGGTCGATTCGTACGTCCGACGAGCGCGGGCTGTCCGTCATGACGATCGGCTTGATGTCTCGAACCGGGAGGGGAGGAGTCACTTCGGGCTTGGGTGGCTCGACACCACCGGGCCGAAAGATGCCATCATCGCCGAGCGCTCCGGCAAACTTGGCCGAGTCGAGGAATGCCTCGGCGGCAGAATCCTTGGCAGTAGCGATGATCTGGTGGTGGTGGTAGAGGATGTTCGCCAGAATCGCCGTCTCGGGGACCTTCTTGCCGCTGAGCCGTTCCGAGAGTTCCGCATAGAGGGTGGGAGCGAGCAACGCCTGACGATAGAACTTGGGAGTCTCCCCACGCTCGACTGGGTGAAGGATCGACCGGGCGAGTGGAGTCAAGGCGTAGCCATCGCCCGTCAGGTCGAGCAGTGCGAATTGTCGGGCAGCGCTGAGGCGAGCTGAGAACGTGTTGGTCTTGATGTTTTTGTAGCCGAGAGCCGTGGCAATATCGCCAGCGGTCAGGCCATCAAGGCCGTGAGCCTGGATGAACTCGCAGAGCTTGACGCTATCGGAAAGCGGAACACCCGGATAGCGAGTGCTCCGCTCGCGACGCGGGCGGTTCGGGGTCGGCGAGTCATCGGCGGCTGGCATTGAAAGGGCTCGTGTCGTTCGACCGAAGGAATAGGTGGGGGCGAGTCGCGGCAAGCCGGCACATCCACAAGGAACCGATCACGGTTGACGTCGGCTCGCAAGCAACTCAGTGTACCCTGACCACCCTCTTCCGGCACCTACTCTGATGGAAATCAACGACCCTCTGACGGCTTGGCGGGTGCCGGCTCTTTGAGAGTCTCCAGATAAGCGATCAGGTCGGCAAAGTCGCCCGTACTGATCCCAGCAGCGAGTCCGGTCGGCATGAGTGAGACATCGGCCTTACGGCGCTCTTCAATATCCCCTATGCCGATCTTGATTCGCTTGGCGTCGGCATCCTCGATCTCGATGCCTTCGGGAGTTTCCGCTTTGAGGATACCGGTCAGGGTCTGTCCCGAGGTTGTGGCAATGATGACGGGCTCGTACCCCGAGGAGATCTTCGCCGAGGGGAAGAGGATGGAAGTGATCAGTTCCTCTCGGGGATATCGGGCTGCGATCCCTGTGAGATCGGGCCCAACCGCCCCCCCTTGCCCCGCCACGACATGGCATTTGACGCAGGCGAGCCCCTTCAAGTCGGCGAAAATGGCGCGACCCCGCTCCGCGTTGCCTTGCCCCTTCGTTGCGACGTTTCGGTAGGCGTCAGCATCGAACGCTCCCGGTGCCGGCCCTTTGAGAAAAGCGTATTCGGCTGGGGATGTGTAAGCAACAGCGAATGCCCACGGACCTGAGTTGTTGCCGCACTTGAGCATCACCCGGTTCGTCCCTTTCTTGAGTCGAACGTCGTAGCGAGCCTGCTCGGGGGAGAAGCCGCGTGAGCCACTGATCTTGTGGATCTCCTTGCCATTCAGCCAGACTTGCAGGGTATCGTCGGAGCCTACCGCCATCGCGACGGCTCGATCATCAGGACTCTCAATCTCGCCATAACCAAACACAGACTTGTTATCAATATTGCCGTGATAGATCTTCGTCAGATCGACTTGCCCATCATCATCGATCGCTGTGGTGGGGGTCCAAGCCAGCTCCTTACCGTCGGGTCCGGGGATAGTTACGGTCAGATCGATCGGCCGATTGGCATTAAAGGGTTGACGCTCGTTGATTGGAAATGGTCCCACAATCTGCCAATCTTTGATCGGTGCGAGCGTACTGAAAACCTTGCGAAGTTCGGGAAGTGCAACGCTCGGCAATTCGTTTCTCGTCGCGAGCTGGTCCAGTAGCGGAGCCGCAACCTCTTTGAAGCTTCCCAAGGCCTTGGACGCTGCGACACGCAGCTCGGGACTCTTGTCTCCAAGGGCTCGGACATAGACACGAATGGCGCGGGCATCGGGCATGGAGGCGAGGGCCCGACTCGCATCGAATCGCGTGGAGTCCACTTCGGAGAGCGCGATCAGGGCGGGGACGGAGTCTCGGTCTTTGAGAGCGACAAGGGCTGTGATCGCCGCCTTCAGAACGTCGAGGTCTTTGTCTTTGAGGAGCGCTCGAAGCGGTTCAATCACCCCCTCCGACTGGCCGATCTGGCCCAGGGCGTCCGCACAAGCAGCCCGAGTCTTGGGCGATTCCGAACCGAGTCGGGCGACCAATAGACCCGCAGCTTCCTTCGACTTGAGTCGACCTAAACAACCAATCAGTTGGGTGAGCCGATTCTCATCGAGAGTTGGTGCATCCAATAGCTCAACGAGCGCCTTGGCAGAGTCGGGACCACCGATCATTTCCAGGCTTTTCACGACGGCATCGCCGAGGGTGGTCGGAGTCTTCGCGTCCTTCAGCGTGGTCGAGAGCAAGCCAACGGAGTCCGCGTCCTTCATGACTCCGAGGGTCTCGGCGATCGCCAACCGCACCGACATGTCGGGTTCGCTCGTGAACCGGGTTCTCAATGTAGGAAGTGATTGCCGCTCACCCATCTCTCGGATCGCACTCACGGCGGCGAGACGGAGCGGGCTTGTCGGATCGACGAGTGCCGTTCGGACGGCTGTTTCCGCAATGGGCGTTCCCGCCCATGCGACCGTCTTTCCTGGAGGCTTGCCACGAGAAGGCCTGGTTCCCCACCACTTACCGTCCCAGGGTGCGGTCTGCCGGGCGGTCTGCGCGAGGTAAAACAGGGCTTTGGCCCGTTCGTCGTCTGCCCTCTGGGGATTCGCAGCGTACTTCGCGAGCAAGGAGGCCGCCTCAGAATCGTAGACCAACTCCAAGGTGGACAAGACCCCAAGCCGAACCGCACGATCCGTAGAGTCGAGGCCCACCGCCACCGGCTCCCACGAGCCGATTCGTCGCAAGGCTTGCTTTGCTGAGAATGCGAGGTAGAGGTCCGCATCGGCGAGAATGGGGAGCAGGTAAGGAACCGCTGCCTTCGATCCGATCCGTCCCAGCGCGATGATGGCCTGGAGTCTCACGGTCACGTCGGTGTCTCCAAGGAGTGCCCGAAGCGGCTCCTCGGCGATCGCCACCGACCGCATTCCCAGCGCCCTTGCAGCCTGTGCTCTGACGTCGGAGGTCGGCGACTTGAGGGCGGCGATGAGTGGTACGCTCGCCTCGGGGGTGCCACCTGCGATTGCGTCGATGGCCCAGAGGAGGTGGCGTGCAGCGGTCGAGTCCGTGGCGGGATCGGCGAGCAGGCGGACCAAGGTTGGCAAGATTCGACCGTCTACTTTTGCCATTTTGATCAGAGCAGCCTGGCCCCGTAAACGCTCGTTGAACGAAGCGTGCGAGAGGGCTTTGATCTGGTCATCCGCCGAGTCCGAATCCTTGCCGCGAGGGGCGGGATTGCTGGGACCATCATAGGTGATCGCATAAATCTTGCCGACCTTTTCAACCTTGGAGCCCCACCCTCCCATTCCCCAGTCCGCAACATAGACGGTCTTCCCGTCATAGGAGAGTGCGAGGTCAAGGGGACGGAAGTCGGTCGCCTCCCCCGCCTCAGCGAGTTCAATGATGTCGCCAACCTCATACGAGGCCCCTTTGGGCGTAAACGAGAACGCCCGGACCGCGCGTTTGCCCCACTCCGACCAGATCAACCGGCCCCGGTATTTCTCCGGCCAGGCATCCTCACCGTAGAAGATCGCCCCACACGGGGAGCCGCCGCCATACTCGGCGATTCTGGGCAACATCCGGTCGGTCCGATCGTGATAGTCATAGGGATAACCGAAGTAGGCCCCATCGACGTGGTGGGTCACCCTGGTCCACCAGCCATCGCCATCATCGGTATTGTCATAAGTGAATATCGTGTCACGAGCGTCGAGATTTGCTTCGAGATGGTTGCGTGTCCCCGAGGAAACGATCTCAAGCTTGGTCCCATCGGGGTTGCAGCGAAGAACTCCACCCCCCTTCAACTGGACCTTGATCCCATCGGGCCCAGTCGCCCCGTAAACGCCCTTATCCCCCACAGAAATGTAGAGCCGACCGTCGATCCCGAAACGCAAGCCCGAGACGATGTGGTCGTTGAGACCAGCATTGTTGACGATTCCCAGGTCGGCAAAGAGCTCGACACGTGAGTCGACTTTACCATCGTTATCGGTGTCCTTGAGGACCGATAGAAACGGCATATGTGAGACATAGAGAGCGCCATCTCGCCAGGCCATGCCGAAAATGGCCCGGAAGTCTTCCGCGAAGACAACGGGCTCCTCCCCCTCGCGAAACCTTAAGATCCGCCCCTTCCTCGACTCGTAAGGTCCCTCCTGGTCCATCGGGTCCTCTGCCACAAACAAGGAGCCGTCGGGCGCGGTTGCAACCTGGCACGGCGAGCGCACTGCGGGGACCTGCGCGACCAGTCGAATCGAGAACCCGTCGGCCACTTTGGGAGTGGCGGCCTGAGATCGAGGGGTCAGGACCCAGGAGGTCAGAAGCACGAAGGCGACGATTCGCCGACGCAGATGGGCGTGAGAGCTGATCATAGGGGAAGATCCTGGCAGGATGGCGGGGCGAGGCAGGCGAGCGATCCTTGATCTTACAACAGCCTGCCCCACGTGTTCAACTCACGCCGCGTGGGGCGAGGCGATAATCAATCTTCACAGATATGCGCATGCAATTCAGAAACAGCGACTGCGTTGACACGGGATCACCGGCGTGCTAGCGTTCCAAGCGAAGCTTTAGACGTAGTTGTCGATGATCCCCTGCTGGTTGACGAGGCTCTTTCGTGACGTCAGACGCGGTCCCAAGGCTTGAATCCCACGTCGAACTCACCGTCGTGATGCCCTGCCTGAACGAGGCTGAGACGCTCGGTACTTGTATCAAGAAGGCAAACGAGACCTTCGCTCAGCATGGAATCGCCGGCGAAGTTGTGATTGGTGATAACGGGAGCACGGACGGTTCTCAGGCGATCGCGACGAGTTTAGGGGCTCGCGTGATCGCAATCCCAGACCGGGGCTATGGCAACGCCTTGCGAGGTGCGATCGCTGCCGCAAAGGGAACCTACGTTTTGATGGGGGACTCGGATGATAGCTACGATTTTCGAGAATCGCCCAAGTTTCTAACCGAATTGAGGAAGGGTTACGACCTGGTGATGGGGAACCGCTTTCGAGGCGGAATCCAGAAGGGGGCGATGCCCCCACTCCACAAATACTTCGGCAACCCAGTGCTGACGTTCATTGGCCGCCTGTTCTTTCGGGCCCCGTTCGGCGACTTTTATTGTGGCCTTCGTGGGTTTCGCAAAGATGCGATTGAACGGATGGACCTACGGTCGACAGGCATGGAATACGCTTACGAGATGATCGTCAAGGCGACGATGCTCAACATGAAGATGACCGAGGTTCCGACCCCGCTCTGGCCCGACGGGAGAAGCCGCCCCCCCCACCTGCGAAGCTGGCGCGATGGTTGGCGTACCTTGCGTTTCATGCTTCTCTATTCACCGCGTTGGCTATTCCTCTATCCCGGACTCGTCTTGATCGCACTGGGGACAGTTGTGGGGGGCCTGTTGATCCCCGGTCCTCTCACGATTGGGCCCGTGAAGTTCGATGCCCATACGCTCCTGTTTGCGGCGGCCGCTGTGATGGTGGGCTATCAGGCGGTGACGTTCGCCGTCTTCAGTAAGACCTTTGCGATTACGGCGGGACTGATGCCTCCTGATCCTCGTCTCGATCGGCTCTTCCGTGTGATCACGCTCGAAACCGGGCTGGCGATTGCTGCGGTTCTGTTGGCTCTAGGCTTTGGCGGAACGCTTTTCGCCCTGACGATCTGGGGAGGGACTGGTTTCGGTCCGCTCGACTATGCCAAGGTCATGCGCGTGACGATCCCCGCAGTCCTCGCGTTGGTCCTGGGGTTCCAGACCCTGATGAACAGCTTCTTTGTGAGCCTTCTGGGCCTAGGACGGAAATAGACCCATGTCGCTAATCTCACAAGTTCATGGCAGCTATGTTCACGTTCGACGGGTGTCGATTCTTGCCAAACATATTGCGGAAATGCTACCTGAGAACGCTCGCGTTCTCGACGTTGGCTGCGGGGACGGCAAACTCGCATCCTTGATCGGTCAGATGCGCCCTGATGTTCGGCTTGAGGGTGTCGACGTGTTGGTTCGACCGGGGACGGCGATTCCGGTCAGCTATTTCGACGGGCATAAGCTCCCCTTTGATGATCGTTCGTTTGATGTCGTGATGTTTGTCGATGTCCTCCATCACACCGACGATCCCAACGAGCTTCTGACCGAATCGGCCCGAGTGGCGAGCCAGGCCGTAGTGATCAAGGATCACACGATGAATGGATTTCTCGCATATCCGACCCTGAAGTTTATGGATACGGTCAGCAATGCCCGCTATGGAGTGGCCTTGCCCTATAACTACTGGCCGCTCGCAAAGTGGCAGGCCGCCTGGCAGAAGCTTGGGCTCAAACCGAGCGTATGGATCGATCGGGTCGGGCTCTATCCCTGGTGGGCGAGCTGGGTCTTTGGTCGCGGACTCCATTTCGTCACCCGACTAAATGTGTCCTGACCCTCAACTGATTTAGCCGGGTCAACCTCGATCGTCATATCCGCGTGGGTGGTGCTTGTGCCAGTTCCAGGCAGAGCCGACGATCGTATCGATGTCGGTGTATTTGGCCGTCCAGCCTAGTTCTCGCCTAGCGAGTTCGGGGGCCGCGACTAGCGCGGGGGGATCACCCGCTCGGCGGGGGGCTTCGATCGCGGGAATCGACTGGCCTGTGACCCTTCGGGCGGACTCGACCACCTGTCTCACGCTGAAGCCAGAGCCGGTCCCGAGGTTGTAGATCTTGCCTTGCCCGGGAACGATTCGCTCGAGCGCTTTCAGGTGAGCATTGGCCAGATCTTCGACATGGATATAGTCACGGATGCAGGTCCCATCGGGAGTCGGGTAGTCGATACCCGTCATCTGGATTGAGGGGCGTTTGCCGAGTGCAACCTCCAGGCAAACAGGGATTAAGTGGCCTTCGGGTGTGTGGTCTTCGCCAATCGAGCCATCGGCAGCAGCGCCGCAGGCATTGAAGTAACGGAGAGCAGTATAGCCGATCCCATAGGCATGAGCATAATCGGCCAGGGCTCGCTCGATGACGAGCTTGCTAAAGCCGTAGGGGTTGATCGGGGCTTTGGGAGTCTCTTCGGTCATCGGCACTTTGTCGGGGATTCCGTACACCGCGCACGTGCTTGAGAAGACGATCCGGGCTACGCCCGTCGAGCGCATAGCGTTGAGCAGGTTGAGCGTTCCGACGACGTTATTCGCATAATATTTGTCGGGATGTTGGACGCTCTCAGGAACCGAAGCAAACGCGGCGAAATGCATGACGGATTCAATCGAGTGATTGCGCAAGGCTGCTTCGATCTCGGCGCGTTCGGCCAGGTCGCCACGGATCAGTCGCCCTTCCGGTACCGCTTTGGCATGACCGAGACACAGGTTATCGAAGACCAGGACATCGTGTCCGTGCTCGATGAGATGCCGAACGGCATGGCTACCAATGTAGCCTGCGCCACCGATGACAAGAATACGCATGAGTGCCAAGCCTGAAGGGTGAGACGGGGCTGTTCTGCATACGAACACGACAGGTATCGGTACAAAAAATCCGCAGGACATGATCACATGGGCGAATCCCCTAGATCAAGTCCTGCGGCTTCGAGAATGATCCGCACACACCTAATTACTTGGCAGCTCCACTCACCGAGAACTCAAGGGGTTTCGCGGCCACCAAAGTTGTCACTACCGTCGGAGACTTACTGCCACCGGGAACCCAAAGCATCAGGGTACTTTGTCCTTGGGGAATGGTGAGCGTGGTCGACAGGGTGGGATCTTCAGGGGAAGTCTTCAGGACAATCTCCTTCCCGTTAAGGAACGCTTTGACCTCGGCCTTCACGTCGATGACGAGCTTGGCCTCCTGCTCCTCGGAGGAGAAGACTGGGACTTCAAGAACCGCCACCTTGGCGGGGTCGTCCCCCGAGAACGTGCTGTGATCGGCGAGACTCTCCGCATTCGCACCGAGCCGGTTCCAGGAGTATGCCTGGGTAGCGATCTCAGGCGCGGGCGGGAGCATCTTGAGGGTCATTGGGCCGATAGCGGCATATTGACCGACGATCGAAACGGGTTTCTTCATCGTTTCAAGGTATGCGAGCAGGTCGACCAGATCCTGATCCGTCATTGCTTGGGCCAGCCCCTCGGGCATGAGCGAGACTTCGCTGGTCTTCCGGTCCTCAACCTCGCTCGGCTTGATCGTGATCCTCTTGCCCTCAGCGGTCTTGAGGATCAGCCGGTCTGGTGATTCCTCGACAGGCAAACCAGTAATCACGCGACCATCGTGCATCGCCACAACTTGTGAGCGATAGTTATAGCCGATGGCCGCGCTCGGGTTGAGGATCGACCGGAAGAGTTCTTCGCGACCATACTTGACGCCGATCGTCGAAAGATCGGGCCCAATCCAGTTGCCTCGCCCTTGGACTCGATGGCAGGCTGAGCACGAATTGGTCCCCTCCCGGAAGAAGACAAGCTGACCACGATCGGCCTTACCTTCCTGGCGAATCAGTTCAAACACACTCGGCAAAGTCCGGCCATTGGCTGACTTGGGGAGTGGGAGAATCTTGGCAGCCTCGTCGCGAACTCGACGATCGGCGTGGGTGTGAACGACGGTCGTGGCTTCCGTGAGGAGCTCCTTGGGGAGTTTGTTCTCCTTGGCCATCGCCAGGAGGGTCAGACCTCCGTCCCCTTTGCGAGCGAAGGTACGAAGAGCCTCGCGACGAAGGCCGAGGGGAAGCTTCTCGTCGAGCATCAAGCTGGTGAGCTTGGATCGGGCATCCTCGATATCGGGCAGGACTCGGATTGCCGCCTCAGAGACGGCGTTCGAGCTGGTGGCAACGCGGGAAGCACCGATCAGTCGATTGAGGACATCCTGGGCCCGAGGTGGCTTGAGCTTGCCAATCCCTTCTACTGCGGCGACCCGGACCTCTTCGCTAACCTTGGTGTCTTCCGCCACTTCATAGAAGTTCTGGGCGTAGCGGGCATCCCCGGTCGAGGCTGCAAGGCTGATCCCCTCAGCCCGCGTCTTGGGATCATGCATAGCTGACTCGATCGCCTGGACAATCGGCTTTGCGTTGCGAGCCTCTTTCCACGAGCCATCAAGCCGCTTGCCGAGTGTGTCCAGAAGTTGTTTCTTACGGAAAGTGTCGGTCGTTCTCGTGACGATCTGCGCTAGGGTCACAGCGGCGGCAGGGTCGGAGATCTGCTTGAGCACATCGTCACCCGCCTGCTGGAGCGGACTACTGACTAACTCAGGATAGATCCGTCCCAGAAGAGGCAGGACTTCCGCTCGATGGAGCCGCCAGGCCAAGCCCAAGGTCTTCGACAGGGGCGTCGCGGGGGGAAGTTCGTCCTTCAAACCCATGAACGCTTCGTTACGATCGACTGGGAAATAGGGAGGGAGAGCGACATTCTTCTCTGTGCCGGACTTGGGGAGATCGAGGTCGCCGAAGAGTTTGCCATCAAAAAGCGAAGTGATGTAATCACTCTCACGCTTCTGGAACGCCAACCCGAGCGCTTCAAGGTACCAGCGATCTTGTCCATCCCAGTGGCGTGCCAGGATCTTAAGGGCGTCACCCACCTGATCCGTCGGCATGTTGCGAAGGGCCAGGATCAGCTCTCGGCGGACACCAGCATCGGGGTCATTTGCCAACGGCAGAAGATCCTTGAGGTACTTTTCGGCGGGGGGAGGGAGCTTAGCTTCGGGCTTAGTGTATTCGACCGATCCGTTGTCGCGGCAATCGCGCCCGAGCATCCGCACAGCCTGCTCGCGGAACCTGGCATCTTTGGCCCGGAGTGCCACCCTGATGGCATGCTCATCGCCCAGTCCATACAGCACTTGCAACGCTCGTGCGGCCAAAATCGAGATCTGACCGTTCTCTGGAGAGGCAAGATCCAGTCCGGCCGTGAGTTTGATCATGCCTTCGATCGTAGCGACCCGCACCGGGTCCTTTGGGTCGGTCAAGACCAAGCGTTCACGAGCTGCGAACTGCGAGGCAACGCATGGGGAATCGAGTGCGGCGAGCAAACCTCGTGCAGTCTTGAAGTCCGGGTTCGGTTTCGTAGCCTTGTTCCCCTTGGGGGCAACCCGATAGATCCGTCCGGTTGTCTGGTCCTTGAAGCCGTGTCCACCGACACCGGCGTCGTACCAGTCGGCGACGAAGACCGAGCCGTCGGGGGCGGCGGTCATGTCGATCGGCCGGAACCAGGGATCATCGCTCGTGAGCAGAACCTTATACTCAGTCCGGAATGCAGCACCTTTGCGAGTGATCGGGAAGTGGTTGATCTGGCGAGTCCCCGCGTCGGCCTCGAAAACCGAACCGCGATAGTCATCGCCGAGTAGTTCGCCTTCGTAAACCATGATTCCGCTGGGGCTACCGTTGCCGGTCCCTACGATCTTGGGAACACTTCCAGGGACATCCTCACCCCAGTGGCGAGGGCTTCCCGGCGTTCGATACCCATAGGCACCGCCGTCCATCACCCAGATCACGCGGCAACCTCGGTTGCCATCGTCGTCGTTGTCAGACGTGAAGATGTTACCGAACGAGTTGAGCGAGGTCTCATAGTTATTCCGCTGGCGGTCGGCGATCACTTCGAACTGGGTGCCGTCGCGATTCACCCGCATCGTGTTGCCGAGTTGGTCACTCTTGACATGCCTGCCCGACGCATCGGTCACGTCAAAGTTCTGGGTCATCTCCGACTTGTTGGGCTGGACCGAGCAGCAACCGTCACCATGCGTAAAGTAGAGCTTGCCATCGAGCCCAAGGATAGGGCCATGGACACCGTGATCGCTATCGACGCCACCGAATCCGGTCAGTAAGGCGTAACGCTTGTCGGCCTTATCATCGCCGTCGGTATCTTCAAAAACCATCAGATTGGGGCTGTTGCCAACGTAGACTTTACAGCCCACATATTTGCCGGTTTTGTCGTACTTCTCTTCCACGGCGATCCCCATCGGGATCGGAAAGATGCGGTCGGCGAAGACGGTCATCTTGTCGGCTTTGCCGTCGCCGTCGGTATCTTCGAGGATCTTGATCCGGTCGGCTTCTTCCAGGAGCGGGAATTCCTTGTTCCGGCCTCGGGTCAGTCGATAGTTGAGTCCTTCCGCGACCCAGACACGCCCGCGTGAGTCGATATCCATACCTGTCGGGTTGACGACCATGGGCTCGCTGGCCCAAAGGGTTGCCTCAAGGCCCGGGGCAGGCTTGGTCTTCTTGGCGGACTCTTCCGCAGAGATCTGCCCGCGTGCGGTTTGCCCGGCGAGGTTGATCGACACAAACCCGAGCGCCAGGAGCGCAAGGCCCCGACGCGACCTGAGGCGATGCGACATCGGAAAAACTCCAACTGAGGACCCAAAGCGCGATGGATGAGACCCGAGCATCTCGCCCAATCCGCCGGCTGGGGCGGGAGAAAAAAGCCGACCGGCGGGCACGAACGCACGACCCCTCGCCACGTTCTGCCCACCGACCGATCATGAGGTATTCTGTCAGTCACGAATCCCCATGTCTAGGCCCTTTCGAATCGATCCAGGAGAGTTGCAAAGTCGTATCTCTCCCTTCTCCCGGTGAGTGAAGGGTCGGACCTGCAATCCCCCTGCGTGTGGGCTACGACTGCATTGGCAAGTTCCGCTCATTTCTTGCAAAGAAACCAGGTTCGCGAGCGAAGATCTCCCGGCTGTCCCGTGTTCTCCAGGAGGGCTCTGGTC
>JANXSX010000106.1 GCA_025356475.1 Isosphaeraceae bacterium | reverse complement strand
CAAGTCTCAAGCTGATCCGACGTTACGAACGAGAGTCAATCCGCTCGTTCGAGCGCGCCCTCAAGGCTTTAGAAAAAGCCAAGCCCAAGCCGGTCGCAACTCCGGCTCCTGTGGTTACCGAAACGAAGCCAATTCCGGTCGTCGCGGTCCCTGTGGTTGCGGTCAGTAACGTCGAGCCGGGGCAGTCGGGCAACCGGCTTTACCGGCGCAAACAGCAGAAAGCTGCGAGACATCAGGAGTACCTGAGCCGGACCTCCCCGTGAATCTTGTGCCGGAACGAACCCAATTCCGCTGTTACCGTGGTTCCTCAGACACTCCTGCGTCCTCATTTCGAAGCGCACCTGGAAACGAGTCTACCCGATTGCGGGAGGGACGGGGCGGATTTTTGGCCGCCCGAGTAGGACGATAAGATTCATGAGGATAAGGTGTTACGATAGATCAGCGAAGGCATCGTCCTGGGCAGGGCTGTTTCCTTTTTCAGTCGGGCTGGCATCGGGGACTGGCTCGACGCGTACTCGCGTGGTGCCTGTCCCCCTTGTTCAGCCAGCTTGCCTGCCCTCCCCCCTGTTCAGCCCAGCTTGCCTTCGAAAGGGGGACAGGCACCGGTCGAGTACCCCCGGAGCCAGTCCCCGATTCGAAGGTGAAACGACAATGAAACAGCCCTGTCGTCCCTCGGGTAACCCTGACTGCTTTACCTCTTTTTTCATGCGCGGCCAGGTCCATAAGGATTGGGTACATCCTAGGACCCGTTCGCTTTGTTGTTGGACACCGTTGGTGTCAAGGGCACGGGACGGTCGGTCGGTCGGTCGAGCGAGCGAGGTACGAGCGATACCACCGGACGAGCAAGGCGATAAAATGCACACCGGCGGTGTGTCCTCAAATTGAGGAGGTGGCGGAAACCGACACCCCGTCCCCCGCAACCTCACGACTCGTCACCGAAGAGGCTGGGTTCGTTGGTCGGATCTTTGGTCTTGGTGGCGGATTTCCTGGGCTTTTTGACCTTGGTTTCGGAGGTGGCGGCGGCGGCTCCACTCAGTCGTTCGTCTTGGACGCGTTGGCGGTTGAGTTCCAGGAGCCGGGCGAGGACTTCGTCGCGGAGGTCGTCGGGCCAGCGGTACCGCCAGGGCTTCTTGCGGCGGCGACCGCCTCCGGGGGACTCGTCCTCGTCGTCGTCCTCCTCATAGTCGAGCAGGAATTCGCAGGTGGGCTGCAAATCGGTCCAGCCGTAGGCGTCAAGAACGGCCCGGTCCATTGCGGCGTGCAACTCGCGGAGCTTCGCAATCTCGGGCGAGCGCTCCTCCGGGTCGTGGAAGCGGTTGTAGGTCTTGGTCAGACCCTCGTTGTTGCGGATCATGAGTGCGGCTCGGAACTCGTAATATTCCTCACTCACACCATTAATCTTCGCATTGGTATCGAAGTTCTCGGGAAAGGGGAAGGTTTCGAAGCAGTCGGCGATCCCGTATCGGGGGCGGTCCTCAAGAGAAGCACCAAAGAAGTTAGCCCATACCTCATGGCTGCGATTCGAAAGCAGCCCCCAAAAAGCTAAACGGCTATCGACGAAAGTGATCAAAGTCTGGTCGTACACGAGACCAGCGGGCAGAAACGCAAAAGCGAAGTGTTTGCTTGTCAATGATCGAACCAGCACCCGCTCTAGGCCACGGATGGCTCCGTAGAGGGCGGGTGTCGTCTCGCCAAATCGCCACCAGTTACGCGATCGGATCTCCCGATTTTGCGCTAGTCTTGAAGGCTTTACCCTTTCCTCAACAATCTTCATCAAGTCCGGCCAACGCCATGCCTCCATCTCACTCATTTCTCCAAAATTAATCACATAACGATGATGAGCATGCGTTGGCGAGTCGTTGACCTCTTCGCCGCCGATGTAGGGAAAGATCCGTTCGGCGTTGCGCGGGTCTTTGGCGATCAATCGCTCCATCTCGGCGAGCGGCGAGGCCACGCCTTTCGCGTCGGTGTCGTCAAACGTGAATCCCATGCCAAGGACAATGCTACCCTGAAAGCTCTTCCCAGCGTTGGCCTTCAAACGCTCGGGGTCGTCGTTGCCCCCGGCGTGAAAGAGGTACGCGGTGATGAGCGGGACCGAACGTCCATCGAGAGTCGGGCGGCCATCGCCGATACAAGCCCGAAGCGCAAGCGAGTGAGTCGTATTTTGTAAAGCCGCGTCGCCGTCGATATTGGGATCAACACACTCGCTTGCGCTTCGTGCTCGTAACCGTTCGACGATACGAGTGTGCGTGCGCATGACATGAACAACGCTCACGACCACGGCCGCGAGTCCCGGCCACTTCTTGCGCCGGGTGGCTTCGTAAATGGTTCCGCCGTGCTTGCAGATCCAGCGAAGCCCTGTGCTCCGCGTGTCGCCCTGGCCGATGGTGTTGGTCGCGATCAAGCCGAACGCACCACTGTTGCGAATCAGGTCAAACGAACGCCGAAAGAAGTGGGCGACGAGGTCGGCATTGCCATGTGACTCTTCGTGGATATTCTTCAACCAATCGACATACCCTTCTCGATTGCCACCGATCAATGTGTTCTTACCTGCGAATGGAGGGTTCCCCACCATCGCATCAAACCCCGGATTCTCGCGGTCGAAGACCTCGGGAAACTCAATCTCCCAATGGAACGGGACGAGGGGATGGGGTGTGGGGATCTCGCCTCGGAGGGTCTGTCGGGCGGTATTGAGGCGGTGGAACCGGTCGAGGTCGTAGACCGATTGCTGGGCGGCGAGATCGTCGGCGAGTGTTTCGAGCCGATCATTCCGCTTCCGCTCATTCTCCCCTGCGAAGAAGGCCGAGACGACGAGATCGCCATAGCGTCGACCTTGCTCAATGAAGCCATCGGCGGCCTGGAGCCGCTCGCTGAGCAGGGCTTCGGTCGTCCCTTCGGGAGCCTCACGAATTTGCCGACGTTGATCCATCGCCCGGCTGAGCTGACCTTCGATCGCCGCGCGTGCGAAGTCCCGCTGCTTCTGGGGCTTCCAGTGGAACCCGACAATCTGAGCCTTGCTGAGCCCGACTAGTGAATCACCACAGCACAAGGCATGGTCGAGAAACGTGAAGGGATGATCTTTGGCCAATGTCGCCAGCCAGAGCGACATCTTCGCCAGGTCGACCGCCATCGGGTTCTTATCCACTCCATAGAGACATCGCTGTGCGACGATACGTCGGGCGTGGAGAATCTCATCCTCATCGGCAGGAATGTTGGGAATGCATTGATGAGCATGCCAGGACTTGACCAATTCCTCCGCCAACTGACGGCAAGCCTCGACCAGAAATGCGCCCGAGCCCATGGCTGGGTCGCAGACCTTGAGGTCGAGGATTTGATCGGGCTTCGGGTTCGGACCGAGCCGCTCCAGGATGGGCCGAAGGGTGGTTCGGACGATCGGCTCGGTGAGCGAACGGGGGGTGTAATGCGAGCCTGACTTACGACGCTCGTCACTGGGCTGGAGCACCATCGCACCCGGCGGAACGATGTTCGGGGTCGCTGCGCGGGCGACCTTCTTCTCCAGGGCGACCACGAGACCCTCAGCCGTCTTGGCCTCTTTGAGCGTGGTGGCCGCTTGACCGGTCACAGCCTGATCGGACTGCTCTTTGAGCCACTTGCCGCGTTCGGCGGGCTTGGCGGCGAGGAGTCCCTCCAGGTTGATCGTGGTCGGTGCGCCATGGGGCTTGGTCGGCTTGATGGCGATCGATCGGCCCTGGGCCACTTCAAGATTGAACCCCATCATCGTCTCATAGACTGATCCGATCTGCTCGACGTCGAGGGTTCGATAACTGAGCCGTTCGCCATCAAGGATAAGCAGGTTCTGGAGGACTCGGAAGACCACCCCATCGGAGACCCGAGGGGGTTCGGTCCTCTCGCCCGGCGTCCGTTTCGAGCCCAGGGCCCTGCCCTCCAGGAACGGATAACGATCGGGGTCGAATAAGTATCCCTTGCGGGGTAGCAGCTTCAACCCGCCGTGGCGGCCACCGTCGTAGATCAGCCGGAAGAGGGTGAGCAACTGAGCCCAGGCACCGTAGCGGTGGTCCATTGTGTCGGTATGCCGACCCGCATCGGTCCGGAGCCGCTCGAAGAGGCCGATGACCGAGTAATACTTCTGGTAAACCTCGTCATTCGAGAGTAGCGACCTATCCTCAGCATAAAGGATAAACACCAGTCGCAAAAGAACGCGTAGGAGGCCGCCATAGACCTGGTTGGGATCGACCTTCAAGACGTCGCGGAGCAGTTCGCCATTCCGCTGATCATTGGCAGCCTGCGTGCCCCGGACCAACTCATAAAGGGCGGCCAACACCTGCTCGGCCAGCTTGGTCGAGACGAGGTTCTGATACTTCCGGCTCTCAGCCAGGATCTGCGGGAGCCGTTGCTTGTCTGGGAGCGAGAAGAGCCGCTCGGTCGAGAGCAACATCTGGAGAGCCGCGAAGATCGGCCGACCCGCCACCTCGGTCATTGCCTGGACTGGAAAGGTCAAATGGCCCGAGGTCTCGCCATGAGGCGCGTACACCAGTCGCAGGGAAACGCCATTCGAGAGGATGCCGACCGGCACCTGAGTCCCCCGCAACAGCCGCTCGAACCGGGCTTGTGGGCTCGCTTGCCAGCGATGGTCGGGCGTCTCGGCGGTATCATCCAGGCTGATGCCGGTCTTGACTTTCTGGAACAGCAGAAGCCACTTGGTTTCCGCCCCCGGAGTGGTCGAGAACTCGGGTACGGCGTAGGTCGGACGGAGGGTCTCGTTGTACTCGGTGAGCGTGACTTCGAGCGAGTCCGGCAGCGGGCCGCCCTCGCTGGTTCCGACCAGATCCGCCGGTTCCCAGCCGAGGACATCGGTCGCAAACCGACCGAATTGCGGGATTGTGGGCTGGGGGTCGGAGTCCCCATCCAAGGTGACCTGTTCGACACAGCCGAGCAGCCGGGCTTGGTCGGGGATGATGTTCTTGTTGGGAAAGGCCCCAGCCGCAACGAGCGCAGGGGGCGAGACGACCAGGCCCACGGGCTGGAGGTAGCCGAGCCACTCTTGGTGGGCGAACAGTTCCGGGTCTCTGGCCATGTTGTTATCCCGTCACCGGCCAGAGGTACACGAGGCCGATCGGCTCGATGCGTTGGGCTTTGATCTCGTAAATCGAGCGGATCCGAGCTGGCTCCGTGGCCAGCTCCTGGTCGATGGCCTGGAGCCGTTTGTCCCAGTGCCGCTTGTTGGATTCGAGCTGGCGGTTCTCATCATCGTTGAAGTCGAGCAGGAGTTGCGAGCCTCGGTACTTGCCCGCAGTCTCGGCCACCTGAGCCTTCTGATCCTCCAGGATCGTTCTCATGGCCGTCGCTTCCTGCTCTGCCCGCTTGGCCAGCAGGCCGCGAGCCGTCTCGGCGAGTTCCCGCCCGCGCTGCTCCAGGTGAGGGAGTAACTCGGCAATATCGGTCGCCGCCGCCATCCGAAGCTTCTCCTGAATGACCGGGTCGACGGTTCGCGCCTTGGTCGGCAAAAGGGCAGTTTTCAGGAGGCCGAGCGTCTTCAGCTCGGCGTCTCGCCCATAAGGGTTGAGCCCATGTTTGCGCTGGCTCAGCTCGGTCCAGCGCGCGGTGATCGGGACCAATTCCTCATGGAGCCGGGCAGCTCGGGGACCATAAAGGCAGAGTCGTCCCATCAAGATCACGCGTGGGATCGCGTCTTTGCTATGGGCCAGGCAGGCCCGCGAAAGGTCGTGGTGAACGAACCCTTGCGCAGTGAATCGACCGAGCAATCGCTGCACCACCCGATGTTCAAGGTGGAGATGGACCACGTCCTGGTCCATCGTCCCGGTGTCCTGGAAAACGACCGGACGGATCGGCGAGTCCCGCCGCCACTCCCAGGGCTTCTGATCGCGTTTGCGAGGGGGCCGGAGTGTATCCATGGTCTCGGTCCAGGTCGGATCGGCCCCTTGCCGCTGGTCGAGGGCGGGGAACTCGAACCGATCGAGCGGGATGTCCCAATCCTTCCCTTGCGCCAATGGCTTCAAGGGATCGGCATGCATCATTTGAAGCGCACATGAGATGGCCGAGCGGAAATGGTCCTCACGCAGCGATAGCCAATCTTGCGAGGTATTCAGGCGGGTCTGAAGGACCTGGATCGTCGCTTTCAGGTCTTCCTGACGCCCACGGGCCTGCTCCAACTCCTCCTCAACGACCTTCCTGTTATCGTCGTCCGGGTTCGTCCCCTCCAGCTCGGTCGCCAAGGCCGCGACGTCTCGGTGGCGAATCCCCAGCCTGAGAGTCCGGGCCAAGCGGCCGTCAAGCACCTGGGAGAGGCTCCCAAGCTCCTTCTTGATCAGCTCCGTCTTGCGGACCAAGACCGACAGGATGCGGTCTTCCTTCCGATCGGTGTAGACGAAGTAGTGGCAGTAGACCTCAGCGCTAGGCTGGAGCTTACGGTCGATCCGACCGTTGCGTTGCTCCATGCGGCTGGGGTTCCAGGGGACGTCGAAATGGAACAGGTTCCAGCAATGGGTCTGGAGGTTAAGGCCCTCGCGAGCGGCGTCGGTGGCGATCAGGATCCGGAGCGGGTTCCGCTTGGGATTGGTGGTGAAGGCACGCTTGATCTCCTCGCGGTCGGCAGCCGGGGTTGGTCCGTGATAGACCGCGATCCGGTCGTCGGCGCGGTCGGTCTGGGCAAGGGCGGCGGTGAGTTGCTGCTGGAGGTACCGCTTGGTGTCATCGTACTCGGTGAAGATAATCACCCGAGTATCAGTCCATTTGGCGGGGGAGCCTCGATCCCGCGACGTCCCCAAAGGCGACAGGTCCGGGCACATATTCTCACGGATCCAGTCGACCAAGTAGCGGACCCGCGCATCAGCCTGGCCCCGAGCGGACTCGGCGACTTCAGTCATCTCATCAAGGACCTGCTTCTCCCGAAAGTGGGTCGCGGCTCCATGAGGGCTTGTTTCCCGCGTGGCAGCCTCAATCTGCGAGTCTTCCTCCGCTTGGAGCTCTTCCTCCGAGAGTGTGGCCCGATCATCGTCGTTGTCGAAACCTTCGGCGAACAGCAATGGAGATGTCTTGATCTCCTCGGCCCGATCTTCCTTGTTGTGGCGTTCGACCGTCTTGCGATGGACGCGAAGCGTGCGGGCGAACGCCTCGACGGAGGACAGCAGTCGTTGCTGGAGGCCGGAGATCAGCAAGGCAGCCGTGGCCTGCTTCCGCTTCGATTCCGACTTGAGCCGCTCTTCCCGGAGTTCCCGATACTGGTCCAGGAGCACCGAGAGGCGCAGCTCTGGGGTGGTTGGAGGCAACCCCCCGAGGTCGATCTGCGTGACGATCCGCTTGGGGAACCCCCCCGCAACAGCGCGAAGATCTTCCTTGAGGCGGCGGACCATGACCGCTTCGAGCACCTTCTTCGCCCGGACCGGCACACCCCGGCAGAAGCGCTGCGGGTCGAGGATTTCGAGCAAAGCCGAGAAGCTGTTCGAGTGCCCATTATGGGGGGTGGCTGAGAGGAATAACCGGTGCTCGAACCGCCCTGCCAGGTCGCGAACGGCCCTGGTGATTTTCGAGTCGATCGCGTATTTCGCCCCACTCGCCGGAGCCGCGTGGTGGGCCTCATCCAGGATCAGCAGCGAGCCAGGACGGAACTCGCCCAGCCAATCGCGAAGGGTGGCGGTGTAAGCCTCGTCGATCAGGAGTCGGTGCGAGACCAGGAAGCGGGAGTGGGTCGTCCAGGGGTTGACCCCGTAACCCCGCTCGCGCCGGACGGTCGCGATGTAGTCCTTGTCCAGGATCTGGAAGACCAGCCCGAAGCGGTCCTCAAGCTCCTCCTGCCATTGAAAGAGCATTGAAGGCGGACACGCAACGACGATGTCTTCCACCTTCTTACGGAGCAGTAACTCACGAGCGATCAGGCCAGCCTCGATCGTCTTGCCGAGCCCGACATCGTCCGCAATGAAGAGGTTGACCCGGGGTAAGAGCAGAGCCTTCTGCAAGGGCTCTAACTGGTAAGCGTCGATGCGTATACCAGCCCGGAATGGAGACTGGAAGAGTTCTGGGTCGGTCGAGGTCACGCAATTCCACTGGAGCGTGTGCAAGTAGGCTGAGAAGAGCTTGGGCGGGTCGAATCCACGACTGGCGATCTCTTGCCAGGCTTCCGCCGTGATCGTCTCGGAATCGATTTCCTTCTCCCAGAGCACCTCAAGAGGTTGGCCCTGGGCGTCGTCATCGAGACACGACAGGCGCACCAGGGTCGAGTCGTCGCCGGCAGAAGGCGGGACCGTTTCCTCGACGAAGTATTGCCGTTGCCTGATGCGAACGATCTCGCCCGCCTGGGGGGGTGCCGTCATCGGTAAAGCCACGCATTGCAGCCAAGCAGGAGCGCCCGACTGCCAACTGGTTCTGGAATCGTCTTCACATTGACGCTCATCAACATTGAGGAAAGGGAGCTACCGACCGACCCTGGTCAGCGGCCAACACAGCGACATGATACCCGGACCGGGACCCGAGTTCAGTCCCCCCGTCACCTCAAATCGATTTCAGGTTCATCGCATTGACCAACGAGACCAGCCTCCAAAGCTGGCATGATCCACCTGAAGGAGACGCCCATGGCTCGACGAACAACGGCGTCTTGTCGTGCTTGCGGGATTAACGAGCAGTTGGTTCCCGATTCCTTCTGAGCGTGTGGCCGTCGGTCAGCCGGTCGCGCAAGGACTTCGCGGAGGTGATGCTGTGTTTATTCATGGATATTTACAAACTCGCACTTCGCAGGCAGGTCCCCCGGTTGGTCTTGGTTTTGATAGCCCGGGTTCGTCACAGGGTTTTCCCTGACGTTCGAAATCGCGTGTAGGAGAATGCTAATGGCGATGCTCGGACGTCTGGTTCTTCACCTGAACATCACTGCCTGTATCGCTACGACAGGTGTAGCCACACGCCTTGGAAGATGCGTTCGGAGGAGGCGGCAGCTATCCAGGCGGAAAGCACCTCCTCCCTTGACAATGCTCTCCAGAAGGTGAGCCTCGAACGCTGATCGCGGCGTACCGTGCTAACGAGTGTCGATCGGTTTTCCTTCGGTGGCCGTAGCCAGGAAAAGGTCGAGCCCTCGTGGTGACGCAGCAGCATATACTGGGCTCATCGAATCAAGGAAAGGGCTTTCACCTTGCCAGAATGGGAATCCGCCCAGTCGTTTGGGGAGCGAAGCGGGTTCGCGAGGAATCTCGATCACCCCTCCTAACACGTCGAGTTTTCCTTCGGCCCTGGTCCAGAACAGTTCGGTCACTGCGCTCAGGGGTTCGCTCGGTCGGGCCTTGGCGGGGGCAGCTTCGGTAGCAGTTCCAGTCCTGGCCAGCCGAGTCATCAGGGCTTCACGCTCCATCCCTCGGAGCCGAAAGATCAGGAACGGGTCGCGGTCAAACTCTTCGCCGAGGAGATAATAGGCGGCTGCAATATGCTTGCATGGGTTAGACCAATCGGGACATGAACAACTCGTTTTCAGATCATCGAGCTTCGTCGGAAAGAGCGAGACCCCGACTTCCTTGAACACAGGCTCAATGTCTTGAGGCATCTCACCCGCCAGCAGCTTGGCCGCGAACAAGACCTGCTGTCCAAGCGCATTGATCACCTTGGTCCACTCGCCTTCCGAGAGCACACCGAGCTCGATCGAGATAGTGTAGGGGGTGGGCCGGGAGCCTTGAACTTTGGCAAGGACTGTCCCTTTTTCGATGGCGATCGATAGGACCTGGCCCCCTCGGGCATAGGAACGACCGCGACTCAGGCGGGCCCCAATGCTAAAACTCTCAAGAACCTGAACCCAGCGCTTTGCCCACCAGCTCTTGCCGAACGTGCCGCCTTTGGACTGGGATTTGATACCCCCTTCCGCCTTGTGAGGTGTCGATCGTGGGTAGTGACTTTCCCATCCCCATCGCGATTTCTTCTTCCAAACCATCGGGGTCGCTCCTCTGAAGCTTAGTCCGAGATCGCCGTTTCACGTAAAGCGAAGAGTTCTTTGAGATCTTTATTCGACAGCTTCGTCAGCCACGACTCTCCGCTACCGATGACAGAGCCGGCGATTTCTTTCTTGTGCTCGATCATCTCATCAATCTTCTCTTCAAGTGTACCAAGACACAAGAACTTATGGACCTGAACATTCCGAGTCTGGCCGATCCGGAAGGCACGGTCGGTGGCCTGATTCTCAACAGCAGGGTTCCACCAACGGTCGAAGTGAAAGACGTGGTTTGCCGCTGTCAGATTCAGGCCCGTTCCACCTGCTTTGAGTGAAAGGATAAACAATTTTGGTGAATCCGACTCCTTACTCTGGAACCGGGCGACCATTTTATCTCGTTGGGCTTGGGGGGTCGCCCCATGTAAAAAGAGGACCTCGCGACCGAAGGTATCCTGCAAGTGATGACGGAGCATGGTGCCCATCTCACTGAACTGGGTGAAGATCAGGGCTCGATCACCGATCGCAAGCGCTTCATCAAGCATCTCGGTCAGTCGGGCGACTTTCCCCGATCGGCTCTCGAGGGCCGAGTTGTCGTGAAGGAACTGGGCAGGATGATTGCAGACTTGTTTAAGTTTCATCAGCGTCGCCAGGACAAGCCCCTTGCGCTGGATACCTTCCGCCTTTTCGAGCTGCGAGTCGACATCGGCGACGACGGCCGCATAGAGCGAAGCTTGTTCTTTAGTGAGCGTACAGAAGACCTTCATTTCAAGCTTTTCGGGCAAGTCGGCGATGATTGCCTTATCGGTCTTGAGTCGGCGGAGCAGGAACGGAGCGGTCAGTTTTTGGAGCCGCCGAGCCGCGTCGGGATCACGCCCGGCCTGGATCGGCACGTGGAAAGTTCTCTTAAACTCCGCCTGGGTCCCCAACCAGCCTGGGTTCAGGTACTCCATAATCGACCAGAGGTCACCGACGTGGTTCTCGACCGGGGTGCCAGTCAGGGCGATCTTGTGCTCGGCTTTAAGCCCGCGCGCTGCTTGCGCCTGCTTGGTTTGCGGGTTCTTGATGTTTTGGGCTTCGTCCAAGACCACTGATGTCCAGGGAACAGGTTTGAATAACTCGAAATCACGGTGCAATAGTCCATAGCTCGACAAAATCAGAGCATGTTTACCTGCGAGTTTCTTGAACTCCGCCCCTTTCGATCGCTCAGTGCCATGATGGATCATCACCGGCAGTTCCGGGGTGAATCTGGCCGCTTCTTTTTGCCAGTTACCGACGACCGACGTTGGGCAAATCAGTAGGGTTGGCCTCCGTTGACGAGCTGGTCTCGACATCCATTCACGATGGATAAGCGTGAGCGTTTGAACCGTTTTCCCGAGCCCCATATCGTCGGCGAGACACGCTCCGAGCCCCCAACGGCGGAGGAACGCCAGCCAGGAGAATCCTCGCATCTGGTACGGTCGAAGTGTCCCTTGAAATCCTGGAGAGGGTTCGAGTAGCTCGAATTGGCTGGCCCCTTCAAGCTGACCGAGGAGGTCGGCGACCCAACCGGTGGCTTCAACCCCCTCGAATGCCAATCCACCCGGCGGTTTCACGGCCCCAAGGGCCATTTGGATCGCTTCTTTGGCGGTGATTGACTCCTCTCCCTTGGTCTTCCAAAAGGCAAGCGCTGCCTGGATTTCGTTGAGGTTGAGTTCGACCCACTGTCCGCGCACCTTGACTAGCGGAGTTTTGAGCTTGGCCAAGGCTTTCAACTCAGCGAGCGTCAGCCTCTGGTCGCCAATCGCGACTTCCCATCGGAATTTCAGTATTTCATCAAGTGAGAGTCCCCCTTTGCTTGTCATCTTGGGGGAGGAGATCACCGCTTTGGCTGCCAGCTTGGTCTTGGTCCCCTTGCGGGTCCACCACGACGGGAGGAAGATCCCAAACCCCGCCTGTTCCAGCGCCCCGGCCTTCTCGGACAGGAACTCATGAGCACCCGTGGCGTCGAGTTCATAACCGGCGGGAGCAGCCGTTTTCAGGCTCGATTCAATCCTTGGGCAGAGGGTCGCAGCCTGCCCAAGAGCCGACAACAGGTACTCGCGAGGCCGAAATCCATCCCGGGCCAGGGACGTCGCTTCATCCCCGTGCTCCTGCCAGGCGGCCCCAGCAGACACCAACAAACTGGGATCATCGACAGCCTGGAGAAGGTAACGGATGTGCCATTGTTGCGGCTTGATACCTGTGTCCTCCTCGGGCTCCTCCAGGCGGAGGCAGAGCCGAAATGGAGCGGACGCCGCGACTTCGAGCGGTCGTCGCCACTGACGAACCTGATCGGCCAGTCGGGTCAGTTCGGCCGTTTCTCCGATGAGTCGATTGTCGGTCGACTTGAGGGCGAAGAGCCATTGATCGTGAAGGCTCTTGAATTTCGCAGGACGTTTGCCGTTAGAAGTTGAAGATATTCGCGCCAGTTGATCCACTAGTAGCGCCACTAAGTCGGCCAGCACCGTCGCACCGGCCGGTTCGGGTGGGGCACTCGTGTCCCTCGAAAGTGCGCGACATGCGTGGGGGAGGGACCGGGCCAAAGCCTCAAAGGTGAGTCGCTGTTCACCGATGAGCACAGGTACCCATTGAGCCGTGAATATCGTGCGGTCCCGACCTTGGGCAATACCGGGGAGATATCGTTGACTGGCCACCAACCCACCCGCGAACCGGAGTACCTGAGCCCAATAGGTCAGCGTTGGTCCGAGCACAACCCCAGGTCCCCAGGTCGTTCGATCGACACTTGCAATCAAGACCGAGACCGCCTGATCGGGGGTCAAGAGCAACGCCGGCACTTCCCAAGGCGCGACTCGGACCGCACCCACCTCGCGAGGGACATCCATCAACGACTGACTCGAAGGTAACGCGCCTTGATCATCCGATGGAAGCCAAGCGACCCACTTTTGCCGTTGGTCTTTCTCGACGTTGAAGCCGGTGACCTCATTGGCCACCGTCTCGACGAGCAGCCCTTCACTGAGTGCGAAACCAGATGGTGAAGGTTGGGATGACGCCTTTTTTCGAGTCCCTTTTCGAGGCGGCTTCGCCGACGGATCTGGTGTTGCCTCGCCCCACAACACGAACTGACCATCTGAGACTGAGGCTTGCAGTATGATCATTAGACGCGATTTCGATATGTGCGACGTGTCGGTGGAACCTTGCCCCTACTACCCCAATGTTATAGCACCGGCACTTCGATCAACGCAAGGGTCTCAAGGGAAGCTCCAGGAGGATTCAACGGTCCGAGCCCTCACATACCCGGCAGATGGGAGCGACCCGACTTTGAAACTTATAAACATACGGTGAAGACGTCGATCGATTCTTTCGAAATACGACACTCAACTGAGGGAGCGATCAGCGACGATCGATAGGTTCTCAGCGGGTGGACCCGCGAGCAAGCTCTTTCCGGACCTGATCCTGATCGAAGATTGCCAGGAGACGGACCCCGACTCGGGATGGGGCGAGTTCATAGAGTGCGGGGGAGTCGGCAAGCTGGATGAACGGGGATCGATCGCCCGCTCGAGGTGAAACGATCACACCCTGGCGCTGCATGACAATCATATACCCCTTCCACGATGGGTCGCGTCGTATCCGATCGAACGCCGAACTTCCTTCCGAGGTGTCGAGGTTCAAGAACTTGAGATCACGCCTCAGCCGGCCCCACCTCTGTTCCCAACCGAAGGTGAGGACATTGGGCGGCGGAAAGATCAGGACAGTCGCATTCAGGGGCAGGTTTTTATTCATCCATTGCAGAACCTCGTCAGTTGCAGCGTCCCAAAAGTAGGTGGTCTCCATCCCGGCGGACTTGGCACCTATGGGTCCACCCAGAATCGTGTTGTAATATGCCAACTCATAGGGATGGATGACCATGGTGGAGATTGCCGCTGACCCAATCCCGAGCGTCAGAACGCCCCAGGTGAATCGCCGCCTTACCGTTCCAGTTCCCCTTGCGAGCAAATGGATCGCGAACCCCACCAAGATCGGCAGGAAGTAGAACGCGGGGACCAACTGACGAAGGCCGTCGTGGGCTGGCATGAATGAAAGGGTTCTCATGACCATCAAGATGAGGAAATTGATCGCTGCCCAGAGCCCAATCGCACGGTCGGAGATCCTGCCGGGTTCGTTCGTCGGATCGGTCTCGGCACGATGTCGAAGGAATGCGGTCCCGACGGCCAGGAGCCCTCCAACCCCAAGGATCAGAATCCCGACCGGAACCATGACAGACGTGAGCACCACCGTATTATGCCAGGGAAGGAATGTCGTCACAGAGTCATACGTCTTGCCCAAGTAATAGACCGGCACCTTTTGCGGATAGGTGAGGAACGACATCGCCCAGCGCAAGATGCCGGTGATCGGGGCCGGCCACCAGCCGGGGTTGAGCGCAACCATGGTGAGCGGGGTCGACACTGCCCCCCAAACAAGGGGCCGCCACCAGCCTAGGGGACGCACCACGATCGCCCAGAAACCAATCGCGGGCAGGACCAGAACGCCCATCACCTTGCACATGATCGCGAAACCAACGAGCACACCGAAAAGCCATGGAGCCCGACCTGTCTCAACCGCGCGCAGATACGCGACAGCGGCCAGGAACCAGAAGGCCCCCAAGTCGGAATCGGCTGTGATCAACTGAGCATCACCCAAGATCCGAGGGTTACACACCAGAGCGCCAACCGATGCCAATGCCGCGATTGGCCCCCACCGCGCTCGGACGAATCGGAACATCACGCCAGCCGTACATGCAAAGATCATTACAGTTGAGAACCGATACGCGCGTAGTGGTCCTAGCGGGAGTCGGAAGATGAGACCGGTGATCAGGCTCGCGAGTTCGGGGACCGGCCCGTGCTGATCGGGGACCGCGCGACAGACCTTCCAGGATCGCCCAATCTGATCCGTTGACCAGGCACGGGCGAGCCCATCGGGGCCACTGACCATCATTTTCAACCAGTCGAATATGTCGTGTTGTCGCTCGAAGAAGTAGGGCTCGTCCCAGGTCATCCCGGGCTCGCCTCGGATCAGCCAGAGCCCACAAACAAAGGTGAATACCGCCGCCGCCACGACTGTGACCTCACGGAAGATCAACCCTCCTCCCCCAGCGTGCTCTTTCGCCTGCGGGTGATACTCAGCCATCGAGAACTCCCCAAGAAACTCAGGGCGGTTCGACGGGGACTCGCTCAGAAGCAACGCGCACGAGGCTGCCCCATTCACCCCCCACTCGCGACCGACCGATCAGACACTCGCACTTGAGTATAGCGGCTCGATCACTTCTCCGCGATTCAGTTGCGGTGGTCGGCCAAGCTGATCATTCAACATACTCTGAGGATCAACACCCAAAGCTTGGAAGATCGTTGCCCAAGGTCGGAGGGAAGGAAGCCTCGCGAGGCGGGGTAAGCCTCTTTTTGTCGGACTTGCCGATCACCTGGCTCCCCACAACCCCGCCCCCCGTGAATAGAGCGGGAAAATACGCCGGCCCAGTTGTCGCGACCGGCGTGTAGTTCGTTGGCGGCTTATCCTCACCGCCAGCACAATGGCCCACTCAGGGAATCAGTTAGCTCCGTACTAACAGGGACATAGGATTGAGCGTCGGGAATCGGAGAGTCATTGATGTGTCGCGGATTAGAATCTTCAGAAATGTATTAGGTCTGCTCGCGGTCAGTGTCCAGGCATTGCGTGGACCATTGCCCGGCAGGCCTTTTCACAGGCGTTACACGCCTTGGCGCACGCTTTCATCTCCGGCGAGGCATGCTTCTCGCACTCGAGTGCGCAAGCCTTGCACGCTTCAGCGCACGCTCCGCAGGAGTAGACCATTAAAGGGCTCCCGCTGGCGATCATGTCGGCGGACAAGTTGCAAAACTTGGCGCAGTCGGCTAGCAGGCGCAGCGCCTTGGCATGCTCCTTCTTGCCTTGAACCAGTTGTTCATAACAGTGATGAAAGGTCTCATTGCACGAGCGAGCACATTCTTGACACGCCTTGAGGCAGGCCTCGTGGACTGCGTCATGATGGTGGGCTGGTCCATCGGCAGCAGTGGCTCTACCACTGAGCGCAACCAATCCGGCGGCCGTGGCCCCGAACATTCCAAGCAATTCTCGACGTTCCATGGCGAGGCTCCTGTTCAGACTTCTGTGGAAGGTGTGACGACGCAATAAATGTCGAATCCGCTTCCGGATCAGCGGAACTCATCCGGAAGAGTCGTCGACTCCTTATCTGGGCTTGGAGAGGTTGGGAACCTCGACCCCGAGGGCAGTAGCCAGTGCGATTTGGTGATCCTGTTCCTCGACCAAAATATCTCGGATATGTTCAGCCATGGCGTACTCGCCAAGCTCTTCACATTGCCGGACTCGTTGCCGATAATGCTGGATCGTCTCGTTCTCGTTATCCAGGTCGAACCGCAGCATATCTTCGGCTTTTGGAGAGGTTTTGACGGGTTTTGGCACAGTCAAGGGCATCCCACCCAGGTAGTCAATCTGGCGAGCGAGGGTCAGAGCATGGGAAAGTTCTTCCCCGGCATGCTTCTCCAGCTCGGCGGCGATGTTCATATACTGAGCGCCTTTGATCACCTGCGAATAGACCACATAGGAAATGATGGCCTGGTACTCGCGGGCAAGGTCTTCATTGAGAAGAGCAATCAAATTCTCACGCGTCACTGATCCTGAAGCGTTCGTATCCGAGACTGGATTCGCCATGCTGAACTCCTGCTGTGTTTTCACTAAACATGAACCTTGAACAATACGCTTGCGATCAGACGATTCTTGACCGTGGAATGAGTGAGTGTTCGAGCCTGGAACCTGGCTACGCCTCAGGGCTTGATGACCTTATCAACTTCCCGTCCCACTTTTTCCGAAGGCCCGGGCGGATTGATCGCGTCTTTGGCGTTCTGGACACCCTTGTCAATATTCTCGCCTGCCTTCTGCGCAGGACCTTTGGATTCACAGCCTGCGAGGCTCAACACAGCACCCAGAACGAATGAGGTGCAAGGAAGGACGCGAATTCTCTTGGCGATGCTCATTTGGAGGATTCCTCATAAGACGATGTGGGAGACTCGAGAGCCGAAAGGCGAACGAGCTTCACAATCTGACCCGTTGGCCAGGGTTAGGCCGAGGGGCGACTGAGTTCTAGCCCAGGGTGCAAATTCCATTCCACGTTTTTGAGACAGGATGCAAGGTCGGGCACATTCTAGATCTGATTGCCGATGTTGGAGCACATTTGCCTGCTAATTCACAGGTCTGGGCCTTTCCGGCGATCGACAAGTACGGTTCTGCACCACTTGGCGACCTGTTCGTTAACATCGAGTACGGTGAGTGACTAAGGCATTCTTGTGCGCTCTATTCAGGATTGGCTCGAACTGAACTATCAGGATTAGCAAACCTCCCAGGTTGCCAGAACTGCCTGGGCAAGTTGCTCTCGACGATCGGTCCATAGAGCCTGTTACGGGACCTGACCGTTGCGATGCACGTCAGACCTCGGATCTCATCTTATCTTGATGTCGTCAAGCCGGTGATATTATCGGTGAACAGTATTTTGAGAGAACGTGCAGCTTGTGCTTCTGAGGGTCTCCGAACTCCGGCAACTCCAGGCCGGGATCAGAGAAGCCGCTCTTCCTCTTCCTCGATCTGCGGTATTTCCTCAACCGAGGCGGCTCGATTCGATTGCCCTTCTTTTGGAAAGGTACCGGCCAACGTCTGAAATCGATGATATAAGTTGTACATTGTTTCATCATCTAGGTCTTCTGCATTGATGAGTCGGTTGCTTGCTCCCTCTGCGGATGCAATAAGTTCGTTGAGTTTCAATTGAATGGCGCGAGTGTCGTGATTTTGCGTCCGCTGGATCAAGAACACCATCAAGAATGTAATTACCGAAGTCCCTGTGTTAATCGTCAACTGCCAGGTATCCGAGAACCCAGTAAAAGGCCCAAGCATTAACCAGATGACTACGATTCCAAGTGCAACGTTGAATGCCTGGTGACTCCCACTCCATGCGGTGACGAGTTCAGCAAACAGAGTGGACCAAGTCTTCGGGGTAGTCGGATTGTTCATCAATAGTTGAATCCAGCTTAACGAGTAGGTCGGATTTCTCTTGAAGTCACAAAGCCGTAAATTTCTCAGGTGTGAAACGTGTTTCACGACCCGTTCCCACTGAGATTCCATTGACAAGGGTTTGAGCAGCAAGTGCAGTACCAAATCCGGGCACAACTCTGCTCATTTTGAACAGTGTGCGACCGAAGGCGTTTCTTTTCGAACAGCCAACGTGGTAGCCTTAGTAAATGAGCATAGAATCGTTGAAAAGTAGGAAATAAAGTTCTCGACCCACTGAGGTCCGTATCTTGCATTCAGGCGCTGATGTGGGGCTGTGAAGTGGGGACCTCCCGCAGGAGCGATTATCTTCCGGAGGCCTGAGATGTAAAGCCTACCTGACCGAACTCGGATTCCATACGTCGAGGGCGGAGGACGACAAACGTACAACTAGTGTGGATCTGTGCCCCTAAGTTGAATCAGGCAATCCCGGGGGTTAGGATGGTATCCGGATAAAGCTTAGACATCGATCACGAAGGATTCCCCATGACCCTGTCTTCGAAAGTGATCACCCACGAAAGCGGCAAGCCAAAGTCCGCCGCTGTGGCTGAATCGTCGACGCGTCATCAGCACCTTCTCGTTGTAGACGACAGTCATGAAGCAGGTGAGACGCTGCGGAGAATGCTCGAGATCGCTCTGGAAGTTCCTGCCGACCTCGCGTCGAGTGGCGCGCAAGCCTTGGAAATGCTCAAGCAACGTCCCTATAGTGTCGTGATCACAGATCTACGAATGCCTGATCTTGGCGGGCTCGAGCTGCTCCAGAAAATCCAATCCAATCAGACGCCCGTTACCGTCGTCGTGATGACTGGGTACGGCAGTATCAATGAAGCCGTCGAGGCGATGCGATTCGGGGCGTATGACTTCCTCACGAAGCCGATTGATCCTGAGCAGGTTTGTGTCCTCATCAAGCGAGCTCTGAGAGAGCGGTCTCTGCAAGATGAGCTGAGTGCTTTACGAAACCAGTTGCGAGATCATCGATCGTTCCAGAACGTGTTGAGCAAGAATCCGCGCATGCTTGAGATCTTCGATCTCATCGGCTGCGTCGCGGATACCACGACCACAGTCCTTATTGAAGGCGAGACCGGGACCGGCAAGGAACTGATCGCTCGAGCCATCCACCAGGCGTCGTCCGCACGTCGAGATGGACCAATCATCGTTGTCAACTGCGCAGCACTGCCCGAAAATCTGCTCGAGAGCGAGCTGTTCGGCCATGAAAAGGGGTCGTTCACGGGCGCGGCAAGCCAGCGGAAGGGGAGATTCGAACTTGCCAATGGCGGGACACTCTTCCTCGACGAAGTTGGCGACATTCCGCCCTTCATGCAAGTCAAACTGCTTCGGGTGCTGCAGGAACGTCAGTTCGAACGCGTCGGTGGGAACGAGACGCTTCGGGTGGATGTCCGCGTGATCGGGGCGACTAACCGGGATCTCCAGGCGATGGTCAAGGAAGGCAAATTCCGCGAGGATCTCTTCTACCGCCTCAACGTCTTTCGAATCGATTTGCCCCCACTGCGTGACCGACTGGAAGATATTCCACTCTTGGCTGCCCATTTCGCCGAAAAATATGCGCGTCCCGGACAACCCCCTTGCCAGTTCGCACCCGACGCAATGGAACAGATCCTTGCGCACTCTTGGCCTGGCAATGTTCGCCAACTTGAAAATGCGGTCGAGCGGGCAGTTGTCACTGCAAGGAATGGCATGATTCACGCGGCAAATCTGCCGACCGATCTCGTTAAGGCTACGGGCCGCAAAACGGCGAACTCCGTCGACCTCTCTCGCCCACTCCCTGAACAACTCAGCGAGCTTGTCGCTCATTTTGAGGAACGTTACCTTCACCGTGCTCTCAAGAAGAGTCGCGGACACGTCGGTCGTTGTGCACGGATTAGCGGGCTCTCACGTCGGAGCATCACATCGAAAATCGCCCAATATAAGATTGACACATCCGCATATAAAAACGATCAGTAATTCGCTTCAGAGAGCCTTATCAAAAGCCCTTCGGTGCGGTTTACGTTCTCGACGTTACCAATTTTGATGCGACCCTCGCGCTCTATTTACAAGATCGCCCGCAGATTCGACTTTGTGCGGAAGTCGAAGCGACGGGCTTTCTTGCAAGTCTGGATCGTGACTACCTTCTTAGAATTAAGTCAGCGATCCAGGCATATGATGAGCGATCATCCCAGGAAGGCGTCGGAAGCCTCCTGTGAGATCATGCAAGGTCTCGGGCAAATGATGGCGTTCCAGCCAGCTCTTGTGAGGGCGAGCGAGTGCCACCGTCACTAGCATTCCTAAACCAAATCCAATGCTAAAAGCGGCTGTCACCGAAAGAGTCGGGTGATGAAGGATGACCTGCGCAGCTCTGGGCAGATGATCGCCTTGTGCCTCATCCTGATCGTGCGGCTCGGAGCGTCGGCTGGAATTGGATGACACGAGAGACTCCTTTTCATTCGATTTGCTTGGAGAGCTGGACTCGGATCCATTCAGGGAAGTATCCGTCATGGATCGAATGCGGCCTTGGTTCCTGCGGCTCATTGTTCAAGTCTCCTCTCGGCTCGAAGGCTCCCACATTGACGTCAATGAAGAGCAATCGCGTGCCATATAGGAATCTAGAGCAACATTAGTGCCGCGAGCTGTGTCGTTAGGGAACTTAAGCGTGTTGGCATCGCATGGCATGGAGTTTGCTTTTTCGTTTCAGCGTGTGTAATGGAGGTCCAGCAACACGAGTTGGCTCGTGGAGAAGGTAGACTGGCCTCTTACCCTGTTCTTTCTGAAGGGAATGAATGCGATGAGAACTAATAACCTGCGTGCCCTCGCCCTGCCTCTAGCACTGATCCTTGGTAGTAGCGGCTGTTCTGAGCAGAGCGGGGTCAAAGAGCAGACCAAGATCACGACACCCGAGGGATCGACTACGATCACCAAAGACACCAAGATCGAGACCAGGGGTCAGAACCCGCCTCTCCCGGTCGACGGAACTGTAAAGCCTTGATTGGTGGATTTGTTCACTTGAACACAGAGATTCTTGAGTCCTCTCATTAGGAGCACCCAGATGGTCAATGCACAGCAGCTTCAAGGTTCGTGGAACCGCCTTCGTGGCCAGGTCAAGGAAAAATGGGCCACCCTTTCTGACGACGATCTCCAAATCAATGGGGCCAACGTCGACCAGATCGTCGGCAAGATTCAGCAGAAGACCGGAGAGACCCGTGAGGCGATCGAGGAGTTCCTCAACAACCTGACCGCCAAGAGCGCATCGGTACTCTCCCAGGCGGCCGAAGCCGGTGGCGAGTTCGCTCAGAACGCTGGTCGTGAAATCCGCGACAAATACCAAGATGTGGCTGCGAATGTGACGGAACGCTATGAGCAGTTGGGCGAAGTGGTCCAACACAACCCCACGAGATCAGTGGCTGCGGCCTTCGGTATCGGGTTGGGCGTCGGCATTCTCGTCGGTCTGGCCCTGCGATCACGCTGAGCTAAACGAGTGTCGGATTCCAAACTACGGGAGGAATGGGGAGGAGAGATCCTTTCCATTCCTCTTTTTCGTTGATTGAGCTCAAGTTCTCGGGTTCGTTGACAGGTTGTCATATTACGGATCGACGAGTCCGGCCTACCATACCCCCCTATCCTGCGGGTCCTCTTGCGGCACGTCTTGAGTGCGAACGCCGTCTGTCGGTAGCTGGACGCAAACCACGATTGAGTACTAAACCCTATCTGTTGGTATCTGTATTGATGCCGCCTCCTACAAGCGAAGAATGGCGTTCCTATGTCAAGCATAGGAACGCCATCGGAAGGACTTGGCGAAGATAGTCTCAGAGCCAGTTCTCAACGTCCGCTGTGGAGCAAGACGGTTCCCAACCAGGCGACGTTGCGTTCGAGTTCTTCACGAGATCGGCGGAAACTCCGAGCACTCACTCGCAGCCGGTGGATAATCATGGCAGACAGAGACCCCGAGATGGCAAGGCCGAATACCGAGACGTAGAGCAAGGTTCTGCCTAAGGGTAGGTCCCACGCGGTCGCAAGCCAATAAGCAACGCCCAATAGTCCGACTGTGGCACTTGCAAGTGCCAACGGAAGGACGAGTCCGATAGCAAACAACGCCGGCATCGCGTGGGCTGTGCTCTCTTGCAAGTCCTGGCTGGCCAACCGAGCTTGCAACGTCGCCAATCGGGTCAGGTTGTGGCCGAGATCCCCAATCTCTTCAAACACCCCGTTGTGGGGGAGATTGGTACCGTGCTTTACCGTCGTTTGACTAGCCATCCCGCAAAGACTCCTAGTCCGAAGACAACGCCCAAGGTGGCGAGTGGTTGTTTTTCAATGGCTTGCGTTTCAATCCAGTGACGAGCGATCCCGAACCGCTGTCCGACCGAATGGGCCCACTCCATGGCCGTTTCCACGGACATTGAGGATGAAACCCCTGTATTCGGAGTCATCTTCGTGACTTTGGGAGAGTCCGACGCGGACCCAGAGCGGTATAAATTGTCCATCATCATTCCAATCCTGGTGTGGCCAGACTAGGCTCGCCGATTTGATCCAGCCCGATCGCGTGGAGTGCCGGTCCCGGAAGAATTCGCGGGAGGGATCCCCCCAGACTTGGGTCCAGGCGGATTATTGATCAGCAGGTTTTCGACATAAGTCAAAGCGTAACCTTGCGCGGCCCGCATGGCGATTGGACCTACGGTATTGAAGATCCACCGCATCCAGGGAACGCGAGCCGCTTTCACCGTTACAGGTGCTGCTAGCGTGTTTGGAGTTTCGGACGGTGTCGGTTGGATAATAATCTTCGGCGGAACGGACCGGCGAGGAGCTAGCCAGAACCCAGCAGAAAATGCAATTCCGATTGCCACCCAGGGTCGGTTCCGAATGTAGGAACGCCAATCAGTGACCGCATTCGCGACGCTCACCACTCCACGCATCTCCATGTGAAGATGAGCTCGAATATCCGCCATCTGTCGACGAATCTCGTCGGATTCATTTTGTACAGTCGTCAAGGATCATCGCCCCTTCCTAGTTCCGCGCGGTGGTTGCGGCAATGTCGGTCAGAACTTCACCCATGACGCGAGGTGGCATTTTTGACCGAACGTCCTTCCAACCAATCACTCCGACAAGAAGCCCCTCGGAATTGACGACGAGCAAGTGACCAAGAGATTCCCTTTCAAGAATCTCTACCACCTGAGCGAGCGGAGTCGTAGGTGAAACCGACACCAACTTGGTGGTCATGATCTCAGCGATCGGATGCGTCACCAAGTCATCGATTGTTGCCAGTCCCGCGACGACGTCCCGATCTGTGACGACCCCTATGGGCTTCCCTTCTTCGATCACGGGAACGATTCCACGTTCTTCTTCCTTCAGGATCAGCACCGCCTCAATGACCTGACTAAATTTGGAACACGTACGCAACGAAACAGTCATGACATCACTGGCCACGCTGCTATCAACTACTTCAATTGTGCTGGACACTGAGAGATCGTTGTTCATTGTGGAATTTTCCCCGGTTTGTCGCGAATCTGGACTTGTAAGTTCTCGAATGAGCAGCGAGCCAACGAGCATGATCCACGCTCAGAACGATAACATTAGTTTGCGGAGAAGCGAGCCGTAAGAGTTCTCGAACCTCCGCAAGCAACAACGTAGCCCCTCGATTGTCGTGTCAGAAAGAACTTGATAAAAGTCGCGGTTCCTGACAATGCCGAGAGGCTGCGTTCATTTCACCTTGGAGTTGCATCACCAAGGCTTGAGCTTCCAGCCCAGGATGAAGCCGACGCCGAACACGTAGGAGGCAAATGTCCATGGCTCCCGACGCGCGTAATCTTCGATTCCCGCCAGACTCGATTCAATGAAGGAAGGAAGAGTTGCACCATCAAGCAGCTTCGGACTCATCGGTGACCCGTTGGGCAGATAGAGACCGGGCTCGAACGCCTTCGCGGTGGGGTTTGGCATGACTTAAAATCCTCAAGGGCGTGATAGGGTGTAACCATCTCGTGCCCATGCACAAGAACCGTCTACCAATTGAGCAGTTTTCGTGCCAATTTGGAATAAGAATTGCATGTTAAGCTCGATATCGTTCGGCGTTTAGTCAAGGAAAGAAGGTTTTCGAGATCAAGCTCTCAGACTCAGGCCGTTATTTCACAAAGATTCCCGTTTTGTGCCAGATGGAGCCTGCGCGATGGCGGTTGAAGAAATGCGAATTGTGATCATTAATGACGACCCCGATGACACTGCCCTGCTCCGGAGATCTTTGCAGGAAGAATCCTCCCAGAAATTCACGTTTCTTGAAGCGACAAGCGGAGAAGAGGGGATTCGCGTTTGCTTATCCCCTGAGTTGCCGCGACCCGATTGCGTGATAGTCGACCTACACCTTCCCGACATGGGCGGGTTGGATCTTGTCAGACGACTGCAGGATGATGATGGTGAGACCCGAGTGCCAATCGTCCTTTTTATCGATACTGGGAACGAATGTAAGGCTGCGACCCAGGCACTCCGCAGCGGAGCCCAAGACTATATTGCCAAGTCATGGTTGACGGCAGATGGCCTTGCTTGCGCTGTCGAGCACTCAATCGAGCGATTCAAAGTTCTCGAACGGCTTCGAACAGAACGGGAGTCCCTCGACCGCCGAGAACGAGAGTTTAAGAATCTGGTTGACCATCTCCCGGACGTGGTTTCTCGTTTCGACCCGGAATTCAAACTCGTCTACATTAACCCAGCGATTGTGCGGATTTCAGGGCTTACTCCCGATCATTACCTTGGCAGAACGACTCGAGAGGCAGGTTTGCCAGATGGTTACTGTGACTTCTTAGAGTCATTAATCAAGGAGGTGTTTGCCAAGGGAAGAGAATTGACCTTTGAGTTTGACTTCGATACTTCTCGTGGAAAGCGTTGCTTTCGGACTCGGCTGTTGCCCGAGTTTTCCGCCCAAGGCGAAGTGGCGACAGTCCTCTCGGTGGCAATCGACGTTAACGAGGGGAAACAAGTTGAATCTGCCTTACGCACAGGCAAGGAACATCTCCGAAATGTGATCGACCAGATGATCACCTTCGTCGGGGTGTTGACACCAACAGGGATTCTGATCGAAGCCAATCGATTGGCGCTCGATCTCGCCGCGCTTAAGCCCAGCGATGTGCTGAATACGCCATTTGATGAAACGTACTGGTGGTCGTATTCAACAACGGTGAAGGCCGATTTACGACTGGCAATCGAGTGCGCAGGCCAAGGCCAGCTCGTGCGCTATGACGTTCCAATCCGCGTTGCTGACGATCATCTGATAACCATCGATTTCATGCTGGCTCCTTTGGTTGATGTGAATGGTATTGTTACTCATATTATCGCATCAGGCGTGGATATCACGAAGCGAATTGAGTCCGAACACGCCGCGAAGGAAATCGCCACCCAGGCGCAGGTGCGTAGCGCAGAACTCAAGACCGTCTTGCGGGCGACCCCCGCCGCTATCTGGATTGCGAAAGACCCTGAGTGTCGGCGGATCACAGGAAATCCTGCATCGTACAAACTGCTCGGTCTACCCGAGAAAACAAACGTTTCCGCGTCTTCGACAGAAGTTGAGAGAGAGTATCGTTCTTTCCAAGAATTCCGCGACGGCGTTCTCATTCCTCCCGATCAGTTACCCATGCAACTTGCGGCAGCTCATGGGATTGAGAGCCTGGGGACTGAGTTGTCCCTCAGGTTCAAGGACGGTTCAGAGCGGCACATTTATGGCAATGCCACCCCGCTGAGGACGCCCGATGGGAATGTCTATGGAGCAATCTCCGCATTCATTGATATCACAAAGTTGAAACAGGCGGAAGAAAGTGCCCGCGTAAATCAGGAGCGTTTTGAGCTTGCGAGCGGAGCCGTGAGTGGGATGCTTTACGACTGGGATCCCCTCACAGGTCGAATCGAGCGATCCGCAGGTCTTTTTGCCCTCACCGGTTACCCTCCTGAAGAGGTCAACCCCGACGAAGAGTGGTGGGCAGGCCTGATCCATCCCGAGGATCGAGAAGTTGCCGACCAGAAGTTACGAGAGACCCAATCGGCGCAAGGGCCTCTGCACGAGATGGAGTATCGCGTCCGGCACAATGACGGCAGCTACCGACACGTCTGGGACCGGGCTCGGATGGTTTACGACGGACAGGGCCGAATGACGCGAGTCGTCGGTTACACGATCGACATCACCGAACGAGTGAAGAGCGAGATCATTATTAGGGAGAACGAGAAGAAGTTCCGAAAATTTGCCACTTCCGACATTATTGGAATTGCCTTCGGCGACGTTCATGGCAATCTGAGCTATGTTAACAATGAGTATCTCCGGATCATCGGGTACACTCGCGAGGAAGTCGAGGCCGGCCGTCTAAGCTGGACGGAGATCACACCACCCGAGTGGGTCTCAAAAGACGAGCAAAGTATTGCCGAATCGAAGATCCGCGGGTCGTGTACACCCTATGAGAAGGAGTATTTCCGAAAAGATGGCACACGTGTCCCTGTCTTTGTCGGATTCACCCTGATCACGGAATCTAGCGATGATTTCGTCGCATTCATTCTCGACGCGACTGAGAGAAAGAAGTCCGAGAAGGCACTCAAAGACGCTGACGCGCGGAAGGACGAATTCCTGGCAATGCTTGCTCACGAGCTGAGAAACCCGCTGGCCGCAATTCGCACCGCAGTACAAATCCTTCGACTCAAAGCCCCAGCAAACCCTGACCTCGACTGGAGCCGCGATGTCATCGACCGTCAGGCCAGGCATCTTACCCGTTTGATTGAGGACCTACTCGACGTCTCACGCATCAGTACCGGCAAGATCCAGCTAAAACGGGTCCCGATTGATGTCCGTTCTGTGTTGACTCGTGCGGTCGACGCTGCTGCTCTTGTGATCAACGCCAAGAATCACCACCTCGAGGTCAGGCTTCCACAGGAGCCCCTGCCGACGATCGCAGACCCGGTACGATTGGAACAGATCGTGGGAAATCTCCTCACAAACGCCGCAAAATACACAGATAACGGCGGCTCGATAATTCTCACAGGTGAATGTGATCAAGAGAGCATCGTGATTCGAGTCCAAGACAATGGTATCGGCATTTCGTCAGAGATGCTCTCTCAAGTGTTCCGACTCTTCGCGCAGGCCGAGACAAGTCTCGACCGCTCGCAAGGGGGCTTAGGGATCGGTCTTACCTTGGTGAAGATGCTCGTAGAGCTGCACGGAGGAAGCATCTCTGCGGCAAGCGCTGGACCTGGGCAGGGAAGTGAGTTCGTGATCAGGATCCCCATTGCCCGATCCATTCCTACGATCGTGGAGAGCGCTGCAAAATCGACCCTCCGCCAGCGTGAACTTACCAGCCCACCAGCGAGTCGATCACGTGTTCTCATAGTCGATGACAACGTGGATATTGCACTGGGAATGGCGACTCTCATCCAAAACTCAGGTTACGAAGTCCATATTGTTCACGAAGCTCAGGATGCCCTACGCCTGGCACGCGACTTCCGGCCTTCGGTCGTTCTGACAGATATCGGACTTCCCGGCATGAATGGTTATGAACTTGCGGAGGCTTTTCGACGCGAGGAAGAGTTCCAAAAAACAACCCTCATCGCCATTTCGGGCTATGGTCAACATCAAGACCGCGTGCGCGCCCGCGATGCTGGGTTTAACTATCACATGATCAAGCCCTTTGAGCTCGAAGCACTACTCGAAATTCTGGCTCTATCTGCGGAGGACCCGAGAACTCCGGACATTCCCGATAGGAAATGATCCTATTTACGGTATGGAGATTGCTTGAGAAGTAATTTCTAATAAATAGCCGATCGCCAGAAAGTTGTATCCAAAGATAGGCAAGTCTTACCAATCATGAGATTACATGACCATTCGGCCAGGGTTCTTGACCTCGCCACACCTCTCTGGGTTAGCAATCCCGTGATACATCGCGTCCTGATCGTCGATGATAACGAGGACCTCGCCGAGGCGATGTCCGTGATTTTAACGATACATGGTTATGACACGGAAACGGCATTCAACGGTCGCACCGCCTTGGAGAAGGCGCGATCGATGCGCCCGCACGCTGTTCTCCTGGACATTGAGCTGCCAGACTTTAACGGTTACGAAGTCGCTCGACTAATACGGAAAGATCTTGGAACAGACAATGTTAGAGTGATCGCAATCTCAGCGAATGACATGTTAGAGGATGGACCATCCGTCCTGGCGGCGAAGCTAGATCATTACCTCATCAAACCAGTTGACCTTGATATGCTCTTCGGGATTCTGGGCAACGAAGCGAGTTGAACGATTTACAACTCTCAAGTAGCGCTTCCGGTTACACTTGCAAATCACATGGATTTGTGACCAACCTGATTAACTGACTCTTTTTATTTTGAAACCGCAGTCATCTTTGCGTCCGCCGACTTCGCGAGGCCCTCCAGTTCAATCATTCGACTAAAGCCCTCCAATAAAGCGACGTGGTGTGCTTGATCTTCGCTAACGATGCTCGCAAGCTCAGTAGCACTCTGTTCGTCACCGTTTGATCTCAAGACGCGGACCCATGCTATTTGCCAATGGATCACGTCCGACTTCGCTAAGAGATCTTGCCGCAGTAAGTCGGATGGGCTGGTGCCCATCTCAATAACTTTGTCCTTGAAGCGACCGAGTGCTACGCTAACTCCTTCTTTTCGAGGCCGAGAAGGGGCCGAACCATATCGTATCACGATCTTCTCGATGACAGCGACGTGTCGTTCGTCGGCACTCGCAATCTCATGATAGAGGACGGCAAACACCGGCTGGGGAGGTGATTCGCCCCCTTGCCTTGGCTGCAATCACCGAAGACTGCTCCAGACTGAGTAGCTTGGCAAGTTCAGAAGCAACCCAGGCGCGATCAAACTGTGTCGAATCCATGATGATTCCCTACGATTGTCTAAAATAATGTACATGTGTGATAATGGCGAAGCGGGGTTAAGCGGGGAGGGGAGCTACTGTCGATTCTACTCCCTTGTTTGCTACCACAGGACTATTGCCAAGAATGCGGTCTCGCGCATCAGCGAGCGTGAAGACCGCGTGAGTGGCTCCCATTGCGGTTAGTCGATCGGCGTCAGACTTCGCAGCGCTGGTTTCCCCCCATCGCCCCACGATAATCGGCATGGATGCAAACTGGGAATGAAGCCTTCGCAAGATGTAACGAGTCGGTGTCAATCCCTGAGGGGGCAGGTGTGAAAGGAACGCGAGCCGCGGGGAAATGTCGGCAACCAACTCGGCCAGTTGGAGCGGTGTCTCGGCAATTGGGAGGATTTTCAAAGTAATCTGTGACCTTGTCAGGAGTTGACCGAGCATCCTCAAAACGAGCAGGTCGGACGTATCCTGGACTGCGATCCCAATGACCGGACCATCTTGCGAGTGAGGGGCTCGATCGGGTTTCTTAGCATCCCCTTCATTCGTGGGGGTCACAGAGGCGAGGTCAAATTCCTCCACATCCTCCAACCAATCAAGGACCTCGCCAAAAACTTGCCAGACAAACTCCTGGCCCCCTTCATCCAACTCTCCCCTGGCTGCATCGCGTTCAACGCGAGAAAGCGTCGGCACCAAGACTTGATCGAAGACCTCGACGCGGGGCCGATTTTTGATGACTCCCGCAACTACCTCCATCGCACCTTCTCGATCAAATGCGACGAGACGCTGGTAGAGACGGACGTCGGGAGTCAATTCCGATTGCTCATCCAAGAGGATGGCGAAGAACCGAAGGCTTGAGACGTACTTGCCCAGAACTGCAAGACAAACCGTCATCGGAGTCGAAAGAAGAAGACCCAAAGTACCCCACATCCAGGTCCAGAACATCGCGGCAATTAACAGACCCAGAGAAGAAAGGCCTGTCGTTTTTCCGTAAATAACTGGTTCCAGGTAGCCAGCGAGAACCGCCTCAACCACAGCGAATAAGGCAAAAACCTCAACGGGTTGAGTCCAACCGGGGAAGTGCGCGATCGAAAAAATCATGGGAAGGAGAAAGGCGACTGTCGGGCCGAGGTAAGGGATAAACCGTAGCATCGCCACCAATGATCCCCAGAGCAGGGCATAGGGAATCCCAACCAGCCAAAGTCCCAAACCGACAACCAGCCCTGCACCGGAGTTTACCATCGCGAGCGTTCCTAGGTATCGACTGATCCGTAAGCCGATTTCCTCTAGGGTCCGAGTCGTCAACCCGATGTGGCGATTACCAAACAGACCGACAATTCGATCTCGAAATCTTTCGCGACCCATAAGCATGAATAAGACCAAGATGAAAACAAAACTACCAACACCGAGGACCTCCAAAGTTGGACCAATCGCCCCCCGAACTCGGTCGGGAAACACAGGACTTTGCACTAACACAACATTTTGAGCCGGGGCGGCTTGATCAGGTGGAGTGGAACTGGGACTCTCCACACCGGTTGCCAACTGGCTGATAAGCTTGCGGAGACCACCTCCACCCCCCTGCCCGTCTGGTTTTCTGATCGTATTGAGTTTGGTCGTGATGGTTTCTTGATATTCGGGGAGGTGTTCGGACAGCGTAGTCAGTTGCTCCCCTACGACGAAGCCAACCGTCCCTAAAGCGCCAAGGACTAAGACCACCGTCAGAACCACAGCGCTGACCCGGGGTAAGCCGAGTCGCTCGAACCAGCGAGAAGCCGGAGTCAAAGCGAAGCTGAGGAGTACGGAGAGGGCCAGAGGCTTCGTGACCTCCGCCGTGAAATACATAAATGCGATCACGCCAAATATCAATAAGGGCAGGTCTGTCGGCCCCGACTTCACAACTGTCCTGTGACGCGTAGCCATGACCTGATCCTCAACGAAACTCGGTAGTTAGAAGACGTAAATAGCCCGCAGCACTACAACGGACGAGTAGGTTCGTCGTCATTGTGGTCTGCGGGCAGGAGAAGGCAAGGTCTGGGTTCGTTAAATGACTCACCCGTAATCGATTTGAAAAGCGCAGTGCGCGAAAGCAGAAGAGAAGAGCCTCTCCGTCAAGCCCGATCTGAAAATGGGGCTGGCGGAAGACTCTTCCTTCGTCACAGCCCGCCCTATACGGTCGAGTCGAGAACGCGCCGACCTGCGATGACCGAAATTACAATCAAGGCCAAGAACACGAACAATAGGATCTGCGCAATATAAGCAAAGTCTCCCGCCAGTCCTCCGAAACCAAGAACCCCGGCAACCAAGGCCAGAATCGCGAATGTGATAGCCCAGCGAATCATGATAGATGCTCCCCTTGAAGTTCCAACGTCTTGTTTTCTTGATCAAGTCGGTTGGTTCTCAATCCCATCAGAACATAAACGTGCAGAAATGGTGATCAGAGCCCAGTGATGAGCAGCTTGACCGTTTCCTGGAAGTCCTGACGGCACATTCTCTTCGCCCAAGTAACCCGATTAGCTTCGGTTCGGGCCGAATGAAGCGTCTGAATCCAACCGAATTGGAAGAGCAAGACGAGCAGTTTTCGTGCCATGTTGATCGAATGGTTTTCGCGTAAGCCACATCCCGCCGAGCAGGGAAGATCTGAGCGCTTTTGCCAGGTGAAAGACTTACGCTTCCGTGCGAGCGACTACCAATAGAGGAAGCGGCTTGCTCAGTAGTGAGCCTCAAACAAACTAACGGCGAATCGTCTCAAAAGAAATCGGCTGACAACTCGTCAGAGTTCGGCATCGAGTATGTTAGAATCGCGTTTCTATAAATCGATTGCTGATATCTTTGTTTCTTAATCTGTTTGTACCGGCTGGGCGTTGAGTCCCAGCCGGAGAGAAGGCTGATCAGTTCTTGGGACGCACTTGTTCGAGCAGGAACACGCCCTTCTTGTTGGAGGTGACGATATCGAGCAGGCCGTCACCATTAAAGTCTATGATGACGAACTGAGTGCCGATCCCGCTCTGATCGTCGATCTCGTGGGGGGTAAAGCTCGTCAGACCATTCGCCCCCCGGCTTCCTTCGAACCAATAGATTCGAGCAGGCTTGTCGGAACCCGCCTCGCTTTTCCCATGCGACCAGAACCGCTTACCGGTCACGAAGTCTTTGACCCCGTCGCCGTTGATATCCGCGACAATCAAGGCGTGTGTCTCAGAGACCAGTTCGGGGAAGAGGTCATGCTTCGTGAAGACTGGCGAACCCTCTTTTGACTCTCCCTGCTCAAACCACCAGATCCCGTATTGGTGGGCGGAACTCGCGATTACGTCGGGCTTGCCGTCGTGATTGACGTCATAAACAACCATATCGGCAACAGCTCCGCCGAGTTCGGCAGGGTGGAACGCCCAGTTGGTTTTATGGTTACGACCATCAGTCGGCTGTTCCCACCATCCACCAGTGCAAATTACATCCTTCCGACCATCGCCATTCAGGTCGCCGACCCCCAGCCCGTGCGAGAAACGAAAAGTCCCCGGAACAGGCTTCTCGGAGCTGCCCGCCTCACTCACAGAGTGCATTTCCCAGGACTGGGTTGGGTCGCTACCCGGTGTAAACCACGCCATTTGACCTTCGTTGTCTTTCCCCTTTGGCTGCCAGCCCATCACAAGCACAGGATGACCATCCCCGAACAGATCCGTGAAGAGTGGAGTTTCATTGCAGGCGCTGTGCCACGCTTCGTGGCGCGTCCAATGGCCCTCCTTCCCCTTCGGATTTTCGTACCAGTAGGCAGGCACACCGGGAAACCCGATGACGATCTGGTCGGGCCAACCGTCGCCATTAATATCCGCAGTCCAGCAAGTCATGCACTCGCTATAACTCCGGAGACCATCTCCAAAATTGCCCGGTTTACGGATCTCGTGCTTCTTCCAGGAAGGGCTCTCGTACCAGAAGTCGCCAATCATTACGTCGAGCGTTCCATCCTTGTTCACATCGGCAACCGCGACCCCTTCGGATCGGAACTGGCCTTCAATCACAGTCTTTTTCCAGGAGATCGGGCTGGCTGAGTCGACCGCTTCACTATTGTTTGACGCCAGGGCAAAAATCGCCAGGCCGAGCAAACACGCGGAAAAGGGACGTTGATTCATGATTCAAGAATCCTGATGAAAGACATGGAACGACGTCGGGGCGTCGCGGATCACTCACTCTTTGTCGACAGATTACTCGTGCCCCCGTCTCAATACCACACTCCTATCCCGCGATCTTAAGAACGATCCGTGACCCCGATTCGCCCCGACTTGCGACAATACCGGATAATGTTTTTCTCCTGGTGGATGAACAGGTTGGATCGCCTGACAGCTCGCCCCCGACGTTCATCACGATTTTCAACATCGGACCTCCCTGCTAGCGGTGGCGAACAAACTTAGCCTTTCAACCGAGTCTTGCGCTGAGATCATCACGATCTTGGGAATTCTACAGGATTGACACCGCTGAAAAATTGCTTAACATGTTTAATGCGACTGACCAGTCAGTCAGCTTCAGTGTCCCCCGCTCGATAGTCGTGCGGAACATCCCAGCGATCCATGTGGCAAACCCTTTGCTTACAGGGTCCTGATCAATGGCGTTTAGTGAGACGCGGCACCTTGAGCCTCCCCATTCTCAAAAAGCCTAACTCAAAGAGTGAAGATCTCGTTGCATCTCGGTGCGAAGAGATTCTTGACGCGGCAACGCTACTCTTCGCTGAGCAGGGTTATTCCGACGCGGTGACCCAAGATCTCGCCGAGCGGATTGGGGTCGGGAAAGGGACGCTTTATCGGTATTACCCGAGTAAGCGAGAACTCTTCCTCGCGGCCGTCGACCGGGTCATGAGGCGAATGCGACTCCAGGTCGATGAGGCCCTTAAGAACGTCAATGACCCGTTTCAACGGCTCGAATTGGCGATCTCGACCTATCTGGAATTCTTCGGGACTCACCCTGAGTTCGTCGAGCTTCTGGTTCAAGAGCGAGCCCTGTTTCGAGACCGCACGACCCCGACCTATTTCGAGCATCGGGAACGAAATATTGTCCCATGGCACGCCATGTTCAAGCAACTGATAGCCGAAGGTCGAGTACGCGACATGCCGGTTGAGCGAATCACAAATGTCATGTTTAACTCAGTTTATGGCATTATGTTCACAAACTACTTTACGGGACCGAGTCGATCTGCGGCCTTACAGGCTCGTGATATCGTCGAGATTGTGCTTCACGGAATCCTGACACCAGACGAACGAGAGGCTCAAATCCAGGCGACGCAGATCCAAGAATCCGCGTAAGTCTCCATACGGTCGAACCCTGAATCCGCCATCGGAAAGATCAACGAGATGTCGCGACGCCAACTATCACTTGCTATCCTCTGGTCGCTAGGCCTTGCCGCCGCCGGCTGCGGTGAGCTGGGCAGTTCGAACCCCGCGTCCAAGGCTGCGGTCAATCCGTCGGTTGCGGTCGTCTTCTCATTGCCCGTCTATAAGGAAGTTGCCGACTTTGAGGAGTTCCCAGGACGAACCGAAGCTGTGTCGTCGATCGATGTACGGGCAAGGGTATCCGGCTATCTGGAAAAAGTTCACTTCAAAGATGGAGATGAAGTCGCTGAGGGCGACCTCCTCTTCGAGATCGACGATCGCTCGTACAAATCGGAAGCGAACCGGGCCGAGTCTACCCTTGCCCAGAGCGTCGCTCATGCTAAACGTCTCGAAGCAGATTTCAAGCGGGCCGGAGCCTTGTACGCCCGAGGAGCCTTGAGCCGTGAAGAGTACGATAAGATCGCCGGTGATCATATTGAGGGTGACGCCTCGGTCGGAGTTGCGCAGGCAACCTTCGAGTTAGCGAAATTGAACCTCGGTTTCACAAAGGTCATCTCCCCGATCGGCGGTCGACTTAGCAGACGACTGGTCGATCCTGGCAATCTTGTCAGAGCTGATGAAACTTCGCTCATCAGTATCGTCTCACTCGATCCGATCCATATCAGCTTCGATGTCGATGAACGGACTCTTTTGCGTCTCCGTCGTTTGGTCCGTGAAGGAAAGATCAAATCTCGAACGGAGGCCGATCTTCAAGTCATGATCGGTCTTTCGGATGAGGGATCGGTTGATGCCCCGGAGTTTCCTCACACGGCTACGGTCAACTTCAGCGACAACAAGATCGATCCAGGTACTGGCACACTTCGACTCCGCGCTGTGATTGAAAATCCCAAGCCAAGAGTCTTCTCACCCGGAATGTTCACCCGTGTGAAGCTCCCGGTCGGAACCCCCCGTCAGGCGCTCATGGTGCCCGAGGCTGCTGTCGGCACCAGCCAGGACAAAAAGTTCGTCTACGTGATCAACAGTGCCAACACTATTGTTGAAAAGAAGATTATGCTCGGACTCAAGAAAGATCAATATATCGCAGTCGATGATGTGAACCCCACGATCACGCCTCAAGATCGCATCGTCGTTAGCGGCCTCCAGCGCATCCGTAGCGGGATGCTTGTCGAGGAAAAGAACGGCAAGCTCTGGGCCTCCACACCCCCTAAGTCTGCGAAAAGTAACTCCGAGACACTCAAGGGTATCGGCAGCCCCAAGATTGCCCGAAAGGGAGAGGTCCCGGCTAAGCCACCCGCTGGCGAATGATTCGATCAAACCTCGACCTAAATTCGCTATAAGCCTGCCTGATTTGACCCATAAGATTGCACGCCCCGGGAGGACTGACGCATGATCTCCCGTTTCTTCATCGATCGACCAATCTTTGCTTCAGTCCTTTCCATTGTGATCACGCTGGCCGGTGGTATTGCGCTCCTAACCTTGCCCGTGGCTCAATACCCTCAAATCTCACCGCCTACGGTATCGGTCGATTGTAGCTTCCCTGGAGCCAGCGCTCAGGTTGTTGCAGAGACCATCGCCACACCCATTGAGGAGAAAGTTAACGGTGTTGAAGACATGCTATACATGTCCTCACAATGCACCAACGATGGTTCTTATAACTTGACAGTGACGTTCAAACATGGAGTTGATCTGAACGTCGCACAAGTCCTGGTTCAGAATTGCGTAAGTCTGGCGGTTCCGCTGTTGCCGGATGTACTCAAACAGACCGGTGTCAACGTCCGCAAACGATCCCCTGACATCTTGCTTTCGATCGCCATCAATTCTCCAGGTGGGTTGTACGACCAACTCTTCCTCAGCAACTATGCGTTGCTCCACGTCCGTGAAGAAATTCTCCGCGTACCAGGAGTTAGCGACGTCGTCGTGCTCGGTCAGCGCGATTATTCGATGCGCATCTGGCTCGACCCCGATCTTCTTGCCTCACGGGACATGACTGCCGGTGATGTCGTCCGCGCTATCCGAGCCCAAAATACCCAGGTTGCGACCGGACAGATTGGTCAGCCGCCGATGGCGACTGGTCAAGCCACCCAGATCACCTTGAGTACCCTGGGCCGTCTGGTTGAGAAGGAAGAGTTTGAAAGAATTGTTGTCAAGACATCACCAGATGGTCGAATCGTCCGGGTTAAGGATGTCGCAAGGGTGGAGCTTGGATCCAAAAACCAAGATATCAATGTAGTTGTTAATGGGAAGCCTTCAGTCAGTCTAACGATCTTCCAACTTCCGGACGCCAACGCTCTTACGACAGCCGATGCGATCAAGGCCAAAATTGAACTTCTCAAGGCCGACTTCCCCGAGGGTGTGGGCTACGAAGTTCGTTATGACACCACACCATTCATCCGCGAGTCGATTGAAGAAGTCTACAAGACTTTGTATGAAGCGATAGCCCTGGTTGCTATTGTCGTTTTGCTTTTCCTTCAAGACTGGCGATCGGCCGTGATCCCACTTGTGGCCGTCCCGGTAGCGATCGTCGGTACATTCGCCGCGATGGCGATCCTCGGCTTCAGCCTGAATAACCTGACTCTCTTCGGACTGGTCCTAGCGATTGGGATCGTGGTCGACGATGCCATTGTGGTCGTTGAAGCGGTCGAACACCACATGCACCAGGGTCTGGAGCCACGTGCAGCGACGATCCGCGCGATGGACGAAGTCAGTGGGCCTGTAATCGCCATTGCCCTTGTACTCACTGCTGTGTTTATCCCGTGTGCATTTATTTCGGGGATTGTCGGGCAGTTCTTCAAACAATTCGCGTTAACGATCGCCACATCAACGGTGATTTCTGCCTTCAATTCACTGACGCTTAGCCCCGCGCTCGCTGCAATCTTGCTCAAGCCCAAGCGTGCTGGGGAGAGAACCAACCCTCTCCCCTGGGTCGTCTTTGTCCTGGCCGGTGCCTATCTCGCCCATACCAGGCTCGTCCCTCGACTTGAGTTGTGGTCAGGTTTTCCGCTTAAGCCATGGGTTTTTGACGTGTGCGGAAGCTTGATTGGAGCAACCATCGGTGGCCTGCTGGGGCCTCTCCTAAACCGCATGTTGGGTGGCCTCTTTCGCGGATTCAATCGTGCCTTTGGTGTTGGTACACGCGGCTATACCCGCGGGGTCGGGCTACTTTTGCGGATTAGTCCACTCGTCATTTTGGGCTATGGAGGACTTCTCTATTTGACTCATTGGAGCTTTACCAACACCCCGACCGGCTTTATCCCCTCGCAGGACATGGGCTACTTGCTGATCAATGTCCAGTTGCCCGACTCGGCCTCAGCGGAACGAACCCGCGCAGTGATGGTAAAGCTCGACAAGATCGCTCGTTTTGAAACTGACGGCATCCGCTTTGTGCAGACCAATGCGGGTCAGTCGATGCTGCTGTCCGCAAACGGATCCAATTTCGGCTCGATGTTTGCAATTCTCGATACATTTGCGAATCGTCGCGAACCGTTGATCAAAAAAGTGATCAAGCAAACACCTGATGGTCCCAAGGAGGAGACTGTCGTCGTTCCTCTCGATAGTGAGTCGATTGCGGCGCGACTTCGCAAGCAATTCGAAGCGGAGGTCCCCGAGGCGATGATGACGGTTCTCGGACCTCCACCCGTTCGAGGAGTGGGTCGAGCCGGCGGCTTTAAAATGATGATCGAAGATCGGGGCGATAATGGGCCGAGGATGCTCCAAGCGCAGGCCGAGAAACTGATCGATGAAGCGCGTAAGGAACTCGCGTCTGGGTACGTGAAGGCCGGCGAGTCTGAGTCCGCACTCGTGGGAAAGCGGAATAGTTCCGGCCAGATCATTAGCGACAATCCTCCAGGTGCTTTCGTCGGACTTGCCACTGTCTTCCGCGCAGGGGTTCCCCAACTTTATGCGGATATTAACCGCCAGGAAGTCGTTCAGAAGAACGTCGCATTACAAGATCTTTTTGATACGGTCCGCACCTACCTCGGTTCGCTCTATGTGAATGATTTCAACCGCTTCGGGCGAACCTGGCAAGTGATCGTGCAAGCGGAGGCACGCTTCCGGAACGACCCCAAGAACGCTTCACGTCTCAAGGTTCGCAACTTGCAGGGGAAAATGGTTCCTTTGGGAGCCCTCGCAACCGTCAAGGAAAAGCCAGGGCCGCTCATCCTCTCGCGTTATAATATGTATCCATCCGCTCCCGTGAATGGTTCATCGGCCCCAGGGGTGAGTTCCGGTGAAGGAATCGCCGCGATGGAGAAGCTCGCCACAAAGAACCTAGAAGGCTCGATGTCCTACGAATGGACAGAACTCGCCTTCCTCGAACTTCAGGCAGGCAATACCGCCATGACGATCTTCGCGATCGCCGTTGTCATGGTCTTCCTGGTCCTCGCCGCCCAATACGAGAGCTGGTCGCTGCCTTTGGCGATCATTCTTGTAGTGCCCATGTGTTTGCTCAGTGCAATTGTCGGAGTTCGTTACGTAAATGCTGACGTCAATATCTTTACACAGATTGGCTTCGTCGTCCTCGTCGGACTCGCGAGCAAGAACGCGATTTTGATCGTGGAATTCGCCAAGATGCGTAAGGAGTCGGGAGTTCCAACACGTCAAGCAGCCCTCGAAGCCTGTGCTCTTCGCTTGAGACCGATCGTGATGACGTCTCTTGCATTTATTCTCGGAGTTTCGCCTTTAATGGTCTCGAAAGGGGCCGGGGCCGAGATGCGCCGAACACTCGGTATCACCGTATTCAGTGGGATGTTGGGAGTTACGCTCTTCGGCCTAGTCCTTACGCCGGTCTTCTTTTACGTGATCGAAGAGATCGGAGAATCAAGGTACTTTGGCACCTCCTCTCCCGTTCGCAAGATTGGTAACTTCGTTCTGGCAGGGCTTTCGCTCAGCTTCTTACGCCCACCCCAGCGCCGCACCCGTCCGCCCAAGCCGAAACGCCTCAGTCCAAAAACAGCCCCTGTTGAAGAATTCGTCGATCATAAGTGAGCTGCCCGTATGTTTTCACGATTCTTCATCGATCGACCCATCTTCGCGGCCGTGCTTTCGATCGTCATCACCATGGCGGGTGGGCTCGCAATCACCACCTTGCCCGTGGCCCAATACCCTGACATCACGCCGCCGACCGTTGAGGTTTCCGCGTTTTATCCAGGCGCGAACGCCAAGGTCGTTGCGAGTACGGTTGCTGAACCCATTGAGCAACAGGTGAATGGTGTTGAGAACATGCTGTACATGTCTTCACAATGCACCAATGATGGGAGTTATACCCTTACCGTTACGTTTCGGGTGGGTGTCGATCTGAATATGGCCCAGGTGATGGTTCAGACCAAGGTGGGTTTGGCCGAGCCAATCCTACCCGACCTGGTTAAGCGCCGGGGAGTTACGGTCAAGAAGAAGTCACCAAGCATCTTGATGATTGTAAATCTATTTTCTCCCGATGAATCTCGCGACAATCTCTATTTGAGTAACTATGCGACGATCCAACTGAAAGACGAACTCGCCCGACTAGAGGGAGTCGGCGATATCACATATCTCGGGCAACGCGACTACAGCATGCGTGTATGGCTTGACCCTGGGAAGATGGCCTTTCGTAACTTGACAGCAAATGATGTGGCGACAGCCATCGGCCAGCAAAATATTCAAGTCGCGGCAGGTCAGATTGGCCAACCTCCCGTCCCCACCGGCCAGGTCTTCCAATATACGATGAGTACGCTCGGACGACTAGCGAGCCCGGAAGAGTTCGCTGGTATCATTCTCAAATATGATGCTGAAGGGCGGATTGTTAGGCTGAGCGATGTCGCCAGAATCGAGCTTGGAGCCCAAGGTTACGACCAGTCTTGCACGCTTGACGGCAAGCCCTCGGTCGCACTTTCGATCTATCAGCGGCCTGGCTCGAACGCGCTCAGGACTGCCGGCCTCGTTCGCCAGAAGATGGAGAGGTTGCTCGAAGACTTTCCCGAAGGACTTGATTATTCGATTGTGTACGATACCACTCCGTTCATCACTGAGTCCGTGAATGAAGTGTTCAAGACTTTACGCGACGCTGTAATTCTCGTGGCCGTGGTTGTACTCCTCTTTTTACAGAACTGGCGTTCTGCCGTCATTCCACTGATTGCAGTCCCTGTCGCAATTGTCGGAACTTTTGCCGCGATGCGAGTTCTCGGTTTCAGCGTAAATAACCTCACTCTCTTCGGGCTCGTCCTGGCCATCGGCATCGTTGTTGACGATGCCATCGTGGTCGTCGAAGCCGTAGAACATCATATAGAAGAAGGTCTATCACCTCGCGATGCCACAATAAAAGCGATGGACGAGGTAAGCGGACCAGTGATCGCGATCGGCCTCGTCCTCACTGCGGTGTTCGTGCCCTGTGCGTTCATCACCGGCATCGTCGGCCAATTCTTCCGGCAATTCGCCCTCACAATCGCAGTCTCAACCTTAATCTCCGCGTTCAACTCGTTGACACTCAGCCCCGCACTTGCTGCATTGCTGCTCAAGTCGAAAGCGGATCGGAAGCGTGAACCCCTACCCAAAGCGGTTATCGCTGTGGTGATTGCCTGGGTAATCGGTACGTTCGGTGCTCCTGAGTTGGCAAAGATCGCCCAGAAGTCGCCGCAAGTGATGTCACTGCTGAATTCGCTTTCCGAGACCCTAAGCACTGAGTCAGTCTTTTGGATCGCGGCGAGCACAGCGGGTTTACTTGTGGGCTGGCTGCTCTCGGGCGTGATTAATGAGAGTCTTGGTCGCTTCTTTGCAATCTTTAACGCAGGGTTTGATCGCACGACGAGCCTCTACGCACGCGTTGTTGGTGGACTACTTCGCATTAGCCCACTGGTTTTGATTGTCTATGCTGGCTTGCTTTATCTGACATATGCTGGATTCGGTCGAACGCCAACTGGCTTCATTCCTGCCCAGGATAAAGGTTACCTCTTAGTCAATATGCAGATGCCTGACTCAACATCACTTGAAAAAACACAAACAGTCATGCGAGATGTTGAGAATCTTGCCGCTTCAGTTCATGGGGTGAAGCACACTGTGGCAATCGCCGGTCAGTCGTTGCTCTTAAATGCCAACGCCCCAAATTTTGGCTCGATGTATGTGATGCTCGACGATTTCGAGCATCGGTTACAGCCGGATCGTTCCGCCGACGCGATCTCGATGGCACTCCAGACTGCTCTGCAAGATGCAATTCCGGAAGGCCTCGTCAATGTGTTCGGCGCACCTCCCGTTGAAGGCTTGGGCACAGCCGGTGGCTTCAAAGTCGTGATTGAGGATCGGGGTGATGTTGGGCTAGATGAGTTGCAGTCCACTGCCGAAGGCATCATCGCCTCAGGAGCGAATACGCCCACTCTGCAGGGGCTCTTTACCAGTTTCCGGGCGAATACTCCCTGGCTTTTCCTCGACATCGACCGCGATCGCGTAAATAGCATGGGTGTTTCCATGTCTGAGGTTTTCAATACTCTTCAAATCTACTTTGGATCGCTGTATATCAATGACTTCAATCGTTTCGGTCGGACCTGGCAGGTCAATGTTCAAGGCGACTCGAATTATCGCAAACGACTCGAAGATCTAAAGCAGTTAAAGATTCGGAATCAACGCGGAGGAATGGCCCCACTCGGCTCGCTGGCTAGCCTCCGCGAGGTCACCGGACCTGTCATGATCATGCGTTATAATATGTATCCTGCCGCGACAATCAACGGCAATCCCGCGCCAGGTACAAGCTCGGGACAGGCGATCGCTCAGATGCATGATCTGGTCACAGAGGGACTTCCGAGTTCGATGCGCTCCGAATGGACGGAACTTGCCCTCCTCCAGCGCGAGACGGGCGTTACTGCAATGATCGTGTTCGTGCTTGCCGTTGTGCTCGTTTTTCTGGTGCTTGCCGCCCAGTACGAGAGCTGGTCGCTCCCTCTGGCGGTCATCCTGGTGGTGCCCATGTGCCTGCTCTGCTCAATCGGGGGTGTCCTGATGGCGAAGCTAGATATTAATATCTTCACTCAAGTTGGATTCATCGTCTTGGTTGGTCTCGCATGCAAGAATGCGATCCTGATCGTCGAATTCGCCAAGGGATTGCGCGAAGTTGGCGTGTCGCGTCGCGAGGCGACTCTCGCAGCTTGTATGCTTCGCCTTCGCCCCATCATGATGACTTCGCTGGCATTCATCCTGGGCGTTGTTCCCTTGGTGCTGTCGAAGGGTGCAGGGTCAGAAATGCGTCGCGCACTCGGGACGGCGGTCTTCGGCGGAATGCTGGGGGTCACTCTCTTCGGGATCTTCTTAACCCCCGTGTTCTACTCGGTCATTCAGTGGATGAATGACTTCTGGTCAGCTCAAACGAATCCCTCACTCACTATTGAGCGAGAATCGCACCTTCCGAACGCGAAAGAGCCCGAGATTGAATCACTCGCGAGCTTCTAAATCTCTCGGGAATGGTTTCAGCTACCGCGTTCTGGACCTCACGCTCAGCGTCTGGTAACTTACGATTATCAAGTTCCCCAGAGTCCAAAACGTGGAGATCCTCGCTATGGACTTCCTCCTCAAGTCCTCAGGTCTGCTCCTTCTCGTCTCGCTCTTTACGCTCATCAACGCAGGCGTTGCTTCCGCAGCCGCCCCAGTGAATCAACCGAATATCGTCTTCATCTTCAGTGACGACCATGCCTATCAAGCCATCAGCGCTTATGGCGATAGTCGCAACTTGATCGAAACTCCGAACATCGATCGAATTGGCCGTGAAGGCGTTCGATTTAATCGATGTGTCGTTCCTAACTCAATCTGCGGGCCAAGTCGCGCAACTGTCCTCACCGGCAAATACTCTCACTTAAACGGCTTTTACAATAATAACACTAGCCGGTTCGATGGTTCACAGACAACCGTCGCCAAGCTTCTTCAAAAGGAAGGATATCAGACTGCAGTTATTGGGAAGTGGCATCTTGTAAGTGACCCGACGGGGTTCGACGAGTGGAATATCTTGCCTGGGCAAGGTGACTATTATAACCCTCAAATGATCCGCAATGGCCAGCGTACCAAGCAGGAAGGTTACATCACCGACCTGATTACGGATTTCAGCCTTGAGTGGCTTCGGAACCGAGACAAGACCAGGCCCTTCTTGCTGATGTCCCAACATAAGGCACCGCATCGAACCTGGGAGCCTGCGATTCGACACTTGGGTCATAACAAGGATCGTATCTATCCTGAACCAACGACACTTTTTGATAATTACGAAGGTCGAGGGAAGGCGGAATCGGATCAACAAATGACGATCGCCAAGACAATGACGCCAATCGATCTGAAGCTGATCGCTCCAAATGACCTATCACCTGAGCAACTCAAAGCCTGGAACACCTATTATGACCCACGAAACAAGGCGTTTCACCAGGCGAAGCTCGAAGGTGACGACCTTGTGCGATGGAAATATCAACGCTACATGCATGACTATCTCGGCTGTATCAAAGCAGTCGATGAGAGCGTCGGCAAGATCTTGGAATATTTGGAACTAGAAGGATTGAGCGAAAATACAATTGTTGTGTACTCCGCTGACCAAGGTTTTTATCTCGGAGAGCATGGGTGGTTCGATAAGCGATGGATCTTTGAGGAATCACTTCGAGCCCCGCTTCTGGTCAGGTGGCCAAAAGTGGCCAAACCAGGCTGTGTCGATCAACACCTGGTTTCTAACCTCGATTTCGCTGAAACCTTCCTTGAAGCCGCAGGAGTACCGGTGCCCACAGAAATGCAGGGTCGAAGCCTGGTTCCCATCCTCAAGGGACAGGTTCCTGCCGATTGGCGGACCAGCTTCTACTATCAATACTTCGAGTACCCGGTTCCTCACCATGTCCGACCTCACCATGGAGTTGTGACCGACCGATTCAAACTCGTCCATTTTGACACCCCTGATGTGGAGGAATGGGAACTCTTCGACCTAAAGACCGACCCTTCGGAGCTGCGAAACGTCTATGCGGACCCCACTCATACCCCCGTCGTAACGGAACTCAAGAATGAACTTTCCCGATTGCGTACCGAGCTTAAAGTTCCCCCTCTGATACCCAAGGACGCTTATGGGGCTCGTACTCCTCCCCAACTTCGTTAAAAGGTTTCGGCTATGATCATTACTACTCTCTTGAGCCTCATGATCGTTGTGGGCAATGCAACCCCTGAAGAAACCGGCACTCCTCGCCCGAATATCATCCTGATCATGCCCGATGATATTGGTTACGGAGACTTTGGGTGCCATGGCAATCCCTTCATCCGTACCCCCAACATCGATAAACTCTACCGCGAGAGTGCGAGATTTACCGACTTTCATGTCAGTCCCACATGTGCTCCCACACGAGCAGCGCTGTTGACGGGCCGACATGAATTCAAGTCAGGCGTGACGCATACAATCGCCGAACGCGAGCGGCTGAGTCTTAAGGCCACGACGTTGCCTCAATTGCTCAAGAATGGAGGCTATACGACTGGTCTCTTCGGCAAGTGGCATCTGGGTGATGAGCCCGAGTATCAGCCCGAACGTCGTGGATTTGACGAAGTTTATATCCATGGAGGCGGTGGGATCGGCCAGACGTTTGCAGGAAGTTGCGGCGATGCCCCCGACAATTCTTACTTCGATCCCGCCATCTTGCACAACGGCACTTTCGAGAAGACCCGCGGGTACTGCACGAATCTCTTCTTCAGCGAAGCAATTTGCTGGATGAATGCTCAGGTCACTTCTCATGACAAACCATTTTTCGCGATGATCACGCCGAACGCGGCTCATGAGCCTCTTGAGTGTCCCACAGAGTATTCAGATCGATATCTGGACAACCTTCCCGAGAACGTAGCCAAGTTTTTCGGTATGATCGAGAATATCGATGATAACGTCGGATTCTTGATGGAAAAGCTCGAACACTGGAAGATCGCTGAGAATACCTTGGTCATCTTCCTGACCGACAATGGCGGAACCAACGGCACGAAGGTCTATAACGCCGGCATGCGTGGCTCCAAGAACACGCCTTATCAAGGAGGGACGCGTGTACCCTCATTCTGGCGCTGGCCGTCGACATTTCAAGGGGGAAGGGACATTGGTGCGCTCACAGCACACATTGATGTGCTTCCCACTCTTGCCGACTTTCTTGACTTGAAGCTATCTCAACTCGTGAAAGACCAAGTCGAAGGGCGAAGCCTGAAGCCCTTGCTCAAGAACCCGCATGAGCCCTGGCCAAACCGGACGTTGGTGACACATCTGGGGCGTTGGGATCGTGGACAGGCTGAGCGTGCGAAATATCAGAAACACGCGATTCGCGACGAGCGATACACATTAGTCAACGATATCGAACTCTATGACCTCAAGATCGATCCCGGCGAGTCGACGAATGTCATTACTGATCGACCTGACGTTGCGGCTCGCTTACGGCAAGACTACGACCGCTGGTGGCAAAGTGTCCTGCCCAAGCTCGAAAACGAAAACGCAATCGGCCCTAAGGTTAATCCATTCAAGGCGCGTTACTGGGCCCAGTTCGGCGGCGGACCAGACGCCGCGTTGCGCAAACGGATGGACCCTAGTTCGGGAGATCAAGAATGAACAAGACCCAGATCGCAACCTTAGCATTCGCGAGCGTTTTCACATTTTCCATTTCAGCGTATGCAGAGCATGATCGCCCTAACATTCTCTGGCTTGTCGCCGAGGACTTCGGTCCGGCACTCGGGTGCTATGGTGCGCAGCAGGTCTCAACGCCCAACCTTGATCGGCTGGCCAGCCAAGGCGTCCGCTATACACACGCCTATACAACTGCTCCTGTCTGCTCTGCAAGCCGATCCGCGTTCATGACGGGGATGTACCAAACGACGATCGGAGCCCATAACCACCGCTCGCATCGTGACGATGGTTACCGTCCTCCCCAAGGCGTGAGAATCATTTCGCAACGTATGCATGACTCTGGCTATCTGACTGCGAACATCCGACAGTTCCCAAAATCGTTCGGTTTCGCGGGAACAGGGAAAACGGATTGGAACTTTGTGAGCGATGGTCAAGCGTTTGACACGGATCGATGGTCCGATCTCAAGGGACCGCAACCCTTCTTCGCGCAGATCAACTTCCAAGAGACACACCGAGCGTTCCATGCGCCCAAACATGCGGATCCTGCAAACGTGATCATTCCTCCCTACTATCCCGATCATCCAATCACGCGCCGGGATATGGCGGAATACTTCGACGCGGCCACCGAACTCGATCGCAAGGTCGGATTGATTCTCGATCAGCTTGACGCCGATGGTTTGGCGGATCGGACGATCGTGGTCTTCACCGCAGACCATGGTGAGGCCCACGTGAGAGGCAAGCAGTTCTGTTACGAGGAAGGGCTCCACGTTCCACTGATTATTCGCTGGCCGAAGAACACGCCCCTGCCCCAGCAGATCCAACCGAGGAAGGTCGATCACCGTTTTATAGAGGCCATCGATCTCGCTCCAACATTCCTAGCAATCGCTGGAATCGACAAGCCGGCTGGTATGCAAGGGAGGAACTTTCTGGGCGATCGAGCCGAGGCTCCCCGAGAGTTTGTCTTTGCAGCAAGAGATCGCTGTGATGAAACTGTGTTCCGATTACGAACAGTCAGGGACGTGAAATATCGCTACATCCGCAACTTTACACCCGATCGTCCCTTTCTCCAAGCGAACAACTACAAGGAGAAGCAATACCCTGTCTGGAACTTGATGAAGGAGTTAGACACTGCGGGCAAGCTCAACCAATATCAGAAGGCCCTGACCGCCCCGACCATGCCTCCCGAGGAGCTCTACGACCTCGATGATGATCCTCATGAGATCCATAACTTGGCGACATGTGGTGATCCCAAGTGCCAAGAGGCCCTTGAACGACTCCGCAAGGTCCTTGATCTCTGGATTGAGGAATCCAACGATCAAGGCCGGGAACTTGAGCCCGCCGAGCTTGCAATCGCACGTGGCATGACCAAGCCAAAAACCAACCCTCAGACTGGTTATGGCCCGAGGGAGAAGGACGGTAAGCTCAACAGCCCATAAGCAGGCTTAGGTCAAGTCATTTAAGCCGCCACCATCGCAGTAATTCGGGTTACCGAACTTCTCGATATGATGGCCCATCCCATTTGCGAGTGCAATCAATAGTCGGTTATGTGCCACTCGCTTGTACTTGAGTGACCGTCCCATCTTGAAATCGAGACCATTCCCGACAAGGACGAAGGGGATATTGTCGAGGGTGTGCGAATTCCCCTTCCCAAGTTCATTGGTCCAAACGATCAAGGTGTTATCAAGCAGGCTGCCACTGCCGCCTGGCTCGGGAGTGTCGGCCAATCGCTTGGCCAGGTAGGCGAGTTGCTCGCAATACCACGTGTTGATTTTTGTCAGTTTCTCTTGTGATTTTTCGTCGCTATCTGGGTGGTGCGACAGTTCATGGTGTCCTTCGTCGACCCCCAACCACCGCATTTTCGCACCACCGACCGAGTTGGTAAACTGGAGTGTCGCCACGCGGGCAAAATCCGCTGAGAAACTGTTGACCATTAGGTCAATCTGCATCTTGCTGATCTTGGGGATATTGTCGTTATCTTCCTTGACCCCTGTCTCAAGCTCAGGAACCGCGTGGCCCAGGTCGTGGTTCTTCGAGTCCTTGAGCTCTTGTTCCATCTCGCGAACGAAGGTCTCGTGTTCCCTCAAGAGCTGGCGATCCTCCACACTTACCTTGGCTTCAACCTTCTTGAGGTCATCTTGCAAGTCGTCGAGGATGCTCTTTAAACTTTCTTGATCCTTCATGCGTCCATACAACTTGCCAAACATCTGATAGGGATCATCGATCGGTGCCAGTGGCTTATTGGGGCCAGCGTACACCATGCGAGTCCACGTATCCGCGCGATCGGGTACCATGACGCCAAATTCAAGGGAGCCGAATCGTGTACGAGTGCTCGTCTGAGTTTGCAAGTGATTCTTGATCTCTTGATCGATCGAAAGACCACTCGCCCATCCAGCAGGGGTATCGGATCCGCCTTGGATGTTACCGGGATAGAGTTCAACACCAGTCAGAAGACAGCCCATGCCACGCATGTGGTTGTCACCATCACCACGGACCTTGTCACAGACACCTCGAAGTATCAGACTCTTATCTTTGAATGGCTCTAGAGGCTTGAGAATCGCCTTCAATGCAAAGTCCGATCCCTCTTCCTCGGGCCAGAAGGTCGAAGGAACAATTCCGTTGGGGCTGAACAGAACAACCAACCGCTTCTTGCGTTCAACCTGGTTGGCGAACCCCAAACTTGGCAGATTCAGGAGGAACGGGAAGGCTGCCGCGCCAATACCCAGGTCGCGAATGAACTCACGTCGGTTGCGTGCCTGTGCCATGTTCGAGCTCCATCTAGGGAGAGGTATCGGGTATTTGGAAGGACTACGGTTGAGTGGCATGAGGTGCGAATGCGGTACGCGTGACGATCTCAACCATCAACTTACGAATATGGAAATGGTTGGCGATGAAGCTCTTTTTGAGTGTGTTCAACTCATCGGAACCGAACGCACGAACTGGTTGCTGGATCAAGTTATGGAAGAGCTGCTCAACAAAAGCTTGGTGGGTCTCGTCACTCTCGGCGAGTCGGATCGCTAGTTGGCGGGCACCGTCGTAGGCGTTCGTCTCGGTTCCTCGAAGTTCTAGGATTCCACTCGCGTCGATGATCCGCCCCTTCTCAGCAGTTCGGAACCGCCCCACAGCGTCGAAATGTTCGAGACTGAAGCCAAGGGGATTGATCATACCATGGCACGTCATGCAGGAAGGGGGACTCGTCTGGAGCGTAACTCGCTCCCGGGTCGTTAGCCCTTCGTGCAAATCCGGAGCCAGCGGGGCGACCGCTTCCGGCGGGGGTTTCAGCGATCGACCGAGAACGCTTCGTGATAGGAATACACCGCGATGTATCGGAGAAGACGTCCCGGTATAGGCAAAGGCAGCCATCAGGTAAGGATGCGTCAAGACTCCTGCCCGCTCGGTCGGTTCCAACTTGTAACTTGAAAATGGGGCATTTTCTGGTAAGGTTGCCCCATAGAATTTGGCGAGTCGTCCGTTGAGCATGGTTTCATCGGAGATCAACAGCGATCGGAAGTCGGAGGTCTCTCCCCAGATTGTAGCATCAAGAAAAAGTTCCAGCGACGTTCGAAGGTCCGCCACGATCGCTTCGTCGAATTCTGGGAAGCTGGTGGGATCTTTGGCCAGGTCAACAACTTGATCGACCTTAAGCCAATGCAGGAAAAACTCGCGAGCCTTGGCCTTTGATCTCGGGTCTGAAACCATCCGCTCCGCATGGTGCTTCACCTGCTCGGGCGTCTTGAGTTGTCCCGACTCGGCGGCTTTGATCAGCGTCTGATCAGGGATCGAGTCCCAGAGCGAAAACGAGATTCGGGATGCGACGTCGTAGGCGTCGGGGGTCGGGTTGATCTCTCGATAGAGAAACCAAGGCGATTTTAAAGCAAGCAGAACGACTCTTTTCAGAGCAAGATCGGTCGTCTTCGACTGCTCGAATTGGTCGTCAACGTGAAGTTTTCTCTGTTCGTCTGTCAATGGATGTCGAAACGCACGTTCGACAAACTTACGACAGAATGTTTTCAGCACTCCAGAATCATCACGTGTTCCAGCGAGTTCCTGAAGATGTGAAATGATATAGGCTGTCGTTTCGATAGCCGCGTCGGTGGTCGCCTGTTCCCAAGCCTTGGAAACCGACGTCCCTCGCTCATACCCGACACTTCGATCATCAGGCGGAAACGGAGTTGTCACTGCGAAGACTTCCGGGGAGCTGCGTGGGATGAGTTGACGTTGAGGAATCACTTCAAGAGCATGATGAGGAGGCTTCCACTCGAGCGAAAACGAAGCCTTCACCGGCTGGGGGGGACCCATAATCTTCTTGCTGTCGTCCACTCCCTGCTTTGCTTTGGCAAAGTCAACCTTGACCGTGTAGGCCCGACCACTGAGAAGATAGATTGATCCATGATATTCCGTATCATTTCCCGACTTGACTAAGGCATCGATCAAAGGCTTCTTGGTGTCGTTGATCCAGAGACGAAACGAGTGTTCTGTATGAACAACAAAGTCATATTCGCCAGTTTCAGGAGCAATTACCGATCCTTGCCAGCGAATTGAGAACAGGTCGGGCTGGAATGTGTCCCGGTCGGGACCATAGACACCGAAGTCGAATTTCAGCTCGGGGTCGACCCGTTCCATACCCTGATCCCGATATTGCCGACTCTTAAAGTACTCCCCTTTGATACCCCGCTGGACGTTCCAACTCTCAGAATCAGGCCGGAAGCTACCCACCAAGTCGGCAACTGACTGGCGATACTGACGAACGGTAAGCCGTGAAAGCTCGATCCGTGGCGGCTTCTCTTTCTTGAGGTAGAACGACTCGTGAATGAAGGCAGCCACCTTATCGGCATCGGGGCCAACACATGTGCCGGGGTCATCTTCGGGCATGGTCTTCGCGATCAACTTGGCAAGCTGAGCAACCGTGCGGGTCCCTTCGAGCGGTCGTGGAAAATCCTCGGTCCCTTGCCCTGATCCACCATGGCACACTGCACATTTGTTTGCGTAGATCTGCTTGCCGTCAGAATCGTCAGCAAATGCTTGAAATGTCGCTAGAAGAAGCGACAGAACACCCATTGCCATCGTATTTATATGCCTTGCTATTAAGATGCGTCGAGAGAATTTGAACCTGAACATAGTGGGGGTTCCAGGTTCGCCAGGGAGGGTGGATCGGGCGGGAGCGACCGGCGGGGCAATCACCTTAGACCATATTATACGGCATGATAGTGGCGGATCCAACAACTTTTGTTGGACACGATCGTTTCAAAGGGACAACACCTCCCTTGACCTCAGGTTTTGAGCATTTCGTCCAGGGGCCGACCAGCGCTGAGCTTGATCGGCCGACCGGTCACTGGGGCGATATTCTCATGCGTGGGGTCAAGGCCGACCGCCTTGAGAATTGTCGCATGAACATCTTCGATTTTAGTGGGACGGTCGGGGTCTTTTCGACCCTCGGGATCGGTCGCGCCGACGACTTGGCCACCACGAAGCCCCCCTCCTGCCAGTGCAAGGCTATAGCCATTATTCCAGTGGTCGCGGCCCCCAGCGATATTGATTTTGGGACTGCGACCGAACTCTCCCCCACACGCGACCACGGTCTGAGCGAGGAGCCCCCGACGCGCCAGATCCTTCACCAAAGCGGCGAAGGCGGGGTCGAGCTGAGATACGAGGTTCCTATGAACGTCGTGGTTCTTCACATGAGAATCCCAACCACCCAGCGTCACCTCGACACAGCGCACACCGACTTCGATCAAACGGCGGGCGGCAAGGCAGCCGCGACCGAACGGTGTCGCTCCATATTCAGCCAGCACGCTTTTTGGTTCTTGGGAGAGGTCGAAGGCCTTGAGCTGGGCGGAATCCATCATGATTCTCGCTCGATTCAGTGTCTCGCGGTGAAGCGTCGAATTGACGAGCTTCCTTCGCCTCAGCGCGAAAGCACGCTCGACGACCTCGAGATCACTCAAACGAGTTTGGTCGCGATGAGGGGGAGCCGTCGCGATCATGTCGGGGAGTTCCCCGGTAGGATCACCGACCTGAAAGGCGTCAAACTCGGCACCAAGGAAGCCTCCTCGGCTCGGCCACTGACTGGTTAGGATCGAAATATGGCGCGGGATTTCGGTCTTACCAACGGCCAGTTCGTGACAACAAATCGCACCAATCGATGGATGTTCAACAGTGGTATCAGGACGATATCCAGTCTTCATCAAATATGAGCCGCGCTCGTGATCGCCTTCGGGGCTGACGACCGATCGAATGAGCGAAATCTGGCCCATTTGCTCAGCGAGTTGTTCGAACCCTCTGGCAAGCTTGATCCCCTTGACGCTGGTGGCAATGGCTTTGGTCCCTCCCGCGATCTCGGTGTCGGGGTGCGGGTCGAAGGTTTCAAGCTGGCTGGGGCCACCCGCCAGCCAGAGCAAAATGATCGACTGAGCGAGCTTACCCCCCTGCTCGGTCTGGGCAGCGAGGAGGGAACTCGCCGAGGTCATCCAGCCTAGACCGACGAGCCCGACAAATCGTCGTCTATCAATATGAGTTAATGAGTAATTCATAAAGGTTCTTCAATGATTCCATGAGAATTCAGAAGCGTTCAGAAGTGTCCAGTAGAGGTCGGTCAGTCGATCCTTACGAACTCGGTCGTCTGTCCCTTTGAGCCGGCCCTCGAAATGTTCGGCCTCGTCAGGGGTTGGTCGCCGGGTGAGCACACTCAGGTAGGCGACTTCCACTGCCAAACGATCGTTAGGGCTCAGCGAAGCGATCTGGTTCGGTGCATGGAAGAGTTCATCCTTGATCCGATCCCGGACTAGCTCGCCGTTCATCATGAGCAGCCGTTGCGGGATCGTACCGCCACGTCCATCGAACTCGTCCTCGCCGGTGTCTCCATAGCGTTTGACGAAATCGTTGCGGCCATTATATGCGGTCAATCGCGCTAACCAGAAGGAGTCAGGCCCGAGAGTCGTGACAGATGTTGATTGATAGATTGAGCCTGCTACTTGTTCCGGTCGAAGTCGCGAGAGGGGAAAGGATCGCCAGCTCGGGGAGGCCTCCTCACTAATTTCGCCTTCTGAGGATTGAGTGCTGTCGGATCGGTAAATGTCGGTCGCGACGATCAATCGGATCAGCCGCCGAAGGTCGTAACCATTGGCTGCGAAATCGTCGGCGAGCAAGGTAAGGGGCTCAGGAAGTTCTTGAACCGAGGCCAGATCATCGACCGGTTCCACAAGAGGGCGACCGACCATCAGAGCCCAGATCCGATTCGTGGTCGCTCTCGCAAAATCGAGGTTACGGCGATCGACGACCCAGGAGGCCAGGCGCTCGCGAGGGGTTCCTTTTGTAGGCGCAATTTCGGGCTGAAATGGGAAGCGAGGCTCGACGAGTGTTGCGATCTTGCTCTTTCGATCAACGGGTTGATAATCCGGCTCAGTCTCTCGGACTCCGCGAAAATCGGCATGAACGGATCCGAAGAAGGCTGCAAGACCGCGAAAGTCGGTTTGTTTCCAAGGTTCAAAGGGATGATCATGGCACTGAGCACAATCGATCCTAGCCCCTAAGAAGGCCCGGGCAACGCGCGCGGCCAGGCGTTCGGGATCGGGCTTCTCGACCACCGGGTCGAACGTGACGGTGATGAAGTTGGTCGCTGGGTGATCGGTCCAGAGTCCCCGATCGGCGATCATGTCTTGGACGATTTTATCATAAGGCATATTTTGATGAATTGCATCCCCCAGCCAACTGACGAATCGTCGTCGTCGAAATCGGATGAATGGACCATCCTCGGTGCCGACGAATACTCGCGATAGCCGCTCCGCCATGTAGTCGGCAACCCGGCGATCGTTGAGCCGCTCGTCGAGTGTTAGGTCAATGCGGTGACCTTCAGGATCGGATTCAAAACGTCGAATCTCTTCCAGTGATGGTCCTGCACCTGTTAACGCAAGGCTCAACCGGCGGAAGACTGCCAGCTCTGCGGCAGGGGGTGCGTGCTCCACTGCACGACCCCCTCTCATCCGCACGAAGGCCTCGTTGATCTTTTGGGGATCAACCGGCACCGGGATGGGAACCGGTAATGGCTTGGGTATAGAAGGCGCGCGCAGACTGGCCGCGAGGAGTCCTGCCCCTCCCACCAAGACCCCCAAAAATACCAGGTCGCGGATTCCCATCGGCCCTCCTGTCATCTCACTCGACTTCATTAAGGATACCGTCGGACGAGGGAATGTTGTTTCACGAAACCGGCGGTCGCGTAAACTCGGGCGAATTATGAAACTTGCTCGGCCTCCGTCGATGTAATTCCCCTTATGAATGAAACCGTTGCAATTGAACTCTTGGACCTTCCTCCAAGGCATGGCACTGAGCCCCAACCACGTTCCTGGCGTAGGTCGATTCTGGGTGGGATCTGGTCTGTACTCAACCTTGTTTTTGGCATGATCTCCCTAGTTCTCGGCCTCTCGATCCTCGCGGCCCTACCGATCGTCCAGTTCCTCAGTCTCGGGTACTTTTTTGAATCCTCAGCGCGAGTTGCGCGCACCGGTCGTCTCCGGAACGGGATCATCGGAGTGGGGAAGGCGGCTCGGGTCGGGGGGCTTGTGGCGGGGGTCTGGCTTTCAACCGGCCCGGTCTGGCTGGTCGGTTCGCTCGCCCGATCGGCGGAGATCATCGACCCCGGCGGGGCGGGTGCCCGAAATTGGCTGGTGGCAAGGAACGTTTTTCTCGTCCTGACCGTCATCCATATGTGCCTGGCGTGCGCCCGAGGCGGTTGCCTTCGCCATTTCGCCTGGCCGCCGGGAGGCGTTTTCTGGCTGAGGCGGTCCCTTCGGACCGGCGGTCTCTATGCCCGGTGCCGCGACGGTCTTTGGGATTTCGTCGCCTCGCTTCACCTGCTGCATTACTTCCGGATCGGCCTGGTAGGGTATCTGGCGACCCTTGCTTGGCTCGCGGTTCCTTCGACACTAATCGCACTCGGCGGCAAATTTCCGCTCCTGGGCTTTTTGGGTTCGTTTGGGTTGGTGCTCGTGGCTTCATGGCTTCCGTTCCTCCAGGTTGGATACGCCGTCGAGGACCGGATTGCCGCGATGTTCCAACTCCGAACAATCCGGGAGCGATATCGACGCGCCCCTTGGGCGTTTGCATCTGCCTTGATGTTCCTTCTGCTGGCATCGATCCCGCTCTACGTCCTGAAGATCGAGGTGATCCCACGCGACGCAGCGTGGCTGCCCAGCCTCGTTTTCGTGGTCTTTTTGTTCCCAGCTCGGGTTTTGGTTGGGTGGGCTTACGCTCGCTCGGAACGTCGCGAACGTCCGCGTCACTGGCTCGGTCGGGTCATCGGCCGAATTGCGATCGTACCGACCGCCTTGCTCTACGTTTTGGTGGTCTTCCTGGCCCAATACATCTCATGGGACGGAACCGGTAGCCTGTTTGAACAGCACGCATTCTTACTCCCCGTGCCGTTCTTGAACCTCTAGTGCGCCATCAAGTCTTGATGTTTGGGTAGAGTCGCTGGCTCATGTCCCTGGTTCGGTGGTTGGCCATTTTAGACCACGTTCTTTTCTGGTCTTTTAGGAGTCTGGACTCTCGATGGCCCACCTCACTGAGACATTTCCATGGATTTCCCGATGATTGACCTGATGGATCAAACGACCTGCTACCAGAAGCTCATGGACCTGCTCCATCCCGAGGGCTTGGCCTGTCCGCGTTGCGCGG
>JANXSX010000076.1 GCA_025356475.1 Isosphaeraceae bacterium | reverse complement strand
CGTTGTCCGACTAGTTTCAATCCTTGTTGTGATGGATCAGGGTCGGCGACAACCTAGAGGGCCTGTGCCTGCCTTGCCACAACGCGTTTCAATCCTTGTTGTGATGGATCAGGGTCGGCGACCCTTCTGTGCACCTAAGTGGCCAATCTGAAAGGTTTTGTATCGCGGGTGCTCCTTCTTCAAATGGTGGAAAACGGGCATGACTGGTGTTGAATCCCGGAGGAGCACTGCGCCGATTACATGACTCGAAACGTCGCAAGCCTTGATGACACAGTGTAATGTATCATGAAGGCCGTCAGACGCAAATAAGTCGGTAGCAGCAATCGACGCAATGGGAGGCTGGTGCACGTTTGGGCAGCTTTCCGAGTTGGACGATTTCCAGAATCTCTCTCACCGCTTTGCCAATCGTTCGGAAGTCTTCGGCGTCGTAGGCGAATTCGACCAGACGGTTTTGGCTCCGTGTATAGACGAGAAACCCACGAGTCACCGTAACTCCAAAGTTCTCTTGGATCAAGAGAGCGTAAATCGCTGATTGAATTCGGAGCGTTCGATAGATTCGACCGGAATCTTTGGCGAATTTGTAGTCCAGGGGTGCGGCGGTGCCATCGTCGAAGAAGAGGATCTCATCAAGTCGTCCTCGAAGATGATGGCGAGTGCTGACTAAACTGACGTCGATCCGCTTTTCCTTCACCCCGAGACGCTTGCGTAAGTACGCTCGGTTCGTGGCTTCACGAACTTTGTGGAGGTTGCGGCCTCGTTGAACTTTTTCGCGACGCTCCTGGAACTCAGGGAGTAACAAGTTGCGCTCGAAGTAGGTGAACCGAGGGCAAAACAAGTGTTCAAGAAGATCACTCGGAGTCAGTAACACGTCATGGAAGTCAAGGTCCATCGCTCTGTCCTTTACAAGAGGAGCGTACGCAAATCGTCCGAGACCAGCTTTTCATCGAAGGCTTGACCGAGGAGCACGGCTTTGTCGAAGTCGGGCCGGCACATGGGGAAGACGTAAACGGAGTCGGAGCCGGAATCGATCAAAGATTCAAGTCGGAGGGCAAGTTCGTCACGCTCATTTTCTGTCAGCGTGCCCAGAAAGACGCTCTTCTGGACGCGATAGAGGCCGATTCGCAAACACGCTTTGGCGGCTTTGTCTCGCGCCCGATCGTTGACGATGTCGTAGAGAACCCACGTCAGCACTGCGTGTCTCCATCCTTATCAGAACTGTCGATGGAGGGTGCGGTCCCGTTCACTTCAGGAGTTCCCGCCCCTGTCGCAATTTCGGCGGCCAGATCGAAGACGCTCAGGTCAACGTCGATTTCGGCATCGAGCCCGTGTAGCAGTCGACCAACGAGCCTTTGGCATTCATAGGGGATGGTGTCGCGAATCTTGAGACGACGACGACCGTGGAGTTTCATCCGGTCGAGGTAGTCGTTCAAGTCCGTCAGGAGCAGACCCCGACCATCGGCATTGAGCCGAAAACCGCCAGCCTTCTGATCAAACAATTCTCCCTTCACCCGTCGCGATGCGAACAGGTTGACAACGACTCGCTCGGCATGGACCCGAAATAGCTCGATCAGGTCGAAAACGAGCGATCGCTTATTATAATTGTCTGTATGCATGAGTCCAATGTAAGGGTCAAGGCCGGACTGGAGGCAGGCTCTCTCGACCAGGGAATAGAGGACGCCGTAAGCGTAGTTAAGCAAGGCATTGAACTCGTCTGCGGCGGGAGATCGGCTCCTCCCCTTGAAGCGAAATCGTTCGGGAAGGGCCAGGCTGAGCGATCCGAAGTACTCGCGACCGGCGACGCCCTCCAGCCCCATGTAGGAGCCACGCAACTCGTCGAGCGAGCCCTCGCTCGTATTCTGAACGACCTGAGCGAGTTTATCGAGTCGGGTGGCGGTCTCCTCCATGTCGGCGGCTCGATCGGGCCGAGTCCGGGCGAGGTCGCGGAGCATATCCGCCTGATGGCCAATCTTGGTACAAACCCATTCGCGAGCGAGCTTCGTTCCCTCCTCGGTCTCGCCGATTTCCAGGAGCCGGCGGCGGAGCTTGGTGGTCGACCCGAGTCGAGCGTGCCAGAACCGGCCATAGGGCTCGCCGTGCTTGTCGAGCAAAGCGATATCGATATGATGTTCCAACGCTAGTCGAATCGCGTCGGTGGAGAGATGGACGCTGGTCGCCAGCCAGATTGTCTGGACTTTCCGAGGCGACATCGTGATCTTGCGGTCGCCCGCCTTGATCAGGAACATTCCGTCCTTCTTGCGCAGGCTCGCGCCGAAGGTGTTGAGGATGAGTTGCAT
>JANXSX010000011.1 GCA_025356475.1 Isosphaeraceae bacterium | reverse complement strand
GGCGCCAGCATTGTCCGATGTGACGGAGAAATAGGTTTCGCCCTCATCCATCATTGAATCGTTCAATTCAACATGGCTGAGCTTCAGAGGAAACGACTTCCCATCCTTGCGCAGGAACACGGCATCTCTTGGGGTCATTTATAGTCGCTTGTTCGAACACACGTCTCTCCAGGGTAGGTGCTTCCGGGGTTCGATCTCTCAAGCAGTCTAACCTGATCTTTAGTCCAGTACAACTGCTTTTCGCGTTCCTGCCTTTAGCTCTCGCATTGAAGTCACCGGGAATTGGGATGGAATTAAGATTATCGACGATCGCTTGTCTAACATCCGGCGCACCATGCCAGAGAACGATGCAATCCATTCTGTCGGCTTCTTCATTACTGAACACCTGTACCTAAAAACGGTCGGTCCTATGGACGCGAATCACCGAAAATATGTGTCAGCTGACTGATACTAGAATCCATTACTCATTGTCTGGTAGGGAGTTACGGTCTCTTAGTTCGCAACATACTGGACACGGTGTATACTGTAAAAGCGGGGGGGGAATATGCGCTCTCCGAATATCTAGGCACGAACTTTGCCTCCTTCTACTTCGTAGGAATAAGGCAACACTTGATTGAGAATTCCCCAGACGAAGGCTTGACGACGAGGCTCGGCTCTGGGAAAGTCATCTTCGTGAACAGTGCGAACAGATCGCAAAGCGAAGGTGTCATCTTTGACGATTGGGCTTCACTCATGACCCGATGTGTCACGATAACAATTGAAGGTCTGACCGCCTTCAGCAATCCACCACTGAATTTCTGACGGTTTCGAACTCCCTGAGCTATATCGCATTACGTGGTTCTCCGTCTCTACTAAGGTATTTCCTATGGACGCTGCCAAAGAGGCAAGCTATGCCGAGGTGCGGCCCATTGATAAGGACAGATTGGCTCTTAACCATAAGGAGGCGGCCATGCGTAGTGATAATGGTCGTGAGCCTGAGGTTCTGATGGGCGAGGAAATTACCGAACAGGATTTTGAGATCCTCCTTCGGATTGCCAACAGCCCCGAAGCCACCAAAGGCCGCTTGACGATCAAGCCGCGACGTATCCCAATACGGGAGCGAGTGGCCCTCAACGGCTAAACCACCTAACCCGATCATTTCTTACGGCAGCCCCTTTCTACATTGGAGAGGGGCGATTTTTTTGGTGGCCAGATGTCGCAGCCGAGAGATGAGCACGAGCTGGACAAAGAGGAGTTCACGGAAGATCAGTGGCAAGAAGTCCAGGATTTCCAATGCGGCGAATCGCCGTATCAGGTCGCAGTTGCCAATTGGCTTAAGGCGGACAAAGATGCCGAGGAAAGCGCTGTTAAGGCTATTCACGACAATGATCGCCCATGCCGCGTATGGCTTTATCGATTAGCTGATGGAAGATTGGTTGGGTTTGGTGCTTTGGGAAAATCGAGATGGCGGTGGACTGGCAAGAAAGACCCCTGGGTTCCGATTTCAAGCGTAACATGGTATGCGGTGCATTCTGACTTCCAAGGCAAGCCTATTGGACCCAAGGAAGAGAGATATTCCTATAGGATACTGGAAGACCTCATTGGCGAAGCCCAAGTGGATCAAGAAACACATCCTGTCCTCGCACTCAACGTGCACAAAGACAACACCCGCGCCATCGATCTCTATATGTCGATAGGTTTTACGGAAGAGTTAAGTTCAAGGGTGATTGATGGCGAAGAGCATCGACGATTAGCCGTCGTGCTTAATGATGAAGCACTAAAACGAATTCTGGCAGAACAATCAAAAAAGTAAGCATATCAGACCAAGAGTGATTGGCGACAATTAGAAATCCTTGGCGTGTTGCTTGGCTGGCACGATTCAAAACTGTGGCGAAGGTTAAACCGCAAGTCGCGAATCACGTGGTACGGTGAACTTGCGATCAAGCAGGCCGCGTAGAGTTATGGAGTTACAGCAAAAACCTAGCGCGGCAACGACTTAAGTGCGAATTGGAGTGAGTTTCGGAGTCAAGACAGACGATAATACTTAGGGACTAACGTACGGCCATCGTCACAAATCGTTACCGCACAATAGCTTACGAATGGGCGATGAGGGACTCGAACCCCCGACATCCTGCGTGTAAAGCAGGCGCTCTACCAACTGAGCTAATCGCCCCACCTTCGGTCGCATTCTAGCCGCTCTGCCCTGACTTCGGCAAATCAATCCTTGGGATGCTCGACTTTTTCTAGCGATTCTTTATCGTTGTACAGCCTCTTTGTCCAGCGTCCGAGACCCCAATCGACGAACCTTGGCGCGAGTCGGTTTGTCAGGATCAGCAATCGTCCCGGTCGCGATAGCGTCACTTCTTTCTTTCGCGTTTCTAAGGCCCGTAGCGTTTTTTTTGCTACGGCCTCGGGCGTCATGGTTCGGCGGTGATCCGTCTTGTAGACCGCGGTGTCTACCACTAGGTTCTTTTCGAACTCGGTTTGCGTGAACCCTGGATTCAACAACAACACGTCGATTCCGTCGATCGCCCATTCGGCCCGGATCGATTCGGTGAATCCCGCCACTGCGAACTTGCTTGCCGAATATGCGGAGCGACCCGGTAAGCCTCGCCTTGCGACGATTGAACCGATGTTGCAGACCGCCGGATCTTGCCCCTTGCGGAGCATTGGTAACACACTTCGACACATTTCCATAAGCGCGAACACGTTGATCTCAAAGACTTTTCGCGCGATTGTCTCGTTGTGGCTCTCGAACCGGCCGTAGGCACCGATCCCCGCGTTGTTGATGACGAGATCGAGCGCGCCATCGAAGTGTTCGGCCGCGTAAGCGAGGAGGTCAGCGCGGTCTTCGGCGATGGTGACATCGGCTGGAAACGGCAGGACGGATTCTGGTTTGGCTCCGTGCGCGATTAGGTCGTCAGCCACTGCGCGTAGTAGATCGGCCGAACGGGCTGCCATGACTACGCGCGCCCCGCGACGCACCAGAGACTCGGCCAATGCGCGGCCTAGACCCATGGATGCTCCCGTCACCAGGCAACGCGATCCTTCAAATCGTCTTCGCGACATAGGGGACCAATTTATCTGAGGACCGGATCGTCGGGATTGGAATAATCCCCGTCCACTCGCGTCTTGGCGAGGGCCTCGGTATTGCCATTGTTTCGCCAGGCAAGCCCGCCGCGGCGCAGGGGACGGCCGAACGGACGACTGTAGATTGGCTCAGGGGCGATTGGATTGCCGGCGTTGCTATAAATCGGCGTGTTAGACCCGCCGGCTAAGGCGGAACCTTGCGGCGGATCATCACAAATCGATCCAACCACAGGCGAGCTCATGATCGGCCGATTCGACGAAATCACCCGCGTGCCGCCGCCAACCACCGGATCGCAGGGCGCGAGGCCCGTGGGAACTCCGGCCGCGCCAGGCTGGGTGTAATAGTAGTGGTGTTGCACGCAACCCACTGAAGACATCAGCGCGCAGGCAATCACGAGAATACCCGCTTTTTTACCCTGTTCCGCAAGCCTCCGTCGCATGGCGAGATTCCTCCGCTGCGCGAGAAAAATTCACCGTCGCGGATGCAGGCTCAATGCGGTCAATCAAGACGGGGATGGTCTCCGACCGAGCAGGTCGGTCGCCGTAGTCGGGGGAATCTACACAACTCTTGAGGTTTCGCCAACGGGAAAATCTCGGGAGTTCCGTTTCGATCTCGCATGAAATCGATACAACCAGGTTGCGTGCGGTGAGCGACTTCGCGAATGAGCAAGGTATCCGTCATCATTCGTAACGCTATGAATCCTCATGTCGGGATATGTCCAATGGAATTTCTCGCCACCATTTCCCTGGAAACCGGCTGCGTGGTGGTCACTCGTAATCTTCACGACTTCCGCCGTGTTCCGGGGCATGTGGTCGAGGATTGGTCCGCTTGATCGCTTGAACCGGGACGGATCGCGTCGTACAGTCATTCAGGAATGGCTGTCATTTCTTTTGCGGGGCACCGGAGCGACGCTTCTCATGGCCACGAATTCGAGCCACTCCGACGACGATGCCGATGCCGATGCGACCGGCGAATACAATACGATCCGCGTTCGGCCGCCTCGCGTCGCCCTGGAAATCGCCGCTGAGACCGATATCGGCAAGGTTCGCACTCGTAACGAGGATCATTACCTCGTGGCGAAGCTCGCGAAGTCGATGCGAATCTGTCGCACGAGCTTACCGGAGGACTGGAAGACGAAGTTTGCCGACGAGGAAGGGTTTTTGATGGTCGTGGCCGACGGAATGGGCGGTGCCGCCGGGGGCGAAAACGCCAGCCGTATCGCCGTTGAAACGATTGAGGAGTTCGTTCTCAATGTCGTGAAGTGGTTTTTGCACCTCGAAAACGAACAGGCTGAAATTCTCAAAGAACTCAAAACCGCATTCAGCCGGGCCGATGATTCGGTGATTCGCAAGGCCCAGGCCGACCCCCGTTTGCATGGCATGGGGACGACACTCACGATGGCCTATAGCGTCGGTGTTGACCTGTTCCTGGTCCATGCAGGAGACAGCCGCGCTTACTTGATGCGACGCGGAGAACTCCGGCAGATTACCAACGATCACACGCTTGTAAATATCCTGGTGAAAGGCGGATTGATCTCTCCGGAAGCTGCCCGGCACCATGCCCGGCGCAACGTCGTCACCAACGTCATCGGTGGCCCGAATGTCGGTGTTTATACCGAAATTCATCGGCTTATCGTCGAGGAAGGCGATGTCCTTCTGATTTGCTCCGACGGCCTTTCAGAACCCGTGGATGACACGAAGATCGCCTCCGTTTTGGCCCAGCATCGCGACCCGGAATATGCCTGCCAGAGATTGATCGAACTCGC
>JANXSX010000214.1 GCA_025356475.1 Isosphaeraceae bacterium | reverse complement strand
ATCGCGCCGAAAAATTGATCAAGAAAGCGTGCGCATCCAAGGGAGTAGCTCGGGACCTTTGGGGAGCCCCGCCTACCGCTTCGTCCCTCCTTCGATTGCTGCGGTGTCGATCGTGCGGTGGAGTCACCAATTACGCTGACCAGGTCAAAGGGGCAGCTCACCCGCTGGGATGCCGACATTGCGGGGCCAGTTTGAAGTGGACTTGCCCGGTCTGTCAGCGGGAGCGATGGGTGGACGAACTCCGTTGTACATGTGGATTGCCAATCGAGGCTCTCGAACCGCTTGTTCGCCATTTCAGCGCGGCCCAGTCGGCCTTCAAACGCCGCGATCTGATCGATTCTCTGGACCACCTGGAAGCCGCTCGGGCCCTTGCTCCCAAGCATCCGGGAGTTCAGAAGGGTTTCGACATGATCAAGGAACGGCAGACGGCGATCGCTCGGACTCGGGCAAGCTGGGAGGCCGCCCGTTCCGCGCGAATGCTTGGGGCTGGCCTGTCCATTGTCAAAGCCTGGGAAGCGATCGTTGCAGCCGATGATCCAGCCATGCTCCAGGCTTGGAACGAAGTAACCCGTGGGCTCCAATCCGCGCGGGTTTTGGTCGCCCAGGCAAAGAGTGCTGAAGGGGCCGACCCCGCAGTTGCACGAGGGCTCTATCGTCAGGCACTCTCCCTGGTCGCGGACTTCAAGGAAGCCATCGAAGGAATCAAACGATGCCCACCAGACCCACCCACTCGCCTGATCGTCGAGCAGCATTCCGACCGGCTTCGGCTCCGTTGGTCGAGCCCCGCTGACGATGGGCAAGGACCTGTCCTGTATCGGGTCGTTCGGAAGGTTGGAGCTGTCCCTTCAGACGCCACGGATGCCGAACTGATCGCGGAGACCGCCTCGAATTCGTGCGAGGACGACTCAGCGCTGCCAGGCGAGACCTATGGCTACGCGGTCTTCAGTCGACGTGGTGGGATCGACTCGAAGCACTCGGCGTATTCCGGTCCGCTACTACTGATCGGCGAAGTCCAGGGACTTCGAGCCGAGGCTCGTGGCGGTGAGGTACAACTCTGGTGGGTGACTCCGCGCCGGGCGGTTGGTGTTTCCGTGGTGCGTAAGATCGGGGCGGCTCCGGTATCGCCAGATGACGGAGATGCCATTGAGATTTTGCGAGACTCCGCTTGGGACAAGGGTTTAGCTGACGATCAAGTCTATGGATATGCCATTTATGTCCAATATCAGGATCTTTCAGGTCAACGTATCACATCGCTAGGCTCGTCGATCATGGTTCGCCCTCACCCACCGATTTCAGGTCTGGAACCACCGACCTTGAGGATCGAACCGGAGGGTCGACTCCGGCTGGGTTGGTTGCCCCCTCAGCGTGGAGCAGTGCGAATACTGCGAGTCCCACGTTCGGTTGATCTGATGTTCGGATCGAAACTCTCAACCAGCGAATTGGAAGGGTTGAAGGGTGTCATCTTCGAGGCTGTCGGGTTGGACCATGCCTTCGACTCCGCACCCCCGGAGTCCGAAACTTGCCTTTACTACCCTCTCGTGGGCTGGGCTGGGGAGTGGGTGGTCGGTCGCCCGGCGATCTTTTCGTGCCTGGCAGATCCCACCGATTTACGAGTGGTCCGGGTCGGTGTCACCGGTGGGGTCCATCTCAGGTGGCGGTGGAATCCTCGCTTGTCGTTCTGTCTGTTGCTCGCTCGCGAGGGTGAGTTCCCGACCGGTCCTGATGACCGCGAGGCGATTCCAATCGAGATCGACGAGGCCGAGTACAGCCGGAAGGGCTATTTGGCGTGGAACCTTCCAACCGACAACGCGGGTGCATGGCGCATCGTGGTCTACTCCGTGGCACACATTGATGGAGAACGGTTTGTCTCCTCGGGCCTTGAACTGACGGCCAGGACCACCCTTCCTGGTCCGAATCCCCAAATCACCTTGAGCTATCGTTGGCGTCGTCGAGCTTTCCCGGGGCGTGGTTGGAGTGTGATCCTGAAGACAGATCCGCCTGGAGCCAGTCTTCCTCCGACGGTTCTTGTCGTCCACCCTCGCACGGTACCACTGACTGCCGACGACGGAGAGCTCATCGCCCATTTCCCGGCGTGTCAGGACGGGGCATCCTTTCCCATCCAGGCGACCTCGAATTGGAACAAGGATCGAGCCCGGATCTTCATCGACCCATCGACGGATCCCGATGACATTACTCCAATCCGGATCAAGCATCCGGTCAGCGAAGACGCCAGAGCCTGACGGCTATACAATGAATTCACCGGGATCGCCTGCAATCTTCGAGTGTTCTGGAGATCGAGTCTTTCGAACCTCTAGAACGACCCTTCAGGACTGAGCGGAATGCACGACTATTCGGACGAAACCGACGATTTCTTTGTGAACGTAAACCTCAATACGGAGATGAAACTCCCCAGCAACCGTGACACGGTGCTTCACTATTTCGAGCAGATGAAGAAGGCATTCCCGGATCTCGGTCACTTCTACACGCGAGAGAGTGGCGATCTCGTCCTTGAAGGGGACAAGGACAGTGGCTCCTATCGCTGGCTTGCGATCGAGTCCAAGCGTCTGTGCGCGGGGGCGATCAACCCCTCCAGCCTTGATCATGCGTACGAACTTTATGAGCTTATGCTTGAGATTGCTTCTCATTTATTGACGATCAGTGTGCTCGATTGCGAAGCGCTTGATGTCACGTATGGGTTCGACTTCGATTATTGTGGAAACCACGATGAGATCGTCGCCGAGGCATTGGGACTCGGGCCAGGCCTGGAAAGTCTCTTGGAGGTCGGTAATACGGCGAGAGTCATCAACTATGAGCCTTCACTAACCTTGGCACTTGACCCCACCTGCCGTCTCTAGTCCCGACTCTCGTTCGAGTCGAGGACCGATGCCTATCAGGTTCGTACCGATGATTACGATGATGAACAGATCAGCCTGTCTTTTCACAGTCCGGCAGTACTGGGGAAGCGGTGCCGGCAGCTCTTTCGTGGAGAGCTTTCGACGCCAACGCGATCTCGGCGAACGGATCCTGCCTCGAATCGTCCGACCTCTGGCACAAGCGATTGCATTACGTAGTTAATACATTTAATAACTGATTAATATCGAAACACAATAGCAACATGCATATCTCGACTTGTCGAAGTGCCTTACATTCAAGGATCGGGCTTTGACATGAACCATTGCTGGGATTAATCACATTCAAATGATATTTATTGTGGACATAAATTTGCTTAACGAGAAAAGACGAGTCGCTTATGACTCTTTTCGTATCTTGATCCCTGAAATCCGGTTTTTTATCTGAAGTTTTTCTCTTGAAAACTGAGCCAGAGAGTGATCTGATATAAAGTCACTTGCGATCAGCCTAGAGGAGGACTGGGCTCCTCACTCGGGAATCGTTCACTCTCCTAGACAACTTCGTTCCGAAGCTCCTTAATTCACTCCTCCGATAGGCTCTGAGACTTCCAAGAGCGACCACTTCTCTCCTTCGCCCTTGTCTCGGGAAGTCTGGCAGTTTCGTAGCAACTCCTAACTCGCTTTCTCAAGAATCTGTAACTCAGACAGTGCTTTGACGCGGCTTCGTGTCGGGTTTTGCCCAAGAGCCCACGTTCCTGGAAATTCCGGGGATGCGGCGCTGAGGGATATCCGATGCGAAAGATCAACGTGCATCCCAATTCCCTCGCAATCGTATCTGGAGGGGTCCCAGATTGTCGAATCCACGATTGGAAGCTTGCGACTTTAACGGGAGGGACCTTCAAAACTCCGAATCGACCTGCCAGCAAATCGATTACCGATCCGTTGGGTAGTGGAGAACGGCTGTTACTGCGATGTCATGTTCCGGGATTACGTCGCTTGGCTTGCCACCTTGCAGGCATCCGTTTTCGCTCTCATCTGCGGTAGGTTGAGTCACCGACATCGCTTCGGTCTCGTCCAGCTTCGTGATCTTCGTATTGTTCGATTGTGACGTCTTTTTAGAGGGATATTCTGATGATTCGAAGTCGATCCAAGCCTGGTTTCACGCTGATTGAGCTCTTGGTCGTGATCGCGATCATTGCCGTTCTCATTGCCTTGCTCCTCCCAGCCGTCCAGGCTGCCCGCGAGGCGGCTCGTCGCGCCCAATGCATCAACAATCTGAAGCAGATCGGGCTCGCCGTCATGAACTATGAGAGTGGCAACGGTTGTCTACCACCGGGCGAAAAAGGCTGCTGTTGGGGAACTTGGGGCGTGTTCATTCTTCCATTTATCGAACAGAACGCACTCTTCAACGCCTGGAACTCTGCGGGGAGCAACGTCCCCAGCGGGGGAGCTGCTGACGGTTACCTCCGCTATTATGGTGCGGCCAACACGACCGTGACTTCTTCGCAGGTCACTGCCTACATGTGTCCGAGCGACCCAAGCGCGGGTATCCGTCGCACAAACTCCGCTCGTTATCATAACTATGTTGTGAATTATGGTGACACGGACCAGGCTCAGGCGACATTATACAACATCCCGGTTCCTTCCAACCCCACCGTCACCGCCAAGTTCCTAGGCGCACCATTCACCGACATCGGCTCGCCGAACATCGATGATACGGGGTATGCATTGGGCTTTGTCAAACTTCCCACGGCCACACTCGCCTCGATCACCGACGGCACGAGCAACACCCTCTGTGCTTCGGAAATCGTGATCGCTTCGCCACAGAACGACAATGACCTTCGGGGTTTCACTTGGTGGGGCCCTTCGGCTTCCTTCAACACGATCATCGGACCAAACAGCACCTACCCCGACGCCATGGGTAATGGAGGCTGTGCGATCCAAAAGCCCAAGTGCAACGGAAACCTCACCGCTCCTGGGGCCACGAATGCGCTCGTTTATCTGGGCGCACGTAGTTACCACGCAGGAGGTGTCAACGCCACGATGTGCGATGGTAGCGTCAAGTTCTTCAAGAATACGGTCAACATCGCAACCTGGATGGCACTCGGCACGACTCAGGGTGGTGAGGTTCTCAGCTCCGACTCGTATTGATTTCAGTCCTTGAGGGCCGACGATATCCCCTTTCCGTCCGGCGGACTCTTTGTGTCCTGTCGAGTTGGGAGGGGGTTCTTCTTGGTCACTTTTCTCTTTTTCAGGATAAGTCTTCATGCCATCGAGCCGTGTCATTGGCCGTTCTGCCTTCGCCAGCCTGGTTCTGTCGGCCCTCACTCTGGTCGGATGCTCGAGTGACCCGACACCAGTTGATCCATTGCCTCGAGTTCCCGTGTCCGGGAGCGTAACATTCGAGGGAGCCCCGTTGGCTGAAGGGATGATTCAGTTCGACCCTGTTGCCGGGTCACAAGGCACGAGTGCCTCGGGTGCTGTCACCGCTGGTGCCTTCGCGATCGAGAAGGCACTCGGGCCTGTCCCTGGCAAGTATCAGGTGAGCATCTCCAGCCGACCCCCCGCAGGAATCGCAGCGAGTGAGACCCCAGGTGGGACACCCAAGTCGAAGCCTGAAACGATCCCCGCGAAATACAATACCTCCACTACCCTCGAAGCCGATATTCCCGCCGGCGGTTCAAGCTCGCTTGCTTATGTTCTCAAGAAATCGTGAGCCTTGCTTGGGTCCGCCGAGCAAACGCCGAGCCTGGCGATCTTGATTCGTGCGGACTCTAAGGAACGCCAACGAGCCCAGTTCACTAAAACCTTGCCCGCATGCTCGCGAAACCGGAACGAGGTTTCGACACCTTGACCAGAGGGCGGACCGACTCGTTCAGGGGACCCAGAACATTGACTGACGAAACAACTTCCCGATTTCTCGCCCATTCACGAATGACTCTGCCTTAGGAATCACGCACCAAAACTCGTGAGCAGATCAGCTCAAAAAGAGGGAGGCTCTTTTGTAAGCGTTCCGCAGGATGAAATCCCCTGGCACACCGCAAATGTGCATTTCTATCGTGTTGCTCGTCCGGTGGTATCGCTCGTACCTCGCTCGACCACCGGCTGATCGCTGGCATCCCTGCGGGATGAAATCCTCGCCCGAGCAGCGGCTAACGGCTGGCATCTCTGGAAACGCTGGCGAAACAATGTCTTGGAAACCGACACCCGTGACTTCCGCAATCGGGAAGTTGTTTCGTCACCATTCCGACCCTGAGTCGATCTGAGTCGATCTGGGTGGATCTCCGAATTGTCAAAGAGCGGGACAGTTTAACGAATCAACACTGGCGAGGAGACTCGCCTTCGTCGCTCACCGGTGGGTCGACCGGCGCGCTGATCGGCTCGGAGACCACGGGGCGAAATGGTTTGAAAGTGGTCTTGGG
>JANXSX010000191.1 GCA_025356475.1 Isosphaeraceae bacterium | reverse complement strand
GCGTTTGAGGCGGCCATCCATCTCCACATGGGAGAGGCAGAAGTTCGCGACCAGGTTGATGGCGTCAAATTCGCCGCTTCACACTGGCCCCAGATCGACGCTTCCCGAGTTGGCGTGACGGGGGGCAGTTATGGCGGCTATATGACGTTGCGGTGCCTCTCGGAAGCTCCTGAGGTTTTCCACACAGGGGTTTCCGTGGCACCGGTCACCGATTGGGACGGGTACGACACATGTTATACGGAGCGATATATGGCGACTCCTGCCACGAATCGCAGCGGGTATGATGCGTCGTCGGTCTTGACCGCTGTCGATCGGATTGAAGGGAAACTGCTGGTGATTCACGGGATGCTCGATGAGAATGTTCACTTCCGCCACTCTGCGCGGCTTGCCTCGGCCCTGATCAACTCCAAACGACCCTTTGAGTTCCTGCCACTTCCCACCGAGCGGCACAGCACCAGGCGAGAGCCTGACCGTCGCTACACGGCGGAACGGTCGAGTTCTTTCTTCGAGAGAACTCTTGCCCCTCGATAACCACGCTCGCGTGCGGCCCGCCTCTTGATATTACGGAGATCTGAGAAATGCCCCTGCCCCTGCCCGATCCCGTCCTACGGAACTCCCGCAGGGAAGGAGTGATGATCTTTACCCTCTGGCTGACGGCGGCGGCGTATTGCTGCCTGGCGTGTTACCAGTTGGGGTACTCAACTCCTGAGCGACCACTTGGCCCCGAGGATTTGCACCCGATCATCGGCATCCCCCGTTGGGTCTTTTGGGGATACCTGGTCCCCTGGCTCGTCTGTGGCATTCTAACGATCTTGATGGCGGGCTTTGTCATGGTTGATGACGACCTTGGTTCCGATCATGCGGAAGAGTTGGATCGAGATATCCGTGAAGGGGGTTCGAGCGAGTGAATACTCCAGCCCCCTTGCAAGCTCACCCCGCCACTCTGGTGGCGCTCCTTCTGTTCACGTTAGTCTCGCTAGGACTTGGGGTCGTCGCCAACAGGGTGACCTCTAAGAAAACGGGATTCCTCGAAAAGTATTTCCTCGGGAATCGCTCGCTTGGCGCGATCGCGGTTGCGCTGACCGCTGCGGTGATGAGTGGAGGGACGTTCATGGGCTTCCCCTCACTCGTTTATACGCATGGGTGGGTGGTCGGGCTCTGGATCTGCTCGTATATGGTCGCTCCGCTGATGGTGCTCGGGGTGCTGGGGAAGCGCATCGGTCAGCTCGGTCGACGAACCGGCGCAGTGACGCTTCCCGACCTGTTCCGGGAACGATACGGTAGCCCCACTCTAGGACTTCTCACCAGTATTTTGATCATGTTCTTCCTGACGTGTAACCTAGTCCCCCAGTTCAAAGCGGGCGCTTTGATCATGAAGATCGTCCTGCCATCGTCGTCAATGACCTGGGTGGTCGATGAGTCGATGGTGACGCAGCTCGACGCGGGTTATTACGTAGGGCTGGTGATCTTTACGGCGACGGTCGTTGCGTATACCGCGTATGGCGGGTTCTTGGCGGCGATCTGGACCGACGTCTTCCAGAGCATCATCATGGCGATCGGTGTGATGATCCTCTTCCCGCTCGCAATGTACGCCTCGGGCGGACTCCACCAGGCGACTCTGAATGGAATGACCCAAGCGGGTAACGACTTCGGATTCGGTCCTGGGGCAGGTCGGAACTTCCATCCATTAACGTTAGCGTTCTCGTTCTTTGCGATGTGGACGATCTCAGGGATGGGCCAGCCCTCGACAATGGTCCGGCTCATGGCGTTCCGGGATTCGCGGACGCTGCGCTGGTCGATTATCTATGTGACAATCTATAATGTGATCATCTACGTTCCCTTGATCTTCATCTTCGTCGCCGCGCGAAGCATCTTACCAGACCTCGGTACGAAGTCCGATGAGGTGATGCCTCGGCTCGTCATTCACCTAGCGAACCCGTACCTGGCAGGTCTGATCCTGGCGGCTCCGTATGGAGCGGTCATGAGTACGGTGAGCGGGTTCATGCTGATTGTGGCTTCAGGCTTCGTCCGCGATATCTTCCAGCGATTCTGCAAGCCGAACGCGACCGAGAAGCAGATCGAACGGGCAAGCTATGCGGCCACGATCGCCGTAGGCCTGATTGCAGCGACCCTGGCGCTTCGGCCTCCCCAGTTTCTCCAGTTGATCGTGGTCTTCGCTTCGAGCGGGATGGCAGCCGCATTCTTGGTCCCCGCACTCTTTGCGGCGTTTTGGAGACGTGCCACCTACGAAGGAGCGATCGCGGCAATGGTCTCAGGAACATTGGTTCATTTGAGCCTATATGCCACATTCACGATCCTGAAAAATCTCGATCCGAGCTTCGACCAGGGCTTAGGGCCCAAGGTGACCAGTCACTTTGGAGCGTACTATCTCGCTGGGTTCGATCCCTTGATCTGGAGCATGATCGCCTCACTGACTGCGGGAGTCGTGGGAAGCCTATTGTCGAATCCGCCGGACCCCCGACGCGTGGCGCTCCTGTTCGATGTTCAGCCGAAGGATGCCCCTGCTCCCGCCTCCCTTGATCTGCGAGCGAATCACGTTTCTTGACTTGGTGGATCGATCGACCTGGAGCCCATTGTGATGAGTCAGATTCAAGTTGCCGGCGTCCAGATGGATCCTCGGCTGGGCGATCGGGAGGGCAATCGCAAGGCGATGCTCCGTCAGCTTCGGCTTGCTGCGCAGGATGGAGCCCATCTGGTGGTCTTCCCCGAGTGCGCCCTATCAGGTTATGGATTCCAGACGCGTGAAGAGGCCCTTCAGAATGCCGAAGCGATCGAAGGGTCTACCTGTCAGGCATTTGTGAAAGAGTGTTCAAACCTCGGCGTGTTCGCGATTTATGGTCTCCTCGAAAGAGATGGCGACAAGCTTTACAACGCCCTTGCATTTGTAGGCCCGGATGGACTGGTCGGTTCATACCGCAAGGTTCACTTGCCATACCTCGGTGTAGACCGGTTCGCAGACCTTGGCGATCGACCATTCGAAGTGCAAGAGATCGTCATTCAGGGCCAGACACTCCGGGTGGGCATGCATATTTGTTATGACGGTGGATTTCCCGAAACCGCGCGAGTCCTCAGTCTTCTGGGTGCGGACCTTTTAGTCCTGCCGACCAACTGGCCGAGGCATGCGGAGTGTGCGGCCGAGCACATGATCCCAACCCGAGCTATGGAGAATGTGGTCTATTGCATGGCTGTGAATCGGGTCGGCGAGGAGCGAGGCTTCCGGTTCATCGGTCTCAGCTCAATTGCCGATCCCAACGGGAAGATTCTCGCCAAACTCAACGGCGAGGAGTCATCGATCTTCCGCGCACTGATCGATCCAGCCGTGGCACGCACCAAGAAGTTAATCCGCGTTCCAGGGCTGCACGAGATCGATCGCATCGCCGACCGGCGACCTGGGTTCTATGGGCCAATCACGGCCGCACGGGACTGAAGGGCTCAGTCGCAGACGCCTGAGAATGTATCAATCGCTGCTTTGGCGACCAGAGAAGGACACGACCAGACGAGGAAGAAGAGGGCCTGCCTAGCCCAACGCTGGGCGGGGTGATCGGTGACGAACCCGGAACCTTTACTCGCGGTGAGGTAGGCCTGGGTAGACCGAAGCGCCAGAGAATTTGCCTGTGCCCGGAGGGTCGTTGAAAGTAAGGCTCCAGGGGCGGAGACTGCTGTTGCTTCGAGCCTTTGCCAGGTCTCCTTCCAATCGCTCAGGAGCGCCAGATACGACTCAGCCAGTTCGGGGCGTGACTCGGATTCAACGCCCAAGGCCTGAACCGCCGAGAACGCCTGCCCCAACGCCAGGGCCGATGTCTCCAGTCCTCCAGTTCCTGTGAGCCCAGGAGTCGCCATCACATCCATTGAGGGGCCGGCAAGAACGTCACTTGCCGAGATCTCGACATCCACACATCGAACTTCGCTTGTGCGTGAGGCCCGGAGGGCTGCTAGATCAAACGGGGCGTCGATCGTTAGGCCGGGCTCTCCGACTCGAACTTGGGCGAGCAGTTGGCTCCCGTCGGCCAGAACTGCTCCTGTGACGATGACATCGGCCCGGTCGGCGGCGGTGACCCAAGGCATGATTCCGTTGAGCCGGAAGCCCTTCCCCGTTGGGCTCGCCAGCATGGCCTGGGTTCCGTGACGACGCGAGGTCGTGAGCTGAGAGATCCCCACGGTCACGAATCGCTCACCTTTGAGGATCAGCTCTAGCAATTCCTCAGTCCGCTCGCGAGCGACAGCAAGCCGACGCACAGCCGCATCATGCTGAGTCAGGATGAACGCCGCGACGAGGCTACCCGACGCAATTTGTCCGTAATGACGAAGGGCCAGGATACGATCGGCCTGGGCTTCCTTGATCTGTTCAATAGCCCAACGATTGGCCCCAACGAGCAGGAGAGTTGCCCACAATTCCGCCGGCCATTCGGCGTGGTCAGCCCACTTGCCATCCTCTGCCGCCAGTGACTCAGCGCACAGACTCAATGAGGAATCAGCGGACCCCGGCCAATCGATCTTGGTAGTCATAGATTGCAACTCAGAGAATCAGGCCGTGCAGGTGATTCTCTATCATGACAGATCCGACTTCAGCAGGCGGATTCTTGCCTGGGCGCGATTGTTGCATCCCAACAATCCCAACAAACAATAGCTGCGTCCGGACTCGAACCGGAGACCTGCGGATTATGAGACCGCTGCTCTAACCAACTGAGCTACGCAGCCATTCAGCCCGGAGACTGAACGAGCGGGAATTCTTAACTCCCTCGATCCACAGATCATATCGACCTGGTGGACTGGATTCAACCCATGCCAAGGCTCCAATCGTCCAACGGGCTTTTCGACGCGGGTTCGATCGGGTCTACTATGAGTCTGTCTTGTCGACCATCTGGCCATTCTGTTCTAGGCGAAGGTAGCTCACGCGATGCCCCCGCAATACATTTTCCAGATTGAGAATCTCTCCAAGGCTCACGGTAAGAAAGAAGTGCTCAAGGGGATCTGGCTGTCGTTCTATCCGGGTGCCAAGATCGGGGTTCTCGGCGGAAACGGGGCCGGCAAGAGTACCCTACTGCGGATCATGGCGGGTGTGGACAAAGACTTTATCGGTATCGCCCGGCCAGCCAACGGGATCTCGATCGGCTATGTACCCCAGGAGCCGACCCTCAACCCCATGCTGGATGTTCGAGGCAACGTCGAACTCGCTGTGACCAAGACACGAGGCCTGCTCAATCGGTTCGACGTGATCAATGCAAGACTTTGCGAGCCGCTTGAATCGCCAGAAATGGACAAGCTGCTCGATGAGCAAGGGAAGGTCCAAGACGATATTGAGGCCTGCAACGGTTGGGACCTCGACCGTCGGATCGAGATCGCCATGGATGCGATGCGGCTTCCTCCTGGCGATGCGGAAGTCGCAACCCTCTCCGGTGGCGAACGTCGCCGCGTTGCCCTTTGCACGGTCTTGCTCGCGCGGCCGGACCTACTCCTCCTTGATGAACCGACCAACCACCTTGATGCGGAGAGCGTTGCCTGGTTAGAGCGGCACCTTCAGGAATATGAAGGGACGGTGGTCGCAGTCACCCACGACCGCTACTTCCTCGACAACGTGGCAGGCTGGATCTTGGAACTCGACCGAGGTCAGGGCATCCCCTGGGAGGGCAATTACACTTCGTGGTTGGAACAAAAGGAAGACCGGCTCAAGCTTGAAGAAAAGCAGGAAAGTTCCAAGCGTAAGGCTCTGGCCCGCGAGCTGGAATGGGTCCGAATGGCTCCCCGAGCCCGTGTGGCCAAGAACCGCGCGCGACTTACCCGGTATGAGCAGCTTGCGAGCCAGGACCAGGAAAAACGCGACGAGGCCATCGTCTTGCAGATACCCCCCGGCCCGCATCTGGGCGACCTGGTGGTCGAAGCCGACCAGCTCAAGAAAGTCTACGGCGACCGGCTGATCTTCGAGAACATGACTTTCAGGCTCCCCCCAGGCGGAATCATCGGCGTCATCGGTCCCAACGGAGCAGGCAAGACGACCTTGTTCCGGATGATCGTTGGCCAGGAGACCCCCGACGCCGGTATCCTTCGAGTGGGGGATAGCGTTGTGAACTCTTATGTCGATCAGAACCGCGATGCCTTGAACCCGGAGAACACCCTATTCCAGGAAATCACTGGGGGAGTCGACCAGGTCATCCTCGGCAAGCGGAAGATCCCCGCGCGAGCCTATGTGGCCTCGTTCAACTTCAAAGGACCGGATCAGGAGAAGAAGGTCGCCAACCTCTCTGGAGGGGAACGCAATCGGGTCCACCTGGCCAAATTGCTCAAGAGCGGCGGGAACCTGCTGCTTCTCGACGAACCGACCAACGACCTCGATATCGATATGCTCCGCGCGCTTGAGGAGGCCCTGCTCGACTTCGGAGGCTGCGCGGTGGTCATCAGCCACGACCGTTGGTTTCTCGACCGGGTGGCGACGCACATCCTCGCGTTTGAAGGCAACAGCCAAGTCGTCTGGTGCGATGGGAATTACCAGACCTACGAGGCCCAGCGCAAGGAACGACTTGGCATGGAGGCCGATCAGCCTCACCGGATCAAGTACAAATCGCTA
>JANXSX010000183.1 GCA_025356475.1 Isosphaeraceae bacterium | reverse complement strand
GATCCGACGTTACGAATCCTCCGCCTTACGGCAGTTTCGCAAGTCGATCACGATCCTTCGCCAGTCAAAAGCCCCGATCAGCAGGCCAACCCAGGCTGCCCCGACCCCCCAGTCCAAGTGCGAAACGAACCCAATCCCGGTTGTCGTAACGCCCCCGATCGTGGTCGCCCCGGCTGTTGCGGTTGTCCCCGAGGTCAAGAAAGAGGCCACTGGGAATCGCCTTTATCGTCGCGAGCGTCAAAAAGCGGAGCGTCACGAGGCCCACCTGGCTCGCAAATCCGCCTGACCTGCGCTACCAATCGAACCCAATTTGGCAATTCGGATGCATTGTCGTCACGTTGGCCTCGCCTAGCGCGATGTCGGCCCGGGCAGGTCATCGTTCAAACGTGGTCGAGAGCCTCGCGACGGTCTCGATCGATCCCGAACAGTCGATCCAGGTTCGAGGTTCGGAATACGCCGTGGATGGTCGGCTTTAATTCGCAAAGTCGGAGCTTACCGCCGCTGGTTTCCACGCGTCTCATGAGGAGAATCAGCTTGCCCAGGAGACTGCTTGAGATCATCTCGACGCCGGTAAAATCGAGGATCACTCGTTGAGGCGCGGGGCCGCTGGGAAGAGCATCCTGGATTTGCTCGCCGACTTCGCGGACAACCCGCTCATCGAAAACCTGGCGGTCCAAGAGCCGGATAATCGTGACGTTGTCGACAGTTTCAACGCGGAGTCGAGTTTCAACGGGCATGGAAGGTCGGCTCACATCCGGGCTTGCAGGGTAGAGACATCAAGAGGTTTTCCGGCGACTGCGACGAAGAAGTTCGTCAGAGTTGACCTTCGACGCCAGCGGAGTAACCGCAACCGATGGCTTGGCCGCAGGATCATGTGCTGAAAGGGGGCCAACCAAGGCGAGTGCTTCGGGCTTGTCCTTGGCGAAGCTGAAAAGCGTGTCTAGCTTACTGACTCGGAAAACTTCAAAGACATTGGGGTCAACATTACAGAAGATTAAGCGGCCTTTCGAAACACGATTCAGCCGCTGGATCGAGGTGAACCCGGCCAAAGCTGCCGATCCGGCGAACGTCACACCGTTCAAATCGACGACCAGGAAGGGGCGACCTCCTTGTTTCAGGTGATCCTCATAGCGCCGACGCAAGTCCTGAACAGGGTTGGGATCAAGGCGAAGACAATCCCAAAATTCAGCAACAAGGACTCCTAACTCCTCGCGGACTTCGACCGTGGGCTTCAGCATGAATCGACCTGTATCGACCGGGATCGTTGCGAAAGGAGGAACTTATGGATTATAGCACGACCACTTAATCGTAGCCAGAGTGACCTGATTCGGCTATCCTGCGAGGTCGTTCGACCGCCAAGCCTGCCTACGACCCCCCATCGACCGCTGACCGATTCTCCAGGAGCGACTGGATGTCCGACGCACCTCGACGATTCCATCCCTTCGCACGCAAACCGATCGATGTCTTGATCCAAGAGATGAACGCGGGCTCGCGTTTGCATCGGGTGCTGGGGCCGTGGGCACTGACTGCGCTCGGGGTCGGTGCCACGGTGGGCGCGGGGATCTACGTTTTGACCGGCGAGATCGCCCACAACATCGCCGGCCCTTCCTTAATGTTGTCGATGCTGCTGGCAGCGGTGGGATGCGGGTTGGCGGCTCTGTGTTACAGCGAGATGGCCAGCATGGTTCCGGTCGCAGGAAGTTGCTACACCTATGCCTATGCCACGATGGGCGAGATGGTCGCCTGGATCATCGGCTGGGACCTGATTCTGGAATACGCGATCGGCTCATCGGTGGTCGCGGTCGGTTGGGGGAACTATATGGTCTCAGCGCTCGACTCGATCTTTGGGGTGGCGATCGACCCTCGCTGGACGAGTTCGCCTTGGGTCTTTACTCCCGAGCATGGGTTCCACTTCAAGCTTGTAACCCTGGCGAACGGGTTGCAGTCGCAGGCTTTCTGTAACTTACCCGCCGCTCTGATCTGCCTATTGATCACGGTGATCCTGGTCATCGGTATCAAAGAATCCGCCAGATTCAACGCCGCCATGGTCATACTAAACCTGGCAATTATCGGATTCATCATCTGTGTGGGTGCGTTCTATATCCGCCCGAGCAACTGGGTTCCGTTCTACCATCCCAAGCACGGCTACGGAGGAGTGACCGAAGGGGCGGCAAAGATCTTCTTCGCGTACATTGGTTTCGATTCGATCTCGACCCACTCGGAAGAGGCTAAAAACCCAAGTAAAGACCTGGCATTTGGTATCATAGCGTCACTCATTATTTGTACAGTCTTGTACATGGGTGCTACCGCTGTCCTGACGGGGATGGTTCCCTCGTCGATGATCGATCCCGATGCCCCCATGGCCTCGGCGTTCCGGGACCGCGGATTGCCGTTCGCGGGCTCATTCATCAGTGTCGGTATCATTCTAGGAATCACAAGCGCATTACTTGTGGGCATGCTCAGCCAACCGCGCATCCTGCTGGCCATGGCAAGGGATGGAATGTTACCTCATCGCATCTTTGCTGAGGTCCATCCGAAGTACCAAACTCCTTGGAAATCGACGATTCTCGTGGGCTTTGTCGTGGCGGGCGCGGGAGCCCTTGCCCCTCTGGGGTTCCTGGCGGAACTGGTGAGTGTCGGGACCTTGTTTGCATTCGTCGTGGTCTGCGCCTCGGTGATGATCTTGCGATGGAGAAGTCCCGAAGTGCATCGACCCTTTCGGGTTCCATTCCTTCCGTTGGTCGCAGGATTCGGAATTCTTTTTAATGGCGGCCTGATGTTTTCGTTGGGCCGGGATAACTGGATCAGGCTTATTGTTTGGTTAGGATTGGGGATGTTGGTCTACTTTGGCTACAGTCGCCATCACACTCGTGAGCCAATCAATGCATAGATCCAGCCGCAGAGGATTGGGTCCGTTCGCTATTGTTCCACTGAGGGCTTTTCTTTTTGGGATCATACGGTACGATCATGAAGAAGCGGGTGATTTTGCCCAAAACTTCGATGAACTCTGTTCGATGAGTGAGCAGAAATGATGATAAGGTTTCGATCAATTCAGTCTGATGATCGACCTTCTGTAGGCGAGCCGTCGTTGATTCAAGCAAGAGCTGCGCTGATCCAGGCTGCTCGTGCGTTGTCTCTGGATACTTCGATTGTCTCCGAATCGATCAGATATCGGTCCGTGGTCGATCGCCTCGAGTCGATTGATCTCCTGAATCAATCCTCGAATGAGGATTCGATTCTCGCTGGTTCTCCTTACGTCGTGATGACTTCGGGCGGCACCAGATCGCTGATTGAGATGCTTCTTGAAGATTCGAGCGAGTTCGACCTCGAACGTGTCGGTAAGCTGCTCCTTAGGTCACTTCATTGGAAACTGCCCCGTCGCAACTCGATGGAAGGCTAGTTCTCCAAGGGTTGGATGTCCAATCGTTTGGGATTCCCCTTTGGATACCCTTTCGGTGCTGTCTGGCGTCGGTGGCAACGCTGACAAAACAACATCTTGGAAACCGATAACCGTTCCTCGCGCAATCGGAAAGTTGTTTCGTCAGCGTTCCAGACGACGCGGACCCGAACAAAGACAAACGTAAGGCGAGCTTCGTGAACTCAGGGGTTTTTTCCTGGCGTTCGGCCATTGGTGCGCGCGTTCGGATTCGTCCGGGGTTGCTCAAGGCCTTTAGGACACCCCGAACTACCAGTTCAGGGCGTAGATTGCCTTTCCAAACAGCGATCTTTACCCAAATTCGCGCACCAACTGCCGAGTGCTAGGGGGTTTTTTAACAGTTGGAGCCTGGCGAGTGACTCACCGCGCACGCGTTACACGACCTGATCGCCTCACCCCCTGTTGAATTTAAGGTTCACGGTTTACAAGAGGGTGTTGACTTTGCACAATGTGTATCCATGCTTGAGTGACCATGAGGATCAGAAATAATTGCCCAAACGGAAGGGCCTACTCCCATGAAATTTGCAACCTGTCGTGCTCTCGGTTTTGGGTTCATCTGTGCGTGCCTTTTGAATACGTGCGCTTTGGCTGACATTGTGACTTTCACAGGCTCGGATGCGGGTGCAGGGCCAGTCCCGCTCCAGGACAATCGACCGAATAGCGATGCGGCGGCGACGAGCTTCGCCACTGCTGCTTTGGCCGCTGTTCCACTGGGATACGTCCATACGGTCGATTTCGAGAACATTCCCCTGAGTACCCCGGGTGTGGCGATTGACCATCAGGAGATCGTTCCTGGCGAGGTGTACTTGACCCTCACCGGAACTTCCCTGAGCTCGCCAAACGGCACAATCTATGGGATTAGCAACACTCCTAACGATGCGTCGACCGGGTACAACACGACTTTGAACGGGACGAAACACCTGAAGATCGCCCCAACCGTGAACGTCGGGACGGCAACGGTCCAATTCGATTTCCCCAAGGCGATTAACTCCTTTGGAGCGTACCTGACCGGCCTGGGTACAGCCACGGGTAACTTGTCCGTCACATTTAATGACGGGAACCCCCAGTCGTTGAATGTTCTTGGGTTAGCTAGTGGCGGCGTTCAGTACTTTGGATTCACTGATGCGAATAAGTCGTTCCAATCCGTGACCCTGACAATCTCTGGTGTAACAGGACCAGACCGGGACGTCTTCGGGATCGACGACCTGCGTTATGCCGTCGTTCCCGAGCCGTCCAGCTTTATCCTGTTGGCTTTCGGGCTAAGCTCAGTTGCAGTGCTTCGTCATCGCCGTCAATCGCGTGCTCGGGCCAGCGCTTCGGTATGAACCAGCGAGTTACTGGCGAGGATGCTCGGGGCGTCCACCAAATAGGGCTCCCCATGCAGGCCAGTCACGATTCCGCCCGCTTCCCGAACCAGAACAACGCCCGCTGCGACATCCCAGGCGTTGACGTGGGTGGAGTAGAAGACCTCACAAGCGCCCATGGCAACGAACGCAAGGTTCAGCGCTGAGCTTCCTGTTCTTCGGACCGAGTGGGTCCCGGTCGAGAAGCGACGGAACAGGCCCACCTGACGCTCGCCGTCCGAACCGGTTCCAAAGTCGGCAGGGATGCCTGTTGTGATCAAGCTGGAACTCAAGGTTGTCGCCGTACTGACATGGACGCGTTCTCCATCCACGAATGTACCCGCATTCTTGCTGGCGCTCCAAAGTCGGCGTTGGAGCGGGTCGAGGATTACCCCGGCCACGAGTTCCCCCTCGTGTTCGAGCCCGATCGAGACACACCAAAGCGGGAAGCCGTGCGCGAAGTTCATGGTCCCATCGATGGGATCGACAATCCACCGGAACGGATTACCAGCCTCAGCGATGAGTCCTCGTTCCTCGCCGAGGATCGCGTGATCGGGGAAGGCTCGGCCAAGTCCTTCGGCGATCAGATCTTGGCTACCGAGATCGGCATCGGTGACGAGATCTCCCGGCTTCTTCTCGCGAGCGGTCACTTTGCCAAAGACACCTCGGAGATATTCCCCTGCGCGAAGGGCAATCGCTTCGGCTTCTCGCTGGTATTCGGTATATAGGGCGGGATTCTCAGACATGGAGGTTCCTAGAAGGGTTTATCGGAGCGGGACCTTCGCCCCGCTCCATCAATGAGCGTGCTGAGTCTGCAATCATTCCAGGTCAGGGCTTCGCCGGCTTGGGTTGTGCCAGGGTTTTCGTCTTCAGAGCATCTTGCCAGGCACGGATTCCGCTTCCGTCGGGCTTTTCCGGGTCGTACTCCATCGCGTCGCGACGGGTCATGACCTTAAGATTATCGATTGCAAGTTCTCGAACGGCGATGTCCGGATCGGCCAGCAGGCTAACCAACTTCGCGAGGTTCGACTCGTCTTGAGCCTCGACTGGGGTATAGCCCACCAGGAGCTTTTCGACCTTTCGCCCGGCGATGTCACCATAAGACTTGCGAATCTGTTCCCAGATGGCATCGGCCTCGTCAGTACCCCTGGCACGATAATCGCGGAGGACCTCGATCGCCGCTTGTCGAGACGAACTCGAACCGGTCTGGCTCAGAATCGGGACGATCAAGCTCAGGTCCCCAAGCAGTCCCAAGGCTTTGATTGCCATCCGGCGAACAGGCGCGAGTTCGTCGTCGATCGCTTCGGCGAGACTCGTCTTCACAGGCCGCTTGTTGCTGAGATACTGTCCAAAAGCCTTTGCAGGCCCAGCCTCGATCACGGGGAGTGCCGCGTCGTGAATCCAGGCGGGGATTGGATATTCAGACGACTCGATGGTGGTTGAGTCGCTCGAAATCAACACGACTTTGGGCCCGATAATCTTCTCGGTTTTCGAGCCAAGGGTGAGGCTGAGCTCGCCATCGGGGACCGCAACCAACGTTACGACTGCTGTCGAAAGCGGGGTGGCTGGGAACATTCGAGCGAGTTCCCTACCGATGCCGACCGCGATCGGTCGTTCGGAACTGATCGTAAACATCTGTTCGCCGACTTCGACCGCAACAGCATCGGACATCGCTGGGGTTTTGACCACGATCCGGCCCTGTTCCAAAATGAGATGAGCCGCTTGACCGGCGTCAGCAGCCTTGAGTCGTACCTCGCTCTGCCCAACGACTGAGACATTCGTCTTCGCAAGCCCCAACTCGGTCCGCCCAGGGGTCAGGCTAATTAGCTTGTCTCCAGGCCGAAGATTTGCATCGGTCGCAATGCGTTCCCAATCCTTGGAGGGCTCCACGAACCGGAGCAAGACGGCGTCAGACGTACCGACAAGTCCGAAGGTCCCGGGAGCCACTGCCGGTCCTTTGGGCTCGACCCCAACTTTGGATTCGGGTGCGGCCGGCTCGGCGGATTTGGCCGCTATGACAGCCGCCGGCTGCTCGGCTTTAGGCTCCGGATCGACCTTCTTCTTTTCGATTTTGTTGAGAACCTTGTCGGCAACCCGAGGTGCAGGCTGGACGCTCTCAGACTGGCCGACGCTCATCCATGCCGACCAGACGAGGACTCCCAAGAGCCCGAAAACGGCCAGGACGGGTCCAAATCGCTCGGCAAGTGAGCGACGAAGTGGTACGGGTGCTGACCACGCAGCGATCGGTGGTGTAACGGGCGTCCTTGGCGCGGGTCGAGCGATCGGTGCATGAGTCGCTACCGCGCGAGTCTCACGCCCTTTCACTCGTCGATACATCCGCTCCCGAGCCCCGTCGGGAACCTTCGCCTTCTGGCCGATCAGGCTCAGAATCTGGTGGACGCTGGCCGCCTCGGCAAGGTGGACGTTCGAGGTGAGGCAGACCTTTTCAAAGTTTGTCACTTCCTCGGCGGAGAGCTCATTATCGAGGTAAGCGGCCACGATGTTGGGATCGACGGCCTCATCACCATGAGGAATCGTCAGTCTCCTCTGCCTAGTGACTTTTTGAATCCGAGCCACCAAGTCCCGAGCAAATTGGCTCTCGGCCACTTGATGCCCAATTTCACGAACTTCGGAGGGGCTCAAGGTATCGTCGAGCCAGGCGAGGAGGGTCCGCAAGGTGAGTCGCATCGGTCCGTCCACACGAGTGAGGGTGGGTTCGATCAGGGCGTCTCCTTTATATAGTGGGGTCTCACCCCTCGATCCGTGCATGGTCGTGAAAATTCTGGTCGAATCTTCAAAACGATGTTAAATTGGGGCCGGGAATTCCGCAGAATCTCGGGGTTCGCAGGATTTTGGCCATACGCTCTACGCTTGGCGGATCAGGGCTTGAGGGGTTTGACCCGATAGGTCTTGAAGAGTCGGTCATTCTCGACGACCCCATAAAGCGGGCTGAAGGACTCGGGATGGGTTTCAGCCCAGGTGCGTTCGATCGGGAAACCTTCACGGTCATAGAGGTTATGAACGCCCTCGTCAGGGTTCGCCCTCGCGACCACTAAGACCTGGATGCCGGCGTCCCTGAGATTTGCCAGCCAGGCCTCGTAGTTAGGTCGGATCCGGTCCCAGCCTGGTCTTGGGAAGGGCCAATTCGGCTGTCCCCTGGCGGCTGAATCGAGGTGATAGTCGTGCATGAGCCAGTCGCGGTGCGCATCGATGTTGATGTAGCGGACCTCGTTCCGGAAGTCTCTTCCCATCAGATAGTAAGGAATATTCGTGCCGGCATAGGCCACTTTGAGCCCGTTTGGCCCGGATCGCCCTTCAAGATCGAGCCAGCCCAAGAAGTAGTCGCGGAACGGCGGAAATGGGGAATAAGGGACGGTCGAGGTGGCGAAGGTCAAACAGGTCATTCCCGCAACAAGGCCGATCGTCGCCAGGATCGTGACTGCAACCCGTTCTCGGTTGGGCTGAGCGGCGCTTTGGCTCCAAAGCCACGCGACAATGAGCGACCCGGCTCCTGCGATTCCAAAGACCCATCGACCCGTTCGTGGAAGGTTCAGGAGCGGCATAATCCCGTTAGGAACGAGCGGGCTGAGGTCCCATGGGGGCTGCAGGAGAGAGTCGCCAAACGGCCACGCCTGGCTTGTCAAAACATGCACAATGATCAGCGCTGAAAATAGGATCTGCAACCAGCGGGCGCGATCGAGGAACCAGGCGAGCGGGACCGTGGCCAGGCCCAAGGCCGGGAAGACAAACCGCTGTTGGGTCCGATAGGGGATCGCCCCCCAAAAGAGCAAAGCGGCCAGGATGGCCATCATTGAGATGAACGCAACGCGGCGGTCGAATCGCCAGCCGAGCGTGGCTCCGACGAGCACCGACGTCACCCAGATTGGTGCGAGGCGGGGGTCGAGGACGGTGAGGAATTGGTCAACAGCCGCTCGCCAGTCCTCGAAAGGAAGGTAATATTGACTTAGCTTCATCACATCCGAATCATACCAGCCCGTGAGAATCGTCCTGTTGAGAAACCTGAGCTGAAGGGGATAGAGCGGATTCCCAGTCAAGTCAAGGTTGCGGCCGAACCAGAATCCGCACGGGAGCATGACGGCAAAGATCAGGATCGAGACGGATTTGAGCCTTGCCAACAGGCTTCGGCCCTGCTCGGTCGAAACTCGGCGGCACCCTAACCAAAGGAAGATCACGATGAGGGGCGGGACAAAAACCGTGCCGGTCGCCTTGGTTCCCCAGGCCAGGCCGGCGGCTAACCCCGCCACAACAAGGCTGCCGACATCCCCGGGACGTTCCCAAAGTTCGAGCCCAAAGAAGCAGGCGGTCAGGTAAGCCGCGATGAAGATTGTGTCGACATTAGGCTCGAAGCTGAGCAGTAATAAGGGAGCACTTGAGAGGATTCCTAGAGAGCCCAGGAGGGCAGAATCGGACGAGAGCCCGAGTCTCCGAACCATCCCATATACCGCCAAAGTTACCACCACCAGGAACGGAGCCTGACCAACCTTCGCCAGGGAATCACTACCGAGCCCGACCATGAGCCAGGTAAACCAGAGGTCGCCGATCGCCGGAAAGTAGGTTGCGGCGTTCTCGCCAAAAGGGACTGCAACCAGGATCAGCTTGGCGGCTTTCCACCACCGTGCCGCGAAATAGAGGTGATAGATCGGCCCGTCGCTGACCACCTTTACGGGCATGAGTATGGACGTGACCAACATGGCCAGACCCGCCCAGATGACCAGCCCTAGCGCGAGCTGAACGTACCAACTCCAGGCCGAGGAGCGCTGAATCGGCGGGTTCTCAGACTCGGTTGAGTGGCTCTTGAACCAGAACCCAAGCCCGAAGAGGCTCAAGCTCCACACCAGTAACGGACCTCGCGTCATGAAGCCGAGCGTTCCCAGGACCTCAAGCCCAACCGTGACCCAGGTCCAGGCCAAGACCACTGCGGCGAGTGTCGTATCAATCGCTGCTCGTCGCTTGAATCCATGTCGAGCAAGCCACCAAGCACCGACACCCAGAGGCCCGTTCAGCCCAGCCGTCCACATCCAACCCATAAGCCCCCGACCCGTCGGCCGTCCCCACAAGTGTCTATCGCGATGAGCGTCCGAAGCGGTCGCGTGCGAGTAATCCTCGACCTTCCCAGACGAAGTGATAACGACCAGGAGCAGAAGGCGAGGATACCACATTGGCTCGAGACATCGGGACGCCAACCACCGATACCTAGGCCTTACGTAGGGCAGGCGGCTCCGGGATGCGGTGTCAACTTACCCTTGAGGAGCAGCGTGAACCTGGGCGGAATCCGTGGGATCGCTTCGAACTTCAACATGTTCCTCTGGCAGAATGAGTCTGGGCCTGCCGGTCGTATCGACCCCCATGCTCCCTGACTGGAACTCTCTTAAGGAATATCCCTCGGGGACAAACACGGACATCGATTTGGACGTATCGACACGCTGCGACATATAGATGCCGCGATGCCCCGAGGTGATGTAGCTGACGATACATGACAGTGTAAGAGGCACGGCGATCCCAGCGCCAAACAACTCGATCCCGAGCAGGATACATGAGATGGGTGTATTCGCAGCCCCCGCGAATACGGACACGAAACCAATCGCCGCGAACAGGTGGGTCGTCTGTCCGGTCACTTCCGCGAAGGCATATCCAAGGGTTGCACCGATGCAAAACAGAGGGGTCACCTCACCCCCCTTGAAGCCCGATCCCAAGGTCAAAGCGGTAAAGAGGATCTTGAGCGCGAAGGCACCCAGGAAAACCCCTTGAGGTGTGAAGCTCCGGTCGATTAGCGGGTCGCCCAGGCCCAGATAGTCCTGACTGCCGACAAGATGCGTAAGGACGATCACTGCGATCCCACCGATCGCAGGTCTTAGCCAAGGGCGATTGACGAACGTCTTCAGGAGGTGCTCGATCGCGTGGGTCAGCTCCGCGAACACCAAGCTTGCCGACCCGAAACAGATCCCCGCCAGGGCTGTCCAGATCAGCAACCTCGGCGTGACGATCGGTGCAATCCCGAACCCATAGGGGTGATGTTGGATCCCACAGGCCTCAGAGACCAGGTCCCCGACCATGCTCGCCGCAAAGCAGGGCACCAATGCGTCGTAGCGGATTCGACCGATGGTCAGGACCTCAAGTCCGAAGATCGCACCTGCGATCGGCGTACCGAATACCGCTCCAAACCCTCCGCTGATTCCGCTCATCAGGAGGATTCGACGATCCTCACGGGGCAGTCTCAACGTCCTGGCCAGCAGGTCCGCAAGGCCACCCCCCATCTGGACTGAAGTCCCTTCCCGGCCTGCCGAGCCACCAAACAGGTGGGTGCCGATGGTTGCGAATGCAATCAGGGGGGCCATCCTCCAGGAGATGTCCCCCTCAGATCGGTGGATTCGTTCCAGGAGGAGGTTATTCCCTCCCTCGACCTCTTGGCCATATTGGGCATAAATCCAACCAATTCCCACGCCCGCAAGTGGCAGGAACCAGAGGAGCCAGGGAGTTTGAATCCTGGTGGTCGTCGCCCAGCCGAGCCCATAAAGGAACGCTGCCGAGGCGCATCCTGCCAGGATCCCAACACAACTTCCGAGCACACACCACTTGGCCAGCGACCAGAGGAGGGCGATTTGTTCACGAACGTTGAATCGCATCAACACTCATTGGGAAGAAGGGAGGGAGGTAAGATCTCAAGGCAGGTCGCAGGGGTTGGAGTCTATCCTCGTGGATGCGGCGGGGTCAATCGGTGGGGCATTGGCCCGCTGGGTTGTGCTTCTCGCCTTTACCCTCTCGCGTTATAGTCAGCCTAAGCTGCGACGAAGGCCGTCGCCACCAGTCTTGCAGGAGATCGGCTATGTTGGGTGCGACACTCGGAGCCAAGGATTACCTCGATCGGGTTTGCCGCGTCATTGAACGCGTCGAGCTTGCCCAGATCGAGGGTTTGAGCGCTCTGATCGAACAGGCCTACCACGCCAGCCGATTCGTCTTTATTATCGGCAACGGCGGAAGTGGGGCCAACGCCTCGCACCTCTGTGAAGACCTCTGTAAATGCACTCTGAAGGACTTCGAGAGCCAGAAACGGCTCAAAGTCTTGAGTCTGACCGATAACACCGCCGGGATCATGGCCTGGGCCAATGACGAGGGCTATGACCGAATCTTTATCGAACAGCTCAAAAATCTATCGAGCCCCGGTGACCTGCTCCTGGCCATCTCAGGCTCGGGAAACAGCCCGAACATCCTGAAGGCCGTCGATTGGTCGAACTCGCACGGGCTGACCACGGTCGGTATCACAGGGTACGGGGGTGGGAAGCTCAAGTCGCTGGCTCAACACAACCTGCACGTCGCTATCGACGACATGGGGATCGTCGAGTCGGTCCATCAGGTCGTGTTCCACTGGGTGATCGACGACATGTATCGCCGGATGTCACTCTGAAATCGCTATGTCCCGACTTCGACCCGCGACTCTGAAGAAAGATGACCAGGATGGCGGACCCGTTTGTGCTCGGTATCGAAATCGGTGGGACCAAGCTTCAAATCGGCTTGGGACACGGTGACGGTCGTCTTCTGGCAATCGAGCGGTTTACGGTCGATCCCGCCAAGGGGGGAGAGGGCATCCGTCGGACTCTCGAATCGGGCTTCGACCCGCTCCTGGCTCGGTTAGGGATGACCCGAAACCGGATCGCGGCGGTTGGGATCGGCTTCGGCGGACCGGTCGATCCGTTGACTGGTTGTGTGTTGACCTCCAACCAGATTTCCGGCTGGACCGGTTACCCACTCGCCAAGTGGGCCAGACAAGCGTTCGGGGTCGAACGGGTCGCTATCGAGAACGACGCCGACATAGCCGGCCTGGCTGAGACCCTGTTCGGCGCAGGGGTTGGCTTCTCGCCGGTCCTTTACGTTCAGGTCGGCAGCGGAATTGGGGCCGGGCTGATCATTGAGGATCAGATCTATCGAGGCAGTGGGCTCGGTGCGCTCGAAATTGGACACTTATGGGTCAGCGAGTCGGCTCGACTCAACGAACTCGGTCAGACCCTGGAGCAGGTCGCTTCCGGCTGGTCGATGGCCGAGCTAGGTCGACTTTGTCTGGATCGCGAATTCCGCGAAGGCTGGCCACCGAGTATGCTTCTGGACCTGTGCGGAGGCGACCCGTCACGGATCAGTTCAGAGACGATCGCCACGGCCGCTAGGCTGGGTGACCCCGACTCGTTTCGGATCCTGAGTGCCGCCACGACCGCAGTCGGGACAGCACTGGCGCATGCGGCGACGTTGCTTGCTCCACGACGTATTATTCTGGGGGGGGGCGTGTCGCAGATCGGCGAGCAATATTGGTTAGGGCCGATCCGCCGCGAACTCGATCGCCGGATCTTCGGTCCATTTCGGGGGACCTACGAACTGGTTCCTGCCTCACTCGGTCAGGACGTTGTGGTCCATGGGGCGCTCGGTCTGGCTCGACTCGCCTGCGAGTCGGGGATCTACCTGCGTTGACAAAGCTGTGTGTCAAACTGACAGTCTGCCAATCCCTTGGGCAGTCCAAACGGGGAGGGAACGCTTGAATTCACGACCGCCCGGAGCTACTAGAGCTTGACGGACTTCGAAGAAAACTTGAGGATTCTCTGGATATTCATGATGGGGCGAGTTGAGCACATGGTGTTGCCCAGTGGCGACATTAGATCGAATCTGAGTGCTGGCCCCTGGTTTGCTGTGACACGTGATGGATACCTGCCCGTCAACGATTTAGGAGCACTTTCCAGTTTCGGTTCAGGGGCTTGCCGAAGGTGTGATAATCACTTCGGATGCGAGTTGCCCCTGGGATGGGTAGCCTGGCGCGGAAAGATTCCGTCGCGACCAAACCGTCTCTCGAGTTTCAACGTTTAGAATGATGTAGGGCAGACGATCGCGACTACGATCGAATGACCCTTCGGCCGGCCAAGGACGGTCCCACTTAACGCACACAGGGGCTCGCCATGACGATGAAATTGGCCGAAACCCAACTCTGGCAGCGGACGCTTGCTTCGTTGATCCGCTCGGGTTTCTATACCAGGGCCGAGATCGGCGAGCATAACGGTCTGCACACCGTTGTGGGGATCTACAGCGACGGCACCTCGTCAGCTCCGCTGGCGAAGTATGCTGACTATCGAAGAGCGATGGATGCCGCTCATATCGCTAACGTCTTGGCCCAGTCCGGCTCACCGGTCGAGTCGAACTGATCCTGGGAAAATATTCTCGGCTACCCCACATTACACCCTTCGCCCTTGGGTCCGTTCCCAGGTGCGAGGGGTGTTTTCTTAGGCTCTACCAGAGTTCTAGCTCCTGCCCAGCCGATCTCTCGCGCGGTTAGCTGGTCGATCCTCAGATGCGAGAGCGTGTTGCGTTCAAGCCTCATGATGTCGCGGCGCGTCACCTCTCGCTTGGCAAACCGAGACAGCGGCACGTCATATTTGTCGGTCGCGTCAAAAAGGTGGAGAAGCTCATGTGCGATCGTCGTAGGGTCCGTGGCAGGCGGTTTCCGAGTCAGTGTGGTGTCGTGATCGGCATAGCGTGGGTAGCAGATTGCCAATCCTGCCGCAAGCCGTACCTCGGAGAGGTTGTGGCTGTAGACAAATGATCGCCCCGCTGAACGGGGATGGACGAGGCCGACAACCGCATCGGCTCCTAGCCGTTGCTTGACTACCTCCAATAACTCGCTCGGTCGATCGAAGCCAACGGGGTGTAGGACCTGCATGATCGATCGAATCATCCGGCGAGTTGCCTCGACCGAAGTGTCGTCGACCTGACCGTCGGATCCAAGCGCCAATTCTGTGGGGCGTTCACTGGCGTCGTCGCCTACCAAATAGGCAGTCGCAAGCTCCAAATTGAGTGGGACACCCCAACGGATTGCCTCCGCTTCGATCCATCGACCTGCAGTCACCACACTCCCCAGGCAACCGGCAATCTCTGTATCCGTCCAACTCGCATCATCCCGACCGATGAAGATCGTGATGATGACAACCTTCCCGAGGAGGGGGACAACGGGCGCAGCTTCCTCCGCAAGCGCAAGTGGGGAAATAACAACCGGCTGGACCAGCAGTCCCACTCTGGGATCGACCTCGTTGGGCTTGATCTCAAATCCAGGTACCCAAACCAGGCCGACCTCGCCATCTGGGGGGCTCAGGTCCCGAGGGCCTGATCCGGCCAGCAACCCACGGATCAGCGAGACGACTTCAGACGCCAGCGCGATCAAGACCCAAGCCAGCAGCGACCCTAACCAATACGCGTTCGTTGTGAGGGTTGTTACGACGATGAGTAGCAAGAGACCAATCAGAATGTAGCTCGTTCGCCACGCCATTTTTGAGCCGAGGTTTGATTGTGTTAGGATTCTCAGACCGTTTCGTGATAGCGTAACATCAATAGGATGCCGATGGATTTGCGATCTTGGGGTGATTCTTCGGTCTCTCAGCACGTGCTATGGTCTGTTGATGTCTGACCGCGAGTGGCGACACTTCAACCGTTGGGGCTAGCTCTGATGCCCGATTCCCTAGAACCCAAGGCCTCTTCACGACGAAGCTTCCTCCGTCAGGCGGGTGGAGGGTTAGGCGCCGTTGCCCTCACTTGGTTGATGGCTCAGGAATCTGGCGCGGAGGTCCTGGCCCCGCACTTTGCTCCCAAGGCGAAACGGGTGATTTACCTGTTTATGCATGGAGGGCCGAGCCACCTCGAAACCTTCGACCCAAAGCCGGAGTTGCAACGACTGGCAGGCTCACCGTTGCCCGAGAGCTTTGGCCAGGTCTCAACGCGCAGGCAGGTCGCGCGTAACCCGCTTTTGGCAACGAAACGAACCTTTCACCGGAGTGGCGAGTCAGGCCTGCCGATCTCGGATCTTCTCCCCCAGATCGCGGTCCATGCCGACCAACTTGCAGTGATTCGCTCGTGCTGGGCGGACAGTGTGAACCACCCGCAAGCGGTTTATCAGATGAATACCGGCTCAATTCTGATGGGCAAGCCGAGCCTGGGAAGCTGGGTCAGCTACGGGCTGGGAACTGAGAATCAGGACCTGCCTGCGTTCGTCGTTTTGCCCGATCCCGCGGGTGGAATCAAGGGCGGCCCTCCTGCCTACGGGGCCGGCTTCTTGCCTGCGAGCCGGCAAGGAACAGTCATCCGCCCGGGCACGAACCCAATCCTCGACCTCGCTCCTCCTTCGGACATGTCGCCGCAAGCCCAGGTGAGGATGCTGGAACTCCTCGCTAGGTTCAATCATCGCCATCGCGAAAACCGGGATGCCGACACCGAACTGGACGCCCGAATTCAGACCTACGAACTTGCCTATCGGATGCAGTCGGCAGCGCCTGAGGCCGTCGAACTCGGTCGTGAGTCGCGGGCAACTCGTCACCTCTACGGCCTCGATTCTCCCATGACTAACGACTTCGGTACGCGATGCCTGTTGGCTCGTCGGCTCGTCGAGCGTGGTGTCCGGTTTGTTCAACTCTACTCGGGCGACGTCACAGGCTGGGACGCCCATGACGATGTTGAGACGAATCACAGCCGAATGGCGGGCAAGACAGACTTGCCGATTGGCGGTCTGCTCACCGACTTGAAAGCTCGCGGACTCCTCGACGATACGCTCGTGATCTGGGGGGGTGAGTTCGGTCGGATGCCCATGTCGGAAGGGGGCAAAGGCCGCGACCATAATCCGCACGGATTCTGTGTCTGGATGGCAGGCGCAGGGATCAAAGGGGGCACTGTCCATGGTGAGACCGATGCCGTCGGCCTGCGTGCCGAGGTCGATCGGGTTCACGTCCACGACCTCCATGCGACGATCCTCCACCTCATGGGAATCGACCACACCCGGCTGACCTTCCCGCACAATGGTCGTGATGAGCGGCTTACGGATACCTCCGGGGTCGTTGTGAACTCGATCCTCGCATAGATGAAAGCATCATGGTTACTCTCCTCTGTCTAGTCCTCTGGGTCGATTCCGCCAAGGAGAAGCCGATCACTGCGGAGGAGCGTTCGCATTGGTCATTCGCGGCCCCGACCGATCCCGAGATACCGGCAAATCCTCGAACGCAGAACCCAATCGATGCGTTTATCTACAAGTCACTGGATGGTCGAATCAAGCATGCACAAGAGGCCGATCGCCGGACGTTGATTCGAAGGTTGAGCTTCGACCTGATCGGATTACCCCCTTCCCTTGAAGAGGTCAAAAACTTCGTCCAGGACTCATCGCCGAGGGCTTATGAAAACCTGGTCGACCGGTTGCTCGCGAGTCCTCAATTCGGAGTTCGCCAGGCCCAGCATTGGCTCGACCTTGCTCGCTACGCCGATACCGACGGCTACGAATTTGACCAAGCCCGACCGAATGCCTGGCGCTATCGCGACTGGGTTGTAGATGCCCTCAATCGCGACCTCCCCTATGACCGATTTCTTACCTTGCAACTTGCGGGCGACGAGGTGGACCCTGACGACCCTCAGTCATTCATCGCCACTGGCTTCAATCGCTGCTATCCCGATATGGTCGACCTAAACGACCAGGGCTTGCGCAGGCAGAATGCACTGAATGATATGACGGAGACGGTCGGCCTCGTCACCTTGGGGCTGACGATCGGTTGCGCCAGGTGTCACGACCACAAGTTCGACCCGATCCGACAGACTGACTTCTATCGACTCCAAGCGTTCTTCACCCCCTCGCGGTTTCGCGACGACTTCGCGATTACCACTCTGGAGGAACGCCGGACCTTTGAAAGTGCGAATTCCAAGTGGGAACTTGAACAATCACGCTTACAGACATTGATCCTTGAACTGGAACGTCCCACCCGCGATCGACTCGCTCCGGGGCTGCCGATGGGCGCTCTCGACACGGTTGTTTCCGCTCATGCAAAGTCGTTCGCCGAACGGACGGCCTTCGAGACCCGCTTGATCTTCGACGCCTTGAAAGGGGATAAACGACTCGCCGTCGAATGCCTCAAGGCAGAACTCGGCGAATCGGCTTGGGACACTCGTGCCGACCTGTTCGCGCAACTGAGTAATCACGAGAAGCGTCGGCCCGTTTCGCCGCCAACGGCGAGAGGCATTGATGAATTGGGCCAGATGTCGGCACCCACCTATGTCCTCAAGCGGGGTGAATTTGGAGTCAAAGGCGACGAGGTTTCGCCTGGCTTTCCTTTAGTCCTCAGTCGTTCCAAGCCCTCGATTCGGGCTCTTCCGAACTCGTCAGGGAGGCGTACGGCACTCGCTGAATGGCTGACTCAGCCTGATCACCCCCTCACGGCGCGTGTGATGGCCAACCGGGTTTGGCAGGCCCACTTCGGCAAGGGACTCGTCGCCACGGCGAGTGATTTCGGCACGATGGGCGATGCTCCAACCCATCCGGAGTTACTCGACTGGCTGGCCCATAACCTGGTTAGCAACGGGTGGAGTCTCAAGTCACTCCACCGTCAGATCGTTGTGAGTTCGACCTATCGTCAAGCCACCAAAGCCGGCCCAGGTGCCCGTGAGTTCGACCCTACCAACGCGTCGATTTCGCACCAAAACCGGAGGCGGCTCGATGGAGAATCCTTACGCGATGCACTCCTGGCGGTTTCAGGTCGGCTTGAACCAAGGCTCGGAGGGCCCGGCGTCTTCCCTCCGCTACCGGCCGAGCTAACCAAGCTTTCGAGTAAAGGCCCAGCCTGGCCCACATCGAACTCGCCGACCGATCAGAATCGGCGAAGCTTGTACATCTTTGTCCGGAGGAACCTCCGCTATCCCTTCTTCGAGGCCTTCGACCGCCCCGATACCAACGCAAGTTGCCCCCAGCGCCCCGTCACGACGATCGCGCCGCAAGCCTTGAGCATGCTAAACAGCCGGCTCGCGCTCGACGCTGCGGACGGTCTGATGAAGCGGGTCCAGGGGAGTGACCGACAGGTTGAACTCGCGTTCGAGATCGCTCTAGGACGCCCCCCTACAACAGATGAAACACGGGACGCTCACGAATTTTTGGCATCCGACCCATCGAGACTCCGTGACCTCTGTTTGGCGATCATCAACACGAACGAATTTATCTACGTGGATTGATCAACGATTTCGGTTGGATTCACGTCACTGTGCTTTGATCCGAGGTTCGACCATTGCTTGAGCTGTCACCGGGAGGGGTAGGTAGCGTTGCAATGCCTGACTTTCCGCCGTGACCGGCATTAAGGTCTCTGCGCGGGCGGGATAGAGGGCTTTGATCAGACCTCGAACGTTCGAGGCCCCGGTCGGTGCGTAGAGCAGGGGGGTGACCTCGTTCGTGGAGACGAGCACTGCGCCCGGCGTTGCCCTGGTCCCGAGTCCGCCGTTGAGGACCAGCTCACCGTCGGGCTTGAGTTCGAAGGCGAGTCCCAGACCTCGGAACTCTACTTGCCTGGTGCTCGCTTCCAGACGATTTAATCCTGCCACGGGTCGGAAGTGCATTTGATCACGCAACGAGTCCAAAAAGCCTCGGCCGATTGAGCCCCGGTCGGCCGTCAATCTGCCGCGAACGTCGACCCAGCCCAGCTCTTGACCAGACCGTTCTCCCCACGCTGCATTCGCAATCGTCACGTTGCCGAAGCCCTTGAACTCATGCTCGGGAAATCGCTTGCCAATCAGTGTTCCCAGATCTACTTCGGTCAGCTCTCCCTCAACTTGGATTGTCCAGTCGGCGGAACCGAGCCGGGTCATTGTCACACCCCCGGAGCACTTGGCCTGGAGTCCTAGCCACGATTGCACATCAAAGAACGCATTCAAGGCGAGGGCGGGCAAGGGGGGACCGCTCATGGTCTTCATCGTCAATGTGGTTCTTGGAGACTCATTCGAATCGTCACGTCCAAGGGTCAGCTCGCAACGGGTTGAAGCCTTGCCGTCGCGAATCTGGAAGCTGGACGCCAGTTTGGGAGAGCCGGAATCTTTGGTGAGCATGATCGCCAGGTCTTCCACCGCAATCGGGTCGAGTCCTGCGCCGAGATCGATTCGGCAGACATTTGCGGAGAGTCCCAAACGGGAGCAATTGAGATCCGAGCCTACACGATAGAGGTAATCGGAGAGTCGGGAGAGCGAGTCTATTGGGGAGAGTCCGCGGAGGGAAAGCCCTTCGGCGATGAGCGAAGTCTCGGTGCCGGAGTTCTCAACGATCAAGCTCTCCAGACGAGCGAACTCCGCCGAGCCGCCCGCGCGGGGATCGTCGAGTCTAACCACCAAGCCATAGTAGACCGCCTGGCCGGGTCGGGGATAACGGACCATCTCGAGGGTGACCCTCGCCCCGATCTCGCGACCGAGCGTGACCTCGACATCACGCACATAGCCAGGCTGGTGGATTCGCCAGGCGACAGCGCCTACCAGAAGAGTCGGCACGACCGTCCCGCCGAGGAGCAGGATCGAAGCTAGAACCTGTCGAACGGGTCGGGTGAGGGCAATTTGCATTGAGGGATCCTCCTTCCATGGAGGGGCAGACCGATTCCGTTCCAGGAATCGAGTGGGGCTCAGTCAGGACGTCGAGGTTTTCCAGTGCTCAGCCAGATGGCGACGCGCTAGGTCGGAAGTGGCGGCGATACTGACGCGAAGACCATCAAGGCTCGTTCCTACGTATTTTTCGACCACAGCGGCCGCGATCTCAAAGGCAACCACGTTTTCGACGATCACGCTTGCCGCAGGAACGGCACAAACGTCAGAACGCTCATAGGTTGCCGGCTGCGGCTGTTTCGTCCCCATGTTGATGCTCGGCCCGCGAGAAGCCAGGGTACTGATCGGCTTCTTTGCCGCCCGGATCACGATCGGCTCGCCGTTAGTTGTTCCCCCTTCAATCCCTCCGGCATTATTGGTAGGACGTCGAAAGCCGAAAGTCCTATCTTTCTCGGGAGCCTGCTCGTCGAACTGGATCGAGTCCATGACCTTCGACCCTGGCCGCCTCGCGGCTTCGAACCCCAGGCCGAACTCGACCCCCTTGATCGCCTGAATACTCAACACCGCCAGAGCCAACCGTCCATCAAGTTTCCGGTCCCACTGGGCGTGACTTCCCAGGCCCATCGGGCAGCCGGTCACCACCGTCTCGAGAATTCCGCCGAGTGTATCGCCAGAGGCTTTAGCGGCATCGATCGCAGCGACGATTGAGGGATCGGCTTGCGGGTTCAAGGTGTAAACCGGGCTGGCATCACGAATGGCAAGGTCTTGAGTCAGGGGGGGGGCGGCGATCCCACCAAGCTCAACCACATAGCCGCAAACTTCGATCCCGAGCTGGCTTAGGAGCAGCTTGGCAAGGGCTCCAACAGCCACACGCATTGCTGTCTCCCGGGCGCTCGCACGCTCAAGAACTTGACGAATCCCGGTTTGATAGTTGATCGAACCAGCGAGATCGATATGTCCGCCACGAGGTGCGGAAGGCTCTTGAAGGCGCTCGAGCTTGGCATCGTTGTTAATGAGACGCATCGTGATGGGTGCGCCCGTGGTCACTCCGTGGTAAGTTCCCGAGTCGATGATCACTCGGTCCGTTTCCAGTGTCTGTCGCTTGCCTCGCCCATACCCCCCCTGACGGCGTTCGAGTTCGCGATTGATCAGCTTGAAATCAATCGTGACGCCTGAGGGGAAGCCCTCGACGATGGCGGTCAAAGCCGGGCCGTGCGACTCGCCGGCCGTTAAGTAACGGAGCATCAGACTCTCTCAGATCCAGGGGAAGGAGCGATTCAAGAGGCGTTGGTAGGCTTGAAGATACTTCACACGAGTGCGAGATACGACATCGTTTGGCAGAGGAGGAGGCTCGCTCACCTTATCCCAGCCCGAGTCGTGCTCAAGCCAGTCTCGCACAAACTGCTTGTCGAATGAGGGCTGAGGTCCTCCCGGCTCGTACAGATCCTTAGGCCAATACCGCGAGCTGTCCGGGGTCAGCACCTCGTCAATCAGGACAATTTCCTTGCTATCAGGCAACGTCCCGAACTCAAACTTGGTGTCTGCGAGGATCAAGCCGACGGAATCGGCATGGGCAGCCGCTTGGGCGTAAATGCTCAGGCTTAGCGTCCGAATCCGCTCTGCGAGCTCGGTGCCTATCGACTCTGCCATCATCTCAAACGGGACATTCTCGTCATGACCGACCTCAGCTTTGGTCGCGGGGGTGAAAATCGGTTCCACCTGGCTACTTTCGACCAGGCCTTCCGGCAACCTGACTCCACACACTGTTCCGCTCTTCCGGTACTCTTTCCAGCCACTACCAGAGAGATACCCTCTCACAACACATTCGAAAGGGACAACCGCTAGCTTCTTGACGATCATTGACCTTCCGTAGAGGCGATCGTGAAGTTCCGGGGTCAGGTCGAGCCCTGCGTCATCGATCTCGGTCGAGATCAGGTGATGCTCGACCCCAAGGCGATCGAACCAGAATGCACTGATTCCCGTCAGGACTCGCCCCTTATCCGGAATCCCGGTCGGAAGAACCCAATCGAAGGCACTGATGCGATCGGACGCGACCAGGAGCAGCCTGTCCCCGAGATCATAAACATCGCGGACTTTTCCGCGTCGACAGGCGAGACCCGGCAAATTGGTCGTTATGAGTGCGATGCCACGATCATCCATCATGAGTCGATTTCCCCTTAATTGAGACTGTAAACCACGGGAATCTCACATAACAAGAGCGACCTCTTCCGAGCTGGATTCCAACGTTAAGCGATTCGCGAGTGGACTTGCGTGTCGGCGGATGGGACGCCATAATGTTTTTTTGCCATGTCTCCGACCGATAAGTCGTGGGTGCTAGGCAAGCGACACATGATAGACTGAGTTAGACGGAGACGCAGGGCGATGTCGATCGACAAGAGTTTGAAGAAGGGTGGCGGACTTTCGGGCTCGCGCAACGTGTTGACCCGTCCTGAGCGACTCGCACTCCTCCAGGAAGACGACAAGTGGTCTCCCACACAGGGAGTTTACAACCTGCCCAAGACCAAGTACCGACGCCTCGCTCCCGGCCAGTCGGGCCCGAAACGTCCGTCTTGACCCGAGTTTGAGGACAGTTCGGCGATGACATGGCTCATGGTCGGGCTCGGGTTGGCGATCGTCGTCGTCAGTCTTTTGGGGGGTGTTCTACCGTTAGCCACGGTGCTCACCCATACCCGACTCCAGGTCTATTTGAGCCTCGCGGCTGGCACCATGTTGGGTGCCTCGTTCTTCCACATGCTCCCCGAAGCGGTGGAACTCGGCTCGCCGGATGTGCTACGCACTGCGGCGATTGGACTCCTGACGCTCTTCTTCCTCGAGCGATTCTTCTCGTTTCACCACCATGAAACCGGGGAAAATGACCCTCACGAGGGTCATAATCTCGCGCATGGCCAAAGCCTCAATTGGGGAGCGGCTGCTGTTGGTCTTGCTGTCCACACCTTGATTTCAGGTGTCGCCTTGGCGAGTGCAGCTTCGGCCGACCTGGCGAGGGGCCCAACGCTCGGGGCCGGCACCATCGGCGTGTTCCTTGCAACACTTCTCCACAAGCCGGCGGATGCGCTGACGATTGTCAGTTTGATGCTTCGCGCCGGAGTATCCCGACCGATCACCCACCTTGTGAACTTTGCTTTTTCGTTGATGGTTCCCGTGGGGATGCTCCTCTTCTGGGTTGGGTCACACTGGTTAGGGGAAGGGGGTTCGGTTTCTCTGACCGCCCATGCCCTGGCCTTTTCAGCGGGCACATTCCTCTGCATTGCCCTCTCGGACTTGCTTCCTGAGCTGCAGTTCCACACCCATGATAGGATCAAGCTTTCGGTAGCCCTCCTCGCAGGTTTCGTCTTGATGGGCTCGACAGCGGCTTGGGAGGATACCTCCCACGCTCATCGGGGCGATTCGAACGGCAAACCGAATCAGTGATCCGGTTACAGGCCGGATAACTGGCAAACTCGCTAGGTTCGTTTAGGTTCGCCACTCATTCCTGCCGATAATCCATGAGTCCTAGGCTGGGCAGCTACGCTCCCCCCGTGGCTCGACGATGGATTCTTGGGGAATGTGTTCCATGAGCGAAGTTTACCTTCTTCGCAAACTCGCGAAGCGATTCACCCTGAGCGGTGGATTCGGACTGTGCTTGCTCAGTGTGATCACACATGGTCAAACACTGCCACCATTACCCAATCCATCGGTCCCGGCCGCAGAGTTGACCGAGAGCCCAACTCCTGTGACCGACGAGACTCCAATCGCGATCTCGGCACCTCCCAGTCGTGAAGCCGAGCTCGAAGAACGAGTTCGTCAGCTCGAAGCCGTAGTGCAGAAGCTCGCAGGTCAAGTGAAGCAGATCGAGCCAGTCGTCGTAGTGCCTAAACCAGCAGTGCCAGGGGCACCACCCGCCGGACCGCGAGCACCAGGGCAGGGGACGCCGACGGTCCCCCCGCCAAGCGACGCATATAATATGCCCTCGAAGGCATTGAACCAGCCCCTGCGCGGCGTTTTCGGAGCTGGTTTCGAACTCCGTTCCGCCGACGACGAGTATGTTGCACAGTTTCACAACCTCACCCAAGTCGACTATCGAGGCTATCAACAAGGAGGACAGAACCCGGTTCATGATACCTTCGCACTTCCGCGGCAGTGGTTCATGGTTTCCGGACGTCTTACCAAGCCATACGAATATTTCGTATCCGCTGCGAATGGTTTTGACACGTTCACGACCCTCGATACATTCTTGAACGTCCACTACGATGATCGCCTTCAATTCAAGATTGGTAGATACAAAACTCCGTTCACTTACGAGTTTTATTCCCTACCGATTCAGGGTTTGATCAACCCGGAACGATCACTCTTCTTCAATAACTTTGCCTTGAATCGCCAAATCGGTGCTCAGGTCTGGGGCCAGTTGTTCACGAAAAAGCTCGACTATGCAGCAGGGATTTTCGGGACGAGTCGAAACGGTACACTTGACGTCAGCGACGGCAAGAACTTTTTGGGTTTCCTGAACTATCGCCCGTTCCTCGCTCATGAGGACTCGCCCCTGCAATTCTTCCAGTTTGGCGGCTCGGTTGATGTTGGTAATGACCTCAATCTACCGATCCCCGGCACCCTCCGCACGATCGTACCGACCACTGGCAACTCCGTCGCAGGGGTGCCATTTCTTGCATTTAATAACAACGTGAGAAGCTCTGGACAGCACACATTCTGGGACCTCCACGCTGCCTGGTACTATAAACATCTGTCAATGATTGCCGAGTGGCAGTCGGGGTTCACTGACTACGCACTCGCCACTAACCTGTTCGCTCGGACCCACCTACCGGTCGAGAGCTTCTACGTCCAGGCCGGCTACTTCCTCACGGGTGAGACGGTGTCGAGTCGAAATGTCGTCACCCCCCTCAAACCCCTCAATCTCAAGAAGGGGAACATCGGTTTGGGTGCTGTTGAAGCCTTCACACGATACAACTACCTTAGCGTCGGAAACCAGGTGTTCAGCAACGGACTTGCCGATCAGAACAACTGGACGAACCACTTGTACACCACGGATGTCGGCTTCAACTGGTACCTGACACAGAACGTCAAGTTCGTCTTCCAGTGGGAGCACGCCGTCTTCGGCAGCCCCGTCCTCTTTGCCCCTGGACGACGACAACTGACAAGTGACATGTTCATGGCTCGGTGCCAAATCTACTTCTGATCAAGTGTTCGAGTGCTTCGATATCGTCTATGTTTATCTCTAGGCGGCGGTCGCTGAACAGGACGAGTTGAACAACTCGCTTGGGAACATGGATCTCGATCGTGTTCCCAGGCGGAATCGTGAGGTTCTAAACAAGCCGATGGTGATGCCCACTTGTCCAATCCATAGAAGATCGACTTCCGCAACTTAATGCGGCGAATCCGCAGAGAGTGACCTGCGCCCCGAAAACTGATCCAGCCGAAACGGGAGTCCCTCGGTAAACTTTACCCGGGAAGGCCCCATGAGCAAGCGACGGACCGACGAAGAAGTGACTCGACTGCTGAAAGACTTTGACCGTGACCTGACGAAAAAACTCACGGTCGCGGACATCTGCCGCAATCATGGAATTGACATAAAAACTTATGTTGTGAGTGAAGCACATTCCTGCCGCACAGTTCTCTCGGTTACAAAACGCCGAAGGAGTTCAGTGCCCTATGTGACGGAAATGAAGCGGAGCAGCAACCCTCGAAGATTACAAACCCGCATACGAACAAACGTTGATTGGCCTTCCATTTGGGGTGGACCAGAAATCGGGGGGTAGGTCAAGTCGTATTACTGTTCAGCTCTGAGTGGCATCCGCCTGCGTTTCGCCATTAAGTTCTTGCGCCGGTCGATGGAATACAACATGGCGGGCCCACTTCGGATCGGTGTTCGGAAAATCACCACGTGTGTGGACTCCTCGCGACTCTTCCCTTGTGAGTGCGGCGGAAATCATCAATCGGGCGACGACTAGCATGTTCTGGAGCGTCCAACCGGTCGGTTCATGGAAGCTGAGCGGGAGGACGTAACGGCACCAGTGTTCGACCTGATCAGCGGCTTCCGTGAGTCCTTTGGCGGTCCTGGTGATGCCAACTGACCTCCACATCAGTGCGCGAAGAGAAGCTCGGATATCCGCAACATCAAGGTGTTCTCGCATGCTGACTGTCGGTGCAACCGGCGCAATAGGGGGTACTTCCAGTCGTCGTACACACGATGCATCAAGCATTCGAGTGATCACGTCGGCGACCTTTGCTCCGTGGACCAAACCTTCGAGCAAGCTGTTGGATGCGAGACGATTTGCCCCATGTAGGCCCGAAGACGTTACCTCGCCCGCCGCAAACAAGTTCTGCAGCGTGGTCTTACCGTCTGAGTCGACGGTGACTCCTCCGATCATGTAATGGGCACCCGGTCGAACGGGAATCCGATCGCAAGTGATGTCGAGGTCGAACCCGCGACAAAGTGCATCGATCCCTGGAAACCGTTTGCGGACCATCTCTGGATCAAGGTGTGAGAGGTCCAGGTAGACGCAAGGATGCTGAGTCTGTGCCATTCGAGCAGAGATTGCACGCGAAACATCATCTCGTGGCGCAAGTTCAGCTAGGGGATGAGCATCGGGCATGAATCGCACGCCGTCACGATCGCGGAGATAGGCCCCTTCCCCCCGAAGCGCTTCAGTCAGGAGGTGTCGGCTCGATCCTGCAATGTAGAGGACCGTGGGATGGAATTGCATGAATTCCATGTCACGCAGCTCTGCGCCAGCGCGATATGCGAGAGCGTGTCCATCTCCCGTTGCAATCGGCGGGTTTGTCGTCTCGCGATAGAGCTGGCCCGCTCCTCCGGTGGCAAGCACCACGGCACGTGCCCACACGAGTGAAGGACCTCGTTTCCGATCCCAGACGAGGGCACCCCGACATTCGCCTCGCTCCGTCATCAAGTCAACCGTGAAACTGTTCTGCCAGATGCGAAGGTTGGATCGTTCACGTGCCTGCTCGATGACAGCTCTCATAACCTCTCGGCCTGTGGAATCGCCCAAGGCATGGACGATCCTTGGGTGTGAATGGCCACCCTCCAGCCCGAGCGCGACCTGGCCGTCGACCTTATCGAAGTCGGTCCCCCAGCCGATCAGCTCGGCGATACGACGCGGAGCCTCGCGAACGACAGTTGCGACAACCTCCGGGTCACAGAGTCCCTTACCCGCCGCGAGGGTATCAGCGATATGGTCTTCGAAGTGGTCCTCTGGATCGAGAACACCAGCGATTCCCCCTTGGGCGTACGTACTGTTGCTCTCGCGAACTGCATCCTTGGTCACGACAAGAACCCGGTGTGGTTCGGGAATACCGAGGGCAACCCGCAGTCCGGCCAGACCACCGCCAATCACCAGGACATCCGTAAAATGATGCGGCAAGTCCCGAGGATCAAAAGAAGTCAGGAAGTGACGTGGCAGCGCGAGTGGAGCAAGTTCCATGATCGACTAGCGTCCTCCTGGACCGACTTCAGACTTGAGCGGTGTCGGCGACGGCCGAACCTCTATCGGCTTCCGAACCCGGGCGAGGTTGCTTTTATAGCGTTCAAAAGAACCTCGCAACTCAGGAGGGGCGGTTGATCGCATCCCTTGAAGGTTGTCGCGAATCGTGTCCTGAGGCAGAGAATTGGCTTTACGCTCGGTCCTAGATCCAACTTTCGCGCTCGGGTCAAGATCCGGGAGCTTGCTGCCAGGCTTCACGTCGCGAGGAGCGCCAGACTTAAGTTCGATCTCCTGACCCTCACGAGTCTTACCTATGTCTTTCGGTTTCTCATATTTACGGACCAATTGATCGATCTCTTCGCGAGTCATTCCTGTTTTCTGCTCAAGATCCGCTGGGATCTCACCCTTATCGAGCAGGTCGCGGATCTTACGAAGTGCGAGGTCAGTCTGCGCGGCTCGTTCAGGAGCGATATTTCCCGATGGATCAAACTGATCGGGTGATTCCGAGCGAGGTGATGGCTTGGAATCATCTTGACCCGAATTCGGATTCGCCCCCTCGGGTTGGCCGATTTGGCCCTTATTTTGTCCGGGAGGGCCGGACTTCGGAGCGCCTTTGCCTGCATCACCCGATTTTGGAGTGCCGTTCTTCCCATCACCAGGCTTCGGTGTTCCACTTTTTGCATCGCCCGGCGTCGAAGGACCATCGCCCGGATCGCCAGGCTTAGGCGTTCCACCTTTCGCATTACCCGGTGTGGAAGGACCATCGCCCGGATCGCCAGGCTTGGGCGTTCCACCCTTCGCATCGCCCGGTGTCGAAGGACCTTCGCCCGGATCACCGGCCTTGGGATCACCGGCCTTCGGGTCACCGGCCTTGGGATCACCGGACTTCGGGTCACCGGCCTTGGGATCACCGGACTTCGGGTCACCGGCCTTGGGATCACCGGACTTCGGGTCGCCAGCCTTGGGGTCACCAGCCTTGGGATCGCCGGCCTTGGGATCGCCGGCCTTGGGATCGCCGGCCTTGGGATCGCCGGCCTTGGGATCGCCGGCCTTGGGATCGCCCGACTTGGGATCGCCGGCCTTCGGGTCGCCCGACTTGGGATCGCCCGACTTGGGATCACCAGATTTGGGATCGCCCGACTTCGGGTCGCCGGCCTTCGGATCACCAGATTTGGGATCGCCCGACTTCGGGTCACCAGACTTGGGATCGCCCGACTTGGGATCACCAGATTTGGGGTCGCCCGACTTCGGGTCGCCGGCCTTCGGATCACCAGATT
>JANXSX010000179.1 GCA_025356475.1 Isosphaeraceae bacterium | reverse complement strand
CTTGCGACGAGCAAGGACTTCTTCAAAAATGCCATTCTCAATACTCCTTAGAGGTTCTTCCCATGGTGCCTTCGGTCCTGTCTCATGGAGAAGACTGGACCTTAATCAAGAGCGCTCGCGGACGTCGAGGGGGGTCAGTGGCCGACTTTCCCGGGGATGTTCGGCAGGTATGATTTCGCTCTACTGGTCCGTAGCAATCGGCTCAATCCGCAAATTGTATTCCAAATTTTACAAATATGATTATGTCGAGGCAGAACTTGCCAATCTCCACGCGATCGAGTCTGGTCCAATACGGTTCGGCACTTCGTGTCTGTGAGACTTGGGGAAGCCCCATTGAACTTCAATGGATGAGGCCTGGAGAGCTGAGTGAGAAAACCGGTTGTGCAATGGTCTTCACACACAAAGGAATTGGGTTTCGTACTCGTGAACTGATCGTTGACGAACGCAGATCAAGCCTGAAGGTCACCGCCAAAATGTGGGACAAAGGCGTTTTCTTGAATGTCTGACGTTGATCAAAGGCTATTTACCCGTATTCGGTGTTGCTTAGACAGTAGGAAAAGGCTCGGTCGGGGATGAATCACGTAGGATTCTCAATCTCGGGGCATGCAATCTCGGGTACTGTTCGCTCTGGGAAAATGGCAGTCTCCTTCCGACCGCCCGAGCATTCTTCACCACCGCTGCCCAGCTTCTATTTCTAAGCACGTTGGGCAAGTTGGCCCCTACAATCGCCCAGGTGGCACATCTGCGTTTGCGGCACTACGTTTGCGAGTAGTTCTGACATGTCGTCCCAAGATTCATAGCGGTGGCCAATCATGATGCGCAGGTACCTAATCCTCACCTTTTCCATACTTGGCATCATTGCTGTCGGCGGCTTGACTCTCAACCGTGTTGATAGAGCCATTGATTCGATTGCTCAGGCGAACGTCGAGTTGATCAAGGCCAACACACAGCTCGCCATCGCGAATAGACACATCGCCGAGATACACGTCAAACTTGCCGACACTAGCCGGAAACTCGACGAAACCAATGCAAACCTTACCCTAACCAATACCAAGATCCTCGCGTTTGACCAAGTCTTTCAAAAGGTCGCGGCGTGGCGCAGGTGACCATCAGCCTTCCGATGGTCGCAAGCGATTGTTGAGATCGCAAGCGACACCGACACGATGAGACCGAGTCCAACGCGTAACCGACTCGTTTCGCAGATCACGTGAGATTTGCCTCAGCTAGAGACGGCATCCGAGTCAGGGGTTCCTAGGAGTCAATCCTGTTGCCGAATGGGATGATGAGAGACCTTGGTCTCTTTGCCTTCTCGGTTACGCCACTCCACACGCGTTCCGGGCCCGATCCAGGACGACTCGGGCAGCCTTACGGGCTCGTTCTGCCCCGGCGGCGCGAACCTGGGCGACTCGCTCGGGGTGGGCTGCCCAATCGGCTCGACGTTCGCGGGCTGGTCCAAAGGCGGCGATGATCACTTCGGCAAGTCGCTTCTTCATTTCACCGTAGCCCACGCCCCCTTCGCGGTAGCGGCGCTCGACCTCAGTCAACTCATCCGCGTTTGCGAACAATTTGAAGAGCCCAAAAAGCGGACACGTGTCGGGATTCTTGGGAGCCTCGACCGCAGTGCTGTCGGTGACGATCTTCTTGACCTTTTTGGTGATTATGGTCGGATCGTCAAAGATCTCGATCGTATTGTTGTAGCTCTTCGACATCTTTCGACCGTCGATGCCTGGTACGACCGACACCGTGTCGAGAATGTACGGCTTGGGAAGTTTGAAGACATCGGCACCTTTGCCATACACGTGATTGAACCGCTCGGCAATGTCGCGTGTGATCTCCAGGTGCTGCTTCTGATCTTGGCCGACGGGGACGACATCGGCGTCATAGATCAAAATGTCCGCAGCCTGGAGGACGGGATACGCAAACAGGCCGTGGTCGGACGGTAGACCTTGCTGGACCTTGTCCTTGTAGCTGACACACTTTTCTAACCAGCCCATCGGCGTGACCGTGGTCAATAGCCAGGCAAGCTCCGTGGTCTCGGGAACGTCGGATTGGACAAAGAGCGTGGCGCGGTCGGGATCGAGGCCCAGAGCAAGGAAGTCGACCATCACGTCGAACACATAGCCACGCAAGATCTCGGCATTTCTGACGCTCGTCAGCGCGTGGTAATTGGCGACGAAGTAGAAAGCGTCGTTACTCTCCTGAAGTGCAAGGTACTGGCGGATCGCGCCCAGATAGTTGCCAATATGCAATGCCCCGGAGGGCTGAATTCCTGACAGGACACGCATGACTGGATCGCTCGCGTTCTCGGCGGATTCGCATGGTAGGACCGACGTCGATATTCTAACCCCTGCCGTGCTCGTCTTCCAACCGCCATAGGCGAGGAGCCAGCGTCAGTGGTAGGCTTAACACTCCTCGGAACTGCCCCAGACCGGGACATCGACCACGACTCGGATTGGAATGCGCCGGAGCCAAGTCGGCGTTTCTTTGGACTCCGGCGGGTTACCAACGCATTGCAACGGTAGGATGTCCTGGCCCCCCAGAACCGTTCAGCCCACCCAAACCGTCGTTGACCGTGGGTCCGCAGTCTCCATATTCAAGAAAAGGCCTGTCTATTTTAATAAGACTCGTCTGTTCCGCACTGTTGTATTCAAGGAACGTGAAGTAAGGTTTGGAACGGATGTGCAGTTGCGAGCTGAGCAATTGATCCGCCCGATCGAGGGTTGCCAGGCTTTGATCGTCTCGGCTGCCCCCGACCGGTGCGGAGCAAGGTTGTTGCGAAAGTGGAACATTCCTTGGAAGATCCGATAGGATGAGGTCGATCCTGCCGAGCCCAGATCCATTTGTCGTACGGTTCCTGCGGAAGGGGCTCAGTTCACCCCCAACGTCAACACACAGTGATCTCTCTCACCAACAATTTCTAATCCCGGTAATTTCGATGTCTATTGCGATTTACGACGATCAGGGAATCCGCTTCATGTATCCGGTGAACTGGGAGCTGGACGTCACCGAGGATGGTGCCGTTTCGACCGTCGCGGTTCACTCTCCGGGAGGACCGGCGTTTTTTTTCTTGACCCTTGATCGGTCGTGCCCCGAACCCAAGTCGATTGCAGAACAGGCTCTAGAGGCCATGAGGGCGGAGTATCCCACACTAGATGCGATCCCCATGGAGGAGTCGATCGGCGGCCATCTCGCGTTCGGGCAGGACGTTGAGTTTGTCAGCCTCGACATGCCGAATAGCTGCTCGATCCGCTGTTATCGCACCAAGAACCGGACCGTTCTCTTTTTTGGTCAGTGGTCAGAACTCGAAGATGATACGGCGGAGCAGGTGATCCAGGCCGTTCGGCGTTCCCTGGAGGAAACCGATGACTGATCAGATGTGCCCTACGAGAGATAACGCGATGTTTTCCCTTGGATAAGATCACCCCCACTCCGATGAACCCTCGCGACCAGGTGATCCATCAAGATACCGCCGCACTCGAACGGATGGGTTACACCCAGGAGCTCTCCCGTCGGATGGGGGCGTTCTCGAACTTCGCGATCTCAATGTCGATCATCTGTATCCTATCGGGAGGTGTGACTTCGTTCCACTTGGGGTACTGCGCCACGGGAGGAGCATCGATCGGGCTAGGTTGGCCCCTGGCCACACTTTTCTCTCTGGCTGCTGCGGCCTCTCTCGGGCAACTGGCTTCGGCGTTTCCCACGGCGGGAGGGCTCTACCACTGGGCTGCGATCCTCGGCGGCAAAGGCTGGGGCTGGGCGACGGCTTGGTTTAACCTGGCTGGATTGGTGACGGTGCTCGCTGCGATCAACGTTGGCACGTATGCGTTTTTGTCCGGCTCGCTTGGCCCAGCGATCGGCTTGGATCCCAATCAACTCAGTGAACCTGTTCGCAGCTTGGTGCAGTTCCTTTCCGTCGCGATGATTACCCTTTCACAAGCCTGGATCAACCATAAGGGAATTCGCCTCACGACCCGGCTGACCGACTTCAGCGGTTACTGGATTCTTGGGATTTCGGGGGCGTTGACGATCGCGTTACTCATCTTTGCGCCGAGTCTTGACCCATGGCGATTGATCACCTTTTCGAATCATAGTGGGTTACCGACTGGCCGATCGGTCTGGCCAGAGTCAACCAACCTGACGTGGTTGTTCGCGCTTGGCTTACTCTTGCCTGCTTATACAATCACAGGTTTCGACGCCTCTGCACACGCCTCAGAAGAGACCTTGGGGGCGACACGCGCCGTCCCCTGGGGGATGGTCCGGTCGGTCCTGGTCTCGGGAATTTTTGGCTGGATTATGCTCGCGACTGTGGTGATGGCGATCCCCGATCCCCAGAGCGCGGCTGAGCAAGGGGATGCGGTGTTCGGCTGGGTCTTGCACGAGGTGTTGCCGAGACCGCTCGCTTTGGGATTTGTCGCCGCGATTGGCGTTGCCCAATATCTCTGCGGGCTCGCGACTGTGACGTCGGGCTCGCGGATGGCCTTCGCGTTTGCCCGCGACGAGGGATTGCCCCATCCTGCGGCCAGCAAAGCCATGCGACGGGTCAGCCCCCGGCATGCGACTCCCTCCGTCGCAATCTGGTGGGTGGCGATCGCAGCAATCGCATTCACGTTCTCAACGCGCGTCTATTCGACGATCGTCTCGGTCTGCACGATATTCCTGTACCTGTCGTACACATTGCCAACCTTGGCCGGGTTGAAATCGTACGGGCGAACCTGGACGACGATGGGTCCATGGAGCTTGGGGCGGTTCTACCGACCGATCGCTCTGGTCTGCGTGATCGGCTGCATCGGCCTGATCGCCATTGGGATGGCCCCTCCCAACGACGGAGCCTTTGGCGTTGTAGGAGGAGCTGCACTCACGCTCGTCGTGATCTGGAGGGTGGAACGCAAGCGGTTCCCAGGACCCCCCAGGGTTTCCTTGAACGAAAAGCAGGATGCGAACCGCCTTTGAATCTCGCGTGCCTCGAGATTCA
>JANXSX010000177.1 GCA_025356475.1 Isosphaeraceae bacterium | reverse complement strand
TCGTTTGGGGAAACCGGCCTCCGGGAGGATTTTTACCCATCTTTCCTAATCCTCCCATTTACCCTCGGGAGAGGGACGCCGTCGGCAGGGTGAGGGCTTGGGCTTTCGGCTTGGCCGAGCAGGAACCAGCCTTCACCCGATCGCTCCGCAATCGACCTCTCCCGGGGGGAGAAGTGAAGACGAGCGAATTAAACCAGCTCTCCTGATCTTCCCCTCTTCCATTGAAAAGAGGCGAGGAGTCCTGTGTCGACCCTCCATAAAATGCTCATTCCTCATCATCCCGGACTACCTTGGTCTCGCCTCCGACCTTCTCCAGCCGGATCGGTGCGGTTCCGGTCTCCTTGGTAATTGCGTCGGCGAGGGCTTGCGAGTGCGTGGTGATCCAGACCTGGGAATATCGGGACGCTCGGACGATCAGGTTGGCGAGCGGGCCGATCAGGTCGGGGTGGATGCTGGTCTCGGGCTCATTCAGGGCCAGGAGCGACGGCGGTCGGGGACTCAAGAGGACCGCCAGCAGGCAAAGGTACTGTAATGTGCCGTCCGAAAAGTCCTGTGCCTCAAAGGGACGGCGAAACTCGGGCATTCGGAGCGACAGGGTGAATCGTGATTGGATCGACTCGACGATCAACTCACAACCGGGAAACATCCGGTCGAGTGCTACGCGAAGTGTCCCGTGGTCGCCAACCTCGATAATTGTCTGGAGGGCTGCCGCGAGGTCTCGCCCGTCATGGCTGAGGACCGGGGTCCGAACCCCAACCTGAGGGTGGCGCAACGGCGAGTCGCTATCGGTGCGGAACTGGTGGTAAAATCGCCATGAGAGGAACTCCTGGCGGACCATTGATAGGATGGGAAACCGGTGCGGCTCGCGGATCTCGGCTAGCACCGACTCGGATTCAGGGAGGACCATCGGGAACGTGACTCGAATGCCTTGATCGTCTCGAACGGACGCTGTGGCGTTATCTCGCTTCATGATCTCGGTCCGCTTCGTGCCTGCAACGAGTCGGATCCGTTCCTCCTTGACGTGGGGGTCGAGGTCGAACATTGAGCCACCCGGAACAGGGGGCATCAGCCCACAACTCAGCTCGTATTCGAGCGCATCGACCTGAACTCCGACCGTCATTCGAACGGGACCTTTAGCTCGCTCGCCTGCCCATAGCACTGAGGGCATTCCCCCCTCGTCGCCCAGCGTCCGAGCTAGCCGCCCTTCTGCAGCGGCCGCAAGCAGGTACAAACCGCGATAAAGGTTGCTCTTCCCGCAACCGTTGGGTCCGATCAGTACGTTAACCTGGCTGAGTTTGAGTCGAACATCAAGCACTGAACGATAACCGGCAACGTGCAGACATGAGATCGCCACCAAATCGCTCCAGAACGAGCTTTATCGATCGCCACCTTGGATGATAGCGCTACGTCGTGACGGCCCCTTCGACCTGCGGGCTGGACATCAATACTTAGGGACGAGTTTCGCGCGTTCGCCGTACTGGAGGTTATGGTGCCATTCGGTGCGCTGGACGCTAAGGCCCCGGTTGAGTTCATCCTGTGCGAGGTCGGCCCAGGGGGTCTTGGGGTGCCGCTCGATGACTTTTTTAAGCAGGGTGATGGCCTCGGCGTAAACCTTCTCGGTCCGGTCTTTGGGGGCTTTGCGATCTTGCGAGTGGTCGAGCACCCACTCGACGATCATACTGGGGTTGGGCATGGTCTTGGGCTTGGGGGGGGTCTTAGCCATCTCCTCAAGGCAGGCCCGATATTCATATGCCTTGATCTGGTAGGTCATAATTTCGGCAAGCATAAGATCGTAATGAGCCTGCCAGCGCTTCTCTGGTTCGCGCTCGCGGAGTTTGGCCATCGACCTCAGTCGCTTTTCGATGCCGATCAAGATGTTCAACCGCTCGGTCACGATCGGGTACTCAGCATTAATCGCCTCGATCATGGCACCCGGCTCGACCGGGAAGTGACGCCGGAACGGGAAGCCCTTGGTGACCTGAATGATCTCGTAGAGGTTCCGCCGGAACTCGCTCTTGGCGCGGTTCTCACTATAGGTCACACGGCTCTCGTAATCGGGTACGTACTCTTTCATTGTTTTGATCGAGTACGCTTGCTCACGTGTGCGAACCCGCATATTTTCTTCGCTGGGCAGTAAGAAGTAGATGCCGCCGGTTGATTTCGCCAATCGGGCAAGCTCGTAAGGGCCAAAGCCCGACGGTTGTTCATCCCAGCGTTCGTGCAGGCCGTCCCACTGGAGCAGTTCGATATCGGCGGTTTCTGGGCCGCGTCTGATCGTTGGCCAGTAGACGTCCTTTGTGACCGGATCGACATAACGGATGTGGGCCCGGTCGTAGCCGAACAGCGACTGCCGACCAATGATATAGATCGGCACGCTCTTACTGACCGCAGCCTGGCGGACTTCTTCAATGTAAGCGCCATCGTCGCCCGACTCGTCGGTCACCAGCACGATCAGGATCCGACGCTCCTTGGTCACGAGCCGTCCATACTTGTTGATAACGTCGCCCACTGCATGCATGGTGTTCTCGATCCCCGAGTCGTCCACACGGAGGTGATCGATCGCCTTACCGACGGCATCGACGTCGGTCGTGGGCTTCTCAACTTCGTAGTGAATGTTCTCACCGAAGCCGACGACGACATAGTTCAAGGCTCCAGCGGCCTTCTTACTGGGGTCGATATTGTCACGAAGTTCGTTTGCGATCCGGTCGAATTTTGCCTTCACCGCCTGCTGGTCGTCCTTCATACTGCCCGACTCATCGAACATCCAGACGACGGTGAGCTTGTGATCGGCCAGGTGGCGGAGGATCTCGCGGGCGACCTGATTTAGCGCGACACCCACATCACCGGCCTCGAACGTCACGTCACCGGGGATTGCCCCACCGCCACCGCCAAGGTCGCGGGTGGGCGCTGAGGGGAGCATCGCCAGGCCGGAGACCTGGGGAACGACCTTCACCGAGGGGAGGCTGTTCCGCTCGCCAATGGTGGCACCTACACCAACGCGAGGGGTCGCTGAGGGGACCCCCGCGCCGATCCCCGCTGCTGCCAACCCACTGCTTGGCCCGGTTGAGGTTGCCGTGATGTCGCCCACCGCCTGGTCGCGAGGAGCGTCCGACGGGTCGGCCATGATCGGGGTCAGTTCGTTTGCGGAACCGGAGTTGGAGACTAGAGACGTGTTCAAATCTTTGAGAGCTTGTGCAGCCTGAGGGGCCAGGGTGATCGCACCCAGGCCGACCAAGAGGCTGATGTGAACTATGGCTGAAACGACCCAAGCCGGGGCATCGAACTGGCGTTTGGGCTTCCGATTCCTGCCTCGAAGCTTCGGCCCTTTGTCCTTCTCTTTTTCTTTTTCTGGCTGGGCCGTCACCGCCACCGCCACCGCCACCGCCTCAGCCTTACCGGGTGCTACCGGCGTCGCGGGCACCGTTAACGCTGGAGCCGTAGCCAGAGTGTCCGCCGAGACAATGGTCATACCGGTGGCGGCCATTTCGCTGGTGGCAGCCGTCATGGGCGCGCTAGACATCGACCGCGCAGCGACCGAGCCGGCTGTAGACAGTCCGGCATCCGCCAGGCTGTAGACGCCGTCCTGCGACGAGGGCACCGAGTCCGTAGTCGAATCGAGATCCATGACCAACGCCCCCTATCGAGATCCTAGGCCAGGCCAGATCGCAAGGTGATCAAATTCATCAAATTGTCGAGCGGAGCAGACAAGACGGGACAGGAAGAGCGCGAAACCGAACCGAACCGAGCCGAATCGAGCCGTTGATCGGGAATCCCCGATCGCCACTCTTACAACTTAGGAGGTGCCTGCGGTTTGGGCATTTCACCCTTTTGCATCGCCTTCTTGGACGCCGGCATGTCGCGAGGTTTGGGCCGGGGGGGCAAGGTCGTTTCGATCCACTTGAAGCCTAGCGGGTCTTTGAGTTCGCGTTTGGCGAGCAAGGCCCAGGGGGTTCCAGGGTGATCGTCGACGACTCGCTTGAGGAGTTTCCGTGCCTCTTGCCCCGCAGCGACCGCCTTATCACTATAGTGAATTTCCTCGTCGGGCACGAGTCTCCAGGCATTTGACGAAGGCTTGGTGAACTTGGGGGCGTCCTTGACCATCTGGGCACAGGCCCAGTTGTACTCTCGGCAGCGAATCTTGACCGCAAGCAGCCGACCACGGATCAGGTCATAGTGGGCCTGCCAGCGTCGGGAGGTCTCGCGGTCCCGACTCTTGACCACCGCGCTGATTGGCACGAGGGCCTCATCGACGGTGTACTCGGTTCGGGCTGCCAGGGCCTGGTTATCCTTCATCGTATCTTTGAACTCAGGCCCGTCGATCGGCGGGAACACGAGCGCGGGCTGGTTGGGCAGTTTGTTGCCATGGGTGATGAACGCGGCGGAGAGGACGGCCTTGCGAAGGGGGTGTTTCTCAATGTCCCCTTCGTACCGCTGTCGACTTGTCCAGTCGGGCCGGTATTCACGCATTGCGTTGGGGTCAAAGGAGATATTGCCCGCCCCCATGCGCGTCACGAAGTAAATTCCACCGGTCGCTCCGGCCATTCGAGACAGGGCGTAAGGTCCGAAACCGGCATCCAGGAAGTCGTATTGGGGGCCGTCGTACCAGAAAGGGAGGCGGATCTGTTCAAGCTCGACACTCTCAGGCCCCTGGCGGACGGGTACGTTGTAGAACGTCTGCTTTGTCTTGGGGTCGGTGTAGTTCATCCGACCTTCGACCCGCCCGAACATCGCCGCCGACCCGAGGACGTAGATCGGCACCTTCGCCTTTGTCGCTTTGGCAATTGCCTCTTCGAGCATCGGCTCGTCGTCGCCAACCTCGTCGGTCACCACGATCACGACGGTCTGGTAGGTGCTTCCCTTGTCGTCCTTAAACTTGCCCCACTTGGTGACGATCTCGCTGACGGTCTGGAACGTCGACTCGATTCCTGTCGTGTCGAGCGGAACGTCGCGAATCGCGCTCGTCACGGCGGCGGGGTCTGCGGTCGGCTCGTTGAGCATTGCCTTGCGACGCTCGCCGAACGCCACAACCATCGTCAACAGACCACCATCGGAGGCGAGCTTGTCGCGGTCGAGTTCTTTGATATGAGAGTAGATCCCATCAATGTGCTTGCTGAGCCGCTCGCGTTCGACTTGCAGGCTTCCCGACGAGTCGAAGGCCCAGACGACCAGGGTCCGGCCCCGTTCCAGCCTGCGGATCATCTCGACGGCGATTCGGTCGACCGCCCCTTCGACATCACCCACATGCTCCGCCCCGTTGCCTTTGATCTCGACGATATCGCCCAAGGTACTGGCCATCGCGGGAAGAGGCAGATCGTTCGGTCGGCGGACATCGACTTTGGCTGTGATCGAGGCGGCGGTCGTACCTCCCGCGACCGGGGCCGCCGCTGAGGCGAGCACCACCGGGTTACCCATCGCCGCCCCCAGAGTCGGGGCGGTTGATGCGTCTTCGGCCCGAACCAGCGCCTTGGTCGGGTCGATGTTCAGCTCTTGAATCTCGATCCGATTGAACTCAGGGAGCGACGTATCCACCATGTCGGCCTGGAGTTCCGCATTCTTGGCTTCGTGGTGGGCTGCAAGACCGATGGTGCCAAGCACCGTCAGGAGCGCCAGGTGGAACGCCAGGCTGACCCCGATCGCGGGCAGTTCAAGCTCAGGCCGTTCACCCAGTACCTTTTTGAGGATGGGGAAGCGCCCGATGAGCCGCTCCGTCAGGTCTCGTAGCGCCATAGCACGCTCGCTCCTGGGCTGGTCGAACCAATCGAATTCGTGAGGGGCAGGTCGAGAGGTCGGCGGTCTTCGCGGCAAGCACATGGAATGCATGGACTTCCATCATGCATCCTAAGCCCGGTTCGCCCGTGTGACAACCGTGCGTCCCTCGATGCTCGCCGAATTTGTTGAAAGAGAATCAATGGCAGGAGAGGCACGCTCCGTCAATAGGTAGAGTACATCCAAGAGTACTACGGAGCGATCACGCGTGCGTGTCGCGTGTTGGGCCAGCTTCAGGTCGCTTTTTTGTGGAAGCGAGAGGTGGTTGGTCAGTCCCAGAGTCGAGTTACCCGGTAGGCGTCGAACGCGGAATCGGCACTCA
>JANXSX010000159.1 GCA_025356475.1 Isosphaeraceae bacterium | reverse complement strand
GTTCCTAAGCAAGACCGAACGCGAGATCGCAAGCTGCGAGCGACGCATTCGCGTCCTAGAAAAGGAACGGCTGCTGGCCACGAAAGAAGAGCCTGAAGTTGAAACGAAACCGAGCGATTCCTCCGCCTCGAATGTTTCCGCAGACGCTGAAGAGGCCCCGGTCGCCTCGCCGCTTTTGTAGATTTTGGCCGCAGGCTCTTTGACAATTCGGTAGATAGTTGACGGTGTGGGGCCGTTCTCGGGCGACGATGCGCCCCGGGTCCAGCGGATCGACAGGGCGTCTCCAACCGCGTGAGCGAGTCGGAATTAACGGAACCAGCACATCCGCTTGTGCTGGGTTGCAAGGAGTCCCACCACTCCAAGGCCCATCAGGATCAGGGAACTTGGCTCCGGGATCGCGCCCAGGCCCGAGGCGGGGGCGAGATCGTCCAGACCTGAGACAAACGCTCCTCGGGTGAGCGTTGATGTCGCGAAGTGGTACTGATAAATGTGAAAATCACCACGAGACGCGATGTAGAGGTTCCCGATTCCATCCGAAACCAGACCGTCGGGATTGGGGACGGAGGTCACGAATGCTCCTCCACTGGAGAGCGAATTAGGGTTATACGAGAGAATTACGCTCCCGCCCTGGGTCGCTACGTAGAGTCGCCCCGTGAAACTATCGAAAGTGACGCCGTCAATGTCCGGAGAGAGGGACGTCGATTGCAGAATCACCCCTGAGGTTGGGTCGATTTGGGAAAGGGTCGTCAACGATGTGGTTGCAAACAGCCTTCCCTGATTATCGTAGGTGAGGCCGTTCGTTGGTCCCGTCGTGGTCTTGAAGATGCTCACGACACCTGTGGAAAGATCGACACGATCAATCTTGTTCCCAGACTGCTCAGCCACCAGAACGGTGTTGCGTCCCGGCTCAAGCGTAAGATCGACAGGGTTAGCGAACCCAGCCGCGATCAACGTGTCGGTTGATGTGCGCAGATCATATCGACGAAGCTGACCGCTGTTGAAGGACGTGTAGACGATCCGACCGAGATTGTCGAACACCAGGCTGTCTGGTGAAGGGACATTCGCAAGTGTCGTCACAATATTTGTATTTGTGTCGACGCTCACGATCCGACCGCCATTCTGATCCGTCGCATAGAGAATATCGGCAGATGCTGGGCGCTGTGGCAAGAGCAACGCCCCAATGGCGATCGCAGGGAAGACGAGGTGAATGTGTTGAAGTAATTTCATCGATTTCTCTTCAAATGCTCATTGCTTCATGTTTTACAAAAGGCAATTGAGCCTGATCCTGCCCAATCGACCTCTTTATTTTAACATAGTTAAGGGTCACATCACAACAAATTCTCAACGAGATTGCGATCGATCTCGACGACGGAGTCGTAGTAGCCGTCACACTTCGCGGAGAGGTGCCATCTTCGAGAGGCGAGGTCGTTTGTTTGGGCGGAGGCGAACCGAATGGCTCACCAATAGTCTCTCGGCTTGGCCTTGGTCAGTTTTGGTTTCGCGGGAAGTTGACCTTCGATGAACAAGCCTTGAATCTGGAGCTTGGTCCGATTCGCCGAACTGACCTGGTCGGTCGTAACCCCAACCAAGGTATCGCTAATCCGCTCAACTTTGGCTTTGAAGGCAGAAACGACCCGGTCTGCGGTTGCCTTGTCGGGGCACCGCAGCACGATTAGAGTCTCAAGCTGGACCTTGCGAGCCCAGCGTGACCACTCCTCAGCCTCACGTCTCACATTCGCGGGCAAGGCCGAGCCGGCGTGCTTGTCAAGTCTGGCGAGGATTTCCTCGGAAGTCATTCCATGGCTGATCGCCTTGAGAACGGATTCACGCGTCAGCTTGAGAATGACCGCCCCCTGACCGCCCCCTTTTGTCATTCGCTCACAGAATGGGGCAAGTTCGGCAAGGGGGAGAGGGTTGAGACCGATGACCACAATGCTGAAGTCAGGCTGGACCACCACACGACTCGACCCGGCGATCGCGTGAGCATGATTGAGGTCTTTGATCACAACGTCGCGACCGAAATAGGCGTCATACCACGGCGTCCGAGCGACGCAGACTTCGTCGTTCTTACCCACAGCGACTTGATAGCCACCAAGGGTCACGAATCTACACATGATCATAATTGTCAAAAATCCACGTGTTACGGCACGTCGTTCTTCCTCGAGCATGGGAAGCTTGCGATATCCGAAAAAGACGACAACTTTCTCAGGGTTGACGCCCAAGTGTAAAGGGTTCATGTCGGGATGAGAGAGACGTTCGATGATCGAGCTCAGGGTATGGTAAACACCGACCGGGATGGTCGAGAAGACGCGATCGATCGATCTCCGGAGGGAGAGTCTATCTTTCAGTTTCACTTCGCGAACAGAGTGGACCGTTTTGGGCTTATCTCGGATGACTGCTGAGATGTCCGAACCGAGAAAGATGCCATCCCCACTTCCACTCGGGTCTTCGTATCCGTCATAATTGTAAATACCGAAACGTGATACCCCGACACGCAAATAAAGATCAGTCTCATCAGGCTCTTCCCTGTAGAGTTTACAAACGAACTTGTGTTGAGCGACTGGGTCCAACCCAAGCCACTTTTTCCCTTCGGGCGTCAGGCGAAGCTGAATGAGCTTGCCCTCCGTGTGAACCTTTGCCAGCTCAAGGTCTTCCGCCAGTCCGAAGGTGACATCGATACGATCGATGATGCCCTCTTTGAATTGGAGAAGCCGATCGAGCCACGCAGGAAGCGGATCGAATGCGGTGACAAAGCGTTCGAGTTCTTTGGCGAATGGCGACTCATCCTGTTTGAGCCGCATCGGTTCGGATGCGAGTTCAAGCAGAAAAGCTCTCATGTCGGACAGGAAGATCCCTTCGGTCGGTCCAAGCTCCTTCAGCACATCCATGACGGTGAGGTTCGGGAGCACCTTCGCTTTCTGAGCTACCGCCATTCCCTGCCTGACCGAGGGTAGGAGATCAACCACAATGTCGAACGTCTCGGGATCAAAATCCTCGAAGATCGCTAGGTGACCTATGAGAGAGTCAAGGGTCGATCGCTTTGTCCCCTCAGCACCTGTCACCCCGGCCAAGAATCGCGTAATCGGCACCGGGGCTTTGGCTTCGATCAGATGATCCATCAATTGACGTGCCCGGGGCAAATCAAGCTCATCGACGACCCAATCCAGCCAGCGGTAGCCCTTGATCAAGCCGAAATACGAGCTGGCCGATCCCAGAACACCGTCCGCCCCTCGGTTGTAGAGGATCTTCACAATCCAATTCTGAAGCTGGGATTCGAAGCAGGTCCACTTCACGTATCGCTCGAGTGCGTCAGTCTCGGCAGCGATGCTGAACAGCCGAGAAGCACGCAGGCAGCGTGCTCGTGCTGCAAAGTCGTACACATCGGGGTTCGCGAAAACGCGCACCCCCTTGCCCTTGACCAATTCGTTCATCACCACGAATTGGGCTTTACGCAACTCTTCGAGCGGTTCGGCAGGAACGCTGTCAACGGCGATGCTCGGCTGACCGAGAATGCCCTTCTCGCTCCGAACTGGACTGCGGATTTCATCCAAGAACAAGCGACGTGCGGGCAGCGAAAGCTTCGCCCATGCCTCGTCCCAGCGAGCGAGAAGCTTCCGCTCGAAGCCCTTCTCGAAGAAGGGTTTTTCTCTTTCTAGAAGCTTGATAGGTGGCGGCATTGACAATCCTCGACTTCACATGACCCAGCGACCTCTAGCCCATCATAATAAAGTTTTCTGGCGTGTGAACCTCCCCGTCACTCGCCCAACGAACTTTCTGGAGACTCAACTGAAATCCGTGATGGAAGGCGACTTGGGGCTCAGAGGGCTCCAAACCGACCAGGTTCAGTGGCACGAGTTGGAACCAGCCCACTCGCTCGGTCGAACGCCGGACCTCAGACTCGAACGATCCGTGCCCACATTGCCGATAGTGCCTCAATCCACTAAAATTAGGGATTCCTCGACCGCTCGCCCAGCGGTCGCATTCCTTCAGGTCGTGCCGGGGTCAATCTATGCGATGCTTGTCTGCTTCATGGGCCCTCGCCCTCGTGCTTTACGTCACTCCGCCGGTCAACTCCGCAGAGGACGACAAACCCAAACCGTATGAGCCGAAGGTCTCAGGCCCCTCAGAAGAGGCCCAAAAGGCACAGAAAACGATCCGGCTGGCCGAAGGGCTGCACGTGGAATTGGTGGCAGCGGAGCCTCTGCTTGCCAACCCGGTCTCATTTTACGCCGACCATCAGGGCAAATTTTACATCGCCGAAACCTTCCGACACTCGGAAGGGACAACCGACACCCGCAGCCACATGTATTGGCTCGACGACGATCTCGCCTGCCGGACCGTGGAAGATCGGGTGGCAATGTATAAGAAGCACCTGGGCAAGGAATTCGACGACTACGCCAAAGAGTCCGACCGTGTCCGCCTCCTGGTCGATAAAGACGGCGATGGCAAGATCGACACTTCCACCGTCTTTGCTGAGGGATTCAACGCGGTTCCTGACGGCATCGGCGCGGGCTTGCTGGCTTACAAGGGCGACGTCTTCTTCACTTGTATTCCGAAGCTCTGGAAGCTCAGAGATACCAATGGCGACGGAGTGGCCGATGTTCGGACCGCGCTCCATCATGGGTACGGCGTTCACGTGGCGTTTATTGGCCATGACCTTCACGGCTTGCGGATCGGACCCGATGGTAAGCTCTACTTCTCGATCGGCGACCGAGGTCTGAACATCACCCAGGATGGTCGATCGATCTACTCGCCCGACACAGGCGCGGTTCTTCGGTGTAATCTGGACGGTTCGGAACTCGAACTCTTTGCCACCGGCTTACGGAACCCGCAGGAACTGGTTTTTGACCAGTACGGACACCTGTTTACCGGGGACAACAACTCCGACGGTGGTGATCGGGCTCGATTCGTTCACCTGGTCGAGGGTTCGGACAGCGGCTGGCGAATTGGGTATCAGTACCTGGAAGGTCCCTATCGTCGCGGACCCTGGAACGATGAGAAGCTCTGGTATCCCCGCTGGGACGGCCAAGCGGCTTACATCTGGCCCCCCATCGCCAACCTGGGCGACGGCCCATCAGGGCTTACGTATGATCCTGGAACCTCCAGCCTACCGGTCGCATTTAAGGATCACTTCTTCTTATGCGATTTCCGGGGCGCGAGCGGGCAAAGTGGCATTCGCTCGTGGGCTTTGAAGCAGAGCAAACTCGGCTACGAGATTATTGACTCCACCCAGCCGATATGGTCGGTCCTGGCAACAGACGTCGATTTCGGACCTGACGGCGACCTGTATCTTACCGACTGGGTCGAAGGCTGGCCCAAGCCAGGCAAGGGTCGACTCTGGAAGGTGGGCGGGACTTCCACTGAGAACGCTGCAAAGGTCAAGGAGGTCAAGAACTTACTCGCGGCCGGCACGAAAGATTTGAAGATTGCCGAACTCGCAGAGTTGCTGGCTCATGCCGACCAACGTGTCCGCCAGGAAGCTCAGTTTGAGATCGTCAACCGAGGCGATGTCTATACGTTCACAAAAGCACTCGCTTCAGGTTCGCCGATGGCAAAGCTCCACGCGATCTGGGGTCTGGGCCAACTCGGGAAAAAGGATCTCAAAGGTCTGCCCTCGGTTGTTGATGCCTTGTCGCAGCCCGATGCTCATCTGCGGGAAGCCGCCGCAACAGTTCTTGGCAACAATACATATCTCCCTGCGTTTGATGCATTGGTCTCACGACTGAAAGACGAGGAGCCGATGGTCTGCTTGGCCGCCGCCGTGGCGCTGAGCAAGTTGAAGAAGTCCGAGGCGGTCGGCCCGATCCTGGCGATGGTTCAGGACAACAAGGATCAGAGTCTCTATATCCGTCACGGTGGAATCGTCGCCCTGACCGCACTGGCCGACGTGCCGACCTTAGCACGAGCCGCCACCAACACCTCTCGATCGGTCCGGCTGGCTTCGGTCGTCTCCTTGCGGCGGCTAGGGCGTCCTGAAGTCGCCGACTTCCTCGCCGATAGTGACCCCGCAGTGGTTTTGGAAGCTGCCCGAGCGATCAATGATGCCGAGATTAACGACGCCACGGGTTCGCTAGCGAAGCTGGCGGATCGATCGGAGTTGCCCGAGCCCCTGTTGCGCCGGGTGATTAATGCCAACTTGCGGATGGGTGGATCCCAGTCGGCAAAGCGACTCGCTGCACTCGCGATCCAAGGCAAGATCCCCGACACGATGCGGGTCGAAGCTCTTGTCGCCCTTGGCGATTGGGCCAAGCCACGCGGTCGCGACCGGGTCACCGGCCTCTGGAGACCGATCGCCGAGCGTCCCATTGATGACGCAGCCCTTGCCCTGAAGGCAATCTTGCCCCAGGTCCTTGCTGCTGAAGGGATCGCTTCATCTGTTCAAATCGCCGCGACGGAAGCTGTGGCTCGGCTGGCGATTCGCGACGCAGGCCCACTCCTGGTGAAGCTGGTTGGTGATACCAAGCTCGGTGACCGAGACCGGATCGCCGCCTTGAAGGCTCTCGAAACGTTAGTGGATCCTCGACTAGCCGATGTCGCCAAGCTGGTTCTCACCGACACGAAGCCCCGCGTCCGGAGCGAGGGCTTGCGCGTGATCGCCAAGCTCGAACCTGCCAAGGCACTCCCCCTGCTGGGAGGAATGCTGGAGTCGGGGACAGCCCGCGATCAACAAGCCGCCTTCAGTATCCTCGGCGATGTGAAGGCCCCCGAGGCCGATGCACTGCTGACCAAGAGTCTCGACGATCTGATCGGCGGCAAGACATCCGCCGAAGTCGAGCTGGATATTCTCGAAGCGGCGGGTAAGCACCCGTCGCTCTCAGCCAGGGTCGCCGATTTCGAGAATACTCGCGCGAAGAACGACCCTCTTTCTGCCTGGCGCGAGTGCATTAGCGGCGGAGACGCGACCAAAGGGCGAGACATCTTCTTCAACAAGGGAGCTGTCCAGTGTCTCCGATGTCATAAGGCCGAAGGTCGAGGGGGCGAAGTTGGTCCAGTGCTCGACGCAATTGCCCTCCGAGGCGACCGTCGCTACCTGTTGGAGTCGATCGTCCTGCCCAACGCCAAGATCGCCGAAGGGTTTGAAACCGTGGTCGCGGCCAAGCTCGACGGTCAGGTGATCACTGGAGTCCTCAAGGGCCAGAACGACAAGGAACTCCGGCTGATGACCGCCGAAGCGAAGCTGATCGTGATCCCCAAGAGCGAGATTGAGGAACAGAAGCGCGGGGACTCGGCGATGCCGACCGACATCCTCAAGAGCCTCTCGAAGAGCGAGATCCGTGACGTTGTCGAGTGGCTCTCGACCTTGAAGTCCGCCAAGGATGCCGACGCTCACGGCAAGTAAGGAAATCGCGGGACACTCACGAAATCTCAACCTGTGACACCTCACAGGTTGAGATTTTTTGGTGATGTCGATAAATCCGCCCACAACCTCGTGATTCGCGTCCTAAGTTTAGCCAGCCGGTCTCGATGATCGACTCCAAACGGAGTCAGGCGACCGGCGTTCCTCGGCGAATCGAGGTGGTTGATGCTAAGGATTGCCGTGTCGAGCCCTGTTGCGCATTCGACCTTACTCTTGTTGGGGATTTCGATCTCCTTAGGCCAGTATCGAGCTGCGGAGGCAGGCTTGCTCGCAGTCGACTCACAAACGACTGTAAATATCGTTACGTTCTCAAACCCGTCGGATTTCTCAACCGCGAACTTCCTCACGGACGTCCAGCTTGGCGTGAGCGGTAGTAGGAACTCAACACGAGCTGGGACTATCGGAGTCGTGACGCTCGCGTCGGGGCTGAGCTTCTCAAGTTCGCTGAACGTTTCGGTTGCCACCAGTTATGCGAGTGGATCCAACTCGTTGAACTTCGTGTGGACCTTACTCAATTCAAGCCCCGGCTCGATTGAGTATAGCTACGCAGCCAACGCCAGTCCGACCAACGACCCTACGGCGAGTTTTCTTGGTCTGGTGGTTGACCCAACTACTCGATTGATCGGCCTGGAGATTCGGGCTCTTGACCCGGTCGTGGTCGATCTGGGGGGTTCGAATGCAATGCAGTTTGTACTGCCAACCGGCTGGGGGACATTGACCAGCACCCCAACGGCATTCGGAACCCAACTTGTGAGTCTGAATTCCAGTTGGGGACTCGACACCAGCCAGGACCCGAGCGGGTTCTTCGACGACGGATCGAATACGTATGTGAGCTTGGCGAACGCGATCGGTGATGGGTCTGCGTCGAACTTCCAGGTGGTCCTCTGGAGCGATCAATTCGTTCCTCTGGCAGTCACCGAGTCCTACACGATCGTAGGACTCGGCCTGGGTATGGTCATCCTCATTCGAGGAAGACGGCCTCGCGCTCGCCGCTCGAGAAGATGATCAGGAGTTCCAGAGGCTCAGTACCGACGGCTGAGGCATTGTGAACCACGAACCGGGGGACGAGGATCGTCTGACCCGGTTCGAGCATAACCTCTCCTTCGCCGTAACGGTGGGCACAGCGGCCGGACAGGACGAAGATCGTCTCCTCGCAGTTGGGGTGATAGTGCAGAGGGTTATGGCAACCTGGATTGATGTGACAGATCCCGACAGTGGTTTCGCTCGGTTGGGCACCTCGACCGGTGAAGATTCGCAGGTGTCCCCAGGCCATTTCGGTGCGGGTCCCTTCGGTCGCAACGTAGGCCTGGTGATCGGGTTGGAAAATCGGTTTGGGTTCGGTCGGCGATGTCATGGGAATTTCGACTCAAGTTGTGGTGGGCGTTGGACGCTCACCGGACGGTAGCAGCCGGAAGCTCTCCCGTCAAAACCGCGGTTGACATGAAGGCGGAAGTTTTTCATAGTGCGTCTCGCGAGAAGGATTTCTCGCCGCTCGACGCGATGAACGACGCGACTTCGACATTGGCCCGCACGGACGGGGGCCTGCCTGGCTAGTGCCTCCCCGTCTTTGGACCTGTCGCGGTCTCTCCCTCTCTGTTTCACACCGTGACGTCCCAGGCGCGTCCCAGAGCCACCAAGGAAGGTCCTCATGCGTATTCTGGTCACCGGCGGCGCGGGCTATGTGGGTTCCACTCTCGTCCCCATGTTGCTCGATCAAGGCCACAAAGTTCGGGTCTATGACTCGCTTCGCTTCGGCGGCCACGGCCTGCTTCCCTGCTGCGAGAATCGATTCTTCGAACTTCACAAGGGCGATGTGACCGACCCGGTCGGCATGAAGGCCGCCCTCGAAGGGGTCGAAGCCATTGTTCACCTCGCCGCCATCGTGGGATACCCTGCCTGCAAGAAAGAACCGCAAGTCGCCCACGCGACCAACGTCGAAGGAACTCGCAACCTACTAAACCTCCGGAAGCCCGATCAGAAAGTGATCTTCGCCTCGACCGGTAGCATCTACGGATCGGTTCCTGACTACATCTGCAACGAGAATACGCCGACCGCGCCGATCACGCTCTACGGCGAAACTAAGGCTCAAGCCGAGCAGATGATCCTTGAAGCTGGCAATAGCGTGGCCTATCGCTATGCGACCGCCTTCGGCGTCAGCAATCGGATGCGTCTCGACCTGATGCCAAACGACTTCACCTATCAGGCTGTGAAGAACCGCAACCTGATTGTGTACGAAGGGGGCTTCAAGCGAACCTTCGTCCACGTCCGCGACATGGCTCGCTCGATCATGTTTGCCCTCGACCGATGGGACAGCATGAAGGACGATGTCTATAACGTCGGCCACGAGACCATGAACTTCACCAAGGAAGACGTGGCCCGTAAGATCCTTGAGCATGTCGATTTCTACCTCCACTTCGCTGAGGTCGGCAGTGACGCCGATCAGCGCAACTACGAGGTCAGCTACGAGAAGATCCGCTCCAAGGGCTTTGAAACCACGGTGGACCTCGACCGTGGCGTCGCCGAACTCGTCCGAGCTGCGAAGCTCATCGAGTTCCAGAATCCATTCGCAAACGTTTGATTGGCGAAGCCTGCCAATCAATCACCGGAATCGAAGTGCCACCGGTCGTGATCGACGACCGGTGGTAACCGGACAGCACACTCCCGGCGACTGACTCACGGTTCGCCGGTCACCCTACGGAGAACCATCATGAAGGGATTCTGGGCCGACAAGAAGGTTACGGTTACCGGAGGAGCAGGGTTTCTCGGCCAGCACATGGTCAAGCGACTTGAACGCATGGGTGCGCAAGTCTATGTCCCTCGCCAGCGTGACTATAACCTGACGGCACTTGACGCTTGTGTCACCTGCCTCCTTGAACATCCGACCGAAATCCTGATCCACGCCGCCGCTTACTATGGTGGCATCGGCATCAATGTCACCCAGCCGGCCACGCTCTATTATCGCAACCTGGTCATGGGTGCGAACATTTACGAGGCTGCCAGGCTGGCAAAGGTCGGTAAGGTCGTGGCGATCGGCACTGCGTGCAGCTACCCAGGATATCTTGAAGGCCACCTGAAGGAAGAGGATCTCTGGGCCGGACCGTGTCACGCGAGTGTCGTGAACTACGGCTTGACCAAGAAGATGCTCGCCGTCCAGGGGGTTGCTTATAAGAAGCAATACGGCCTCGACTCGATTCATCTGATCCTGACAAACCTGTACGGACCGGGTGACTCGTATAACCCCGATCGTTCGCACGTCGTCGCCGCTCTTGTTCGCAAGTGGGTCGAAGCCGAAGCGGCCAACACACCGAGTGTTGAGGTCTGGGGGACTGGCAAGCCAGTCCGTGAGTTCATCTATGTCGAGGATTGTGCAGACGCCATCATCCTGGCGGCCCAAAGCTATAACGATGTAAACACGCCCTTGAACATCGGGACAGGCGTGGGGACGACCATCCGTGAACTGGCCGAGACGGTTCATGACGTCAGTGGTTACCGGGGTAAAATGACGTGGAACACCGACAAACCCGACGGCGCGATGATGAAGGTGCTCGACACGACTCGCTTGACGGCGGCGCTCGGGGGCTGGACCCCGCCCACGTCACTCCGCGAGGGGCTCAACAAGACAATCGACTGGTATCGAGCCAACAAGGCGATGGCCGACACCAAATGGTGAGGGCCTGGGGGCGCTTCCGAACGACGCGCCCCACCCCCGACCTCAAGAGTCAAGACCGACGCTGGCGCGCCGATCGCGCAGAACTCACCCCCCCCGCCCGCTCTCGAGTTTTCGCCCTTGCGACCAATCCGGCAGGTGCGAGCAAGAAGAAGAAGCTTCTTTTCATCAACCAGTATTACTGGCCCGACCACGCCTCGACCGCCCAGCACTTGACCGACCTCGCCGAAAGCATGGCCGAAGCGGGACACGAGGTCCATGTGCTGTGTAGCCAGGGAGGCTACAAGCCGAGTCGGAGTCGATCTGCATCGCAGGAGGTTCGCAACGGGGTCACGATCCATCGTGTCCCCGCAACCGCTCTAGGGCGGAGGACCACCGTGCGACGTATGATCGATTACTTGAGCTTCTATCTGCGAGCTCTGGTCTTGGCAGTTCGACTTCCCAGGTTTGATGCGGTTGCCACCCTCACTACCCCGCCGATCATCGGGTTGGTCGGGACACTGCTCCGACAGTTAAAGGGCTCGCACCATATCTATTGGAGTATGGACCTCCACCCTGACGCGAGTCTGGCTCTTGGACTAATGTCGCATTCCAATCCAGTTGTCGCCGCCCTGATCTGGCTGAGCAACTTCGTCTATCGCCAGGCCGACTCTGTCGTCGTGCTGGGTGCCTACATGGCAGACCGAATCGCCTCGAAAGGGGTACGGCCAGAACGCATTGTGACGATCCCGGTATGGAGTCGAAGCGACGAGGTCTATCCCCTCCAACGCGAAGGTCATCCTTTACGCCGCTCCATGGGTTTGGCCGACACGTTTGTGGCAATGTACTCGGGAAATCTTGGTCTGGCCCACTCAACGGACGAGTTCCTCGAAGCCGCCCGACGTCTCCAAGATCGGTCCGACATTGTTTTCCTCTTCGTCGGCGACGGTCCCCGGATGGCCGAGGTCCGCGCTGCGAAGGCGTTAGAGAGACTCGAGAACGTCCAACTCCTCGACTATTTCCCTCGTGAACAACTGCACGCATCCTTATCTCTCGCCGATGTTCACCTGATCTCGATGCGCCAGGAAATGACGGGAATCGTTGTGCCCGGCAAGCTCTACGGAGTCATGGCGGCAGGTCGGCCAGCCATCTTCGTCGGGCCAGACCATTGCGAGACAGCCGATACAATCCGCGAATCCGATTGCGGACTCACTGTCCGACTCGGTGATGCAGCGGGCCTCGTCGAGGCCATCGAGACACTAGCCGCCGACCCTCTCCGCGCCAAAGCAATGGGCGAGCGAGGTCGCGACGCCTTCCTCGCTGACCACGAACGCGAGACCTGCTGCAGTCGGTGGGATCATTTGATGACCCAGCTCCTAACCGAGAACAAAACCGCGACGATCGCTGCAAATCGGACGGTCGCTCAAGGCTTCTGAGCTTGGGTTCTGACACCTCATAACACGGTCGATCGTAGAGCAACGCCCAGGTGAATACGGAGCAAGAGATGCGTGTGGCATTGATGACAAGCCTGATTCTCCTGGCACCGGTCCTGCTCGGGGCCGACGAGAAAACCCCCACAGGGGTCGTTGCGATCCTGCTAAAACATGACAAGGTGTTGGTCGAAGAACTCGCCGACTATGTGATCAAGAATCCCCGAGCAACCGACATCGACCAGGCCTACATGGCCTTGTTCGATAAGGTGATCGAGCACGACTGGTTCCTTGACCATGAGCGACTCGCCAAGAACTACCTTGCGGATCGTCCCGAAGGGGCTGTGAGGCCGCTAGCACAGATCATCGCAGTCATGGCCAGAGCACGCGATGGCAAGTTTCCTGAAGCGTTCGCAGTCTACAAGACCTTGATGTCGAGCCTTTCGGGTCCAGATCAAGAAGAGTTCGCCGGCCAGTTTGCCGACTCCGTCGCCCACGCGGCCATCGCAGCCGGCGAGTACCCGATCGCCAAACAGGTCTACCAGACTCTTCTCAAACAATACGCCGAAAGCCCCAACCTAAAGCAGAAGGTTGATGAGGACCTTGCAAAACTGGATAAGGTCGACAAGCCCGCTCCACGCCTGGCGGTCAAGGATGTGAATGGAGCTTCCATTCGGCTAGAGGACTTCAAAGGCAAGTATGTGTTGTTGGACTTCTGGGCGACCTGGTGCGCGCCTTGCATTGCCGAACTCCCCAACCAGCAATCTGCATACACCAAGTACCACTCCAAGGGACTCGAGATCGTCGCCGTGAGCCTCGACGAGAACCGGCAGGCTGTCGTCGACTTCGTGAAGGCCCGGAAAGTCCCCTGGAAGCAGGTCCACAACATGTCGAGTGGGGGCGATCTGGTCGAACTTTATGGCATCAGCAGCATCCCAGCGACCTTTTTAATCGATCCTGAGGGCAAGATCATTCGACTTGAGCTGCGTGGTCCAGCCCTAGAAGAGACGTTGGCCAAGTTGATCAAATAAGAAAATGTGCGTACGCTGGCTCCAAGCTTCTCCTTGAAAAATCAGGTCAGCACCCATCGGCTTGGTGATTCTCTCGAAGAACTCTGCGACACTGTAGGACTGCGGTTAGGAGTTCTCGCATTCTTACAGGGTCGCACCATGTTTTACCTTCTCTTCGTCTGTGTCGTCGGCGTGAGTGCAGATCCGCCCAAGGGCTATGTCTGCGGTCGGGCAAGCTCGCCGATCGTCATAGATGGAAAGCTCGACGACAAAGACTGGGCCGACGCTTCTTGGACGGACGAGTTCGTCGATATCGAGGGTGATAAGAAGCCCAAGCCGCGCTTCAAGACCAGGGCGAAGATGCTCTGGGATGACAACTATTTCTACATCGCCGCCCAGATGGACGAGCCACACGTCTGGGGGACCTTGACCAAGCACGACTCCGTCATCTTTCATGACCCTGATTTCGAAGTCTTCATCGATCCCGATGGCGACAATCATCAATATTACGAATTCGAGATGAACGCACTCAACACGGGGTGGGATCTTCGATTACCTAAAGCGTATAAGGACGGCGGCCCTGCCCTTAACGAGTGGGAGATTCCAGGGCTCAAGACCGGCGTTCATATCGAAGGGACGATCAACGACCCCACGGATACGGATAAGGGTTGGTCCATCGAAATTGCGTTCCCCTGGAAGGCGCTCGCCGAGTTCACCAAGGTCAAGAGTCCTCCCGGCGATGGCGATCAGTGGCGGGTCAACTTCTCGAGGGTTGAGTGGCAAATCAACCGCGCCAACGGCAAGTATCAAAAGGTGCCCAACACCAAGGAAGACAACTGGGTCTGGTCTCCTCAAGGTGTAGTCGACATGCATCGCCCTGAAACATGGGGCTATGTGCAATTCACACAGGGGAAGGCATCAGAAACCAGCTTCAAACCGGACCTGGCCTGGCCCGCGAAGGACTGGCTTCACGCAGCCTACTACGCCCAACGCGCCCATATCGGCAAAACAAAGTCGTTTGCCAAGACACTTGAGGAACTCGGCTTCCCCCTGAAGGAGGGGTTGAGCGATCCCAAAATTCTGGTGTCCGAGAAAGGTTTCGAAGTCGAGGTGACCATCACCCCCAAGACGGCAGATCCCCAAACCTGGCGGATTGAAGGTGACTCTCGCCTGACTCGGGTGAAGTGAGCGAGCTGTGTCGTTCGATCGAGGGAGCAACTTTTACAGATCGTCATGATCATGTGAACTCGTGGCAGACCGTTCCACGCATCCCGAGACTCGAAATAGATCACAGAGCGAATTAGCGTTCCGGGTGAGGTCTTGCCCCGGTTCGCTTGTATCCCTAAACTATTACCCTACCCTTTCTTTTTACTGCCGATGACGCCCGCAAGCGAGGCTGGACCGAGCGATGGCTGAATTCTTCCCAGGTGTCCCCAAGATCCAGTTCGGCGGCCCGAAGTCGCGCAACCCACTGGAGTTCAAGCATTATAACCCCGACGAGGTCGTCGGGGATAAGACGATGCGTGATCACTTACGGTTCTCAGTTGTCTATTGGCACACGTTTAGTAACCCACTCTCGGATCCGTTCGGCTCCGGGACCGCCGTTCGCCCCTGGGACGATGGGACCGGAAGTGTGGCCAACGCCCAGACGAAAGCGAAGGTCGCGTTCGAGTTCTTCGAGAAGATTAACGCCCCGTTCTATGCCTTCCACGACCGTGACGTGGCTCCCGAAGGGGCCTCTCTCACAGAGTCGCATGCGAATCTCGACGAGGTCGTCAAGGTTCTCAAGGACGGACAGGACCGGACTGGTGTCAAACTACTCTGGGGAACGGCAAACTTGTTCTCCAACCCCAGATATATGCATGGGGCGGCAACGAGCCCGAACCTCGAGGTCTTTGCCTACGCTTCCGCACAGGTTAAGAAGGCAATGGAAGTCACTCACGGGCTCGGCGGGTTGGGTTATACCTTCTGGGGAGGACGAGAAGGATACCAGACCTTGCTCAATACCGACATGAAGCGAGAGCTCGATCACCTCGCTCGGTTCTTGCACAATGCCGTCGAGTACAAGAAGCAAATTGGTTTCACAGGCACGTTCTACATCGAACCCAAGCCCAAAGAGCCGACGAAGCACCAGTACGACTCCGACGCCGCCGCCTGCTTGAACTTCCTCCGAACCTATGAGCTTCTCCCCCACTTCAAGCTCAACATCGAAACGAATCACGCCACTCTGGCTGGTCATGAGATGATGCACGAGTTGGAGGTCGCAATCGGTGCGGGTGCCCTCGGCTCGATCGACGCCAATACGGGCGATCCGCTTCTCGGCTGGGATACCGACCAGTTCCCAACCGATATCTATCTCACCACGAAATGCATGTACTGCATGTTGGGGATGGGTGGTTTCACGACCGGCGGTGTGAACTTCGACGCCAAAGTGAGGCGGGAAAGCTTTGAACCCCTCGACCTCTTCTACGCCCACATCGGAGGAATGGATGCGTTCGCACGAGGCTTGAAGATCGCCCACGCGATCATCAGCGACGGACGCCTCTGTTCGTTTGTGAAGGAACGTTACCGGAGTTGGGATGGCGAGTTTGGCCGCCGTGTTGAGTCCGGCCAGGCTGGATTTACTGAACTTGAGAGCTACATCGTTCCCAAGGGCGAGATCAAAACGAACGAGAGCGGTCGTCAGGAGATGCTCGAGAACTTGATCAACGAGTTCATCTGAGAGAGATTGAAACCGATCCCGCATGCCCGAATGGAAATGGGCATGCGGGACCGGAATGGAGTGCAAGCAGAGAATCAATAATCGTCGGTCGAGCCGAGTATCGAGCGGAAGACCTGAGCTGAATCCTCAGAAAGACAGCAGAAGATCACCGATGATGGTCTCTCATTTTTGCTCATCCACTCGCGAACAGCGGCGAGTGTGACGATGGCGGCTTCCTCTTTGGGAAATCCACGAAAGACGCTACCGAATGGAGGAATCGCGACCGAATGGACCCCGAACTTAGCAGCGAGTTTCAGCGACTCTACGATTGCCGAGTGAAGAACTTCCGACTCGCCTGAAAGGCCATCAACATAGACTGGTCCAACCGCGTGAATCACAAAGCGGCAAGGGAGTCGATGCCCCTGGGTTAGTCGGGCTTGACCACGCGGGCATACCCCCAACGCTTCACACTCCTGGGTCAGTCCAGCTCCTGCAGCACGACGCACTGCGGCATCAATCCCTTGGCCCACTCGAAACGTGGGATCAGCCGGGGTGACAATCGCATCAACCGACAAAGTCGTTATGTCGCCAAGCACAACCGTGAGATTTTCTTTGGTATTCGTCATCTATGCTTCTCCTCCGCTCGCGAAGACATCGTAACTCCGCACGGGGGGTTGCGAGACGATACTGTGAGCTAAGTATTACGAAGTGCAACTCTGATCGACAAGGTCAGACCGATAAAATTATCAAGTCTGTCTCATCAAGTAGCCATGATTAGCCTAGCTCACAACCGAGTCCGGCCCAAAAAAAAACCTAGGCCTGAAATAACCGCTCCGATCGTGATGTAAAATTGATTCACGTCACTCGTTCCAATTTTAGGAATCGGCAGACCGAAGTGTGGTCCTGCGATCGCGAACACCGCGCCTGGGAATGCGAACAGGCTCATCTTCCAACCTCGAAAGAACGCAGAGGCGATCAGCATGAGTCCGGCCGCACCCGATGCATAACTGTTGAACAGCCCGAGGACCGGCTCCGGAATCATCGCGAGCTTCAGAGGTCGAGTGGGCTGACTTGGATCAAAATCGATCTTGATCTTCTTCAAATCTTCGAGCACCGCAACATCCTGTGTCTCCCGCGCCGACTTGACGATCTCAAGGACTTGCTGACTCGAAGCTAGCCCATTCTGATCCATCCACATCGCACATGCCGCGAGTAGAGCCAACCCCGCAAGAAAGCGGATACGTGAGCCTAGGATCATGTTCAACATCGCTTGAATCAACCAGCCCAAGCCGGCAGAGCCCTCCCGGTCGGGACGTCCGACCAATACGCGTTCGGGCTGTTCGGCAGCTTCATTCATAGACTGATAGAGCGATTTCTGAGTTCGGAGGCCCCCCCTCTGAGTCAATGCCGTCTGGCGAGCCTCGGCGGCCGTCGCGACCATAGCCTCGGCAACTCGTCGTGATTTTCGCCGCGCAACGACAAGATTGACGCCTTGGGCTTCAAGGCTCCTCTCCTCAATTCGCTGTAAAAGTCTCAGGTCCGCTTTCTCGCGTCGGTCACGAAGTTGACCTTCAATCCAACCGAGCATCGGCGAACGCAAGTCGAATCGACCGACCGATGGCTTACCGGTTGGGCTCATCCTGGCACGCGCGGCGTTCAGTGATGCGAAACCAAAGAGTTCCTCATAAACCAATTTCCACCTCTCTCCGGCGTACTTGCGGACAAATTGCTGGATTGCGTTCTCATCCACACCTTGAATGCGCAAACTTTTCAGCAAGGTCTCGATTCTATGGATTGGCTCGGCCCGTTCGTGTTCCGCTCGTCGGTCAAAACCCAAGTAGAGTCCAGCCGCGAGCAACATACCCGCCAAGCCAAAGGAAATCGTCAAACCGACCAGACCGAACGACCATAGTAAGACTGCAGAAAGGACCCCTCCCACGCACCAAGTCGCCCACTCACTCGGTTTTGCACCCAGAAGCCACTCGCGAACTTTTGTGAACAAAATCGAACGCCCGCGCATTCCTTCGATCACAAACCGAGAAAGGCACGTTGCGAACCCCAACCAGGTGAGTGCTCCCACGAGCATCGGCCGCCTGAACACCAGGGCACCCGCAATAATGAGGCCAAGGCTGACTGAAAGTCCGAGGGTGGTTTGTTTCGAAAGCCTGGCCGTTGGAGCCGACTCGTAGTCGGCAACACCCTGTTCAAGTGCCTCGACATGGAGTTCTTTTGGTGAGAATGGCCCTGAACTCGACACTCCCAGGAAGTGCTCGAGAGCTGTAATGACCTCGCTCATGTTGTTGAAGCGATCTTCAGGCTTCTTAGCGACCATCCGGAGGATGATCTCCGAGAGCCCTTTGGGAACGCGTTTGCTGATTGTTTCGGGAGGCGGAATCGCTTGATTCGCGTGCTTCGTGATCACTTCGATCGCAGTTCGACCACTAAAAGGAGGCCGACCGGTCACCAGAACGTAGAGAGTGCATCCAAGCGAGTAAATGTCGGCTCTGGCGTCAACCGAAGCGGCATCCTTTGCCTGTTCGGGAGCCATATAAGCGGGGGTCCCCATTGTCTGACCAACGAGGGTTGTTCCCGCCGATCCTCCCGCCAGGGCAATCCCGGAGTTCGGCTCAGGTGAGTTTGGTGTCTTGACGAGTCCCAGATTCGCGACCTTGACGATTCCCTGCTTGTTCAGCAGCAAGTTGTCAGGCTTGATGTCACGATGGATCATGCACTGGTCGTGTGCCACCTTCAACCCACGAGCCGCTTGAAGCACGTAGCCCACCGCCACTTCGGGGTCGATCGGCTTCCGTTCTGCCACGAGCGCGGCGAGGGACGACCCATCGACGAACTCCATACTGAAGAAGTTCGTCCCTTTGTCCTCACCGAAGTCGTAGATCTGGACGACGTTGTGGTGGACGAGTTGTGCGGCGGCATAGGCTTCGCGGGTGAACCTGGCTACGAATTCGGCGTCACGCGACCACTCGGGCCGCATGGTCTTGAGGGCGACGTTGCGGCCAAGCGAGATCTGCTTCGCCAGGTAGACCGACCCCATCCCGCCGTGACCAAGTTCCTTGACGATCTGGTAGCCCCCAAGCGTGGATGGGATTGTCCCCCCATCACTCACTCCACTTGAACCGCCGAGGGTTGTGGCGTCGGCATCGACTGGACCGGATTGAGCGATCGTGCCGTCGGCTTCTGTCGCTCCTCCGGTCCAGACACCGGTGGCAGCCTCCGTTGTCGGGGCGCTCGTCTCATCCCTTGTTTGGGGCTGTGCTTCGACCTTCAGCTCAAGTGTGACGATGTACTCCCCGGCACATTGAAGGCATTTTGCACCGAACCGACCCGGCTTCGATGGGTTGACCGCAACTGTGTGCCCGCAGTGCGGACATTGGATCTGCATTGCCGGAGACCTCGACGGACAGAGGAACACACGCCCGAGTGGGCGAGCCCCTTAGTGTAGACGTAACTCTCGGAGAAAATCGACCATGACCGCAAGCTTCATCGCCCTGCTTCCGGTGGGGAAATCGAATCGGACAGTCATCTCGCCAGCCACCATAATTATAGATCCTATTTAGATCAGCTAGTGAACAAGAACCTTCCGGGACCCTTTATTTTGTGTTCCACCCCACTTCTGGTGCCTCAGAGTCGCTCACTTCTCTCTGGACTGGATGTAGAGCACATCAAGAGTATTCGTTACCCCTAAAGCGAACAAACGTCGGATCGATCCACCCCAGTGGGAACCGCAGACCCCAGGATGGATCGGCCAAATTGAGGGCGAATTACGCGAGGATGGGCGTGGTCGTGGCCATCCCAAACAGGTAAGCCGCCCAGGGGAAGACGCGTGGTCGAGACACTCGTCAACTCCGGAACAACGCGTTCGTGTCGATCGAGCCTGGAGATCTCTTTTGGTGGATGTCATCATCCAAGTGCAGTAAGAATCCCTTGCATGAACGCAGGTAAATCGTCAGGAGTTCGGCTCGTGACCAGGTTTCCATCGACGACGCAGTCGGCGTCGACCCAGATTCCGCCGGCATTCTCAACATCGTCGCGGATCGCGAAGAACCCGGTGACCTTCTTGCCCTTGAGACACTTGGCCGAGCAGAGCATCCATGGACCATGACAAATCGCGGCCAGAACCTTGCCCTTTTGAGCAGCGGTCGTGACCAGGTCGACCATCGCCTTGTGCCTGCGCATATGGTCGGGCGAGTAACCCCCTGGGATAATAATCGCGTCGAAGTCGTCCGCAGTCACATCCGCAGCGGCGGTGTCTGCCTTGCAAGGATAGCCGTGCTTCGAGCTGTAGGTCTCGCCCGCCTTGGGACCGACAATCTTGACCAAACAGCCCGCCTCGCGGAGCCGAAGCACCGGATACCAAAGTTCGAGATCCTCGTACATTTTTTCAACGAGGACCGCGACGCGCTTCTTGGAAGGTTCGGACATGGGGTTTCGGTCTCACCGGAGCAGTTGTGAATCGAGAGAGTGCATTTCACAGTACCCGGCCACACGGCGGAGGGCGAGAGCCTGCTCCCAAGCGAGCGATCGAGCTCCTCGTGCCTCCTTGCTGATTTTCCCTGAACATCCTCTTGCCTACGGCTTGGTTTGGAGATCGGCCATTGCAGCGATCAGGCCCTGCTCGGTCGTGAATGGAGGAACGTAACCGAGGATCTTGCGGGCCTTCTCAATCGAGTAATCGAGATTCAGGCCCAGGAATTTGTACCGAGCCTTGTTCACCAAGGGGGGGGTATCCGACTTGAGGCGTTTGGCTCGACGTTCGAGCAGAACCGCCATGGTCCAGGCCAGCCAGAGCGGGATCCTTCTCGTGGGAGGCTTCACACCCGCGAGCTTGGCGACCTGCGCGACAAACTCGCGTTTGCTGACACGTTGGCCATCGGTGACGTTGAAGACTTCGCCGATCGCTTCGGGAACTTCGGCGGCCAAGAAAATCGCCGAGACGAGATTCTTGACATAAATGCAGTTCAGAGCTTGGTCCCCCGACCCGAAATACGTGAAACGACCGTTTTTGAGGTTCGTGATCAGCTTGGGGAGGACCGTCCGATCGCGCTCGCCATAGATAAACCCAGGGCGGACGACCGAGAGGGGAAGCCCACGATCCTTGACGTAGCTCAGGGCCAGAGCCTCGGCCTCAGTCTTCGACCGGGTATAGGGATCGAGCGAAGTCGCCGCAGGAGGAGTCGTCTCGTCAGTTCCAAAGTGGTCTCGTGCTTCATAAACACCGAGCGAGCTGACATGGACAAACCGACCAACCTTGGCGTCGCTCGCCGTATCCAGCAGGAGCTTGAGGGCACTGACATTGAGTTTCCGAAACTCTTCCAAGGTCCCCCAATCCCCAACTTTCGCCGCGCAGTTGAGCACCCAATCGGCCCCGTCCACCCCCTTGCGAAGGGCCTCGACATCTTCAAGATCGCCGGGGACCTTAGTGACGACCCACTGATCGAGCCATCTGGTATCACTGCTCGGCCGAACGAGGGCTCGGACGGTATGACCACGCTTCAGGGCGGCTTCGACGACGTGACTCCCCACGAGGCCAGTCGCGCCAGTCAGGAAGATCGTCTTGGGTTGGTCGGACATGGGAGTCGCGGTCCTGGGAGTTAGGTCGATTTGATCCCCTAAACTTACCCGAGAAACCCCGATCCGCCAAATTGCGTCGTCCTCACCGAAGGAATGAGGGGTCGTCATGGAAGATCGGGGTGGCCAGCCCGGTCAAGCCATTGTACGCTGGAGGTCTTCGACCGATCGCGGTCGGCGGATGTGGGTAACGGGGTGCGACCATGGCCAGTGCGATGAAGCCTGACGAGATTGAGGATTACCGGAAGACACTTGAGGGGCTCAGAGCCCGGCTCCGCGGCGACCTCGACCAGCTCACGGACGAGGCGTTCCAGCGCGATGGAGAGGAAGGTTCGAGCAACCTCTCGAACGTCTCAGCAGCCGTTGCCGACGTGGGAACCGAGAATTATGACCAAGAGTTCATGCTCAGCCTGATCGAGAATGAGCAAGAGACACTGGCGCAAATCAGCGAAGCCATGCACCGGATCGACGCGGGAATTTACGGTCAGTGCCAAGAATGTAAGGGACCGATCGCCAAGCCGAGGCTTCAGGCCCTCCCCTACGCGCGGTGCTGTATCGAGTGTGCCCGCGAGATGGAGAAGCACGCATGAGGCCGCCCGTGCCAGTGAGCCGCTGGATCCTGTTCTGGGTGATCGCACTGGGTGGGGCGATGTTTGATCTCTCCGCCAAGAAGGCGATTTTCGAGACGGTTGGCGAGCCCGGCTCGCCGGCTAAGGTTCTGATCAGCAACGTCCTCGAACTTCGGACCAGCCACAACAAGGGGGCACTCTGGGGGTTCGGTCGAGACTACCCTTACAGTGCCCAGCTCTTCGCCGGGCTGTCGATCGTTGCCGCCTTGGCAATCCTTTACTGGCTGTTTGTCAAAGGGGCTGCAGCAGATCGTTGGCTGACGATCGCGCTCGCTTTGATCATGGCCGGGGCTTTGGGAAATTGTTACGACCGGCTGTCTCTCGGCTATGTCCGCGACTTCGCGTATTTCCATATCGATCCGATCCATTTCGAGTGCGCGATCTTCAACTTCGCCGACAACATGCTCATCTCAGGGGCCCTCTTACTCATGGTTTTGGCCCTTCGGCCTGACCATAGAACGAGCGAGATCGCTCCCGTCACGCAACAACTTAGCTCCGAGCATGAAGCCGTTGCTTGAGTAGAGGTTTGAGTCATGTCACACTCGTTCCGAGCGGTCAATCACTTCGTTGACCCCAATCGTGAAGGAGCTACTCATGCATGACCTCTCCCCTCGCCGTCGACTGCTCTCATTGGCACTGACCTTAGGCTTCAGCCTCCTCATCCTTCCTGCTTCATCCTCTGCCCAAGAAGAAGGGTGGCTGAAACTATTCAATGGTAAGGACCTTGATGGCTGGGTCCAGAAGGGGGGCGCTGCTAAGTATCGAATCGAAGAGGGTGTGATCGTCGGAAGCTCAGTCCCAAACACTGGGAACTCGTTTCTCTGCACCTCCAAGGATTACGGCGACTTCACTCTCGAACTTGAATTCAAGGTGCACGATGGCTTGAACTCGGGTGTCCAGATCCGCAGCCATGCCTTTGACGAAGCGAAAACCATCGACGTTGATGGCAAGACGATCAAGATCCCCGCTGGTCGAGTCCATGGATATCAGGTCGAGATCGACCCTTCGGAGCGAGCCTGGACGGCCGGCATCTACGACGAGAGCCGTCGAGGTTGGTTGAATGACCTCAAGGCAAACGAGGCCGCCCGCAAGGCTTTCAAACACAACGATTGGAACACACTCCGCATCGAGTGCAAGGGCGACTCGATCAAGACCTCACTGAACGGTGTTCCCGCCGCAGACCTGAAGGATAGCATGACTCCAAAGGGCTTTATCGCGCTGCAAGTGCACGGGGTTAAGGATAAGTCGGAGCCGATGGAAGTGCGCTTTAAGAATATCAAGATCAAAGAATCAAAGTAATCTTTGAGGTCTGCGAAAGGGCTCCTCTGCCTTTGGTCGATGACCCATTGATGCCGGTGGGAGGCTGAGAGGCCTTCCAGCCGGCGAAAGGGGGACTATTTCGAGACCCGCTCGAAACTGTTGGACGCATCCCGATTCACTTGGCCTTATCGGGCACCTCAAGTTCTGCGAGCAGCTCATCCACCAGCTTGTCGAGGCTCGCGCCCATCACAAGATGGCCTCGGAGGTTCGCTTTGCCATCGTCGCTGATCACACCATGGTAGATGTTCTATTTTCGCGCCAAGTCCTTGCCCGAGCCAGAAGACGTCATGGGTTTGCTCTTCAGATACATGGCAAGAGCCAACCTGGCCAACCCCTTCGACTCGACGCTCTTCGCTGAGGCATAGAAACCCTGGAGCAAGGCATCGCGATGGAACGTCGCATCGTTGTCCATCACAAGCCCGACACGAATGGCCTCGGGGTCGTCGCCGTGATGCCGAACCAACATTGATGCTGCCCGTGCGAACTCATCGCCATAGGGACCCACGTCGGACATCCCCGGGTTGTTTACAACCCAGATCAGAGCATCACGTGACCCAGGATCTGTGGGAAGTAAGAAGGCCAGGTCGATCATCCGGCGACAATATGCCACCTTGTCGGGAGCCATTTCTCCATACAGTGTATTCTGCTGGGATTGGTCTTCGACCTTCTTCATAGCCGCCCACATCGCCTCTTCTTTGGCGTCGAATTCGGCCCGGATCACGGCGAATTGTTCAGCAATCGACAACTTGGACTCAGGCTCCGCTGCCAAGGTTGACTTGAGGGGAGGCTTCTTGGGCTCCTCACCACCACCACTACCACTACCACTACCACCGGCCAGGACTCCCGCTCCCGTTGCGGAGAGGCCGACCGCGACGAGTATTATCCCTGCCCACAATCCCTTTGTCATGATCATCCCTCGAAGTGTATATGCGACTAAGGCGGATACCGGCGCGGGGACGATCCCGGCGAGCACCCCGCGCAGTATTGCGACAGCCATTGCGTTGGTCGAAGCCACCAGCGGCGAGGGCACTTCCGCTCGGGAGGTTGCTGTTGCCAACATCGCCGAAGTCCAGATTGCCGGAGCCAGGCCGCGTCTGGTGAGTCGACAACGCAAACGCTCGCGAGCTCGATGCAGGCGGCTCTGGACCGTACCGATCGGACAGCCTAGCCGGATCGAAGCCTGCTCCTGGGTGAGACCTTCCAGGTAGCAGAGTAGGACCGCCGACCGATATCGGTCGGGCAAGCGGGCAATCTCCTCATCGATCACGAACCGAAGATCGTCGTTCTCGTGGCGTTGGAACGACCTATCGTGAGCGACAGGGTCGAGTCTGCTCAGTGGTTGGACCCGAGCACGCTCCACGATCGCAGTCGACCTGGCTCGTCGGGCAACCCGGATCGTGACTTCGTACAACCAACGCCCCAGGGAATCCTCGACGCGGATTGCGGAAGCCTTGCGAGCCAAGACCAAGAAGGTGGCTTGGAAGGCATCATTCGCGGCATGGGTATCACGCAAGATCCGTCGACAGACCCCAAGAACCATCGCGCCATGCCTGGCAACGATCGCCTCAAAGGCCGCCTCGGAGCCGGCGTCACCTGCTCCCGCTGTGAATCGAGCCAACAATTCGGCGTCAGAGAGAAGGCCGATGGCCCCAATGCTGAAGAGTGTCGAGAGATCCTTCCTAGAATTGGTCGATGGTGTGATGATCACGTGCTTCGCACCTCCTCAGCAACGGTCGGCTCTATGTTGTTATGCCTGCTGAGGAGTGAAACCTTCCAAAATTCTGTGTGCGCTCCCCATTCGGGCGAAGTCGTGTGATCCACCAATCCAGGTAACCTTGGAGACCCCTCACCCCGGATCTCGTCCCGGGGCCGAAGGGGCTGGAAACCGTGTTACGAATGGGCACCGGTGCCGTCGGGCAAGTGCCAGGGCTCGCGATAGGGCTTGGAGAGGAGCTTGGTGGCGTCGGAATCGCCCACGAACTTCTCGTGGACAGGGTCCCAGTTCAGCGTCCGACCCATCCGAAGTGCGATATTGCCGAGGTGGCAGACCGTTGCCGACCGGTGACCAATCGCAACATCACAGATTGGCAATTTGCGAGTCTTGATCGACTCAAGCCAGTTTTGATGATGATTCTTACTGACCATGAGATGCGTATCTGAATCTTTCAGGACCTGCTTGATGATGTCACCAGGGGTGGATTCGATTTTCCCTCTCGTGACAAACAAGCTCCCCTTCTCTCCCTCAAAGGTCACTCCCCCCTTATGATCCTGGCCACAGTGGATGACGACACCATCGTCGTAGGTGTAGTCAACCTCGCACCAATCGGGTACTTCGTAGTCGACTCCTGAATTGTAACGGGCACGCCCCTCGATTTTGATGGGGCCGCTATCATCACGCCCGAGCGCCCACTGGGCAATGTCGAGGTGGTGGGCCCCGAAGTTGGTCATCTGACCCCCCGAATAGTCCCAGAAGAATCGGAAGTTGTAGTGGACGTGCTTCTCGTTATACGGCTTCTTGGGAGCCGGCCCGAGCCAGAAGTCGTAATCGAGCTCGGGGGGCGCTGTGCTGTCGGCGACGGCGGGGCCCCTGAAATTGTTGCCAGGAATGCCGACCTTAATCGTTTTGATCTTGCCAAGGTAGCCGTTCCGCACCAACTCGCAGGCCATGCGGAACTTGTCGTCGGACCGTTGCTGGCTGCCGGTCTGGACCATCCGACCAAAGTGTCGGGCGGCGTTAACCATCGCCCGGCCTTCAACCACAGTGAGGCTCAACGGTTTCTCGCAATAGACGTCCTTGCCGGCGGCACACGCATCGATGGTCAGAAGCGCGTGCCAGTGATCGGGCACGGTGATGACCACTGCGTCGATGTCCTTTCGATCGAGCATACGGCGATAATCACCGAACGCCGGACATCTGATGCCGTTGGCGGTCTCGACCGTCTTCTGGGCCTCGTCAAGCCTTGTCTTATCGACCTCGCAGACGGCGACGGTTTCTTTGAGCAGGGCTTTCAAGTTGCCCCGGCCTTGGTTGCCGACCCCGATCTGGCCGATTCGGACGCGCTCGCTAGGCGCGATGGCCCCGTCTCGCCCCAGGGCACTCGACGGGATGATCGTTGGAAACCCAGTCGCTAGCCCGACTCCGGCGGCGGTCTGCAAGAAGGTTCGCCTCGTGGCTGTTCGATGGTCGCGTGTTGCCATCCTCGTACTTTCTCGGCATAGCCGATCTCGGAGCAGGGAGAGAGCTCGGTCCGAATATCATTTTTGGTCATTTGATTCTCCGCCAGAACAGACTCCTCTGTCAATCAAGGCCGAGTGACCGGATGTATGCATTCAGTCGGCATTGAATTATTATGAAACAATGGTCTAAATGACTGGCCAGGAGGCCTTGAATGCTTCGCCCTCATTGGCTAATTCCCTGCATTGTCTTGGTAGCACCCTCAACAGCGGATGAGGGGCTCAATCTCTTTCACGCCAAGATTGCCCCCGCGTTGGCTGAACACTGCCTCCGGTGTCATGCGTCGGATCAGGCTAAACCCAAGGGGGGCTTGAGCCTCGATAGCCGTGCTGGGGTTCGAACTGGGGGTCACTCGGGCCCTGCAATCGTTCCGGGCGACGTTGAGGAGAGTCCTCTCCTCGAAGCAATCGCGCGGAGCGGCGAAGTCAAGGCGATGCCACCGCAGGGAAAGCTTCCCGAGAGTTTGGTCGCTGACTTCCGACGCTGGGTCGAACTCGGAGCTCCAGACCCTCGCGACACTCCGACGGGTACTCCCAAACGCGAGATCTGGTGGTCGCTTCGCAAATTGGAAAAGCCCACAATCCCCGTGCTTACTCGAGAAGATAAGGCGAGGGTGAGAACTCCGATCGACGCATTCATTCTCTCCAAACTCAGGTCGAAGGGTCTGACGCCTTCTGTGGAAGCCGATCGACGCGTCATGATCAGGCGAGTTACCTATGACCTCACCGGGCTACCCCCGTCGCCTGAAGAGGTGAAGGCCTTCGTTGATGACCAAAATGTGAATGCTTATGAAGCGTTGGTCGATCAGTTGCTAGCGAGCCCACGCTACGGCGAGCGCTGGGGGCGTCATTGGCTTGACGTGGTTCGCTATGCCGACACGCATGGGTATGACAAGGATAAGCCCAGGCCCAATGCTTGGCCGTATCGCGACTACGTGGTTCGTTCGTTGAATGAAGATAAGCCCTACCGGCGCTTCGTTCAGGAACAGGTCGCCGGCGACGCACTCTTTGCAAATACACGTGACGGCATTGAAGGACTTGGATTCATTGCCGCAGGTCCCTGGGATTTCATCGGGCATGCGGAAGTCGCCGAAACCAAGATCGACGGCCAGATCGCCCGGTCACTCGACCGAGACGACATGGTCGCCAACACGCTGAATACATTCATGAGCACGACGGTCCAATGCGCACGCTGTCATGATCACAAGTTCGATCCGGTGACGCAGGAAGATTACTACAGCCTCCAGGCTGTTTTTGCAGCTCTGGATCGCTCCGATAAGTCTTACGACTTAGATCCACGTGTGGCTCATTCGCGAGACCACCTTGCCCACCAGCGATCCATGGTTCAGCACGAACTCGCCGAGTTGACCCAACTCGCGAACGGTGATCGGCTGACAGCGATCAACCTCGAAATCAAGTCGAAGGTTGCTACTCCGACGACTCGCTCACCAGCGTTCGGCTACCACAGCGCCCTCGCCGACGACGCCGAGACGACGAAGTGGGTCCAGGTCGATCTTGGTCGATCGATACCGATCGACAAAGTGATTCTTCACGCCTGTGACGATGGGTTTAACGGAATCGGCGAAGGCTTTGGCTTTCCAACCCGATTCAAGGTTGAGACGGCTGATGATCCGGAGTTCCGCCGGAGTGTTCGCACCATTCTCGACAAGACCCGAACGGATGCCGCCAACCCGAAACTCAAAGCCCTGACAATTACCATCTCAGGCCAGGACGCACGGTATGTACGAGTCTCAGCCACCAAGCTCGCTCCTCGGTTGAACGATTACAACTTCGCCCTAGCGGAGTTGGAAGTCCTCGACGCCTCCGGTGACAACGTGGCGAAATTGGCGAAGGTGACAGCTCTCGACACAATCGAGTCTCCTCCTCGCTGGCGTATGGAGAACCTGGTCGATGGCGACTATCCCGCCGCAGTCGGGGAGTCGCTTGCCAAGCTGAAGGCTGATCGCCAAACGATCATTCGTGAATCGCTTGATGAACAGGCCCGCCACCGTTTCGATCAAGCGACCAGCGAACTCAAGCATCTTGATGAATCGACTAGTGAGCTTCCAGCCCAATCAAAAGTCTTCGCCGGGACGATCCACAGTGGTGGCGGAGCTTTTCGCGGGACCGGACCTGACGGTGGCAAACCGAGAGTGATCCACCTCTTGAACCGGGGCGACGTTCGAACTCCCAAACAGGTGGTAGGGCCTGGAGCGATTCCCCTGGTAGACGGGCTTCGTTCACGGTTTACCCTCGCTGACGATGCTCCTGAAGATGCGCGCAGACTGGCGTTAGCGGTGTGGCTCAGCGATGATCGAAACCCGTTGACCTGGCGGTCGATCGTCAATCGAATTTGGCACTACCACTTTGGCCGAGGGATCGTGGATACACCGAACGACTTCGGTCGGATGGGTGGCTTACCCTCCGACCCAGAGTTGCTCGATTGGCTTGCCGTCGAGTTTCGGGATGGTGGCCAATCGATCAAACAGCTTCACAAGTGGATTGTGCTTAGCTCAACTTATCGGCAAGTCTCGACGACTAATCCAGCCAACGCCCTGATCGATTCAGGAAACCAGTACCTCTGGAGAATGAATCGGCGCAAGCTTGAAGCAGAAGCCCTTCGCGACTCGGTCCTCGCTGTCGCAGGCAAACTTGACTTGACGATGGGGGGCCCCGGGTTTGAGGACTTTGTGGTCGAGCGACCCGAGCATTCACCCCACTACGAATACAAGCTATTCGACCCTAACGATCCCAAATCTCAACGGCGGTCGATCTATCGGATGATCGTCAGGTCTCAGCCTCAACCCTTCTTGACGACTCTGGATTGCGCAGATCCGTCGATGAGTGTTGACAAGCGGAATGAAAGTTTGACAGCCCTTCAGGCTCTCACGCTGCTCAATAGTCGGCTGATGATCGAGATGTCGCAGCGACTTGCAGAACGGCTCGGCAAGACGAGTGGCGACCTCGCCGCCCAGGTGAGGCTCGGGTTCGAGCTGGCGATTTCCCGACCGCCCACAACTGCGGAGCAAGTGGGATTAGTCGCCTACGCACGTCAATTCGGGCTCACGAATACGTGTCGTGTGATCTTCAACTTGAATGAATTTGCCTTCGTCGATTAAGGGGCGTACCATGGCCTGGAATAACTCGCCTTTTCATCGATCCGGCAACTCAAGTCGCCCCACTTCACGCAGGGAATTCCTCTGGCAAGCGGGAGGGGGACTGGGTGGCGTTGCACTCGCCACAATGCTGGCCTCCGAACAAAGCCGGGCCGGGATACATCATCCCGCCAAAGCGAAACGGGTTGTTCAACTCTTCATGGCGGGTGCGGCAAGCCATATCGACCTGTTCGACTATAAGCCCGAACTGATCAAACGACATGGTCAGCCTTCCAGCTTCGGTGAGACTGTCGAGACCTTTCAGGATGGTCTCGGCCCTTGGTTGAAGCCGATCTGGAACTTTAAGCCGTATGGGCAGAGTGGCAAGCCACTCTCCGACGCGGTCGCGGACTTGGGCGAATGTGTCGATGATATCGCGTTCATCCACAACATGGTTGGAAAGACCGGTGTTCATAGTTCGGCAACTCTCCTGCAAGCGACCGGCTTTCTCACACCTGGCTTTCCAGGGGCAGGCTGCTGGATAAGTTATGGCCTGGGCTCAGCCAATGAGAACCTGCCGACGTTCGTCGTCTTACCCGACCATCGCGGGTATGCCTCCAACGGTCCCAAGAACTGGGACACCGCGTTCCTTCCCTCGCAACACCAGGGAACGGTGATCTTTCCGGGTACTGACAACCCGGTCGCCGACCTGACCCCAGCTAGAAACGACTACGTCACTTCGTCAAGTGACTCCGCAGGACTTGAGCTGCTTCGAAGGCTCAATCGCGATCATGCCAGCGATCGAGCAGGCGATTCCCGGCTTGAGGCTCGGATCAAGAGCTATGAACTCGCCGCCAGGATGCAACTCGCCGCGCCGGAGGCCTTGGACCTTTCCCGCGAACCTCAATCGGTTCTGAAGATGTATGGACTCGATCACGGTCGATCCTCGTTCGATAAAGAGATTAACACCCTGGAAGAAACGGATGCGTTCGGACGCAAGTGCCTCGTCGCCAGGCGTTTGCTAGAACGGGGCGTACGGTTTGTTCAGATCTGGTCGGGTAATGACAACGGCTTTCCGAGACGGAACTGGGACTCGCACGAGGATGTCGAACGCGACCACGGGCCCTTGGCTCGCGGAATGGCTCGCGGGGCCTCGGGATTGATCAAGGATCTCAAACAGCGAGGGATGCTCGACGATACGATCATCCTATGGACGACGGAATTCGGTCGGATGCCATCGAGCCAAGCAGGGAAAGGGCGCGACCATAACCCTTATGTCTTTACCAACTGGCTCGCTGGCGGCGGCATCAAAGGTGGGATCACCCACGGTCTGAGCGACGAGTTCGGCTACAAACCCCTCGACCGCGATCACCCAACCCAGGTTTATGATATCCACGCCACCATTCTTCATCTCCTAGGAATCGATCACACCCAGCTCACGGTTCGACACAATGGCATCGACCGACGTCTGACCGATGTGCATGGACATGTCATTCATGAGATAATTGCCTGATTCCAAATGTTATCCTTAAAGTGAAATAGGGTCCTGGCAAATGTTCGGAATCTCCGGACGAATAACAGTCATTGCGATTGCCGTATGATTCTAACGAGGTATTTCCGATGCTTGGCCGTGTCCTGATCCTATCGGCATCGGCGGGGGCCGGCCACTTGAGAGCGGCCGAGGCGATCGAACACGCTCTCCAAGCTCAAAAAGCCTGCCAGGAGGTTCGGAATGTCGACACTCTCAATTATACGAATCCGGTCTTCCGCAACTTATACTCGAAAACCTATATCGAGATGGTCAATCGAACCCCCGAATTACTGGGCTGGCTCTACGATCAACTCGACAAACGCGGAAGTCACGACTGGCGACGCCTTGAGTTCGAGAAGCTGAACACGCGCCCGTTTGTAAAACTGCTTAAGGAGTATCAGCCCGACATCGCCGTCTGTACCCACCCTTTACCAGCGGAAATCATTTCATGGCTTCGGTCCGAAGGAAAAATTAAGACCAAACAAGCCATTGTCATCACTGATTTTGATGTCCATATGATGTGGCTTTGTGAACAGTATGACCAGTACTTCGTTCCAATCGAGGAGACTCGAGTCCACCTCGAAAAACTGGGCGTTCCGCCTTCCAAAATCACTGTGAGTGGGATACCGATCGACCCGGCCTTCTCCACCCTGAAAGATCGGGTCGCGATCCGTTGTCGGCTTGGTCTCCAGCCCGACCTTACCACGATCCTGGTCTCCGCAGGAGGGTTCGGCGTTGGACCGATCGAGGGGATGATGAAGACGCTCCAAGAGTTAAAGCATCCCGCCCAAGTTGTGGCGATCTGTGGTCGGAACGAGGGGCTCAAAGCGCGCCTGGATGCGATCGTTGAGGATGGACCGCCAAATCCAAACGTGAAGATCCACCCAATCGGATTTACGACTGTAATGGATGACTATATGGCGGCATCCGACCTGTTGCTCGGCAAGCCTGGAGGCCTGACCACGTCAGAGGCCCTGGCAATGGGGCTCGTCTTCGTGATTGTCAACCCAATCCCTGGCCAAGAGGAACGGAATAGCGATCACCTGCTGGAGGAAGGGGTCGCGATCCGTTGCAATAACCCGCCGACCCTCGCATTCAAGATCGATCGTTTGCTCGACGACCCGACCAAATTTGAGGAAATGAGGTCGAATGCAATCAGGCTCGGCCGACCTCGTGCTGCCTTCGATATTGTCGCCAGACTGAAAGAGATTTAAGGTGAATTTCGACCAAAAGCCAAAGCCCTCAGCGACCATGCGAACCGTCGTTGCTCCGCAATTGTAGGCTACCGAATTGAGCCGGATCGTTCCTGTGAAGGGAATTCGAGGGGACGCTTCCCTCTTCCATTCGACTCACCGCGCGTTACGATCGCGGTGCCAGGTTCTGTGGTCACCGACCACTCTCCCTCACGAGGTCGCGATCCTGATGCCTAGTCTGCGTTCTCTCATCGGTCGTTGCTTGGCCTCCTGGGTCAGCCTGCTACTCGTCGGGACAGTCTCTCACGCGGCCTGGATTTGGGTTGAAGGTGAGAAGCCCAGCCAAACGACCATGCACCGCCACCCATTCTGGTACGACCAGGTCATCCGCAATCAGCTCTCCGGCGGCGACTTCATCAGCAATTGGAACGAAAAGCCGGGCGAAGCAACCTACAACTTTGTCGCGCCGGCGGCTGGTCCGTACGACTTCTGGGTCCGGGCAAACCCCGTTCAAACCAAACTCTCATACCAGCTCAACGGCGGAGCTTGGACACTCATCGACCTCGAATCGGGCCAGCAAGAGACGACCAATGTTGCTGTCGACGGCAAGATCGACCTTCGCTTCTTGGCCTGGTCGCCCGTCGGTAAGGTTGGGCTCGTGAAAGGGCAGAATCGCATCCGATTCCAGATGGCGAGTGCCAACAATAATCACGGATCGCTCGATAGCTTTGTCTTCTCGAACGAACCATTCCGTCCCAAGGGGATCCTTAAGCCGGACGCAGTGAGTACCCCTTCCAAGGCCGAGAAGGGCTGGTTCGCTTTCGAACCAAAGACCGACCCATTCCATCCCGCCAGCGGGATCAGTCTGCGATTATTGAACGAAAAGAATGCCGGTGACGGCGGCTTCATTGCTGCCAAAGGCTCATCTTTTATTCATTCGAAGACCGGTCTTCCCCTGCGATTTTGGGCAGTGAACGGACCTTCAAGCCGAGAACGCGACGCCCTTGCTATTGAGGCGAAGACGCTCGCCAAGCGAGGTGTGAACATGGTCCGAGTCCACCACGCTTATTTTGACAAAAACGGGGATGTCGATCCCAAAGAGATCAACCACGCTTTTGATGTCGTGGAGACCATGAAAGCCGAGGGCATTTATAGTCATTTTTCGATCTACTTCCCGCTCTGGCTCACCCCGAAGCCCGAAACGACCTGGCTCCCAGGCTACGATGGCAAGAAGAATCCGTTCGCAGCCTTATACTTCAATAAGGATTTTCAAAAACAATACCAGGTCTGGTGGAAGGCGCTCTTATTGACACCTCATCCCAAGACGGGAGCGAGGCTAATCGATGACCCCGCCGTAGCCGGGCTAGAGATCATCAACGAAGACTCGTACTTCTTCTGGACCTTCACGCCCGACAACATCCCCGACCCTGAGTTGCGGATCCTCGAATCGCAATTTGGGACCTGGGCCAAAGCCAAATATGGATCCGTGGAACAAACCCTTAAATCGTGGAATGGGTTGGCCGATAAGCGGGACAACCTTCAAGAAGGTCGGCTGGGTTTCAGACCTCTCTACAGCATCGCCAATGACAGGACGGCTCGCGATAAGGATACGGCCCGTTTCCTACTTGAAAGCCAGCGGCGATTCTATACCGAGACAATCGCGTTCCTTCGCGAGCTTGGGTTCAAGGGGGTTATCACAACCTCGAACTGGGCGACTGCCAACCCCCAGGTCCTCGGGCCGATCGAGAAGTATTCGTACACGGTCGGCGACTTCATCGACCGACACGGCTACTTCGGGTGTAAGAACCAGGGAGCGAGTTCTGAGTGGTCGATTCGCGATGGTCACTCTTATGTCGACCGGAGCGCACTCAAGTTCGATCCCGAAGAGCCGGGCAAGCCTAAGATATTCACCCATCCGATGATGGACATTAGCTATGACAATAAACCATCGATGATCTCGGAGACGACTTGGAACCGTCCCAATCGGTATCGCTCCGAAGCCCCTCTCTATTTCGCAGCCTATGGCGCACTTCAGGATAGCGACGCCATCGTTCATTTCGCACTCGATGGTGCCAACTGGTCGGTCAAGCCCGGCTACTTCATGCAACCTTGGACGTTGATGTCTCCAGCCATGATGGGGCAGTTCCCAGCAGCCGCGATGGTCTATCGCAAAGGGCTGATCGCGCCCGGTGACCTACTGGTGAACCTCACGCTCGGCGTGAACGACATCCTCGACCTTCAAGGGACCCCCCTGCCCCAGGATGCCGCGTTTGATGAGCTCAGACTGAAGGACGTCCCCAAAGGAACCACAATTCAGCCCGGTCAGGTGATTGACCCACTGGTCCACTTCGCGGGTCGAACCAATGTCAACTTCGCGCCGAAATCGGCACCTGCCCAGCTCAAGGATCTGTCTCGTTTGATCGATCGAAAAAACCAGAAAGTCACGAGCAGCACCGGCGAACTCCAACTGGACTATCAGCGGGGGACACTCACAATCAATGCTCCCTCCGCACAGGGAGCAAGTGGGACCCTTCGCGACCTGAAGCTCGTCAGGCTTCGTGATATCTCGATTTCTTCGAGTCTTGATCTCGGACATATTATCGCCATCAGCCTCGACGGCAAGCCGCTGGCCAGCTCGCAAAAGATCTTGCTGCAGGTCATGTCGGAAGAGAAGGCGAGCGGATTCAAGAGCGAACCCGACTCGACCGGGGTAAGCCGGATCACGAGCATCGGTCAAGACCCATGGCTCGTTCGCAACCTGGACGGGATCGTCAAATTCCACCGACCTGACGCGGCCAAATTGAAAGTCACAGCCCTCGACCCTAACGGCGACCCCCTCCACGACCTGGGCAATGCAAGCGAGATCACCCTCGAACCAACCACGCTCTATTACCTGATCCATCCATAAACGCAGAGGAATTTTCTCATGAGTTACTGTCGAATGCTGTTTGTACCACTGCTGGCGTTCATCGTCGCGCCGGTGTATGGCAAGGACATCCCGGCGCAGGAGATTCGCGCGGGGTTCCAGAAGATGCTCGACCGGCCCAGGCTCGGTCTTTTCCCCCATGTCCAACCGACCCAGGAGCCGGGTGAATTCGACGTGGAAAAGGGGGACTTTCTCTCGGAACGCGACACTGATGGGACTGAAGAACGAGTGCCAATTCTCTTGATCAAGCCCAAGTCCGCCACGAGCAAGCGACCCGCCGTGATTGTGCTTCATGGGACGGGCGGGACCAAAGAATCCCAGGCTGGATTCATGCAGGAGCTTGCCCGCAAGGGGATCATTGGAGTCGCGATCGACGCCCGCTACCATGGGGACCGCTCGGCAGGGACGGGTGGGTCGAAAGCTTATCTCGAAGCGATCACAAGAGCCTGGCGAACCAAGCCTGGCGAACCCCAACCCCACCCGTTTTACTACGACACGGTGTGGGACCTTTGGAGGACGGTTGATTACTTGCAGTCTCGTCCCGACGTGGATCCTGACCGGATTGGCATGGTTGGCTTCAGCATGGGTGGAATTGAGACCTGGCTTGCAGCCTCGGTCGACGAACGGGTCAAGGTGGCCATCCCGGCCATCTCGGTCCAGAGCTTCAAATGGAGTTTGGAGAACAATCAATGGCAAGGGCGCGCCAAGACCGTAAGCCTCGCCCACGAAGCCGCCGCAAAAGATCTCGGCGAGAGCGAGGTCAACGCTCGCGTCTGCCGAGAGCTCTGGAATAAGGTGATTCCCGGGATGCTCGACCAGTACGACTGCCCGAACATGCTCAAGCTGTTCGCAGGCCGACCATTGCTGATCTTGAACGGGGAGACCGATCCGAACTGCCCGATCGGTGGCAGTGAGGTTGCGTTCGCATCGGCCCGGGAAGCCTTCGCGACGATCGGCAAGCCCGAGATGCTCAAGATCGATGTCGCCAAAGGAGTTGGTCACGCAGTGACGAAACCGCAGATGGAGATGGCGCTCGACTGGCTGGTCACCTGGCTGAAACCGGCCAGCTAAAATCTCCCGTCTGGGAGACTTCTGACCTTCAAGTCCAGCCAGTTCCTTGTTGTTGTGTCTCGTGAATGCGATTATTGTGGAATGATTGTGTGAGATCGTTCCAACGATCGGTCTCCGCGAAACCCGGCGTGCCTCCGCTCTCTTGCCCTCCCCGGAGTCGAATCGATGACCGAACCAGTGCCATCAACAACGCGGCGCGATTTTCTCAAGGTCACTGGCCAGGTCGCCGCGACCTCGGCTCTCGCGGGAATGGCTGTCCCGATGGTCCACGCCGGCGAAGACAACACGATCAATGTCGCGCTGATCGGCTGCGGTGGTCGCGGCACGGGTGCAGCCACCCAGGCGTTGTCGGTTGTGGGCAAGGGGCCAATCAAGCTCGTCGCCATGGCCGATGTCTTCAAGGACAAGCTCGACGATAGTTACGAAGACCTCAAGAAGCTGGGTGCTCAAGTTGACGTCCCGGAAGACCGTAGGTTCATCGGCTTCGACGGCTACCAGAAGGCGATCGATTGCCTGAAGCCGGGCGACATTGCGATCATGACAACCCCGCCCGCCTTCCGCTGGGTCCACTTCGGGGCCGCGATCCAGAAGGGTGTTCACGTCTTCATGGAGAAGCCTCTCACCGTCGATGGGCCAAGCACTCGCAAGATGATCGCCCTGGGCGAAGAGGCCAAGAAGAAGAACCTCAAGGTCGGTGTTGGCCTGATGTGCCGGCACTGCGAGGCTCGGGAAGAACTCTACAAGCGAATCAAGGACGGACAGATCGGTGATGTGATCATGCTCCGGGCTTATCGTCAGACCAGCCCCGTCGGCTCGGCATTGACGGAGCCGAAGCCTGATAACATTTCAGAACTGATGTACCAGGTCCGCAAATTCCACGGATTCCTCTGGGCGAGCGGTGGATGTTATAGCGACTTCATGATCCACAACATCGACGAATGCTGCTGGATGAAAGATGCCTGGCCGGTCAAGGCTCAGGGCGCGGGTGCCCGCACGTATCGGGGCGATTACATCGATCAGAACTTCGATACCTACTCGGTCGAATATACGTTCGACGACGGTGCGAAGATGTTCCTCGAAGGCCGGAATATCCCTGGTTGTCATCAGGAGTTCGCCAGCTATGTCCACGGCACCAAGGGCTCAGCGGTGATCTCGTCGAACTCCCACACACCGGCCAAGTGCCGGATCTACAAGGGGCAACAGGTCCGTAAGCAGGATCTGGTCTGGTCTTACCCCCAGCCCGAGAGTAACCCCTACCAAGTTGAGTGGGACCACTTGATTGAAGCGATCCGCAAAGACAAACTTCACAACGAAGTCCAGCGCGGTGCCGAAGCCAGCTTGGTCACATCAATGGGTCGCATGGCCGCGCACACCGGGCAGGTCATCACCTTTGATGACATGCTCAACTGCCCCCACGAGTTCGCCCCCGATGTCGCCAACCTGACCTTCGACAGCAAGGCACCACTGCAGATCGACCCCTCGCTGGGTCACTACCCGTACCCACAGCCGGGACTCGTGAAGGATCGCGAATTCTGACCGCTTGTCATGAGATCGCTCCAAGTAGGTGGGGCTGTCCCCACCTACTTGGTTTCGAAGACACGGACGTCGGGATGCATGGTGTAAAGCCTACGACCCCCTGGTCCATCGACAATGATCGGGCTTGAACAATTGTTGCGGATCAATGGGTTGCCTGCATACTTTTCCCAGTGGATCAAATCACGCGAGCGGGCGATGTTCGTCGTCCAGTCCTTCCAGGGACGATGCTCGTTGGCATGGTAAAACGTATAATACCAGCCTGACTCCTTGATGATCTGATTCATCGCCACCGCTGTCGAATCATAAGCTTCTGGACCCATCGTCAAGACTGGTTCATCCTGCACATTTGTCCAAATCTTCATGTCACGCGAAGTCGCCAGCCAAACGGCTTGATCTCGTCGTTCGTAGAACAGATACCAGAGACCGTTCTCGTACCATGCCGTAGGAGTTCCGTAGGGGCCCGCCTCAATGGGTCGACCATCTTTGAGTCGAACATCAAGTGGTCCAAGTTCGGTCCAGTCCTGTCCGTTTGTCGATTTCAAGAGATGGGCGATATCGTTTTTGCCTTCCGCGAACATCCAATACACACCATCTTGCTTGATGACGCACATATCTTCAACCCAGGAATCGGTGACAAATGGCCCGGCGGGGTCGCGTTTCCAGGTCAGCCCATCGGCTGAAGTCGCGTGCCCCAGAAATCGGTTGGGGGACTTCGCATCGTTATAACCGGTGTACCAGAGGTGGTACATCCCCTGATCGAAGAGGATGAAGCCACGCTCACGAATCTTCTTATCCCACGAGGCATCATCACCGGTTCCTGTGAAAACTGGCTCTGCTTGCACGGGTTTCCAGTTTACGAGTTGCTTGGGAAATCCCTGATCGGGGGTGTTCGCGGCAAGTAACACCAGAAGTAAGAGCGGCAAGATTCGTCGCACGGTGGGATCTCCAGTGGGGGATTACCCGATCAATCGACCTTCCAGAGCCGCTTCAGGAGCGTAAAGAGCTGGGGATCGTGGCGCTCGAGTTCGGACCTGACGTAGGGGTAGAAGTCGTTGGTGCCGAAGTAGGCCTCGGTGGCTTCAGCGAAGTATTCCATCGAGTTTGTCAGGGCGTAGGCCTTGTCGTCGCGTCCATTGATCCGCAGGACGGACTCATAGATCTTGGCCTGCTTGGCGTGACCGAAAGCCGCGTCAAGATCCGGGTTCTGATAACCCTGCTCGAGAAACAGGTCATGATACCCATGGGCGAGCTCGTGGAGGACCATCCAAGGCTGGGCTATCGTCCATTCGAGGAAATTCTTGGCATTCGCAATTTCCACACACTTCGCTTTCTCCGGGTTCATCCCATTCTCACGGAGCCAGTCCGCTCCGGGGTGATAGGCCATGCACGGATGATGAGGCTCGTTGAACTCGACCCAGATCTTGATCGTCCTGAGAGGATCATCGACCTTTTTCGGGAGCGTGCGAAGAATTTGATAGAGTTGAACGCGCAAGAGCTCAAGTGTTTGTTTGGCCAACTCAGGATGATCGGCAAGAAAGCCTTTATTGATAAGAACAGACCAGCCTTCGATCTGACGCGTCTCGTAGCGATCCGTCGGGTCGAATTTTGCAGTCGCACGCTTCGTGGGTTCCTGGCGAGAAGTCGACTCCTCATGGGTCGTTTCTTGGGCAATGACTGAGTGACACAGATAGCAGGCCAAGCCAAGGATCAGTAGCTTGGGAAATCGTAACGTCATGGTGGGTCTCCAATGTGCAAGCAGGTCCATGATCTTAGGGCTTTCCCCTGTAGCAATCCAGCGGACACAGTTCCCGAGCTAAGATGGGTCGCGATTCAAGATCAGAATGTTGTGACTAACCGTCTCATTTTACCCATTCCTCCTGTACACCTGTAGAGAAAATCGAGACTGAGTAATGCTCAAAAGTCGAGTCTCTGACAGGACACGCTCACAACGACCACCCAAACGAACCCAATCTCCCCTGCCATAATCTGCTCAATCCACCCATTTCTCCCATTTGAATTGTCGATGCAGGCTTGTCGCGAGATTTTATGATCCGATTCAGGCTTGTCACTGCACTGACTGAAATGCCTCTCAACGACTTGCAATTGTGCTTCTCAAGAGGTAATATCATCTCTGCCGGGGCGGTAGCTCAATTGGGAGAGCGCAGCGTTCGCAATGCTGAGGTTGAGGGTTCGATCCCCTTTCGCTCCACTAGGCCTTCATAGAATTCCCCCACCGCTCGGGTGGTAGGATCTTACTCGGCAAGGCCTTTCGCTCTTTGACTTGCTCATATCCGGCGATCATTGCCTAGCCAATCGATTTCACTCAGCCTCAATGACGAGGCGAGCTTTCTGCGCCAGTCAGGTTTCCACCACAGCGGGCGGGTTCGGCTCGAGCCCCTGCTTCCGTCCTATTCGGTTTTCTGGGCGATCTTAAGAGCAGCGACTCAGGATCTGGCAGCACTTCCAATCTCTTGGGGTTACGGGAGCCAGCTAGAAGAATCGTTGCAATCCAACGATCATGGGAACCGATAGTTGGGAAGAGTCGAGAGAAGAGCCCCGGAAATCAGAAGGTCAGCAATAGTGTGATCAGGATGATCAGCGGTCGAACGGCGACTTGGGTATCCAAGCTCATCGTCTTGGTGATGGCCTTTTCTCCGGCTGTGATGGTCTCGGGGCAGTCGCCGACCGCGCGTGGAGTCGGCGGAGGTCTCCCGGATGCGGTTAGCTTGAGCCCTCCGTCGATCGTGCCTAGCATCGGAAGTTCGCCAGGGACGCTTGCACCTAGCGAATTCTCGAACCAAGACCCGCAGATTATCGGTGGCAGAGCCCGAGGTGGAGCGGGTCGCATCCCTAAGAAACTCCTCAAGACGGGTCAAGTCACGAAGCCGGCCACTGCGAATGCGATGAACCCGTTGGATCTCCCATCGGCTCTGCCCGACTCTGCAACCAAGCCTCCTTCGGACACGTCGCTTGGAATTCCTCTGGAATCGTTTGTCAGTGACGAAGGGCCGGCTGATGGCTTGACCTTGGATGCCGCTTTGGCTCGGCTGCTGACGGCGAATCTTGACCTCCTAGCCCTCACGTATGAGATCAATCAGGCGGACGCCGATATCTTGACAGCAGGCTTGCGAGCCAATCCGTTAATCTACGGCGATACTCAGTTCATCCCTTATGGGGCCTACAACTCGGCCCGCCCTCTTGGCCCCACCGAGTACGACTTTAGCATCACGCATCCGTTAGACCTCTCGCATAAGCGGAAGTCGCGAGTCGATGTCGCCCGGGCTGCTAAGAGCACGATCGAGGCGCAATTTCGAGACGCGGCTCGTCGGCAAGTTGGGAACCTCTATCGAACGTTCGTTGATCTTCAGTCGGCCCGCATCGAAGTCATGTCGGCACAATCTGCGGTTCGGAACCAAGAGCAGGTTGTCAGTCGTGCCCGTCTCGGCCTGAAGGACCGCGATGAAGTTGCCCGTCTGGAGGCCCAACTCGAGAAAGCTCGAGACGCCTTGGATGACGCGGAACATTCGTTTGAAGATGTCCGCGACTCGTTGGGACTCCTGCTGAACATGACTCCCCCTGAGGTTGATAAACTTCAACCCAAGGGAACCCTCCGGAACGTCGCACCGCTGCCGAACTCGCTTGAAGATTTGACGCGTCTCGCCCTGGCCAACCGGCCTGATCTGGTCGCCAGCCGCCGAGGCATCGGACGCGCCCAGCTCGAAGTGAAACTGGCCAGGGCCAATCGATTCGACGACGTCTTCCTGTTCTATGACCCGATCACTTACCAGGACAATCGGAGCTCGCATCAGCCGAGTGGACGTTCTTGGTCGACGGGCTTGACGATCCCCCTGCCCCTCTATAACCGAAATCAGGGCAACATCGCTCGGGCGCAGCACAATGTGACCCAGACTCAGGTTGAGACCACGGCAATCGAGCGCCGAATCACGACTGAGGTCCGGGTCGCTGAACGTGAGTATCGCAGCTCGCAGCAAACCTTGCGACGTGCCGAGCAGACCATACTCCCCCGCGCCCGGGAAGCACGCATAAAAACATTGGCTGATTTCGCGGCGGGTAAGCTGCAACTCAGCGACTATTTCGATCGACTCAACGAGCAAGACGATGCCGCGAAAGCCTATCGCGAGGCTCTGATACGCCATCGTCGAAGCATGCTCGACATGAATACCACCCTAGGGGTTCGGCTCCTTCCCTAGGGCGTATTCCAGCCGACGATTCAAGCCTGGCGATTGCCGACTAACCCGGAGCCGCAGGGACGACCGGCTGTGGCTTGCCACCGGGAGCGATCGACTCATCCATCGTCATCACATAAGTCATGATGGCCACGAGCATCAAGGTCACGGCTGCCCAGAGACGCCAGTCTTTGTGGGCCTGTCTCCAGCCTGCGTGCGACACTTCCGGGGGGTTGGCATGATGGTCTCGGTGATGCGGTTTGTTCTTCTTATCGCTCATCGGTCGATCTCCTGGAGAATGCTCTGCTCAAATGGTCATCTCGTGATTACTGTCAAAATCGGGCCAGCCAGCCTAGGCTCTGAGGCAGGTCATTTAGGGGTAAAACGCTGGATCGGCTGCATCCCTTGCCGAGCCCGGTCATCCGCAGTAAGAGGCTCGGCGCAGTCTTCTGGAACGAGTGGTCGACCTAGCCTTCGGGCATAGACCTGGGTGAACTCCGCTCCCAGGAGAAACGCTTGTGAGGAATAGAAGACCCAGAGAAGAAGGACCACGAGCGAGCCGGCGGCTCCATAAGCCGAGATCCAACTGCTGCTTGCTAAGTAGTATCCGATAAGATGCTCGCCGATCACGAAAAAGATTGCCGTCACAACTGAGCCGACCCAAACGTCGCGCCAGGTGAGCTTCACATCGGGGAGCAGCTTATAAATCATAGCGAAGAGCACGGTAACGAAACCGAGTGAGATCATCCAATGGAGCCCGGCCCAGAGATAGACACCGCCAGGAAGAGTGGACGGGTGCAATAAGGTCGCGACGACCGAGAGACTCGTATCAATTACCAACGATACAAGCAGCAGAAATCCGACCCCGAGCACGATCGCAAATGACCAGAAACGATCTTTGATCATGTTCAGCCAGCCGCGTCCTGGTCGCGCCTTGACCCCCCATACAATGTTTAACGATTGCTGAAGCTGGCTAAACAGCGCGGAGGCTCCAAAAAGGAGCAGGGCAAGACTCATCATGGTGGCGAATCCACTCGAATGCGTCTGGGCTGTCTGTTTCAGGGTCTCTTGGATCGCGTCAGCAACGCGAGGTCCCACTGTGTCGGTGATCGCTTCAGCAATGCCACCGCGTGCAGCCTCTTCACCAAAGAACAAGCTCGCGACCGCGATCGCAATGACCAGAATCGGAGCGAGCGAGAAGACCGAGTAGTAGGCGAGGGCCGCCCCAAGCTGGAACGTGTTATCCGCGTACCAGGCTTGGAACGTTTCCTTAAACAACCCACCGACCGCTTTCGGTCTGACCATTCGAGTCTCCCTAAAACACACGTCCCCATCTCTACGGACCCTGTCAGCACGCAATCCACATACCACACGGTCGCCAAAGCCATTTGGGGCGCAATTGTACTTGTCGGAGGAGCAAATTGCCTGCAACTGCTGGGGGAGGCGCAGGCGCGACATCGTCTTGCAACATATAACAGAGATCACGCCGCCTTCGCCAGTTAACGCACGAAACTCGGTGCCCTCAACGAGTGAAGCCGGGTGTCGCAACTGGCACTCGCCAGAAGCAAATTCGATCGCGGTTACTCTTTAACCTCAATGACCGCCGCGAACAGCTCTGCCAATCTCCGAGCCGCTGGGCCCTTGCCTCGTGAGAGTTCCGCGACTTCGCCGAAACTCAACTGAGGGTTCGGAAATGGGAGAAGCCCTTGGGCCTGGTCAATTGGGGTCTTTAGCCGATAGACCTTGTCCGTCAGTGTGATTTTGATCGCAAAACGCTTAAGAAGTTCGAGTTCGCGGTAATAGGTGCGTAGGCCGACCACCAACCTGGCGAGAATCTGCTCTCGGCTGGTCGGCCCTTCGGAGAGAATCATCAAGAGCCGATTGAGCCGCTTGGCGCGACCAAGGGTGATGTTGACCGAGGGCCGCCGGCGTGGCTTGGATGATGGCATGTGACGAGTTCCTCGGTCGAGTGCGATCATGCGGATTGCAGGAATCGCACGGATTCTCTCAAGTCGGCGGATTGAGCGACCGATAACGAAGAATGGCCCGGTGGATTGCCAGGTTTCGGCCAGTCGCGCTTGAAGGCGGCAGTCGAGAATCGCGAGGGATGGGGAGCTCGGTCCATGGCGATGCGGAATGAATTAGGCCGGAACCGTGCCACGCGACCTGTGGCCGAAGACCTCGAAGGTCGGCAAATGTTGTCCGGCACTGTCTCCGGGATAGACATCGACGGGGATCGGTGGACGATCCGCCTCATTGGGCCTGGTGCCCTTCGGGTCACCAACCAAAACGATTCGACGGGAAGCCCAGCCCCACTGACAACCCCGGCATTGATCAGGTCCATCGAGGTGGCAGGCACGAACCCGCTCCAGACCAAGATCATCGCGACCGTCAAAAAGGCGTCGACCGGCGATGGCAAGGTGTTCTTCGGAAACCTCACCGAGCTAGCGAATCGCACCGCCGCGACGGCCAACAGCACGACCGGTAATCTAAACACCACCGAGCTTATCAATAACAATAAGCCGCTTACCGGGAGTGGGCTCCTGTCGATCGATATGCCTAACTTCTGGCTCGGCGACACAGCGCCCGCGACGCCGTCGACGGCGGGAACCCCCAAGGCTTCGATCAGTATCCCTGACGGTGTGAACAGCTTCCGCTTTGGTGGTGCCGACACAACCGCCTTCTTCGGAACGACCAACAGCCAGCGCCTGAACCAGAACGGGGTCAACGACTCGTTTGCGATCCGGCTGGGCCTGCCCGCATTCGGCTCGACTCGCGTGATCATCGACCAGTCGATCACGAGCGGCCAGGCCGCAGCATCGACAACCACCTCGCCCACCCAAGATAGCGTGATCTTTACGGTCAACGGTCGTCTTGACCTATTCCAGGCCAACGCGATCCTTGGCAACAGCTCGTTCCCAAGCGCGCAATTCGCCGGCGGCACGATCGTCGAGTCGGTCCCCGACACGAGCGGAATCACGGGGGCGATCGGCAACGTCCGTGTCGGTGGAAATGCCACCAACTTCTCCGTGGTTACCAATGATCGGCTCGCGAACTTCTTCATTGGTGGTGAGACGAATAACATCTTCCTGCTGACCCCGATTGGATCGCGCAACATCTCGTTCGGTCGCGGGATGGATAACGTGATTATCAACACGGCAAGCATCGAGTTGCTCTCCGCAAACCGAGGGGCGATCAATGCCAACGTCACTTCGTCGGGAAAGATCGGACGGGTGCTGATCGGTGGCGACGTGGTCGATTCGGAGATCCTCTCTGGATATGTCCAAGGTCTCTCGAATGCGTTCTCAACTCAGACAGCGGTGACAACTAATCCGACAGCTCAGACAAGCGGCTCTATGCAGGTGCGTGTTGCAGGCTCTGTCAAGAACTCCGTCTTCGCCGCCTCGGTGCAGCCTGACATTAACCTGACGTATGGCACTCCCAATGACCTCGTGCTCGAGCACGGTAGCATTACAGCAAAGGTCGAAGGTTCCATTGACAACAGCGCCCTGACTCCCGATACCCCGACCAAGGCTTTCTTCGCCAAGAATGTCTCGTTCTCCTCGGGCCCAGTCATTCCGCCCAATAACCCCGAAGCCCCGTACACAAGGCGACCCTTGATCGTCCCGGGCATCGCTATCCCCGACGCCGGCGGGCTCTACCAGACTCCAAGAACGACCAAGCACAAAAACACTCGCCCGTTCGACAACTCCGTCATTCCCAACACCTCGACCTCGGCAAACCCCGTGGTCAATACGTCGATCCCCAAGGTGATGAAAAAGAAATGAGAAGACAGATCGTGCGTGCAAGCTATCGTGCTTGCATCGCGATCTCGTGTCAAGACCGAAAAAATTCGGGGTCGCGTGAACCAAGGAAGGCTCACGCGACCCCGAAGTCATTGAGCTTGCCGGTTCCCGATTAGGTTGTCGTCTTGAGGGCGTGGTGGGCGATGTCGTTGCGGTACCAGCCGCCACCGAAGCGGATGGTTCGAGCCGCCTCATAGGCTCGCTGTTGAGCAAGTTCAAACGTGTCGCCCAAGGCCGTAACCCCAAGCACACGACCGCCATCGGTCACAATTCGGCCATCATCGCGGAGCATCGTGCCGGCGTGGAAGACCTTCACATCGGTCATCTGAGCTGCCGCTTCCAGGTTATTAATCACGCGACCACGTTCGTACGGGCCTGGGTACCCCTCGGAAGCCATGACAACCGTAACCGCCGGCCGAGGATCCCAGCGCAGCTCGACTTCTTCCAGCCGTTCATCGACCACCGCTTCGAGGGCGTCGAGCAAGTCGCTCTGGAGCCTCATCAAAACGGCTTGGCACTCGGGGTCGCCAAGTCTGACGTTGAACTCCAGGACTTTGGGACCCTGATTGGTCAACATCAGCCCTGCATAAAGGACCCCACGGAACGGGCGTCGTGCTCGCTTGAGGGCGTGGACGATTGGTACGAGAATCTCGCGTTCCACCTGATTCATCAACTCACGCGTCACGATGGGCGCAGGGCTGTAGGCACCCATTCCGCCGGTGTTTGGACCTTCGTCATGGTCATAAGCCCTTTTGTGGTCCTGGCTTGACTCCAGCGCGACGATCGTCCTACCATCCGTCAGAGCGAGGATGCTCGTCTCCTGGCCGTCGAGCCGCTCTTCCAGAATCAGCTTGTCTCCCGCCTTGCCGAAGATGCGTTGGACCATCACCTGGTCGATCGCGTCGAGCGCCTGGCGGAGGTTGTCGCAAACATAGACTCCCTTGCCGGCTGCCAGTCCATCGGCTTTCAGGACCATGCCAAGCGGGCGACCAAGGACATAATCCTTCGCTTCCACGGCCGTGTTGAAGACCCGTCTCTCGCCTCGTTCTTCAAGCTCAACCTGGACGCCTGGACCCGTCTGTTCGCGAGGATCCATGATCCGGTCGATGTGTTCGAGCGTCTCCACCGCAGTACGGCACATGATCGTGTTGCGGATCAGCGACTTGCCTTTGGATCGGATCACCAGCGAGACTTCGCGGGACAAGATGTAATGCTCGGCATCAGGGGCCGACCGAAAGATTCGGTAATCTGCGGTGGGGATGCCCGCTTGACGCATCAAATCCTTAGCAAAGACTTTACTCCCTTCGAGTTCGGCAGCATCCTTCCGAGGCCCGAAGACCCGAAGACCCTCACGCTGGAACGCATCGACGATCCCGTTGGCCAAGGGCTCCTCAGGACCAATCACCGTCAGACCGATCCCTTCGCGTTTGGCAAACTGCGTCAGGGCCCGGAAGTCGCCGGTATCGATCGCGATGTTGATCCCTTCGAGGGCGGTTCCGGCATTTCCGGGCGCACAGTAGACCCCGGTCACACGTGGTGATTGCTTCAGCTTCCAGCAAAGGGCATGCTCGCGACCACCCTTGCCCACAACGAGAACTTTCACCAGGCTACCCCCAGGCTTCAAACCATTGCCCATCCAAGTCCAAGTGGGTCATTGTAGCGGGATCAGACCAGCGATGCCCAGCCCACTCGTCTGCACGATAGGGCCATTTCGAGGTCGGCAAGCCTGCGTATCGGGGACAAGCTCGACGTTTACCAATTGATGGCCTGACCTCAATTCTGAGGCAACCTGGGCTTTCTCAAGGGGACCGAATCAAGGCGAACAGACCCGCAATTCGTCGCCATTGGCAGGCCAGAGTGCGTACAAAACAGGCCTGCCGCGTTGGACATTCCTACTCCACGGATGCTATTTTGATGGGGACCAGCGATGAAGAGATCGTCGTCCAGCCAGTCGTGTTCGGGTGTCTCAAGAGCGTCGGTATTGTCGATTGTGGAGCCTTTGCCGTGAAGAGCGTCGCCGTTGTCGGGGCTAGTGGGGCCGTCGGAGAAGTCATGATCCGACTGCTCGCGGAGCGGGCCTTTCCTATCGGGTCGATCAAGTTTCTGGCCTCTGAACGCTCCCTGGGCAAGACGGTTGAGTTCAAGGGTAAACTTTACCCGGTCGAGCCCATCTCGGCGGAAGCATTCCAGGGCGTGGACATCGTTCTATCGAGCGTCCCGGCGAGCATCTCTCGCCAGTACAGCCCAATCGCGGCGGCCGCAGGCGCGGTCGTGGTCGACAACTCGAGCGCGTTCCGGATGGACCCCGACGTCCCATTGGTCGTGCCCGAGGTGAATCCCCAGGACGTTGCCAAGCATAAGGGAATCATTGCCAACCCGAATTGTTCGACAATCCAGATGGTCGTCGCGCTCAAACCCTTGCACGACTTCGCCAAGATCAAGCGTGTGGTGGTCAGTACCTATCAGTCGGTGTCAGGGGCAGGTCAGAAGGGGATGCACGAGTTGCTGGCGCAGGTTGAGGCCTCGGTCAAAGGTCACGAGAGCCCCAAACCGAACAAGTTTGCCCACCCGATCGCGTTCAATTGCGTCCCCCAGATCGATGATTTTACCCCCAATGGCTACACCAAAGAAGAAATGAAGATGGTCAACGAGACCCGCAAGATCATGGGGGATGACACCATTGATGTCTGTCCGACATGCGTGCGGGTCCCGGTACTCTATTCACACAGCGAGTCGATCCTGATCGAGACCGAACGACCGATCACACCCGCCCAAGCCCGTGAACTCTGGAACAAGGCTCCCGGGATCACGATTCTTGACGATCCCGAGTCCTTGACCTACCCGCTCCCGGCCGCTGCACGAGGAATGGACGATGTCTTCGTGGGCCGGATTCGCCAGGACCTCGCACGCCCCAACGCCCTGCTCTTCTGGTGCGTGAGCGACAACCTTCATAAAGGCGCAGCGACCAACGCAGTCCAGATCGCCGAAGAACTTCTCAAACTGAGCCCTGTTCACGCTTGAACATTTCACCTGGAGCCAATATGCCGCTTTCAAAGATGATCGACGCGTATCTTCAAAGCCCAGCCGCCCTTCGAGCAGCCGTCTCTGGGATGGATCACGAGCAACTTTGGGCTCGGCCCGTTGAAGGGAAGTGGAGCACGATAGAGGTTGTCGCCCACCTGGCCGATGTCGACACGATCTTCGCCGATTGGATGAAGCGAATCATTGCGACCGAATCCCCCACAATGGTCGGGGGATTCCACACGGCGTTCGCCGAGAACTTGGCGTATCAGGACCGAGTGCTCGATGATGAACTCACCCTCATCGAAGCGACGCGGAAGCAGCTAGCACGGATCCTCAGGACCAAGAATGATTCGGTCCTCACCCGACAAGGGATCATCAACCGTGAGGGCGTAGACACCCCACTGACTCTGGAGTTCGTGCTCCAGCGCATGACCGACCACGTTCAAGAACATATCGTCCATATCCACAACAAACGTAAATCGATGGGTCTGCCCGACCTCAGCGGCGTCTGAGTCACCTTGAGTGAACTGCAAATTGGGGACTGGCGCTGAGCGTACCCGCTCGGTGGCTGTCCCCAATCCTCCAGGACAACTCAACGTGAGAGCGAACCAGCCCAGGACAAGCATCGATGTATGCGAAATATCAAGCTAATTATCACTTACGATGGCACCGAATTCCACGGCTGGCAGCGACAACCCGGGCTTCGTACAGTTCAACAAGTTCTGGAAGACGCGATTGAGCAACTCACAACAGTCCGCCCCAACGCCAACGCCACAAGTCGGACCGATGCCGGAGTCCATGCTCAGGGACAGGTCATCAACTTCTTTACCGACGCGGTCTATCCGACCCATGTCTTCCTCAAAGCACTCAACGCAACTTTACCGCACGACCTCCGTGTTTTGTCGGCCGAGGAGATGACGGAGTCGTTTCACTCGACCCTTGACGCCCAACGTAAGCGGTATTGTTATAAGATTGATAATGCGGCGATCGCCAGCCCTTTCCTGCGTCGCTATGCCTGGCACGTCTATCATCCGCTTGACATCAATGCCATGAATCGGGCGGGGCAAGCGTTGATCGGCACGCACGACTTCCGGTCGTTTGAGACCAATTGGCCGAACCGGGCAAGTAGTGTCCGAACGATCTCTCGGCTGGAAACCACCCGTGAGGGTGATGCGGTTTCCATTGAGGTTGAGGCCGATGGTTTCTTGTACAATATGGTCCGGGCGATCGCCGGAACCCTCGTTGTCGTCGGCACGCGCCGCAAACCCGAATCGTTCGTTGCTGCGGCCCTCAAGGCCCAGAGCCGGTCCGAAGCCGGGCCAACCGCACCGCCGCAGGGTCTGACATTGATCCGCATTTGGTTTGAGTAACTCGCACTCCCAGGTACACAAGCCGCAAGGGGTTGTCGTTGCATGCGAGTTATTCATATTATCACTCGTCTGATCATCGGCGGTGCTCAGGAGAACACGTTGCTGTCGGTTGAGGGACTTCGCACGCGGCACTCGGATCAAGCGATCTTGATCACAGGGCCGCCTGAAGGTCCCGAAGGAGATTTGCTCGACCGCGCCTCCGCGCTCGGCGAGGACTTGATCGTGATGCCCGAACTGGTCCGAGCGATCCGCCCGGGCATCGATTGGAAGGCGTACCGGATCCTCCGCCATCTGATCCGTCAACTCAAGCCTGACGTCGTCCATACGCATAGTTCAAAGGCTGGCATCGTGGGACGAGCAGCAGCTTGGCACGAGCACGTTCCCGCCGTCGTTCACACGATCCACGGACTACCGTTTGGCCCGTCCGAGAAGCCTTGGAAGAATCAACTCTACATTGCCAGCGAGCGGTGGGCAGCCAAGCGTTGTCACGCGATCGTCGGGGTCTGTGACTCAATGTGCGAACAAGCCTTGGCCGCCGGAGTCGGTCGACATGAGCAGTATTCAACCATCTACAGTGGTATGGATGTCGATGCTTTTTTGAGGCCGACTCGTCCCCGAGAAGAGGTCCGCCGCGAGCTTGGACTTGCCGACGATGAGGTTGCATTCGCGACTGTCGCTCGGCTCTTTGAGCGTAAGGGGCATGACGACATCCTTGCGGTAGCTCCGGCTATTCTGAGCGCGAATCCCAAGGTTCGGTTCGTCTTTATTGGAGACGGGATTCTTCGCGACGCCCTGATCCGCCAGACAGAACAGCTCGGACTTCGACATGCATTTATCTTCACCGGACTGGTTCCACCAGCGCGCATCCCCGAGCTTCTCGGTGCCGTTGATGCGGTAGTCCATCCGAGTCTTCGCGAAGGGTTGGCGCGTGTCCTGCCTCAAGGATTGCTGGTGGGTCGTCCGGTCATTAGCTACGACATTGATGGGGCCAAGGAAGTCGTCCTTCCTGAGACCGGGTTTCTCCTACCTGCCCAGGACCTGCCCAAGCTTAAGGCTGCCATCTTGTCCCTGGCAAACAACCCGGTCGGTCGTGACGCGATGGGCCAAGCGGGTCGAGCCCGCTTTGCTCACCAGTTCCGCCAAGAGACGATGGCGGACGAGTTGCACCTACTTTACGAGCGTCTCTTGACCCGCCCGGACGAGGTCGGCATCGACCCTGGGGCCGCGCAGTAAGGTCAGGCTGAGGGCTTGCGTCTCGCCTTTATTGACGTTAAATCCGTGAATCGTCTCCAGGTTCTCCATCTCGAACTTGCCGTGCTTGCGGAATTGGAGCAACTCTTTCTTGGTGAGAAGAGTCGCGACAGCCCCATCTCGACGGATCAAGTCATAAACCGATGTGATATCGCGGTACTGGTGGGCCGACTGCTCCATCGCATAGATCATCCCTGGCTCTTTGTACTCAAACAGGACTGGGACGACCCCCTCGTGCTTGACGAGATCGCGAAGCCGCTCGCCCGCTCGCTGGGAGATCCGGTAAGGATCCGCAGCCGGCGCGAGCCAGACACCGACCACGAACATGACGACCGACCAGACCACAACCAGACCATGAGCGGCTCGGAGTGTCGCGCCTCGGTGGATCGCATCGAATCCGAAAAGCGTCCCCACGCCGATCAGAACCGCGATCAGGGCGCATGGTAAACCGACCGCCAGCGGAGCGGTGAATGCGCCCGCCAGAGTCCCGACACTACACGCCAGCCCGACCCCGACGAAGAGACCGGTCGCCACCCTTCCAAGCGGCCAGCGACGGAGATTCACCACATCCCGATCGACCTGAACCAGAAGCCAAGCGATGAGCAGGGCACAGCCTGGAATGCTTGGCAGGTAATAGTGGATCAGCTTGGTCTTGATCAGTTCCAGGAGAATCAAGGGGCCGACCACCCAACCGATCAGGAAGCCCAACGCCGGGTTCGACTTTCGTCGCGACCACGCGGCGAGGATGCCCGCCGGAAGCAACGACGACCACGGGTGAAAGGCGGCCAAAGTCGCCAGCAGGTAGTACCCAGGAAATCCGCCGTGATCTTCCAGGGTCGAGACCGCTCGCTTGAGGATATGTGTACCGATCGCTTCTCGAAAGAATTCCCAATCGGTTCGGATCCCTACTGCGAGAAACCACGGCCCGGCAATCGCGAGCGCGACCGCCGTTCCGAGCTTCCAATGGAGCCGTTTGAGGTAGGCAGTTGGTCCCCCGCAGAGCCACGAGCCCAGGCCCGCGACTAGCAGAATCGCCGGTCCGATCGGTCCCTTCGTCAAGAACGCCAGGGCCAACAATACCCAGAACCCGATCGCCAACCGCTTGGACTCGCGTTGGGAGAGTTCCCAAAGGCAGAACTGGCACCCGACCAAGAAGAGGGTCAGCGTAGCGTCGGTCGTCGCCAGCTTCGACTCGATGACCATAATCGGGGCACACATCAGTGCGAGCGCCCCGAGATAACCCGCCTTCGGGCCGATCAAGCGTCGGCCCAAGCTGAGGCAAATCAGACACGTGACGGCCCCGGCTAAGCTTGAGACCAGCCGAGCCCCGAACGGGTTATCGCCCAACAAGCTCGTGCTCAGAGCCATTAACCAGTAGATCAATACCGGCTTATGATATCGGGGTTCGCTGTTGAAGGTTGGGACGATATAGTCGCCGCTTGCCTTCATTTCGCGGACCGAGGTGGCGTACCGCGGTTCATCGCGGTCCCACAGACTGACTCGACCGTTGCCAGCGAGGTTCAGCGCCAAGGCAATGCCAAAGACGATCAAACCCTGGCGGAGTCGTATTTTCAGCGAATCTGCGGCGGCATCGCCGGGATTATCGGTCGCAAATGAGGCCACGGGTCTCTCCTTAGACGTGCCTCCCGCTACAGATTACGGAGGGAAACGGACTATAATCAAATCAGCGAATTGCGTTGAGGCCGATTTCCCGTGATCCTTGCGAAGGTCTGCTCCGATGGTTCATGCCTCCGAGGCCGCTTGCCTGCTCCAAACGGGTGCTCTTTACACGCGACGCCTGGGCTTCAAACCCGTCTCAGGGATCGGTGACGACATTTTCGTCGGCATCAAGGCCGGTGCCTTCTCGATCTACTTCGGCGACGCCCCGATTGTCCATTACGACCTGGAAGGCCGGTGGCAGAGGGCCTTCATCGAAGGTATCCATTACCTCAAGGGTCTCGATACCACGACCCAGGCGATGGATCGGGTCCGCGAGGGGGCGAACATGGTCCTCAAGCGGCGGACCCTCTCCTACGCCGAGGCCAGCGATGTTGATGCCCTGGTCCGTTCCTACGCCATCGAAATCGGTGACCAGATCGATCGAGGGGCTCTTCAGCCATCCCTGCCCCCGGCCAAGACAACACCCCTCGATACCAATGCGTTGCGTCATATCCTCGACCAGATCGGCCTCTGGGATGCGACCGCTTGGTTCTCGCATCGGGAGAAGTATCTGGCCGCCTACGGCCCCCTGCCGTTCCTCCCCCCCGACTGTCAGCACGCGGTGATCCTTCAGGCAACGCTCGGCCATCCCGGCTCGCACGCGTTTGGCAACGGCAAGGGCTCGGAGTATTACGCCCGATCTCCCGTTGAGTTCGCCAGGCATGTGGCGGATGTAG
>JANXSX010000158.1 GCA_025356475.1 Isosphaeraceae bacterium | reverse complement strand
GTTCCTAAGCAAGACCGAACGCGAGATCGCAAGCTGCGAGCGACGCATTCGCGTCCTAGAAAAGGAACGGCTGCTGGCCACGAAAGAAGAGCCTGAAGTTGAAACGAAACCGAGCGATTCCTCCGCCTCGAATGTTTCCGCCGACGCTGAAGAGGCCCCGGTCGCCTCGCCGCTTTTGTAGATTTTGGCCGCAGGCTCTTTGACAATTCGGTGGATAGTTGACGGTGTGGGGCCGTCTTTGGTTGTCGCTGCGCCTCAGGCCCAGCAGATCGACAGGGCGTCTCCAACATCGCCGCTGGCACACCTTCGGTGTGCTTTCCATCGCGTTGTGCGTCCGGTGGTATCACACGTTCCTCGCTCGACCCCCGGCTCATGGCTGGCATCCCGGCGAGATGAATCCCTACCTCACCAGGGTAAGGATTGTGCAGGGCATTGCCCTCAATGTCCGGCAGCCGCAGGAACTCGCAGGCTGACGAGATAAGCGACGAGGTCGGCGAACTCGACGGGAGTGATCCCCTCACCAAGTCCTGCCGGCATCACCGAGACCTGACCTAACCGACGCTCCTCGATCGAAGATTTCGCGAGCTTGAAGATCTTGGCCTCAGCGTCCACCAGCTCGAGCACGGTGTCGGATTCGGACCTGACCACTCCGTTATAGACCTTGCCATCGGTCGTCGCGACGATCACTGGCTGGTATCCCGTGGCGATTCGAGTGGAAGGTTCAAGGATCGACTGGATGATCTCGACCTTATCGTACTTGAGGGCGAGGCCCGTCAGGTCTGGGCCGATCGTCGCCTTGCCCTGCCCCGCGACCGCGTGACACTTCACGCAACCGACCCCCTTGGGATCGAAGAAGAGCGCCTCCCCTTTCTTCGAGTCGCCCGCTGTTCCAATGGCGAACGTCCGGAGCTCGTCGGGGGTCATTCCCTTCGTTCCTCGGACGACCGAGACACTGCTCGGCTCAGAAACCTGGACTGAGAACTGCCAGATGCCGATCCCTTGCCTCGATCGCAGAACAACGCGGTTGATTCCTCGCTTGAGGTTCACCTTCACGAGGTCGCTCTGTGGGTCGTAGCCTCGGCCTGCAAAGTTATTGTAGGTCCAGACTTGCACTCCGTTGAGCGAGACGAGCAGTGACCCACTCGAACCGATCCGCAGCCAGGCGGGTCGATCGGTCTCACTGGTGAACTCGCCGTAACCGAACGAGGCCATGTCGGGAGAGCCATTGGTGTCGTACCCAAAGCCTCCCTTATCGCCAGCCCCTTCTTTGAAGTCATTGATGACAACTCGACCGGTGATCGCCTCACCTGGCCGATCTTGCCAGCGAATGGGTCGACCCTCGACCCCAGAATGGACCAGGGTGAAGTCGATACTCGGATCGTCCATGATGATCGGGGCGGTCGTGCGAGCGAACGGCCCCACGACCTTCCAAGCTCGGACCGGCTGATATCGAGCGAGCAACCGCTCAACCGAAGAGCCAGCATTGGCATCCAGCTTCCCCGAACCTGCCAATGTTTCGATCCGTGGACCAACCTGATCACGGAGAGCCATCAAAGCTGACTCGGAGACGCCCCGAATTCGAGGGTCTCGGTCCGCGAGCGCGTCCAGAAAGAGGTCGGCCGCCCGCAGGTCGGGCATCGAAGCGAGCGCGAGTAACGCCTCCGAGCGATCTTCACCGGTTGCCATCGCGATCAATTTCAGTGTTGCGGAAGCTAGTTTTCGCTGGGCAACCGCCTCAATGGCTGCTTTTCGAGGCTCAATGGCCGGATCCTCCAGCGCACCGACGAGAGAAGCCTCGACCTCGGTCGTGATTCTTGGACTGGTCGACAGGGCGAGCAAGGCTGAGGCTCGCACAACGGGATCCGCATGTTGAACGAAGCCCAGCAGGTCGTTTGCCGGAAGTTGTCCCTTCTGCGCGAGTGGCCCAAGCAGTCGAGCGATCAGCAACGGCGGAGTTGCCGAGTCGAAAACACTCTGCAAGATGGCGTTCTGGGCCGCGCGATTGGGAATCTTCGTCAGGGCATCCAGAGCGGCAGCCCGAACTTCGATCGGGTTCTTGGCATTCTCGGTGAGCCGGATCAGGCCGGGGACACTCTCAACGCTTCGGAATGCCCCGAGGCTTTCCACCAAGGCGATCTGGCATGCGGAATCGGTTTCTCTCGCAAGAGAGTCGGAGAGCGCACCCTTTGAGGTCGGCCCAACGTCTCGGAGCGCCGTGATCGCCCGAGTCCGAACCGTAGGTGCGGAGTCGCTCAGGGCTCTGACGAGTGTCTTGAAAATGGCATCCATCGCGGCGGGATCCCAGTCGACCGTCTTGGTCGGAAACGTCCCCGCGAGTGGGTTCGTGCCGAACCAGGCCCCAGTCCAGGCGGGGTACTTGCGGTACAGGCCGGCCAGCCCCGCGACAATCCGGGTCCGATGGACAGGGTCGGTCGACTTCGCCAGCGCTTCCGATAAGGCGGAGATCACCGTTTTCGACCAGTTTTCGTCGCAGATCGCTAGGGCCGCCTCGGCCGTCTCGGGGTCGAGCAGAGCTTTTATGAGAAGTGTGTGGAGTCGAGCGTCGTCACCAACCACACCTCGGATCGCCCGAGCGACCGACCACCGTACAAACGAGTCGGGATCACCCAGGCGGTCCATCAAACTCGTGAGCTTATCCACGGAAGCTCTTTCGTCACCCTTCGCCAGCGCGATCGCCGCTTCACGACGTACGACAGGGTTGGAGTCGGTTAGAAGGGTCGTCAGCCCGGAATTGTTCTCCGGCAAGCCAGAACGGCTGGACGCGCGGACGGCTTGGGCTCGAACCTGGGGATCTGCGTCGGCGAAGGCCGTGATGATGGCTCGATTCGAGTCGACCGATCCAACTCGATTCAGTGCCCAGATCGCGTGGATCTTGCCCTCGATCGTCCCCTCACCCTTGAGCCGAGCAGTCAGTGCAGGAGCGGCGACGTCCCCTTTCGCGGCAAGTGCTCGCTGCGCCTCACGACGAATGGTCAGCGAAGGATGATCAAGGTCGGAGATGGCATAGGTCTTGGGCCTTGGTGCGGGCTCAACTTTGTCCTCACCCACATACGTCAGCCTGAAGATCCTGCCCGTCTTGGGACCCTTCGCCAACCAACCGGTAAAGCCCCAGTCGACGAGGTAGAACGAGCGGCCATCCCACGATGAACAGAGCGAAAACGGTCGAAAATCCTTCAAATCGCCCGCCTCGACGAACGTCTCCTTCATCTTAACCGCAAACGTCGCCCCTTTGGGCTCAATGACGTAGCGATTGACCGCCCCCAAGCCCCAGTCGCAGAAGAAGAGGTTGCCGCGATACCGCTGGGGAAGTCCATCGTCGTTGTAACAAATCCCCTGGGTCCCCGAGCCGCCGAGCTGGCCCGCCGTGATCGGCAAAGTTCGCCAAGGAGCCGTCAAGAACTCGTACGGATAGCCAAAGTGAGCCCCCACAATGTGATGCGTCAGGCTGTTGGGCCACTTCTTACTATCGTCATCGTTTCCATAAGTGAACACGTCGTCATGTTTTGTGAGAGCGACTGACAGCGGGTTCCGTTCGCCGGTTGAGACGATCTCCAGCCCGGTCCCATCGGGTCGGATCCGGATCACCCCTCCCCCTTTGAGTGTGATCGTCTTGCCATCCTTACCGACCCCGTGGGGGATCCCTTTGTCGCCGATCGCGATATAGAGGAATCCATCGATCCCTAGCCTCATTCCCGACGCGACGTGATCATTGATACCACTGAAGCCCGGCAGCTTGGGGCCGAGGCCGGTCATGAGGTCGCCCCTTGTGTCAGCCTTGCCGTCACCATCGGTATCCTTGAAGGCCGACAAGAAGGGTGCATGGACGACATATAAGGTATCATCAATCCATTCCAGACCCATCACAGCCCAGAGGCCGCTGGCGAAAACGGTGATATTGCCCCCCTTGATCCCGATCACCGAATCGATCGGCTCAGTGGCCGGGCCGGGCATGTCCATCGGGTCCTGGCCGACATAAATCGTCCCGTCGGGGGCGGCGACAATCGCGGTCGGGTACGCGATGGCTGGGGCCTTGACCACAAGTTCGGCCTTCCAGCCGGCAGCCACTTTCGGGAGAGCATCCGCGCCAAAGGAGAGGCTCGACCATGCCAAAGTGGCGGCAATAGTGGCCTTAGTGAGGGATTGCATTGAGGACGACTCCGTGTCTGGACTGGAGATTCCTGGCGGTATGAGGCACAATACTAGCCGAAAGAGCCGCCGCCCTCAATTGAGGCGGTCCTTCTGATCAAGGTCGGTTGATCCTTTACCTCGGAAGACCAATCATCTGGCCGTCGGATTTGGGTAGGCGGTCCCTGAGGCGAGTTGCCCGATCTTTTGAAGACGCCCGATGGAAATTGGCATTCCCAGGTTCGGAAACGGACCGTTTTTTCATCCTCGACCTGAAGCCCAGGAGTAACGGCCTGTGTCCGCCAACCTGCCCGCAATCCCGACGACCCCCGCCGATCCCAAGAAGAACCCCACCTATCCTCAGCGAGTCCACCTCAATGAGCGCCCTGCGCTCGAGGCTCTTCTGAAGGGTTGGGACGAGCGGATTTCCAAGGCTCGCAAAAAGGTTGAAGTATTGGGCAATCATCCCACTCGCGCTGGTTACGACCGGCTGTACGCCCAGATGCTCGGCGGTCGTGACCAGATCTACGAATCGGTCCGGCGCATGCCTGGCGAGTACGGCGACATTTATGAAGAAGACAAGCACAAGCTCGACGAGGCCGTCGCCGCACTCGAACGAGTGTTCGCCAAGTGGGACGCTTGACGGGCTGTCAATGACATAATGATTCACATTGGCATATCCTTGGACCGTCAGATCCAAGGATATTTGCCCGTGTTGGCGGGAGTGTATGGGAATCGAACCCACCAGGAGCCGCTTTCACGACCCCACACTCGTTTTGAAGACGAGGGCCGGCACCAGCCGAACACACACTCCCGTAAATGCGAACGTGATTTCACCCGTCGATCGGGGCAAGATGGATCGCCCCCACCCCGGCCGATCGGAACAGCTCGATCCACTGCTTTATGGTCGCAAACGGTACATCTTTTGCCACCTTTAGTGTTAGTACCGAAGACTGCCCGCCTTGCATGACCAGACTGAGAGCATCGACCAGCGGCTTCTCTTCGATCGGCTTCCCGTCCAGCTTCAAGCCCTGAAGGCTAAGCTCAACGGCAACCTTCCTCTCAGCGATCCTATCTTGAAGATCAACATCCGCCGGTGTGATTCGTCCTCCTTCTCTCGTTGCGAAAAAGCGAAATGGACGTCCGAGCATCGTACCCGAACCGACCAGGGCTCCCTTGCCGTCCGTGAATAGCCCACCGGAAAATTCCTGCCGACTCCGTGGATAGACAATCACGAAATTGATTTGCCGAGGGGCTTCGGCACTCACCTCGCCCTCAACGGAATACGAGGTTCCATTAACGTCCGACTGATATGTTCCGCTCACGACGTGATCGACAACCTCAAGCTTGAGGGTCCCCGACCATTGGCCGTCGGCAAAGAGCCGATACTTGCCGGCGAAATCCCCAACCAGGACCGATCGACCCCCACTTACACCACTTGAAGTCGATTTCTTCGATGCGATCAGCTTGCGAAATACAACGATCGAGGCCCCGCCCTCAGTTTCAAGCCGGTCACCGGCTTCTCCTCCAGCACGATAGACGAGATCCCCTCCCTGCCCCTCGGGAACCACTAATCCACTGTCGAGGTCGACCTGGAACCCATCAAAGAGAACGAGATCCTTCACCTTCGCGAGTCTGGTCCCCAGGTTGCCGACCTCATAGGTTTCGGCCCGTTCGAGGATCACGATGGGAGCTGGTTCCCGCGCGGGATCGGTCGCCTTGCGTTGACCCGGGGAGATGACAAGCTTGGCGATGTTCCCTGCGTCGGTCTTGATGATCAGGAAGCTCGACCTCACTCCGGGAACCACAAAAGGCATTGAGGCAAGGTCTTTAATGTTCAGACTCTTCTGCGACGATGCGTCCGCTTGCTTGAGCAGCTCATTGAGCCGTTTGCCGTCGAGCCCATCAAATTCATCAGCAAATCCACCTATTGACAAGAGTAGGAAGCAAGTGCTTGCACAAAACGAAATTCGAGACATCGTATCCTCTGACAGCATCATGGCGCTCCGACTTCGATCCTTATTACCTTGACCGACCCGACCCAAAATCTCAAGACGCGGCCCCTTGATCCCGACAAGATGTGTCGGCTATAGTCGATTACGAGTGCCAGCAAGGAGGCCATGCACCATGATCATCACAACGACTGAGGCGGGTCACGGCCCCGCTATTGTTCTCCTGCACGGGTTTCCACTCGACCAGTCGATGTGGCATGCCCAGCGCTCGGAGATCGGCAAGCATTACCGAGTGATCACGCCCGACTTATCGGGCCACGGCCAGACCCCACTTGGGGACCAACCCCTCACAGTGGATCGGATGGCCGACGATGTCGTCGAGCTTCTCGACCACTTGCAGATCGAAGGGTCGGTGGTCATCGGTGGCCTTTCGATGGGGGGCTATGTCGCCTTGTCGATCGTCGCTCGATACCCGAATCGGGTTCGAGCCCTGCTGCTGATCAACACCCGCGCTGGTGCCGATGTCCCCGATACCGCGAGGATTCGTGAGGAACTGGCTCGAGTCGTGGAACAAGCCAAGAGCACCTCGATTGTTGTGCATACGATGCTTCCTCGACTTTTCGCGCCAGAGACGTTCCAGACCCAGCCCGAGCTTGTCGCGTCGATGCGGAAGGTCATGACCGAGAGTGATCCGGTCGGGGTGGCTGCCACTTCCAGGGCATTGGCAACCCGTACAGATCGAGTCCCCGACCTGGCCAAGATCAAGATCCCTACACTGGTGATCGCGGGTTCGAATGACCAGTTAATCCCTCTGGCGGAGTCCGAGGCGATGGCGGTCGCGATACCCGGCTCAGATCTGGTGGTGATCCCAGATTCAGGACATCTCTCTCCGCTGGAAAACCCTGACGCAACGAATGCGGCGATTAGTGCCTTTCTTGGGCGACTCGCGTGAGCCGGCTCCTTCGGGCGTTGTTCGCGACCCTATGTGTGGTCGCGGTCGGTTGTGATTCTCAGGTCGCCACGCCACGACCTGTTGTGTTGATGCGACCCGTTGAGCTCACCGATGGTTTGACCCTCACTCGTCCTGAAGGCTGGTCGGCCGCTGTGGTCGAAATTGCCTGGGGAGGTCCGGTCTCATCGCGGCGTCTAGGTGTTCGGTTCGCAGATGGTCGATTCGCCATCTACTGGCCAGATCGTACGCCTGAACCGGTCACGGTTTCCCCTCCTGGGGTGACCGTCCAAGCTCTGGCACTCACACCGCCGGGCCTACCGATCACGGGCGATTTGCAGGGTCTGACTTTTTGGGAACTCGGTGACGGCGTGGCTAGGATCCTGTCCCAGCACAAGGACGGGAATGTGACTGCCCTCGCCCCTGGTCACGAATCGGGTGGCCCACTACTCGTGGGTTATGCGAATGGGCAGATCAACCGATATGTGCTCATGGGCACCGACCAACTCATCGGACCAACCGCAACGGCCAAGGCGAGCAATGCAGAGCAGGGTGTGGTTGCTATCCACCGAGTCGGCAGTGATCGAGGCTGGGTCGTCACCCTGGCGAATCATCAACGGATCAAGCTCGAATCGGACTTGAAGCCATCGACCGATGCTCTGGTGAAGATCAATCCTCAGGGAGGGTTGGCACGTGCCAGAGGTGAGGCATCCGTCGAAATTGCAGGACGACCAGGTCGCGTGCCCCCGAGACGTTGGGCCCTTCCCGGCTGCCCTCTCGGCCTTGACTGGCTGTCAGCGGGCGGTCAACTTGCGGTCGCTCTGCCGACTCGGCTGTTGATCATTCCCTGTTCCGAGCACGGGGCAAAGCCAGTTTCGCTCTGGCAGGAACTCCCTCTCACATCGGCAGTGGTCTCTGTTGATCCGGTCGATCCCGAGGGGCGTCGCCTTGCGATCGCCGACGACTCAGGACGCATTGAGGTTCTTGATGCTGAGGGTTTGATCAGACGATCACTGAAGTTTTCACTCGACGATGCGGCTGAGCTTGCATTCCGACCCTGGCGGCGTCTTTATCGTCCACGGGTCGAGTCCACCGAGGCGGAGTTCCCCGAAGCCTTGGCCCGGAAACTTGACGAGGCTCGCAAGCGCCTTGATCGCGACCCGACTACCGATCTCACTGGACTGATCAGAATCCTTGAAGCCGACCCAGGCTTGGACCGACACGCTGCCGCCGAAGTGGCCGCACTTCGAGCGAGTAGCGAACAAAATGCAGGGCGGTCTATTGAGACCGTAATCAAGACGCTCGACAGCGCCCAGGCGAGCTTCGAAATCGTTGGCCTGCACGACAGATCAGCCGACATCATGCTTTGGAAAGCCGTGTTGCTGACCCCTGATCCCGACACCAATCGAACAGGCGACCCCACCCGCGCACGCATTGTGATTGATGAGTTCCTAGCGACGATGAACACCTCTACGCATGCAACGCGGACTCGGTTGATTGCCCAGGCACTGCTCATTGCCAATGATCTAGCGGAGGGTAAGATCACCCAGGCGGAGCAACGTCTCGAGCGGATCATTGGGCTCGCAAATTCCGATCCTGTGATAGCGGAGTCGCTGGATTGGCTCAATCTCCAATCGCAAGTGGCTCTGGCTCGCGGCAACCTTGGTGAAGCCCAGCAAAAGGCGCTCGCTGTCCTCAATCACATCCCAACTGGTGAACACAAGAACCTTGCTCGATCCAACCGACTTCGGATTGCGGTGGCCGCCGCGTCCTCGGGAGATTGGTCGTCCGCAATTGAGGCTCTGGATCGAGCTCGACCAGGAGACGCTGAATGGAACCTCGCCCGCGTCACGGTCCGTAGCCGAGCCAACCTGGTCGTCGAACCGAGTGACGACCCTCATTCCGAAGGCCGAAGGCTCGCCACCGGGACAAACCGCCGACTGGCGATCGAACCTCTCCTTCGAGCCGCCGACCTTCACCGTCACGCCGGAAACATCAACCTAGCGGCCCTTGCCAACCTGGAACGTGCCGAAATTTTGGAGAAGCTCGACCTGACCGCCGAGGCCACGAAAGCGTACCGAGCTGCGATGCAAAGCAACCAGCCTGCAGTTGTCGCAAGGACGGAGCGGGGCTTGATCCGCATCGAACTCGCAGCGAACCGGCCCCTTCACGCTCTGGCCGTGGCCACCCATCGGCCCGACCCACACGTTGGTCTCGATCCGAGCGAGTTCAAGCTCGGGCCGACCGAGGCGATTTTGGCGTTCACTGTTGTGAGTAACACATCACTCGTTGGTTTCTTGATTCGAGGCGGTCAGCCACTCGAAGTGGGTCGAATTACGCTCGGACGCCTAGAACTCGATCGGATCGTCCGGACCTGGCGAAGCAGACTCGGAGACGGAGGTCGGGGCCTCGCCGATTACCGGTCTCCTGCGGATGACCTCCCGCTTGGGCCGCTAGCGCCTGAACCCGAACTCACGGGAGCAGGGCCAAAACCTCCGGGTTTACCCTATAGTTGGGAGTCCCTGCTCGACGATGTGCTGATCAGTCGATTCAATGCGGGATTGATCGGGGTCTCTCGGCTGACCCTGGTTCTGGACGAGTCGCTGAGTGCCATGCCGGTCGAAGTCACCGGGAGGGAACGACGCCTCTATCGACGGTACGAACTCTCACGCGCAACGTCGCTTGACCTCCTCCTCACTCGGCCTAGGCCTATGATTCCCAGCAAATCGGTGGGCCTACCCAACGATGACTCGTCCGTCCCAGGGATAGATCGATCGACAATGGCAGCTTGGAAGGAACTCGCGGGGACAAATGGGCTGCGGGTCGAGGCTGGATCACTGGAGTCGACGACCCTTTCTGCATTCATGGGTCGAAATTCGGTCCTCAACTCATCCGAATCTGGGACGGAGTCCGTTCAACTCCGATCGGGCAGCTTCAACGATCGAGCCATCAGAACGCGAACTCTGATCGTCGCCGGGGTTGATCCTTCTCGGGGCGAACTCACGTCCGGCCGGTCTCTGGAGCAATTCGCCCACGGAGCGATTCTTACGGGCTCTGCGGCGGTCGTCCTCCCGCTTTGGAAGCCGCCGGACGCGTCCGCCCCCATCATGATCGACGAACTTCAACGCGGACTGATCGAGGGACTTCGCCCAGGCGAATCCCTCGTCAACGCGAGAGAGACACTGGCTAGGAACCCGAAGTTTGCCGACCCTGTCCACTGGGCAGGATATGTCTTATATGGAAGTCCCTGAGGCCGGCTGAGTTATGGGGAGTTTGGGTCTGCGCCTTGCTTGATTCGGAATCATGGCACATAATCCCATGTACCCTTGATTCTCGTCTCAGGCGGATCCACGATGTCCGATGACTTCCAAATTCCGCTGGTCACAACATCGGTTGAACTTGACCATTTGATGGCTCACGTTCGCTCACGAGGTCGATTCGCCTTCGACACCGAGTTCGTCTCCGAAGATACCTACGAGCCCGTTCTCTGCCTCGTCCAGGTTGCCACCGATGAGCAACTTGCGGTGATCGACCCGCTGGCGATCCACGACATGAATCCGTTCTGGGATGTCGTGACCGACCCTGCGATCGAAGTCGTGATGCACGCTGCGGGAGAAGATTTGAGGATCTGTCGATTTCAGACAGGGCGCGTCCCGGCCAAGATCTTTGACGTGCAGATCGTTGCCGGGCTGGTCGGATTCAGCTATCCGCTCTCACTGGGAAACCTCGCGGCCCAGACGGTTCAGGCGATCCTGAGTGGTGGCGAGACGCGGACCGATTGGCGGCGGCGCCCACTCAGTTCTGGACAGCTTCGGTACGCACTCGACGACGTTCGATACCTCCTAGACATTGCCGATCAACTCAAAGAACAGCTCAAGCAGATGGGGCGTGAAGCTTGGGCCGAAACCGAGCTCGCGTCGTTTCTCGGCGATATTGCCTCCCGTAATGAGGATGATCGTTGGCGGAAACTCTCAGGCCTTCATACGCTCAACAGACGCGGTCTGGAGATCGCACGGCGGATTGCGGAGTGGCGTCAACATGATGCAAAACGGACGAACCGCCCGCTTCGCAACCTCTTGCGTGATGACCTACTCGTTGCGATTGCGAAGCGCCAGCCGACCTCGAGACGAGACCTCGAAGCGCTCCGCGACTTCAATCGCCCTCACCTGATCGCCCGCTCCGAAGACTTCCTGAGCCTGATCGAGGAGGCACAGGCGGTGCCTGCCGATCAACTTCCGGAACATGCGGAACGGCACGAAGAAGGGCCTGGGCTGGCCATGGTCATCAGCCTGCTCGCAGCCACGCTTTCGCGATGTGCCATCGAGCATAAGATCGCGGTCTCGATGGTTGGGACAAGTAGTGATCTGAAGGAACTCGTCCGTTGGCACATTGACTGCGAGAATCAAGATCACCTGCCCCGAATCCTGACCGACTGGCGAGCGGAAGTCTGTGGGAAGACCTTGCTGGATGTTCTTTCGGGCAAGCGATCGCTCCGCGTGGTCGATCCAGAGGCCGATGTCCCGGTCGCACTCGACCCGATCACAAATGTGGAGTCAAAGTCATGAGCCGGATCATCAGTTGTTTCACGAACTGTTATGGTCCGGAAGGCGTTCGTGCGGCGGTTGAGCACATTCGTTCTGCGGGCATTGATCACCTGGAACTGGCTCTGCGTGGACACAACTACGGCGGACTCGTCATCCCGGAATCAGCCGTGATTACGGAGAAGGCCGACGATGCGACTGCCTCCGCGTTTATCGCTCTACTCAAGAAGCACGATGTCAAGATCAGTGGATGCAATGTAGGCGGCGCGGATATCCGCACCATTGAAGGTGTGGAACTGACCGAGCGCAGGATACGATTCGCCAAGAAGTGGTTTGGTATTGGGTTGGTTGTCTCGGGTGCGGGCCAACCTGAGACTCTTCAAGAACGGAACACTGTGATTCAGCACCTGAAGAGGCTCGGTGATCTCGCGGCATCGCTTGACCTTGTGATTGCACTCGAGACCCATAAGGGTCCGACACAGAATGCGGCGGCGATGCTGGCCCTCATGGCAGAACTTGATCATCCCTCAGTGCAACTCAACTTTGACACCGGAAACATCGCCTACTACAATCAAGGTGTCGATCCAGTTGATCAGCTCAAGCAGGTTAAGCACTTTGTCAAGAATGTTCATGTCAAAGACAATCGAGGCGGTCTTGAAGATTGGTACTTCCCAGCGTTAGGTGAAGGTGGAGCTGTGGACTTCGTCGAAATCCGGACCATCCTTGATGATGTCGGCTATCAAGGGGCATATACGATCGAGATCGAGGGGATTGGTGGTGAAGACGAACCGGGGCTCAGGGCAAGACACGACCGTGTTGCGCGGAGTGTGGCTCACTTGAAAGCCTGTGGCTACAGTTAATACTTGGGCGTCCGGCTTACTTTAGCCCTACGCGAACTGAATCGTTATTAGAAATTCAAGTCATGGCTGTTTGGCACAAATCAGGGGTTGGCTCAAGTTCTCGTCTCCCCGTGTCGATGAGTTGGATACGAATGGGCGATTTTGGCCAAGAATCCACTTCGGTCAGCGAATCACGAGCTAGGCAACATGATAAAGTCGTCGCGGTCGACTGTTGAGGGGCACTGGTCATGGGATTGGACATCGCGCTCGGCATCATGATCCTGATTTCCGCCACGCGAGGCTGGATGCGTGGCTTTATCCTTCAGGCGGTTCGTCTAGGCGGCCTCGTCGGAGGAATTTACCTGGCTGACCCAGTCCGTGACCTGGCAAAGCCTTACGTCGCTAAACATCTCGGAAGCATCCCCCCGATCTTCCTCGATCGCCTGCTCTGGTGGACCTCCGCGATCAGCTCCTACCTCATCATGGTGGGGCTCGCTTCACTCGCGATCAAGATGTCCAGGCGTCGTTCGTTTGGTGAATTCGAGCCGAGCCGGGCAGATCAGTTCGGCGGCTTCCTGCTCGGTGGGGCCAAAGGGGCGATCACTGTCGCCTTCCTAACCGCCGGTATCAATGACTACGGGTCAGGATGGGCAAAAGGAGTTGACTGGGCTGACGAGCAAGTAAAATCGTCTCAGGCATTGGCCTTGAACGAGCAATATCATCCAGCAACCAAAATCTGGAACTCTCAGCCTGTCCAAATCTTAGTGGAACGGGTTCAGACACGCGGTCTGAGGCCACCTGGCGGTTCGCGTCCGACCGACGTTGAAGGAGCGACCCTGAAGGCTGACACCGAAACGGCTCGGGCAGGTGAAGACGCACCCCGACTGGCGATCCCCAGTAAGAGCGATGAAGATAAGCTAGCCGAGGAGCTTCGCGAGGTCCGCCAACAACTAGAGGGTTTCATCAAACCCGAATCGCGTTGACCATCACTGAGAAAGTGGGCAGACTCGCAACCCCTGGGATATACTAATTTCCCAGAAGACCGGAGTCCCCATTCATGCGAGTGTCTCGACCGCTTGTCCTACTGCTGATTTTCGGGCTTTATCTGACCTTACGCGGCTACCATAGTCGGGACGGTGACCAAGCGCACCGGCTCCCCCTGTTGCTCCATCAACAGGACCCTACTCTCTACGCGGTCGACCCCTTTGTGAAGGCGTTCGACACGTTTAATCCCCACAAAGGAAGCCTCGCCCTCTTGGGTTTGGCGAGCCGTCCACTCGGGATATCTGTCGGACTCTTTGCGCTCTTCACATTGACATTTGCTGGGACTTGCCTCGGCGTCGATCGCCTGACACGCTGCGTGTGGCCAGATCGTAATGGGGTGGGATGGCTCGCTGTTAGCCTCTTGCTCTTCGCCAAAGCCGGGAATATCGGCACCAATCACCTCTTTGAGGCTATGCTCCTCGACCGCCTGATGGCCTTCGCACTTGGGTGGACAGCGATCGCCGACATGGTCGAGAATCCCCCTCGCTCTGCCTGGTCGGCAGCCGCTTGGATCGGGCTGGCCGGGCTGATTCACCCTTCGCTCGGCTTCCAATTCGCGGCCAATCTCGCCATGTGCTGGCTCGTATGGGCGATGGCGGGGCTCTGCTCACGCCGGTCGTGCGTACTTGGTCTGTTCACCCTAAGTCTGGCACTCATCCCGACACTGCTCTACTTCGGAGGGTCGTCAGCAACACTTATGCAAGGGATGTCCGTCGAAGAATTTCGGATGGTCAGCGTTGATTTGCAGAGTCCACAGCATATGATGCCTCATCTCTGGCGAGCACCCCAATGGTATGCGTGGGTTGCTTACTTCGTAGTTGCAGGGGTTGCTTGGTTCAGCCCATCGTTAGACAAAGTCAGTCAACACGAGCCTACGAGTGGCCCGAAGCAACGACTCTTGGCATTGATCGCCGTCACCCTTGCCTGGCTCTTGCTGGCCTACATTGGTATCGAACAGATTCACGACCTTCGACTCACCATCTTTCAACCGTTTCGGATGGCGACCCTCGCTCGAGGACTCGCGATCGTACTGATATCTGGACATGTGTATGACCTCTGGCAGACAAGAGAGTTGATTCCCCGAGGGCGAGCGGTATTGTTGGCAGCCGGCCTCATGGGCGATCGGGCGATGGCAGTCACCGCCTGTGTCGAGGTCGTCTTCGCCCTTCGACTCGTTCAATCCGATTGGCTGGGCGTGGCGGCCTTTGCCTGGGGACTCTTCTTCCTCTCACTCAACGACACAGAGTCGGCCCACTGGCCAATTCTTGCAGCGATCGCACTCACCGTCGTGGCGCATTTCACGATTCTTCGGCACTCGATCGACTGGACCCCTCGGCGATTGCGGCTTGCCATGATCTCAGCTTGGGCTGCACCTGTCCTGGCCCTACTCGCCCCGATCCTACCGGCCAAACTGGCGGATCCGCTTGCCTTCCGATGGCGGTTCGCGGCTATTCCGGTCGACGATATCGAACGCCTGGCCGTGTGGTGCCGTGAACATACCTCCAAAGATGCCTTGTTCGTCGGTCCGCCCGGACCCAAGACGTTCCGACTTTGGTCCGAACGGAGCCTGGCATTTAATCGAGCGGGTAGCCCCTATCACGCGTCTGGACTTGCGGACTGGGCAGGTCGATACCGCGACCATGTCGGCTTCGTCGGCTCAACTAGTCAGTTCGTGAAAGCTTACCAGTCCGATCGACATGGCTTTGAGTCGAGATATGAGGCCATGTCGGACCAGAAACTTGCAAACCTCGCCCGAAGGCAAGGAGCTGAGTATGTGATTGCAACCTGGCAGTCGCGTGGACCAACGGACTCAGCGAATCCCTTGCAACTGATCCATCGCGAAGGCCAGTACGGGGTTTACCAGGTGGTGAAGTCTTCGTCTTGATCCATTGCGAATCCGCTAAGATTCGAACTCGCCAGGGAATCAAATCGGTCGAAACTCAGGAGCCTATACCGCTAAGGGCATCGGCAGGCACAGGATAATAGCGGGCAAATTCGACGATCTCAAGCCTAGTTCGTTCTGCCAAGACCTTATCGTCGGCGGCGTCGAGGATCCGAACAATCCAAGAAGCGACTTGCTTGAAGGCATCTTCACGGAGTCCGCGAGTGGTTAACGCGGCGGTTCCCATGCGGATTCCGCTCGGATCCAAGGGCTTCCGGGTGTCGAACGGTATGAGATTTTTATTGACTGTGATCCCCGCGCGACCGAGTGCCACTTCGGCGATTTTACCAGTCAATCCCTTGGACGTCATGTCGATGAGGATCAAGTGATTGTCGGTACCACCACTCACAAGCCGGAATCCGGCAGACATGAGTTCTTCGGCAAGCACCTTGGCGTTGGCGATCACCTGAGCGCCATAAGCCTTGAAGTCTGGGCGGAGGGCTTCCCCGAAACAAACCGCCTTGCCAGCGATCACATGCATTAATGGCCCCCCCTGAAGACCAGGGAAGACCGCCGAATCGAGCTTTTTGGCCCAATCGGCTCTGCACATCGCGATTCCACCGCGAGGACCCCGCAACGTTTTGTGCGTTGTCGTCGTCACGAAGTCGGCGACCGGAACCGGATTCGGGTGGTGCCCGCCAGCGACGAGTCCTGCAATGTGGGCCATGTCGACCATGAAGATCGAACCGACTTCGCGAGCAACTTCGGCAATACGTGCGAAGTCAATGATTCGGGGATGAGCGCTCGCACCGGCGAGGATCAACTTCGGCTTATGCTCGCGCGCCAGCCGAACGATTCCGTCGTAATCGATCCGCTCCGTCTTGGGATCAAGTCCGTAGCTGATCGTGGGGTACCACCGACCCGAAAAGTTGAGCTTCATCCCGTGAGTGAGGTGGCCACCTTGGGCGAGATCCATGCCGAGGACCTTATCGCCGATCTCCAACGCCGCGTAGTAGACGGCCTGATTGGCGGTCGCCCCCGCGTGCGGCTGGACGTTGACGTGATCGGCACCAAACAACTGCTTGGCCCGTTCGATCGCCAGACGCTCAACCGTATCGACATGCGTGCAACCGCCGTAGTAACGCCTGCCGGGCAAGCCCTCGGCGTACTTGTTGGTTAACACCGATCCGACCGCCTCCATGACGGCGGGACTGGTGTAGTTCTCGGAGGCGATCAGTTCGAGTTCGTCTCGCTGGCGTTCTTCTTCGAGACAAATGGCCTCAAAGACGCTCGGGTCAGAGTCTTTCAAAAAGTCCATGCGATGCTCCAGGATCGGTCGAGTCTTAGATGCTGGTCGGGGTCCATCGCCATCGGTAGATATAGCGCTGGGTGTTCGACCGAGGATCGATCTTGGCCATGATCTGTAGGCGAGTCGTCCTCCGCCCAGCCTCGGTCAACGCAAGGGTTGCGCCCAAGCTGACGTTCAGATCGATCCGTCCCTTGGGGTGGTTCCAGGCGATCCGATCCGGTGAGGCGTCGATCAGGTCGGAGGACGAAGCGTTCAGCAGGTACGTGGATGTTAGGACAGAAATCTCGCCTCGGCAACGGTCGGCGACATCAATCTCCCACTCCAACAGACCATCGGGGCGAATGACCGCCGCAACAACTGCGGAGAAGTGATGATAGGTCGCCTGTCCGGTCAGAAGAGCGCGGGCCTTGGGTGCGATTTCAGGATGCCACTGGATTTCCTGGAATGTCGGGCTCAAGATCTCGGCAGGGTTAGCGTCGGGCGTGGCGGGGTCGGCCTCCACGCTAGAAGCGAACGGATCGCCAGCTCCGAAACCGAACTCATGGAGCCACCGATCAGCGCGGTGCCGAAAGGTCCATGTGCTCCCAGGAGCGCGAATTGTTCGAACGTCGGTCTGAGTTTCAAGTGTGAAGGCGGACATCGTGCTCACTTCTCGCTGGCCTAGCCTTTGGCAAGCTTCATACGCAAGTAGGAATTGATGAACCCATCGAGCCCGCCGTCAAGAACAGCGCGAGGATTGCCGACCTCATGATCGGTCCTCATGTCCTTGACAAGCTGGTAGGGTTGCAACACGTAAGAGCGAATTTGACTACCGAAGCTGATCTCACCTTTTTCGTCGTAGACTTTGGCAAAATCGGCTTCGCGTTTTTGTTCCTCAAGTCGAACGAGCTTAGCCTTGAGTTGGACCAGGGCATTCGCGTCGTTCTTATGTTGGGAACGCTCGGAGCGACTCTCAGCAGCGACACCCGTTGGCAAGTGAGTATATCTCACCCCCGACTCGGTCTTGTTCTGGTGTTGGCCACCAGGCCCTCCCGACCGAAATACGTCTCGCTTGAGTTCATCGTCACGCAAGACGATATCGATGGAGTCGTCGATCTCGGGGAGAACATCGACCGATGCGAACGAGGTCTGACGTCGCCCTGCGGAGTCGTATGGGCTGATCCGGACCAGACGATGCACGCCGCTTTCGCAGCGGAGGTAGCCGTAGGCGTATTCACCTTTAATGTGGATCGTAGCCGTTTGGATTCCTGCGGCCCCACCATCTTCGCGGTCCGTGATCTGGGTTGCGAAGCCCTTGGTCTCCGCCCACATCAGATACATGCGCAAGAGCATTTCTGCCCAGTCGCAAGCTTCGGTACCCCCCGCGCCAGCGTGAACCGTGAGGAAAACGTGGCAGTGATCATTGGGGCCACTCAGCATCGACCGGAGTTCGAAAGCCTCGAAGTCCCCCTTACCTTTCCCGACCGCAGCGCGGAGTTCCTCGTCGAACGATTCATCCCCGATCTCATCGGCCAGTTCGACGAGCGCCGTCAGGTCGTCCGATTGGGCGACTAGGGCCTCGAATGGCTTGAGAACATCGTTGAGCAGTTTTAGCTCTGCGATAACGGCCTTCGCCTTCTCCTGATCGTTCCAGAAGTCAGACCCCGCCATGATTTCGTTGAGTTCATCGCGGCGCTCTTGCTTGTCGCCCAAGTCAAAGAGAGTCTCGAAGTTGAACGATCTGCTCAATCACAGCCTTTGCCGACCGCTTCAATTCGATGTCCATCGCAAGCTCCATCCAGTCAGTGTAAATTCAGGCAAGTTGCTATTAAACCCAAACCCACGGTAATTCACCAGTCGAACTGCGATGACATTCAAAAATCCCCGCCCACCGACTGGTCGAATGGCCCCGTCGCCAACGGGTGGTCTGCACCTGGGACATGCTCGCACGTTCTTGGCCGCATGGGTGGCGGCCAAAACGGCGGCGGGGAAAATTGTCCTCCGAGTCGAGGACTTGGACGCCGGTCGGGTCCGAGCAGACGCGATCGAAGGCATTTACAATGACCTGCAATGGCTCGGCCTGACCTGGGATGAAGGTCCTTACGTCCAATCCTTGCGTATAGAAACGTACCGGCTTGCTTTGGACGTCTTGCGTCGGCGTAACCTCGTCTACCGGTGTACCTGTACGCGGTCGGATATTGCCCGAGCCGTCTCTGCCCCACACGAAGAAGACGAAGGTCCTGCCTATCCTGGCACTTGTGCGTGGCGGCAGGCCGACGATGCTGTCAAAATCGATCAGCCATTCGCCTGGCGGTTCCGGGTCCCCGCCAAGCTCGTAACTTGGACCGACGAGGTCAAAGGAATCGTCTCAATCAACCCTACCAGGACCGGCGGCGACTTCGTGGTTGCTCGATCCGATGGGGCAATCTCTTATCAGTTGGCCGTTGTCGTTGACGATGCGGCGATGGGAATCACCCAAGTCGTCCGTGGCGACGACCTGGTTTCCAGCACGCCCCGCCAACTCTTGCTTTATGATGCCCTCAAGCTCGATCCTCCTAGCTTCGCCCATATCCCACTTGTGGTCGGAACCGACGGTCGACGGCTCGCTAAGCGTGAACATTCGATCAAGCTGGCGAGTCTGCGAGACCAAGGTGTGCATCCTCGGCGATTGATAGGGATCTTGGCTCGCTCCTGCGGCTGGCCAGTTCCGGTGATCGGAGGCCTTCCGATCGATCTGTTAGGTCTGTCGGCTTCACTAACGTTGCCGGACGAGCCCTGGAAGTTGACCCAGGAAATCTTAGGCGAGATCCTCAAATGTTGAGAGACCTTAGAATGAGAACACCTGAGCGTAGTTCGATGTCGATTGCCGGCTTGCTGGCGTATGTCATGTTCATCGCGATCGGTCTGACTTCCCTGATCAACGCGAACCGGCTTTGGTTCTCAGTGATGTTTCTGATCTATCTGGGTTCAATCTGCTTTGCAACCGTTGGGGCAGTCTTGCGCCGTGGACCAGCCCGAGCATTCTGGATGGGTTTTGCGCTCTTCGGCTGGGCGTTCTTCTACTACAGTTTCCACGATCAGACCGATCGAATGATCGGCAACCCTATCATTCTCTTATCTTAAGACGCCAGCGATTGGATCCTTCGCTGGGCAGACCCTGACCTGCTCGCGGCAGCGGGAAGACCCCGTCCCCAGCTCCCGGGTACCCCTCTATCGATCCAGATGCGTCAAATCCACGCCGAGAAAGTGCTCCAGACAATCTTCGGGATGGCCTTCACCACCATTGGTGCATTTACGTGCCAGGCCGTTTTCGGGGTTCGAAGCGAGGCTCAATCCACTTAGATCTTTGCACTCATGGGATATCAATAAGTCGCACTCCACGGTATTCGACACCACCCCAGACGGCATCGGGCTTCCACTCTTCGTTCAATCTGGCGAGTGCATCGAGCTTGGTTGTCACACCTTCTTGGGAGACAGCCGGTCCAAGCAATGTCAGCGCCATCCCCGTCTCTTCACTGGAGAGCGGTCGGTCGTTAATCGGCAGACCGAGCAACGCCCTGATCACAAGGTTAGGCCTGCTCGTAGATGTGTTCAACTGTGACCGATCCCGACCAATGAGGGCCAGCAACTCGGATCGGGTCAACCAGACCCCCCAGCAGTTCGCTGGGACTGTGTCGGCCTTGAGCACAACCCCCTGCCCGCCGACGTGCCACGCGCCAGTCTCTCCCCAGTTATGGATGTGGAGTTGGTTGGGATTCTGCCCGAGGATCGGTTTCGGGCTCCCTTTCAGATCGAAGCTCGCCCCGCTCTCAGTCAAGATCGACGCATGATCCTCTGATGGTAACAACACGAGTCGCGTCGTCCAAGAAATGGCCTTTCCAATTTCCACCCAGCCGAGTGGCCGACGATTCCCGACCCGAATGTGAGTCGCATCTCCCTTGATCGGCCAACGATCATAAAAGTCCGCGAACTCTCGATGTCGAATAAACCCAATCGTCGGTCCGTCAGGCTGCGATGAGTAGGGAACTTCATCCTCAAGGATCAGAACACGCTCATGGATCGCACCTGCCAGGACCAGCGGATCGGTGGAGGCAGGGAATGGGACAGCCGGTCGCTCGGTGAGCTTCGCCCACCTTGATGTCAGGTCGCTGCGAATCGCCTGCACGCCATCTGCGCCACGCCAAGTGACCAGGCCGAGTAGCACCAAGAGTGCAAGGGCAGGCAGAGGGTAACGGATCGCAGGTGGTGTCATGTTGGCGTTGAGACGCGACCCCATGGAAGCCAGTGGGCAATTGCCAGCCCTGAGACCAAGACCACAAACAGCCATGACCATCCTCTGGCGGGCACGACCATTCCGCGCACATACACAGCAGCTTCAGCGGCCTTGGTGATCCCTTCAAAGTAGACCTTCACGGGCCGGAGGGTCCCGTCCTGGAGCGGTCGATCGGTCCGATAGGTTAGGCTGTAGCTTGACCGGAGACGAAGGGCGATTTCTTCATAAATCGATTTGAGCTTCGCGGCATCGACTGCGGGATAATATTGGCCTCGTGTCGACTCGGCCATGACGCGCATGCCGTCGGAGGCGATCAAGGCTTCGTTTCCAAGTCCCAGCGTATGGACGGGCAAACCCAATTTTCGGGCGAGTTTGACGACACTTTCGATCGACGCTTCGCGACTCTCGGTGTCGATCCCGTCGGTCAGGGCAAGAACCGACCGACGCCCTGGCTCCTCACCGATGAGCCTAAGCGCTTCGGCCACAGCATCGTAAAACCGAGTCCCACCCATCGGAGAGAGTCCATCAACGGCGGCTTGAACATCATTGAAAGACTCCGTGAAAGGGCAGATCACTCGCACCTGAGAGCTAAACCCGATCACCGCCACTCGTGACCCCTCGGGCAGACCTTCTAGAAACGATGCAACCGCACGTTTCATCCCGCCGATCCGATCCTCAGCCCGCATACTGCCGCTATGATCTACGACTAAAACGATTGTTGTCGGCTTGCGCTGGAGCGACTGGGGTGCGTTGAACTTGAGGATCTCGACGTTGCGATCGTACTCCGTCACTCGGAACGATTCGCGAGAGGCGTCGAGCAGAAACGTCCCATCAATGTTCCGAACCTCAAGTTCCAGGTTGACCTCGGGGAAACCCTTCTCGTCGACTTGGGTGACCACGACCGAACGGTCCTGTGCCAGTAAAGTTCCGGAAATCGCCAGAAAGACCAGAATAAGTAATCGCATGCTCATGCAATCTTTCCCTTATCTTTGGATCGATTCGGACCATGAGATGTCATCAAGCTTACAGGTAGAGCGACTAGCCCCCAGACGAGGACGACGACTGGCAACACGGTGCTCAAAGACCCCAGGATTGGTTCGCCCGCGCGGGCCACGGCGACAATCATGACGGCCAAGATCAGACCAACACCCGCCCCGGCGGTCGCGACAAACGCGAGATCCAAGCCCCTTGCTCTTGAGCGCAATGTGGCCAGACCTAAGATTGCCCCCAGACCCGCGAACACGAGGATCGGACCACGCAAATCCGTCGGCGAGTCACCTATCAGAAGATTGGCCAGTCCTATGAGGAGTCGCAACATTGCTGCGACTATGGCTGTGGTGAACAATCGTGTGCCAAGGGGAAACTCTTGCCATCGATCGAATATTCCTAATGCCTGCGTACCCGCAATCGTTGATGGGCCTGGTGCCGTTCGTTTCGTTGTCGGTTCCAGAACGACTTCGACTCGACAAGTCCGTTCCCGAGTCTCAAGCACGAGAGTGGCTTGGACTGGCTTCGTAAACGAGTCGGGGGCGATCACTTCAATGCTTCCTGTGAATGCATCGACAACATGTGTCTCCGTATTCCAGGGAGGAATGACCTTGAGCCAAGCCGCCGAGGCGGGCTCGACCCGGGCCTTGATTCTGAGGAGACCAAAACCGACGTTGCTGATTTGCAGGGTCCGGCGATGAGCGGAACCTGGCGCGCTCGCGATCACTAGCCGCTGGGGATGAACCTCGATCTCAGCTTGGGCCGGTTTTGTCGTCGGTAGTGAGGAAAGCCAGGCATCGAGCCGCTCGTCGGCGGAACCTGGGTGATTGGCTCTGGGCGCAAGGTCGGGGCGACCGAAAGCGACCAGCTTCGTGGCGAGTTCGCCTTTCACGAGTTCGTCTCGAAGCAGAGTCCACCGCTGTGCTGAGACCGGCAAAATCTCATCAAAGCTACGACAGCTCATCCCGCCACCGATAAGCAATGGCCAATGGCATTCGGTTTTGGGAACGTTCGGGATGCTTGGAAGTTCACTTGTAGAATTCAACTTGAGGTGGACCGAGCCGAGCTGGATGACGTCACCATCGGAAAGGAGCCGAGCCTGCCCTGAGAGAACCCGTTGACGATTGACGAAAGTGCCGCCAGCGCTATCGAGGTCACGCAAGGTCCACGTGTCCCCCTGAGCTTCGAGAAGCGCCTGACGCGGGGCCATTCGCTTGGGTGAATTTCCCTCCTGGTCCATCAGCGCAAGCCCTTCGCTTGGCTCGGGCGAAGCACCCAGGACTACTGAAGATCCCTTCAACGCGTATCTACGCCCGGGCTCGCGGCCACGTTCGATGATCAGACTCCAGCCTTTCGCAACCTGGGGCACTCGGGTTCCTCGCTTGCGTTAGCGACTCCGAAAAACGAGTCGTGTCTTGCCAAGTTCGATCATATCACCATTCACAAGCAATTTCGGACCTTGGATGGGACCGCCGTTGACCCGGGTTTCCCCAGAAACGGATTCGTTCTTTAGGTAGTAACCGGTCGCGGTCGACTCGATCATGGCATGCTTCCTGGCCACGGAGAGGTCGCCGAAAAGACCGATTTCGACATGTTCGTCGAGACCAAGGGTACAAGATTTGTGGTCGATGAGATAAGTCCGTCCTTCCTGACGGCCACTCTTAACCTCGATCCATGCGCGACGGAGAACCTGTTCCACCAACGCAAGACAGATCCCAAGTCCTGCGCCCAAGACGACAGCTCCGAGCCCCTGTCCAAGGTCGTAACGGTTGCCGAAGAGGTCCCGGATCGCTTCAAAGAGGAACCCGCCCACAAACCCACCGATCGTACCGCCGATCACGCCAAAGGTGAGTTTTGCACCTGATTTACTGGCGACTCCCTGACTTGTACCGATACCGAGGCCGAGGACCGACCACGAGACCGCTCGCCCAACCAATCCGCCTTGAAATGTTCCCAAGATTAGCTCGCCAACGAGCAAGCCGACCGCTCCACCCACCGCACCAGCGAGCGTGCCCAAACTCGCGGCCCGCGAGAAGCCGAGGTAGGCGCTGTCCCGAAGAGGGGTCGAACCATTCAGGAAGAACCCGATCGAGCCTCCAATCGCGACTCCCGCCAGAACGTCACGGAGCCAGATGGAGTCGGTCTGGACTAACTCAACGAAGAGGTAGAGGCCGAAGACCGCACCCAAGGCACCAGCGAGCCCAAGCTCTTTCATTTGCTTGAGATTCGCATTCATGGCATCTTCCGCAACCCACGGCCCCCTTGAGCGATCGCACGAGCAATATGCCCGAAGGTATGAACAAGTTCGCCACTGGGTGCAAAGATCGAGCCCTCGTCTGTGCTGGCAAGGCGTCGCAGATAATCCCGGTCGGCGTCCCCAGTCCCTATCGCAATGATTTCGATACCCGCCTCTCGCGACTGGACAGCCTGCTGGACGGCACTCTCGGGCGCGTCGGGATAGCCGTCGGTCAAGAGCACGACATACTTACGTCGCGCGGATAGGGTGAGCTTCACGTGTGCTAATTCTAAGGCGTCGGTCAGGTTCGTCGTCCCGTCAGCTTCCAGGCGACCGATGCCGGCTTGGACTCGGCGTGGGTTGTCCGTGGCCTCAGCTTCGAGTGTGACCTGATTCGAGAACGAGATTAGCCCAACCTCGGCTCTTGTGAAATCGCACTTTTCCAGGAACGCACGAGCTGCGGCTTGCGCTTCCTCAAGTGGGGGGCCAGCCATGCTCGAAGAGACGTCGATCAATAAATAGATCGAGGTGGGATCGGCTTCTTGGCCAATCTGTGCACTCTGCGGCGGACGGCCCAACCAGGAGAGATCGTTGGGCACCTTCTCTACGGTCATTGCGAGTCGATGTCCCGTATCACGCTGGAGGGCACCGACCTGCACGACACCGTTGATATCGTAAGACATTTTGACATCAACCTGCACTTCTGCATCAGTCGCCGAAATTCCGGTAAAAACGTATTTACCAAGCACGGTGCAATCGAGTGGGCGTTCACTTTCGCCTTGGGTCAGATAGATTTCCAGTCGGTCGTTGGCACCACCATACGTTGAGTGCAGATAGGACTTTGAGTCGTCTGCCGGGATCGGTTGGTTGCGGCGAACGATGATCTCATTGATGTAGGCGGAATTGTCGGGGCTGCGAGCCACGACGCCGAGACTATGGGACATCACGTCGACAACCCGACGCGCACCTGCGAGTGAAAACTGAGGGGTCGCATCGCTGGTCGGGAGTCCAGAATCCATCGCCGCCTGGATCGCGGCTCCCAGTGCAACCACTTCGTCGACATTGACCCCGGCCCGAGGATCCTGGCCAGACATCTCGCGGACGAAGTGGCGAACCATCGGCATGCGGGTCGAGCCCCCTACGAGTAGGACTCCGCTCAACCTGGTCCAGTCGAGTTTTGCTTCCGCGAGAGCCTCTTCGGTGAGGCTTCGAGTCCGATCCATCAGAGCTGAAGTCATGGCCTCGAATTCGGGACGCGAGAGGTCATAACTACGACGTTCAGAGCCAAGTTGCAAGCTGATGCGTGTCGAACTCCGCTCGGAGAGTTGCCACTTCGCTTGCTCGCTCCGGACGAGAACCTCGTTGAGCGCCACGGGGTCGTCGAGTGGGTCAAGACCCGTATCCGCGCGAAACTTCTCAGCGAGGAAGGTGGCGATTCGATCGTCAAAGTTCTTACCGCCCAGGTCATGATCGCCGACCGTGGACAGGACTATGATTTCCTCGGAGGTGATCCGGGCAACGGTCACGTCGAAGGTACCACCACCTAGGTCATAAATAAGAACTGTTTCACTTAAACCTGTTTTCTGGAGACCATAGGCAAGTGCGGCGGCAGTCGGTTCGTTGATGATTCTCAGGACATTGAGGCCTGCAAGCTGGCCGGCGTCGAGTGTTGCCTTACGTTGGGGGTCTCCGAAATAGGCGGGGACCGTGATCACTGCGCGATCGACGACCTGGCCGAGCTTGGCCTGGGCATCTTCTTTTAAACGTTTCAGGACCAACGCGGAGAGAGTTGTTGCGTCGTAAAGCTGGTTTCCGAAGTTCAGTTGGTAGAGGTTGCTGCCCATATGTGGCTTAAAGAAGCTGGCGACTTCCTCGGTCCCCAGCCGTGCGTACTCCTTCGCTTCCTGGCCGATCGCGGGAGGATTCGTTCCAAAGTAGACAACCGACGGGGTGATAGGATGTCCGTCTCGGTTGGGGATGACCTCAGGACGACCGTAGCTGTTGCGGTAAGCCACAACAGAGTTTGTTGTCCCAAGGTCGATCCCAACGGCAATGGACATGAGCACAACTCCTTTTGAACAATCTCTTCAAGTCGCTTTACGAGACGTTCAGGAGCCGAAGTGAGCTTGAGCGTTCGGAGACATCATCTGCGTTCATCACGGCTTCGGTTTCAAACTCGACATCGATCGAGCCACCACCCGTCAAATCCGTCGCAGTCACACTCAGTCGACCGTCTTTACTGATGGAGAACTTGACCCTGATCGGGCTCCGCATGGGGAGTCCCGTCGGCAGGTTGAGGGTCGCCGTGCCGACATCTTTACAATCGGTGGGCTCGGTGCTATCCCGCTCGCCCGCCATGACTTGAATGTCGACCCCTGCCTGATTCGCGGAATCGGTGCCGAATTCCGCCGAGTGCTCCATGGGAACCTCGCCGTTGCGTTTGAGCAGATAAACAACAACGGACTTGTTCGCATCGTCTTTAGCGATGACACCAAGACTCTTTGAGAGAACATTGACGATCCGAGTACTGACCAACTCCCGAACCGGTCCGGTGAGGGTGAAGCCGATCTCGCGTTCGATCTTGTCGAGCGCCGCAGAGACTTCGGCCTCGCTGACGGCAGCGAGATCGAGCACTCCTCCTGCCCCTTCCGCGTTCGGGTTGGTCGGAGTCAGAACAGCCATGACCTCATCTTGGAGCGACTCTTTGAGCCCATAAAGCGCAGCTCCTTTGGCCACTGCTTCGTCAGGATCGTAGCTTTCGGGGTCGCCACCGAACTCGGCGACGAGTCGGTCGCGGACCTGCGGCATCCGCGTCGCTCCACCAACGAGGATGATCTTGTCGAACTTCGTGACTCCCTTAGCGGCTGCATCCGCCAGCATCTCTCGCGTCAGTTCCACGGTCCGATCGAGCAGGTGCTTAGTAATCTCATCGAACTTGGGGCGATCGAGTTCCACCCGTGCTTGTTGGCCGGAATGGGTGACTCGGAAGGGGGCTTTCTCGCGCTGGGAGAGGGTCTTCTTACCGCGCTCGGCTTGGAGGAAGAGGTCGTTGAGGACCTCGGGGTCGTCCATCGGGTCGGATTCGAGCCCGGTCTGGGTCCGAAAGTCTTCTGCAAGGTGAACGACGATCGCCTCGTCCCAGAGTGCTCCGCCGAGCCGATGATCGCCTCCCGTGCAGACGACCCGGATCAGGCGATTCTTGATCTCGATCATGGTCACGTCAAAAGTACCACCGCCAAGGTCATAAACCAGCACCGTCTGGTCTTCACCTTGTTCGAGCCCGTAAGCGATGGCGGCGGCGGTTGGTTCGTTCAGGATGGCGCGGACATTCAACCCGGCAAGACGCCCGGCATTCGCCGTCGCTTCACGCTCGTCCGTGCCGAAATAAGCAGGGCACGTAATGACGACATCCGTGATCGGCTCATCGAGTGCAAGCGCAATCTGAGCGTCACCAACAACCTTCCGGAGGATAAATGAGCTGATATCCTCGGGTGAATAGGCCTGGCCGTCGTGCTCGAATACGAAGTTAGGGTCGCCCATCTGCTGCTTGACGCGACCGATCACTCGATCCGCTTCGACTTTTGCGCTTTCTTTGGCGGTATTGCCGACAATGATGTTCTCGCCGTCGAACAGAACGACCGAGGGGGTGATTCGCTCGCTCTCTTGGTTGGGGACGATGACAGGTTTGCCGTGCTCGTCGACATAAGCAATGGCTGAGTAGGTCGTCCCCAGGTCGATCCCATAGACCCGCTTCAAGCTGTCGCTCACGTCGTGCTCTCCCGAAATTTGCGGCCCGGTGCGATGCGTTTACCCTTAATCAGAGAGAGGCAGTCTTCGCTCGATATCGAGCCCAGAAACTATGGTTGATCGCATTGCCGTTGAACCCGACCTGGCAAGCTTGGCAATCAAGGCGAGATCGACTCGGTCCAGGCCGTCCTGGGGAGCCGGTGTAATTCTCTTGCCGGATCTTCGCTCCTGCAACGGCTTTATTCTAATCCGCTGAGAACTTGCAACGCTAGAGTGAGCGCACGTCGTGAGTTTGCCGATTGTAAAGATCAGATCGATTCTAACGGCTGAACTGGTCGGGCATATCGGCTTGACCGCGAGGAATGACCATGAACACGGCGATGACACGATGGCTGACTGGTAATGGACGCGACGAATCCCAGGTTCGTCGCGCCAAGCGGACCCTTCGTCCCGACCTGCTCCGTCTCGAAACCCGTGAGGTTCTCAGCGTCACAATCGACGTTCGCTACGACTTCGACACGACCGGGTTTTTCAACACTCAGGCGAAGCGCGACGCTCTTCAACAAGTCGCCAACAATGTGGCCAGTTCACTGAACGACTCGCTGGCCGCGATCACTCCCGCCACCGGCAAGAGCTGGACAGGGACCATCCTCGACCCCTCGACGGGCGGGGTGAAACGGATCAACGACCTCAACGTCGCGAACAACACGATCATCGTGTACGCAGGTGGACGTGGACTCTCGGGCAACACCTATGCAACCAGCTCGCCCGCAACATCCACGGCACTCGGCGACCAAACATGGAAGGACCTGGTTGCTGGACGAGGCAAAGTCGGTGCAACCGGCATTGCTCCCACATCGTTCGCCCCTTGGGGAGGCTCGATCTCGTTCGATACATCGAGCACCAAGTGGTCGTTTGGGGGGGGGCCTGACTCCATCGCGGCCGGAAACGTCGATTTCACCACGATCGCGACTCGAGAGTTAACCCATGTCTTAGGAGTTGGAACCGCGCCGAGCTGGCAGCGATTCGTCGCAGGACTTGAGACCCCCGACCAGATCCACGGAGTCTACGCCGGCCCCGCGACCAAAGCAGCGAACGGGGGTCTTCCTGTCCCAATCGGGCCGGAAGGATTCAGCTTCAAGAACGATGTCGTCTCCGACGGCTCTCGCGACTTGCTCGATTCGAGTGCTGGCGTAAGCAGTGCCTTGACCACGGGTTCGCGGATCGCCCTCAGTTCGCTCGACTATGCAAGCCTCAGCGATACCGGCTGGAATGTCCAGGTTCCGGCGAAATTCCAGTTCGCCGGGACGAGTGCGAGCCCACTTCCGACACCGGCCGTGTATCCGAGTATCGCCCGGCCGACTTATGTCGTACCTGGAAATGCAGGCGTTGCTACGATTACTGTGACCCGAGTCGGAGCGACCACAGGCACGGACACTGTTGGTTACAAAACGTCCGACTCGGTCGCCAATCCGATCGGATTCGTCGGTTCTGCCCAGCCAAGTGTGAACTATACGCCAACCAGTGGGACACTGACATTTGCCCCGGGACAGACTTCCATGACCTTCACAGTTCCGGTGGCCGACGATGGCAAGAATCTGGGATACCGGGCGATTTCCCTGGTCTTGACCGGCCCGAGCATGGGAGCAACCCTGGGCTCTAACGCGGTTGTACCACTCCTGATCGCCGACTCGAGTCCGAATCAGGCCCCCAAACTCGATACACCTCCGGACGGAACAGCCACAATTGGGCAACTCTTCACGGCTCAGGCGCACGCGACTGACGCAGATAATGGACAACTTCTCCATTACTCACTCGCGCCCGGCAGCCCTGGGGCGGCGACCATCAACCCCGACACCGGCCAGATCCGGTTTACTCCCACGGCTGGCCCCGCGAAATTGGCATTTGTCGTCAATGTGACCGATAACGGGGTGCCAGCTCTCAGCGACTCGAAGATCTTCTACGTACAAGTCGCCGCCCCGACACCTCCCGTTGTGATCACCCCGCCTCCCACCCCGATTGTAACGGCACCGGCACCGACTCCGACGCCCACGCCGACTCCGACAACACCGACGCCAATCACGCCGACCCCCGCACCCGCTCCGACCCCACCAAAGTTCATCACGACGACCCCGGTCGTGGTCGTCGCGACCCCAATCCTGGCGACCAGCAGCTTCTCGACACGCCATGTTTCCGGTGTCAGTGCCAAGATCAGCCGAGGTCGCGTTCAGGGACTAAAGCTCACATTTGATGGAGACGTTGCCCAAGGTCCGGCTCAGAATCCAGGGAACTATACGCTGAGTCTGCCAGGGGGCCGTGTCGGTCGGAAATACGTGATGGGACGAACGTTCCCTGTGACATCCGTCGTTTATACCGCCGGTACACACGTCGCCGATCTCACAATTGGAGCTGGACTTAGGTCCAATCAACTGTTCCAGTTCCGGATCAATGCCGGAGCGGGGGGCGTGACCGATGCCAACGGCACTGCCCTGAACGCTTTGACCGTCAACGGGCCAGGCTCTGATTACACCGCGACCTTGGTGGCTCAGTTGCCGACCAAGAAGCGTTATTGATCGAGCTTGAGGAAGCCGTTGGCCAGTTCGGCCCTTCCGGGCGTGTGTTCCAACACGCCATAAAATCGATAGAAATGCCGATTTGCCCTGGGCGCGATCTGACCGATCGTTCCCAGGGCAACTTTTTGTTCGAAGCATCTGACCTGCCAACCACCTCAAGCCCGACCCCGAAGCGCAAGGATTTTCGCTGCCTTCGAAAACTTCTCCCAAGATTTGGTGCTCTGATGCGTTAACCTTGAAAGAGAGACAAGGACGCGAGTCCACTCGACTCGCTCCGCTCTTCCAACGGAGGGTCACCGATGAAGATTCATCAGGGCATCTGGCTCGGTTTGGTTGCGCTGAGTTTGACGCCCGATCTGAGCGCTCAGGGGCTGATCATCGATCGGCGACCGACCGCCCCACCCGGTCGCAACTACGAGATCCGCGAGGTTATGGTCGATGCCCAACTCCGCGACCAGGTTGCTGAGGTACGCGTCTCGCAGACATTCCACAACTCAGGTTCCGGTACGATCGAGGCCGAATACCTCTTCCCCCTTCCCGAAGAAGGGGCGATCGAAAACATGGTTCTCATGGTCGATGGCAAGGAAATGCCAGGCCGACTGCTCCCGAAAGACGAAGCTCGCAAGATCTACGAGGAGATCGTCCGCTCCCGGCGCGACCCGGCCCTCGTCGAATATATGGGTCGGGGCCTGTATCGAACCAGCGTCTTTCCGATCCCTCCTGGTGCTGATCGTAAGGTGACCTTGCGATACACCCAGCTCTGCAAACGCAACCACGAGGTGATTGAGTTTGTTTATCCCTTCGGGACCCAAAAGTTCACTGCCAAGCCTGTTGGAAAACTCAAACTCAACCTTGAGATCCGCTCGAAGGAGCCGATCAAAAGCGTCTATTGCCCGACCGATGACGCGGAGATTCGCAAGCGTGACGACCATGAAGTGATCGTCACGTATGAACGTCGCGACATAAGGCCCGACAAGGACTTCCGGCTCGTTTATACCCTTTCCGAGGGTGCCCTTGGTGCGACGGTTCTAAGCTACCGGCCTGAGTCGAGTGAGGATGGTTACTTCCTCGTGCTGGCGAGTCCGGAGGTCAAGGCCAGCGATGCCCGTCCCCGTTCCAAAACGGTTGTGTTCGTGCTCGACCGGTCGGGCTCGATGTCAGGCAAGAAGATCGAACAGGCGCGAAACGCTCTGGTTGGACTACTGAACAACCTTCGCGATGATGACCTGTTCAACATTGTTGTTTACGACGACCGAATCGAGTCCTTCAAGCCCGAACTCCAGCGTTACTCCAGCGAATCGCGTGCTGAGGCCCAACGGTATGTCGCCAACATCCGAGAAGGGGGCAGCACCAACATCGACGGGGCTTTGAAAACGGCCTTGGGCATGCTCTCGAACAATGATCGCCCCAACTATGTTCTCTTTTTGACCGATGGTTTACCGACCGCCGGCGAGTTGCGGGAGATTGCAATTGCCAAGAATGCAAAAGATGCGAACCGATACAAGGCAAGACTCTTCGCTTTCGGGGTTGGGTTTGACGTTAACGCTCGACTTCTCGATAGGCTGAGCGGCGGCAACGCCGGGGTCTCGGAATACGTCAAACCCGACGAGGATCTCGAGCGGTCGCTCGGTCGGTTCTCGGCCAAGCTGACCTCGCCGGCCCTTGCCGACTTGAAGGTTGAACTTTCTGGAACCGATCTCAACCGTACGTACCCTCGCGATATCCCTGACCTCTTCGATGGGGGTCAGGTCGTCTGGGTTGGTCGATACCGCCAGTCGGGTCAGACCAAGCTCCGGCTGGCTGGGAAGGTCGGCACCGAGACCCGTTCGTTTGAGTTTCCCGCCGAACTCGCGAGCTCGGATCGGTCGTCAGGCTATCAATTTGTCGAGAAGCTCTGGGCCATCCGACGGATCGGCGACATCATCGACCAGATCGACCTGCAAGGGAATAATAAGGAGTTGACTGATGAACTGGTGGCTCTTTCCACCAAGCACGGAATCCTGACTCCCTATACCTCATTCCTTGCCGATGAAACCGTGAATCTTCATGCCAAGGCAGACAATCGAGGCCGGGCAATGGAGAGCCTTAGTCGGCTCTCGGTTGTCTCAGGTCGGGACGGGGTCTCACAACGAGGAATCAAGCAGTCATTCAACCAAGCTCAGAATGCAGCTCCTTCCTCAATTTCAAGCGGTGGCTCAACCCGATACGGACTTCAAGGTTCAGGATCAGGGGGAATGATGGCTGCGGGACCGGTGACGAAGGGAGGGATGATGACATCGCCAAATGGTGGAGGTCCGATTCAGCCCACGGTTCGACAGGTCGGAGCCAAGACCTTCTTCAAGAGGAATAATCGATGGATCGACGTTGACGTGAAGGCTGACGAGGAGGCCAAGGCGATTGTTGTCGAACAGTTTTCCGAAGCCTATTTCACGCTGGCTCGTTCGCAGTCGGCGACCAACAACCAGTTCTTGACCTTTGAGGATGAAGTTGTTGTAAATCTCGACGGCAAGGTCTATCAAGTGAATTTGGCGAAAAAGTGAGACACTATTAGGGGGACTTTTGGCCAGGGTCGTTGGACTCCGCCAGATAATGGTCGCCCCTTTCTCCACACACACCGCCCGAGTAAGCTACTTGGGTGGCGTTCGTGATTGGCATGAATGGGGGTGTGACTTTATGCGGATGACTCGCACATGTGACTTTCAGGCACCCCCTGAGGTCGTCTTTTCCTACATCCACCTCGCCGAGAAGCATAAGGCATGGATGAAGGGCCTCGTCTCGGAAAAATCTTTAGACGATTCGCCCGACGGGGTGGGAAACGTCACGATGATGACCATGAGGGAAGGGTCGAACGTTAGGGAGTACAGGGTCGAAACTATAAGCTATGACCCTCCCCGACACGTTGCGATTACGATGTCAGGCGGCAATTTGGGCAATATGGTCATGTATGTCGATTATCGTCTCACCGATCTTGGGGGTTCATGTCGTTTGGAATATGAGGCGAAAATGGAGATTCAAGGCTGGTTTCACAAACTCCTCTCGCCCCTCTTCACGATCATGGGTGGCAGACAGCTTGACAAAATGTTTAAGAGCCTTAAGCAAGCCGCCGAAGCCGAGTCAGGGCGGGGTTGACCATCATCCGCATTTCTGACACAACTCCTGTGCGCAGATTGCCGATATTCGTTATGGCTTGATCGATCATGATTGACTGGTCGAGTTCTCACGAATCCGCCACGGATGGATGGACAGAGGGAGAGCCCCAGGATGGGCATCGAATCGAGTCGCCCTGAGTCCATCCGCACAGGTCAAGGCCACCCCTTGCCTCCGCACCGCTGGACCCGGGTTGAAGAGCATAGCGAGGTTGGAGTCGTCGCCTCGCACGCGACAGTCATCGCCGGTGGAGGTCCCGCCGGCCTGACAGCGGCTTATGAACTCACAAAGCATGGTCGATCGTGCGTTGTGCTCGAAGCGGACCCAAAGCTAGTCGGCGGAATCAGTCGGACCGATGAGTACAAGGGCTATCGGTTCGATATTGGCGGCCATCGTTTCTTTAGCAAGAGCGACGAGGTCAACCGAATCTGGCGAGAAATCCTTGGGGATCAGTTAATCACTCGGTCTCGAATGAGCAGGATTTACTACAATCGTCGATTCTTCCACTATCCGCTCAAACCAGTCAATGCACTCACGCAACTCGGCCCATTCACCGCGTTGCGGATCGTTGCGAGCTATGTGAAAGTCCGGCTAAAACCGATCGCCCCCGAGCGAAGCTTCGAGGATTGGACTGTCAACCGGTTCGGTCGGCTTCTGTTCGAAATTTTCTTTAAGACCTACACCGAGAAGGTCTGGGGGATGCCGACCAACGAGATCTCCGCCGATTGGGCCGCTCAGCGGATCAAAGGGCTCAGCCTTGTTGGTGCGGTTTGGAATGCCTTCTTCGGCAAACGAAGCGGTAAAAAAGGCGAAGTGATCAAGACACTGATCGATAGCTTTCAGTACCCTCGTCTGGGACCAGGCCAGATGTGGGAAGTCGCTCGTGACCACATTCGCCGCCAGGGAGGCTCGGTCCACCTCGATAAGCAAGTGATCAAGATCGAGCACGAGGGCGAGCAGGTGACTTCCATGCTGGCTCGAGATGGACAAGGTCGGCTCGTCCGCTACCAAGGTGAGAACTTCCTTTCGACGCTCCCGATCCGGGCTCTGATCCAGGCCATGGACCCACCCGCCCCTCAAGACGTGATTGACGCGGCAAATTCGCTCAAATACCGCGACTTCCTCACTGTGGTCTTGATCGTGGACAAGGCAGAGACCTTTCCCGACAACTGGATCTATATCCACGAGCCCGACGTTAAACTCGGCCGTATCCAGAACTTCAAGAATTGGTCGCCAGACCTGGTGCCGGACTCCTCGAAAACGAGCTTGGGCCTGGAATACTTCTGCTTCGAAGGGGACGATCTCTGGCAAATGGCCGACGCCGACCTGATCGCTCTCGGACGTCGAGAGATCGATCAAATCGGCCTGGTAAAGGCGGGCGACGTGATCGATGGCTGTGTGGTCCGGATGCCTAAGGCCTATCCGGTTTACGACGATGCCTACCAACGGCATGTCCAGACCGTGAGAGATTGGTTGGCCGGACTCAAGAACCTGACGCTCGCCGGTCGGAACGGGATGCACAAGTATAACAATCAAGATCATTCGATGATGACTGCGCTCTTGGCGGCAAGAAATATCCTCGGCCAAGGTCCATTCGACCCCTGGTGCGTGAATACCGATGCCGAATATCACGAGGAAGCAACCGCCGAGAAGGGGAGAACTGTCCCGCAACGGTTGAACGCCTGAGCATTCCGACATCACCGATTTATGGTAAGATCAGGGCTGAGTTAATGACCTGTTTCAGGGGCCCAGCGGGTCAGGTGTTTCATGCGGCAAATCGGCACCTTGCCTGTCGAGTCCGAGGTGCGTCGGCTGGCCGACTACCTGTTGACTCTCGAAATCCCGACCAAAGTCCTCCCAGAGTCCGATGGGTGGAGTCTTTGGGTCGTTCACGAAGACCAACGTGTGCTTGCAGCCAACGAGCTGAACGCTTTCGTGGCCAATGCCAACGACCCCAAATATGGCGATGCCCGATCAGGTGCTGAAGCGATTCGCCAAGAGGAAGTTCGCAAGACACGCGAGCACCTCAAGAACACCAAGAGTTTGAATGGCTCGTGGGCAACGACCACATCCTCGGCACGAGGTCGACCCGTAACTGCCGCCTTGCTTGGCCTAAGCTTGATCGTCGCGGCGATGACCATGATTGGGAGCACAAACGAAACGTTCGAAGTTTCCCTCATGCTCGCGAACCCGACGCTCAGCCCCACCGGCCAGGAACTTTGGGGCTTGGGAGCCTTGCAGCAGGGACAGATCTGGAGGTTGATCACGCCGATCTTCATCCACTTCTCCGCGATGCACTTACTCTTCAACATGACAAGCTTATGGCAGCTCGGTGGCTTGATCGAGCGACGCAAACCCACGCGAATCATGTTGATCTTGTCGTTCGTATCTGCTGTCGTTTCCAACGTGGGGCAAGTTGCCTGGAACGGCCCCGGACCATTCGGGGGAATGTCGGGTGTGATCTGTGCTTTGTTTGGTTATGTCTGGATCACAGGACGCAACGACCCAAGTTCGGGGTTCCGGCTCAGCCAGAATCAGGTCCTCTACTTCCTGATCTTCCTTGCCCTTTGCGCATCAGGCCGGATGGGCCCCATAGCCAACGCCGCACACTTTAGTGGGTTGGCGGTCGGAATGATTTTCGCCGCATGTCGCGTTTGAAGCCAAAACACGAGTACCTCGCACATGCCGGCCCCACACGTCCTCAGCCCCGCGCCGAAGGCAGCAATTCTGGGCGGTGGATTCATTGGTCCTGTCCATGCCGAAGCGCTGCGGCGTATCGGTGTTGAGGTCGTCGGCGTCCTCGGTTCCAGCCCCGATCGGGCGAAGCCATTCGCTCAAAGTTTGGGCAATGTCACGATCTACCAAGATCTCGACCAACTTCTCGGCGACCCCAGTGTTCAGATTGTGCATGTTGCTTCGCCAAATTCGCTCCACTTCGAGCAGGTTCACCAGCTTCTCGAATCTGGCCGGCACGTGATCTGTGAGAAGCCTCTTGGTGTCCGATCCTTTGAGACAGCGAGCCTGGTCCAGTTGGCCAGCTCGAAGCCAGAACTGGCTGCGGCGGTCAATTACAATATTCGGTACTACCCGCTTTGCATGGAGATGAAGGCTCGCATAGCCAAGGGCGACCTCGGCCGTGTGATCAACGTGAGTGGCTCGTACACTCAAGATTGGCTGCTCAGTCCTCGCGACTTCAACTGGAGAATCGAGCCCGATGGCGGCTCCAACCTCCGGGCAATCGCGGACATCGGTACCCATTGGATGGATCTTGCCCAGTGGGTGAGCGGCCTCCGGATTGAGGCCGTTTTTGCAGACCTCTCGATCGTTCACCAGACACGAAGATGTCCCGCTGGCCCCTCCGAGACCTTCGGCGGCTGGGGCGGGGAGAGGCCTACAGTCCCGGTAAAAGTGTCGACCGAGGACCAGGGTTCTGTGCTCTTGAGACTTGGCGGCGGTGCGCGCGGAGCCTTTCAGGTCTCGCAGGTATTCGCAGGACGGAAGAACCGGCTTTGGTTGGAGATCGGCGGGACCGAAGGCTCAATGGCGTGGGATAGTCAGGAACCGAATCAACTCTGGATCGGTTATCGCGACCGGCCCAACGAACGTTTCGAACGCGACCCCGCGTTACTCTCAACGGCAGCCGCGAACGCCACCCATTACCCGGGAGGTCACGCAGAAGGATTTCCAGACACGTTCAAGCAGCTCTTCCTTGATGTCTACCAACGCATCGCGAACCAACAACTTCAGAATCCAACCTACCCCTCATTCGCCGATGGCCATCGGGAACTGCTTCTGTGTGAGGCAATTGCGTCGAGCCATCGCGAAGAGCGTTGGGTGAGCCTTTCTTGAATTTTTAGAAAATATCACTTGTTCATATAATATATCGAATGTTTTTGTCCCAGGACTCTCGTCAGCCCAACGTCGAAAGTTATGGTTTCTGGATTTTGCGTGACATCCGCCCACCGAAGGTCCATGATGAGAGCCGAGTGAGGTGCGTTGTCACCTCCCTCTCGGTCAAGCCAGTTCCTATCCTGGCTGATCGGTCGTGGTGGGTAAGCAAAAGGTGCCTGTCGTTGATATTTCACGGCGGGCGTAAAAGTCGAAAGGGAATTGTGATGTCGAATCAGCCAGTGAAGTCGTTGGGACGTCCGATGAATGTCGCCGCCTCCCATGGGACTGCGGCCGCTCATGGTGCAAGAACGCGTGGAGGATTGCCGGGTGTCCCGGTCCTCACCCCTGAAGTCCTCGCCCCCGGTTTGCCACGCACGGCTGCCCACAATCTGATTTTTCATGGGGGCAAAACGCTCGCATCACTGACGTTTACGAATTTCTATATTGCGGGCGACACCGCGTGGGCTGCAGCGGACATGCAGAACATCGACAATGCCCTCAGCGCGGCAATGTCGGACCGACGATTGAATAACGTGATGGCCCAGTACTTCCCCAACCAGGTGCTCGCCAATCACTTTAAGCCGTCGAGAAAAGTCCCTGTGCCTGCACCGGCGGCGTTCACCCAGGGGGATACAGAGGCGATGATCGCCGACCTCTTCAATCAAGGCAAATTGACGGGTTTTGATTTGGGTGCCACCGTTTTCAATCTCATGCTCCCGCCCGGCACTGTTCTCAATACCGACCTGAACCGCACAATGTCAGTTATTGCCCATGCGCAAGCCGCCCACGGCGCACATCCTGCGGCGGGTGTAAACCCTGTTCATGCCGATGCCGAAGATTCGACGAATGGCCTAGGAGGGTACCATGGATCGGTCCATGTCGGTGGTAAGACTCTCTACTATGCGGTAGGGGTCTTCTCTCAGGTACTGCCAGACGGAACTCGGAACGGGATTCCGGTCTTCGACCAGCCCTGGAAGAACGTGGTGGCCACGTTCTACCATGAGCTCCAGGAAGCACGTACCGACGCGGATGTCGAGGATGCCATTAAGGCGGGAAACGACCCTAATGGTGCTCGATTTCTGGGCTGGACTTCTGCCCAAGGTGAAGAAATTGGCGACTTCCCAGTCTTCGAGGCCAACCCGTTGACCCTTGTCTTCAAAGAGGTCCCACTCGCTGATGGGAGTGGAACCGTCCCAATTCAGTTCATGTACTCGAATGCGGTCAATGGACCTGAAGGGCCGATCGACACTCCTCACGCCTCTGCAGTTCACGGTCATCCCCATCATTGATTCGTTGAGCCTAGGAACATAGCATGGGATGCGGTGTTCGGACCGACTTGAGTTGTTCCAAGACCCGGTGACCAGGATGGTCCCCGGGTTTGCTTGCTAGACTGGCCAATGTTCTCGACGACACATGACTCGGGTTGGCACCCGACTCCTTAAGCGTAATGACGGTCGAGGCAAATGCGATGAACATCGGGTTCGTGACTGCGATTTTTCCTGATCTCTCCTTGGAAGAAGTGTTGATCTTCGCTTCAGAGGCAGGATTCTCATCAGTTGAGGTCATGTGCTGGCCACCGGGAAAGGCGGAACGCAGATACGCAGGCGTCACCCATCTCGATGCCACGGACCTCTCAGAGACGAAGCTCGACGGAGTTCGGGCTCTCCTCGACAAATACGGAGTGAATATCTCTGGACTCGGGTATTATCCCAATCCTTTGAGTCCAAACAATGAGGAGTCGAAAGTCGCTGTCTCCCATTTGATGAAGGTGATCGACGCGGCATCAGCTCTAGGGATTGGCGTGGTGAATAGCTTCGTCGGGCGGGACCCCAGCCTTAGCATCGAGGCCAACTGGCCACACTTCATGGCAACATGGCGTACAATAATCACGCATGCGGAAATGAAACAGGTGCGAATCGGCATTGAAAATTGCCCGATGCTGTTCTCAGAAGATGAATGGCCAGGAGGTAAGAATCTCGCAACCTGCCCCGCCATCTGGCGACGCATGTTCGATGCGATTCCCTCCTCCCATTTCGGCCTGAATTTCGATCCTTCCCACTTCATCTGGCAACAGATGGACTATATCTCACCTCTGAGCGAGTTCAAGGATCGTCTGATCCACATTCATGCCAAGGATGCGAGAATTGACCACTCGGCTTTGAATCAGCACGGTGTGCTGTCTTACCCCAAACTCTGGCATACACCGAAGCTTCCGGGACTCGGCGATGTCAACTGGGGACAATTTCTGGGAGCATTGGCTGATACTGGATATGACGGGGCCGTCGCCATTGAGGTGGAAGACCGAGCGTTCGAGGGATCGCTCGCTAAACGTAAAGAATCGCTCGTTATTTCACGTCGGCATTTGATTCAATATATGATCGGTTGATGGAAAGTGAGTCTTGTTATGCCGACTGGCAAATGCGACCTTTCGATTCTGATTCCCGTTTTTAACGAGGTTGAAAACGTAGGTCCTCTCCACCAAGAATTAGACACCACCTTGAAGGGGATTGGACTTGTTTACGAAATTATTTTCGTAGATGACGGGTCGAGTGATGGGACGATCAAGAAACTGGAGGCAATCCAAGATTGCGATCCCGATCATGTCCGGGTCGCATTCTTACGAAGGAACTGCGGGCAGACCGCCGCCCTCTCCGCTGCTCTGGACCTGGCCAGGGGTGATGTCCTCATACCCATGGACGGAGACCGACAGAACGACCCAGCAGATATCCCCAAGCTCTTAACGAAACTCAACGAGGGTTTCGACGTTGTCTCCGGTTGGAGAAGACAGAGGCAGGATAAGTTCCTCACGCGACGGATTCCCTCATTGATCGCCAACAGAATCGTCGCTCGGCTTTCGGGGGTCGAACTCCACGACTTCGGCTGCACGATGAAAGCCTATCGGCGAAAAGTCTTGGAGGGGGTCCGGCTCTACGGTGAGATGCACAGATTCATTCCGGTGTTTGCCACCTGGCAAGGGGCCAAGGTCACTGAGATGGAGGTCCACCATCGCGCTCGAACCGCAGGAAAGACCAAGTATGGGCTGGGCCGGACCTTCAATGTTGTGCTGGACCTGATCCTGATCCGTTTCTTCCAGCGCTACGCTCAGAGGCCAATCCATCTGTTCGGGCGGATCGGCCTGTGGTCGATCGCTCTGAGCATCTTTACGTTCGCCGTGATGATCTACTTCAAGTTCCTCCACGCCCCGCTCACTGGCAATGAGAAGAAGGATTTCGTCCAAACGCCGCTACCCAGCCTGACCGCGATGTTCTTTCTCGCGGGAATACTCAGCATCATGATGGGGGTGCTGGCCGAGATGATCATGCGCACGTATTACGAGTCGCAACACAAGACGACGTACCTCCTCGGTGAAGTCCGGCAGTCGGAAGAGGGACGAAACTCATCGTGACGTATTATCCCTCGACCGTTCCAACCCTCACGACCTAGACTCACCGATCAACTCGGCGACGAGGGGCTCCATGGCCTCGGCCCAAATCCGATAGCCCTGCACGGAGAGGTGGATGAAGTCAGGCATGAGCTCTTTGGGGAGCGTTCCATCTCCACTGACAAACTTGAGACTGACGTCCAAGTAGCGAACCATTTTCCCGTCGTCGAGCTTAGCAATTAGCGCGTTAATCTCGGCGGGCTGAGTCGCGAGCTTCGCGGTCTCGTTTGCATCTCGATACTCCCGAGAGAGATTCTCTCCTCGAGGGAAGACCCCAAGAAGTAGCACCTTGGTGGTTGGCAGTCTCTTACGCAGAGTCGCGACGATCTCCCGGACACCTTCCGCGATCTCGGCCGAGGTGTTTACTCCCACGTTATTTGTGCCGATCATCAGGACGACGATCTTCGGGCTAACTCCCTTGATCTCGTCATGACTCAGCCGCCAGAGGACGTGCTGAGTTCGATCACCACCGATCCCAAAGTTCGCAGGGTTCCGCTTGGCGTAGAACTCTTTCCAGACAGCGTTCTCTCCCCAACCCTGTGTGATCGAATCACCGAGGAAGAGGACATCCATGGGCCTCTTGGCGCGTTCGAGAAAAGACTGGTGTAAGTTCTGCCACCACTCGTCAGCCCGAGCCTCAGGCTTCGTCGCAGTCCCACCGAGATCGGCTTGAAAGCTGGAGCCGACGGACACCATCGAGAGGCCGAGCAACAAACTCAGAAGAGGGGTGCGCTGCCGACGTGGGGTTTGAACCATGATTTCGTACTCGTAGGGGTAAGACTCTGGAGGAAAAGTTAACGGCTTATATCATGGCCGATCCACCCATGATATTGAATCCTTGCCGAATAGGTCGTGCAGGGATCAGGATACGAGCAACGCCCCAGCCAAATCGGGTTGATTTAGCTAGGGCGTCAGATCGGTCGAACTTGAGGACGAGATCGGGTGGGTCAAACCAGATCTTTGAGGGCCTTGAGCGGAAGTGCCTTGATGGCCTTGCGAGCGGGCTTGGCCTTGATGACCATGGGCTCTTTGGTGAAGGGGTTAATCCCCTGCTTCTCTTTGGTGGCTTCCTTCTGGACGACCTTCAACTTCAAAAGGCCAGGGATGATGAAGAGGCCGGGGCCTTTCTTGCCGAGGTGTGTGCTGATCAACTCACTGAGCGAATCAAAGACACTTGAGATGTCTTTCTTGGAGAGGCCCGTCTTTTCAGACAGCTTGGTGTAGATCTCGCCCTTTGTCGCGGCCTTCACCTTGGGTGCGGGCGCCTTGGGGGCCGGAGCGGGCTTCGCGGGGGCTGCTTTCGGAGCGGCTTTCTTGGCCATGGGAGACGTGGCCTCCTGAATTAAGTGGGGAACGTGCCTTGTTCGATCCACAGCCCGAACTCCAACGAAGAGTCAGCGGCAATGGCCTCTGCGAGTTGATTTCGACTCGTCTCACCTAAAGATACAGAAAAAATCGCAATTTCCATCACTTCGTCCCATTTTTCCGCCGATTTTTTGCAATTTTCCTGGGTGAGCCCTCAAAAGTTCCCAAAATCACCCTGCGTTACGCTTCGAGGCCGCCTCAAAGTTCATCAGAAACCGACCCGTCGCCGAGATCATCGCCACACTAAATCCAGCCCCCGCAAACGCCTCGGCGCTCCTCTGAGCCTGATCGAAATCTGTGAACGAGCGATGCATGTGGACAATTCCGTCCGTAATTCTCAGCAAAATTGTCGGGCTCATGGTGTTTGACCTGGTGCTGGTGTCGGGCTCCACCGAGTGGACTTCCCAGACGCTTCGTTGGTCCCCACTGTCGAAATCGTAGGCCACAACCGTTCCGAAGAAGCGGCTCTGGCCCACATCCACGCGTTTTCGTAGTGATTTCTCACGGATCTGAGAACTTGTTGTGAGAGAGACACCCGGCGGTTTCAGTCACCTGCTGCGGTCGATGTCTTTCGACGTTGATCTGCGACGCCGTGTCTCTTCCCTTGTTCGTCAACAACAATCGAATGAGCGTCTCCCTGGATGCCACCAACCTTCACCACATGTCCCATCTGTCTCAGGCGCTCAACGGTTGCCACCTCCCACTTCTTCCCCTCCAACTTCAAGATGTCGGGGAACCATTGGTGATGAGTTCGAGCGGCATCGACCGAAGCGCGGGGCTGCAACTCGAACTCGATCACGTTCAGGATCACCCAGAGGGTTGTGTTTGGGATCGTTCTTCCACCCGGGGAGCCGGTCACCAGCTTGACCCTTCCCCCCTTCATCACGATTGTGGGTGATTGCGAACTCAACATTCGTTTTCTGGGAACGATTCGATTCGCTTCGAAGCCAATTCTTCCCGTGGCGTCGGTTAAGCCTGGAGTGAGGTTGAAGTCCCCCATCTCATTGTTGAGCAGGAATCCCGCACCTGCCACGACCGCCTTCGAGCCGTATCCTTCCTCTAGTGTGTAGGTAAGTGCGACTGCCGAGCCCTCCTGATCGATCGTGGATAGGTGGGTGGTATGATTAGGTTCCGCTCCCTCGACGGTGCTAGAAGTGAGCATGACGCTCGGGGTGGCAAAAGCCGGGGCAATCGTCCGGGCAAGGAACTCAGCGTAAGGCTTAGAGATCAGCCGCTCGACCGGAATCTGCACAAAGTCAGGATCGCCAATAGACGCTGCACGAGTATGAAATGCACGACGCATCGCCTCGGTCACCCGGTGGAGCGTCACGGGAGAGTGAGGTCCGTCGGCCTTGAGGTCGAATCGTTCGAGGATATTGAGAGCTTGCAAGATGACCACACCACCGGAGGAAGGTGGAGCCGCCCCATAGATGTCATGGTTCCGAAAAGTCCCATGCAAAGGCGACTTGATCTCGGCGCGATAAGATGCCAGATCCTCAAGAGTCACCAGGCCCCCCTCTTTTGTCATATAATCAGCGATTAGTGTTGCGGTTCTTCCTTTGTAGAAGCCATCCGCCCCCTCGGCTGCAATCCGGTCGAGTGTGTTGGCCAGGTCAGGTTGAACGAGCCGATCGCCTTTATTCCAGACTTCACCTCCCGGCTTCTTGAAAACAGCGACGGATGAAGCGAAATCGCCAAGTTTCTCACCGTCGGGTCCGAGATCCTCATCGACCCCCACTTCCTTCCCCATCCCCAATTGCTGATTCAATGAGCTTGCCAGAGTTGACGAGATCACAAATCCTTCCCGAGCTAGCTTCTGAGCGGGGGCAACAACCATCCCCCACGGGAGCTTGCCGAACTCCTTGTGTGCAAGTGCGAGCCCCGCGACGGTGCCGGGCACTCCCGCAGCACGTGCCCCGGCGCGGTGTTTGGGAAGGATCTTCCCCTTGTCATCCAGGTACATCCGTTCGGTCGAAGCCAGCGGCGCGGCCTCTCGGAAGTCGATCGTCTTCACCAGCTTACGGTCGGCGAGGTAGACAACCAGAAAACCTCCACCACCCAAATTTCCCGCTGCGGGGTGGGTAACGGCTAAGCCGAGCGCGGTCGCGATGGCTGCGTCGATGGCATTACCACCAGCACGAAGAACCTCGCGACCCGCGAGTGCAGCGTCCTCCTGCTGGCAGACAACGACATGCTTGTCGAAAATCTGCCCATTTACCGAGTTTGTGAACCACAAAGTGGCCAAAGCACTGGCGTAACAAAAGAGCCTCATCATCGATCCTCAAATCTTTAGGCTTGGGCAGAAAAGTTCAATTTAGCAGGCGAGACGCCCGAGATGTTGGCGTTGACCGATTTCTTGGGAAATCCTAAAGTCTCGCTCGATCAGTCCCGGGGTAAATGGATTCATCTTGGAAGTTCGGACCGGGACCCAGACCCCACGCAAAAGGAGTTGTCTCGTGAGCGCTGCAAGGACTCGCAGTCGATTTGCCACACGGACGTTGGCCACCTTGACCTTGGCGACGTCGCTGTTCCCAACGACAGCAATGGCCCAGAAAACCGCACCGGGCAAGGCAACCACCAAGACAACTCCGGCTCCGAAGGCGGAAGTGACCCGGCAGCCAACTGCCAAGACAGTCGCGATCCCTGTGAACCCCAACGACCCGGTCGCAATCATTAACAACGAGGTCATCACGCGAGCCCAGCTTGCTGATGAAGCGATCGCACGCAAGGGACCGGAAATCCTTGAGACTTTGATCGCCCGCCGTCTCCTTGAACAGGCGGTCCGGCGAGCAAAGCTGGAAGTGACCCCCGAAGAAATTAATAATGAAATCGACAGCGTTGCCCGGCGAATGGCTGGGCTAAGCCGCGAAGCTTGGCTGATCTCCCTGAATAAAGAACGAGGAATCAGCCCCGAGCAGTACGCTCGCGACATCATCTTCCCCGCGATCGCCCTCCGCAAGCTCGCTGCCGGCCGAGCCCAGGTGACTGACAAGGATATCCAGTCCGCCTATGAGGCCACATACGGCGACAAGATCCGAGTCCGGATCATCATGACCGATAAGCTTCGATCGGCTCAGGAGATCTGGGATGGGCTCAAGAAGAATCCCAACGGATTCGAAGCGGTTGCCCGAACCCAGTCCATCGACCAGTCATCTGCATCACTTGGTGGGCTCGTCGGCGAGCCGATCACTCGTCATGCCTTCCCTCTAAATGTCTCTGAGGCTGCCTTTCGTCAGTTGGTCGATGGCGAACCCGGCGACAAAGATCCCTCCCACAAGCCAAAGGATGGCGACTTCACCGGACCGATTCAGGTTGCCGAAAGTTCGTACCTGATCATTCGCCGCGAGGGGATCATTTCAACGGAGAAGAAGCCGGCCCTGGACAGTCCGAACGTCAAGAAGCAGATGCACGACCTGATCTACGACGTGAAGCTCAAGGAAGCGATGGCGGACTACTACGGCGATCTGATCAAGGCCTCGTCCATTGAGAACCGCCTTGCAGGTACAACCAAGAATGCCAACGAGGAGCTCGACCCCGACTCCAAGCCGGACACCGATCGCCGGCTAATGTCGGATCCCAATGCCGCCATGCCTCAGAGGGTTTCCGCTAGCTCACGCGCTGGGGCTGCCGGTGCGGTGCAGAGCGTGCCCAATGGTGCATCGTCTTCTGCCGCCGGAATCCCCGACGAAGAAGTCAAGCGAGTGCAGAACCTCAAGACTGCACCCGCACCTAAAAACTGACCTTAGAGTCGGTCTGATCGTTACCAGCAAAAGGGGCCAGGATTGGGATAACTCCCTCTCCTGGCCCCTTCTCGCTGATCTATGGTAATCCAGACGGTAAGGCCGTGAGGAGTTGTCGAGGGTGTTTCGCAGCAGAGTCGAGCCGTCCGGTTGGCAAGAGTTCATATCGACACGATCGGCTCAGAAGTTCGCAAAAACTAGGAGTTCAGGTCGCTAATCTTGGGCGAGGGCGTTATCGTCAACGTGTGTCGCCCAGCGAGGACGGGCGACTCGACCCGTTACCGTTTAAAGGATTCGGACGCGATGCTCGATCATACGGCCAGCCCAGATCACGTGGACAATTACGATATTGACGTCGCTCCTCGCGTACGAGCACTCCCCCCGTACTTGTTTGGCAAGATCAACGACCTGAAGTCCCGCAAGCGACGCGAGGGCGTTGATATCATCGACCTGGGGATGGGCAATCCCACCGACCCTCCCGAATCGTGGGTGATTGACAAGCTCTGCGAGGCAGCTCGCGAGACCAAGAACCACCGCTATAGCGTTGCCGCTGGCGTCATCAATCTCCGCAAAGAGGTCGCCGCCCGTTACGAGAGCCGCTTCGGCGTAACTCTCGATGCCGAAAATGAAGTGGTTACCACCATTGGCTCCAAGGAGGGGTTCAGCCATATGTGCCTGGCCCTTCTCGGCCCAGGTGATACGGTCCTTTCCCCTGCCCCAACATTCCCGGTACACGTCCACGCCATCGCCCTGGCGTCCGCGAACTGCATCACCCTTGATGTCCGCGATCCACAAGTGTTTCTGGCGAACATCGCTCGCGTCTGTGAGAGCCTATTCCCCAAGCCCAAAATTCTAGTCATCAATTATCCCCACAACCCGACAGGCGTCGTGGTGGATAAGGCGTTTTTCTCAGAGATTGTCGCACTCGCTAAGCGATACAAATTCTTCGTAATCCATGACTTTGCCTATGGGGACATCTGTTTCGACGGTCACGAACATCCGAGCTTCCTCTCGGTGCCGGGTGCCAAAGACGTCGGTTGCGAATTCACCACAATGAGCAAAGGGTACAACATGGCCGGTTGGCGGGTCGGTTTTGCCGCCGGCAACCAGCCGATGCTCCGTGCCTTGAAAGCCATCAAGGGCTATTACGATTACGGCCTGTTTCAAGCCGTTCAGATCGCCTCGATCGTCGCCCTTCGGCATGGCGAGGAAGGTCGTAAGGCCCAGGTCGCGGAATACCAGATGCGCAGGGATGTTTTGGTTGAAAGCCTCCGCCGGATCGGCTGGGAAATGGAAACCCCCAAGGCCGGTATGTTCGTTTGGACCGCAATCCCCGAGCCTTGGCGAACCAAGATGGGCTCACTCGACTTCGCAATGAAGCTGATCGAGGAGGCCGAAGTCGCGGTTAGTCCTGGCCGCGGATTCGGTGAAACGGGTGAAGGATTTTTGCGACTCGCCCTAGTAGAAAACGAACAGAGACTGCGACAAGCAGCGCGGCAGATTGGACGTTGTCTCAAGCCTGACAGGGTGGTTGGCTAAGCCGACATGGATTGCGTCTATTGTGGACTTCCGCTCATCTGTGAGACGTGTGGCACCAATTACTTACCCCCTAGCCTCGAGCACTACCACGCTCTGGGCTGGGCGGAAGTTTGTGTCTTTTGTGCCGAGTGCGAACGAGTCTTGATCTGCCGCTGGTGCCGAGTCCCCTATGACGGCGAGTGCGAATCACAGACATCGTGAGACCACTCCAACCCCTGTAATTAAGTGCCGCCTGCTTCAGAACCAACACTTCTCGGCACGTAATTGAATCTAGGACACTGCGAGAAGAACATCAGCGGGTTATCAAACACCACCTGCTTGATGAGAGCCTCCGCATGGCCGCGCTGACGCATCTCGAAGATGAACTCGGGGACGGCCAAAGGGTCGCTATGGCCCCAATCCCCTGCGGAATTGACCATAATTCGTTCAGGTCCGTACATTTCGATCATGTCCACAGCTCGAGCAGGTGTACACTTGCTGATCGGGTACAAAGTCATCCCACACCAGTGGCCCGCATCAAGGGCGTGGCGAATCGTGTGTTCCTCGACATGGTCGATGCAGACCCGTCCCGGAGTGATACGGTGATCACCTTTTAGCATGTCGATGATCATCCGCGTTCCCTGGTACTTATCCGCCAGGTGCGGGGTGTGGACCAGGATCAATTCGTCGGTCTTGGCTGCAAGGTCGAGGTGTTCGAGAAATACCGTCGCCTCGTTCGTCGTGTTCTTGTTGAGGCCAATCTCACCGATGCCGAGCACGTCGGGCTGGTCGAGGAACTCCGGGATGAGTTTGATGACCTCTCGGGCGAGTGCAACATTTTCCGCCTCTTTGGCATTAATACAAAGCCACGTCTTGTGCTCGATCCCATAAGCACGAGCACGTTTCCCTTCATATTGGGTAAGCTGCCGAAAATAGTCGCGAAAACCTTCCGGTCCCGAGCGGTCAAAGCCTGCCCAGAAGGCAGGCTCGCTAATCAAACAGCACCCGGCCAAAGCCATGCGCTTATAATCGTCGGTCGTCCGACTCACCATGTGGATGTGGGGGTCGATGTAAGCGGACATACTCGCAACCTCTAGTTCGGTGATCAGTCTCAGGTAGATGAAAGAGTCAGATTGGGTTGGCGAAGAAATCTGAAACCGTATAGGCCGAGATTTGCAAGACTCCAGACCTCGTTGGCGCTAGACTGCTTCCGAGTGCCCCGCAGCTCCCATTCGAGCACCATCTGCTTGCTCGAGACTTGCTCCAATTTCGCCCCCTGAGGCGCGATCACTCTCAAATCGTTTCCGTTCATTCCTTTGTATTCCTTGCCGTCCACCGAAAGACACCTAACGGTACTAAATTCATGCAGCGACAGCATCCTGGCCATGTCATCTGGTGCGTCTGGGAATTCCAGACTATAGATTGTCACAAACGTTTTTCCCAGCGGGTACACGAACACTTCCTCAACCGAGATGCCTCCAACCAACGAGCGAGGGGAACGGATCGGCTTATCGTGGGGGAAGCGCCGGAGGATCTCGAACGCGTCCCCGATGATGGGATGTTCCTCGCCTACGAGCATGATGTCGGAACCAGTGATCCAGTCATAACCCAAGGAGCGAAGGGCGGGGGTGACCTGCCGATATGCTCCTAATGGACCCATGTCGTCGACAATCGGGGTGGCAATGTAAAGCGACCAACGGTCTTCCGCGACAGGCTTTAGCCAGCAGGCCGCACGGACAACGATTCCGCCTTTTTCCAGTTGATCAAGCAACCACTGCCCTTCGTCGATCTGATTCTCTACCAGCCTGACTGTATCCATAGGAACACCCCATCAGGATGGTGGCTGACGGCTTCGTGTAATGCTCTCGCCTGGATTTCGGTCATTTCTTGATATCGGGATGTCGCTTTCCAGTCTTTTGTCACGAGCCAGTAGTTACTTAACGACTCGTTCAAGCTGCGGGCGGATCCAAATTCCGCTTCCAGACCCGCTAACTTCTCGAGCTTGGTGAGGTCGTGCCTCCAGCATTCTGTCAGCTTTTTCAGATAAGTCGGATCATCGAATATCGACCCCGATTCACCCAGATGTCGAAGCAGACAGGCTTTGAGAGCACATTCAATAACATATCCGCAAAGGTAGTAAGCTCCTGACCATCGCCTCGCCTCCAGGAGAGCCTCGACGTCCTCGAGCCTCTCCATACATAGATTTTGCAGTTTCTTCTTGTCCACGTAGCGCCTCATTGCCTCGGGATGAATGGCCAACTTACGATCTATAACCGATAAAATGGCAGTGCCATCCATCCACAGTCTTCCGCGCTCCGACAGGACTCCATCAATAAGCAATCACTGAAATCTCACCTATACTTTCATCCCAAAGCAAACTCGAGGTTCGACCTTCAAGCCGGCGTCTTCAAGCCATGTGGGCTGATATTCCAACGAGAATAGCCGCTGAACGGTCTCGGCTCGACCTGGTCCGGGTTCGAGCAGAGCCTCAATTCCTTGGCGAAGTTGGGCGAGCCGGTAATCAGGCTTCTCACCGTGCCGACTCGGAGCTCGATCGTGCCGGTCCAGTGATGCGGCGATCTCGAGTATCTTCGCTCTCGTTTCCAAGAAGTCGCGATCGAGGACGTTCGTGGCGTCGCGTGGCGTCATTGGGCAAATCCTCTAGAGCTGAATCGGCCACTCGCAACTGGCCGACTCTCGATAAATCTTCGCAGATGTCGGTCTGGCATGCAAATCGTATTGTTGGACTCCTTATCAGTGCCGGACTCTGGCTCCAGTCGGTTGTCCGGCGTATGATCTTTGTAGGAATCGTGCCCTACCTGACGGTTGGGCTGAGACTCTAGGCTAATGTCCGACCGCTCCGGAGAGACTTCAATGCGTCGCCCACACTACAGAACTGTTCTCTTCGTTGTGCCTCTTTTCGGGCTGTTTACCGTCGCCAACGCCCAAGCAGTCTGGCTTGAACGCGGCTATATACCCACAGAGACGATCCGGGTCGTGCCTACGGTCCGGCTCTATCCGACCAGCTACGCATTTCCGACGAGCAATTACCAGCTCACTGAGACCGCTTACATTGTCCCGACGACCGCAACAACGATCATGGTCCGTCCACGCCGTTACTTTGCTCGCAGACCGGTGTTCACTGAGACCCGCTACTACAGCAACACGATTGTCCCCACGGTTTACATGAGTCCAGGACTCGTCGAGACATCCTATGGGATCCCGGTCGTCACAACTTCAATGTCGGGTGGACTTTGCTGCGAAACATCGACAGAGCTTACACGAGCACCAACTACCGCTCCTCAATCGGCATTAATCGAAGAACGGCCACCAGCGCGGCTGATTGAAAGTGTCCCAAGCTCAAATCCGGAACCTTCCTTGAAGGAGACTCAGGCTAGGGCGAAGGCAGCCAAGACTCCGATCAAGTCGCAGCCCTCATCTGGCGGGTACACGACAAGTCCGCCACCACAAGCTGCGGAGAAGGTACTCCCCGACGAGCCTGTGGAAGCTTCACCCCCTTCACCTGAGAAACCAGCAGGTGGGCTGGAGAGCGAGCGAGACAAACTGGGAGACCCTGTGCCTCCTGCGCTTCCCCGCTCGGTTTCTCCTAAGAACGAAGGGCCCGCGCCTCTTCCTGGTGCCGACCTGCCAGCCCCTACAACTCCGTCGGGTGACCCCAACAGTCCCGGAGAATACACCCGCCGAGACTCACGGAAGCCGTCTTTCAGCACAGTGAGTCAAGGGAAGCCGGTTGCGGGCCGGACTCTGCTCGAAGGGCGAGTCGTCTCTGAGATGACTCGTCAACCCTTAGAAGGGGTTAATGTCTTGCTGAGCGATCGCCTCGGTCGGTTCGAGCGCACCGCCCGATCGGATTTTGACGGCCGTTATCGGCTAAGCCTGCCGGATGGCGACTGGCGAGTTCAAGTGACCTCGAATAGCGGCCGACTCTACGAAGTGAGCTTAATTACAGTGGCAGGCGGTCAGATCACTGATAGCGAGGACCGCCCCGTTGGTGGCCTATTGATCAGTCGATGAGCCGGAAACCGAGGACCGTTCGATGAGTTTGGACGGTCCTCCCCTCCGCGTCTGCCAGGTGCTCAGCCAATATCATCCCAAAGCGAGCGGAGCGGAACGACAAGCCTTAGCTCAAGGGGTAGAACTCGTTCGACGTGGCCATATCGTCCACGTCGTGACGCAGTTCATGGCAGGCCAACCCCGTGACGAAGTCGTCCAAGGGGTTCAAATTCATCGGTGGATCAATGTTGTGCGAGTTGGCCCCCTCTTTGGGCTGACCTTTGTCGCAAGCGTGATCCGATCACTCATGCGACTTCGCCAGGAATTTGACCTGATCCACACTCATCAAGGACTCTGGGAAGCAATTTCTACCGGCTGTGGTCGTCGTTTCTTTGGGAGCACACCCACCATCGTGCAGCCCGCAAGCTCCGGATATTTTGGGGAGGCTGAGGAACTAATCCGGACGAAGGGCCATAAGTTCCTCAGGCGGCTGATCCTCCAGAATTCGGTCCTGGTGGCGATTTCCGCCGACATTGCCGGCCAATGGGAGTCGTTGGGATGGCCGACCGAGAGGGTCGTCCGACTCGCGAGTGGTGTTGATACCAGCCACTTCCACCCTGGTCCCAGCCTGATTGGCGATAAGCGTCCAAAACGATTGCAGGTGGTCTTCACCGGTCGCATTCACGCCCAAAAGAATCTCGACCTCTTGATCGATGCGTGGCCTTCAGTTGTTCAATCCAACGGTGCTCTGCTAATGCTGGTCGGGGACGGTCCCGAACTGGGTCGACTCAAGAAACGATGTCTTGACCTCAAGATCGAAGAACACGTTCACTTCACCGGACGAGTTGACGATCCGGCCGACTACCTTCGTGCGGCCGACGTTTTTGTATTACCTAGCGTCGCAGAGGGGATGAGCAACTCACTTCTGGAAGCGATGGCCACAGGATTACCTTGCATTGCGTCGGACATAGGTGGCAACATTGACCTCCTTGATGGAGGGGTGGGCCTCTTGGTCGCGGCGAACTCTTCGGAATGGTCAGCCGCTTTGATCGAGTTACTCAATAATGTAGACATACGGAGCGCCATGGGACAGGCTTCACTCCAACGTGTCCAATCGCAGTATTCATTACCCCATGTCGTCGATCGGTACATCGAACTCTATCGCCGCTTACTTACTTAGCCGAAAGGCTATTCGGATGATCTAAGAATCCCCTTCGCGGTAAAGGTGATTCTTGAGGCCACCCACCGTTTGGGCTCGACTTCTTCAATGTCGGCCTCGAAGGCGTGGGCGGCAACAGATTCGGGCTCAAGGGACTCGTCGTTAATCAGCATTGAGAAAGGGATCACAATCCGGCGTGGAGCGGTCGGCCCGACGCCTTGCAGACGCAGATGCATCTCGATCGAATCACTACCGGGTGGATTCTCAACGAGATCAGCCGACATGACAATGCCGCGTATGGTGATCATGAGTCGAGGCTATCCTCTTCGATCAACTCAGTCGTTGGTAGGGAAATGTCAACATACTCCTCAGATTCGGGAGCATTGACTTTTAAGTCGGCGGTCTGGTCAAGGAGGATCGCGACCGTCATGTCGCCAAGCACATTCGAGCTCGTTCGGCAGCGATCGAGGAACCAGTCAACTGTGAGAATTAAAGGAAGTGAATCGGCGGGGAGCTTGACCGCCGCGAAGATCAACGGGAGCGTGACGAACCCGCCCGAAGGGATACAGCCCGCCCCAATACTGGCAAGCACGGTCGTGACCACAATCACGAGCTGATCGCCAAGTGATAGAGAACGATCGAGGGCTTGCGCGAAGAACAGCACGACCGCCGCCTGATAGAGCGCAGTCCCATCATTATTGAAATTCGTACCGACGCAAGCCGCGAGTTGACTGGACTGCCGAGAAACGCCGAGTGGCCCCATCAACGCCTTCAAGGTGAACGGCATGGTCGCGCCCGTGCTCGCTGTGCTGAACGAAGTCGCCATGACATTGGAGGCTCCTTTGAGGAACCGCACGGGAGACATCCGGGCGAAGATTGCCAACTGGCTTAGATACCAGAGGATCTGACATGCAAGACCAATCAACACAACTGCAATAAACCAACCTAACTCCGCAAACACTCCTAATCCCCGTCGACCAATATTGGAGGCGACTACGCCGAAGACAGCGATCGGCACCAAAGCAACAACCCAGAGCAACACCTTCATAAGAAGTTCAAAACCCACTGTCACGAAATCGAGAACCGCAACATACGAAGTGTCGCCCTTAGCTTGCTGTTCGCGACGGATCTGATTCAGCCCAATTCCAAGGGCCAAAGCCACAATCACCAACTGCGCCAGGTTATTGCGAACGAAGGCATCACCAATGCTCTCGGGAATGAGCTCATCAAGAATCTTTATCAATCCCTTTGGTTCGGAGGCCTGGATGGCCGGCGCTGAGGTGATCGCATCAACTCCCTTCCCAGGCTGAATGAGATTCGCCAGGACGAGTGCGATCGTAATCGCGACGATCGTATTGATCATGTAATAGAGCATCATCCGGGCACCCTGCCAGCCGCGAATATCGTTGGACACGATCGCGCTTAAGATCGCCAGAACGACGAGAGGCGTCGCGAGGACTTTCAAGGCGCGGATGATCAAATTCGGCAGGATATCGAAGGAACTGGGATCAGGGAGCCACGCGGCGACCCCAGGCGAGAAACTTGCTCTGGCGTTCATCGCCATTCCGAGCGGCAGGGCGACGACTGCCGCGAGAATTACCCAGATATAGAGCGGAATCCCACCGGGACGACTCTCAGGTTCATCCGCCACGGCTGGGATCTCGATCTCGGCGTTTCTCGGCTGCATGCGATGTCTCGCGTTGGGTCGATTGTCAGAAATCATCAAGAGTTGGCGGATGCAAGGATTGGCCGAGATACGAAGCTACATCTCGAATGTAAAGCGATTTTAGTCGAAGGAGCGCCTCGCCACTAGACACCGCCGGTTAGCGGAGACATTCCTGCTAACCGCGAGCCTGTACCATAAGCAGATTGGAATTTAGCGATGGGAGAGAGTCGTAAGATCGGACCTCATGGAGCATCTCCTCTTACCGCAAACCTGTTGCGAAGATGATCCCACAGCTTCGCCTCATCGATCTTGGTAATCCAGTCTAAATGCCCCTCTGAGCCTTCCTGATCGAAGGTTCGATCAGTGCGGAGTCTGGGACGTGTGTGGGTTTCGACTAAGGTTAGTCCCAGGACCCATGCCGTCACGACCTCATCCCAGATCGGAAAGGTGTCGATGGACTCAGTGGACAGACGATGATCTAGATCATGGATCAATTGATTTGAGGCTTTGTCCTTATTGGTCTTGAACAATTCATGAGCACTCTTTGAGCTAAGGCTTAGGTGTCGTCGGCAAACAGCGTCATCTCCCACTACCAAGGGCGTTGCTGATTGTAGAAGCAGGCGCCAGGCCTCAACATCGAGTTTGACATTCCACGGGTCGCCGCCCTCGGGCCATTTGTCGAACGCCATCGCGATGACGGTAATTCGGTCCGCAACAGTAGGATCCCGCTGGAGGGCTAAGGCCAGGTCGGTTGCTGGGCCAATGAGGGCTACGATCAGTCGATGATTCGTCCCAAATGGTTTCGACTGTTTGAGTAAGAAATCGGCCCCCATCTCATCGTTCGCTGGAACAATCGTCCCTCCCAAGGGATGGCTCGAACCTGGAATTACCGGCGGTCGGGTTACGGTTTGAGGCAGTTGCGAGAGAACCTGTCGAGCCGATTCAGCGGTTATTTCACTACCTGCATTTTGAGGAGCATGCGTTGTGACAATCCCTTTCAACTCAACTTCGGGGGCCAGTGCGAGGTGGGTTAACGCCCATTGATCATCGATCGATGATCCGCAATCGGTCAGAAGCACCACTGGGCGTCGTGCGGGAACATCGCTACTGACCAAATCGAAAAGCGCAAGCATGATGAGCACTTCCATCATAGGGGATTCCTCTCAAACTCAATCCGTCCTCGTTGCCATCGACGATGGGGGTTACGATAATTGTCAGAGACACTCGAACACAAGAGCGGGAGAGATGGAGCCGACCATGACGACCGAATTCTACGACGATGACCTGCCTCTTCCTCCTCGCGCCCCGGCCGGCGGTTCTGTGAAACGAAAGACTAATCCCGACACAGGCGTTGGCGAGGCCGCAACAACTTGGAAGCCGGTCGCGAAGGGGACCAAGACGGAAGAGGGTCGAACGACCGGTCGGAACATGGACGAGCCCAAAGTCGTGGTTGGCAAGGGGCCAGGGTGGTTCGAGAAGATTCTGTTTGGCTCGGTCAGCTCGGGGCAACTCGGCCAATTCTGCCGACAGTTCGCTGCCTATCTCGACGCGGGTGTCGACATCCTCAAGACTCTCACGAGCCTAGAGAAGCAATACTCACGAACAGGGCTCGGCCCCGCGATCGGCCGCGTCTTGGTCGCGATTAAACAAGGCGATCATCTCGCTGAAGCACTTTCCCATGAACCGCAGGTCTTTGACCCCCAATTCCTGAGTATGATGAAAGTCGCCGAGGCACGAGGAGGAGTACCCGAGACGCTCCGGGGACTTGCTAAGAACTACGAGAACCGCCAAAGCCTGATCCGCCAGGCAAGGTCCGCATTGATCTATCCCGTGATCGTCCTGTTTATTGCAGCCTGCGTGGTCGCATTGATCACCATGTTTGTTCTACCAACGTTCGCCGATCTGCTGAAAGATTTTGCGGGACGAAACGGTGGTGATTTACCCCTCCCCAGTCAAATATTAATGATGATTTCCAGGTTCATGCGCACCATGGGCTACTGGGCTGTTCCTCTTGCGTTGTTTGGCGGGCCATTCCTCCTTCTGAGATTCTATCGAACCAAGCCAGGCAAGGCGGTGCTCGACTCGGCCGTCCTCTACGTTCCCGTATTTGGCTCACTCGCCAAGCAAATTGATATCTGTCGGTTCGCGCGAACTCTCTCATCACTCATCGGAAGTGGAGTCAATTTCAACGAATCTCTAGATCTGACCGCTGACACCCTGCACCTCGTTCCGCTCCAAAATGCCGTGCGATCCGCCAAGCGTTCGGTGATGGATGGCGGTGAACTGAGCGTCGCCCTCGCCAATACTCATCGGTTCCCCTCCGACGTAATTGCCATCATCGAGTCGGGTGAGGAAACAGGAAAATTGCCCGAGACGCTCGAGAAACTCGGTGATGATTACGAGGAACGGGTTGCATTCACAATTCGCAACCTGGGGAGTCTGATCCAACCCTTCCTGATGATTCTGATGGGCCTGATCGTCTTGTTCATTATCCTGGCGGTGATCTTGCCCTATATTCAAATGATCTCAACCATTGGTGGTGGTTGAAGTCCCTTCGCAAGGAGTAAATGAGAATGCCAGTTCGCAACCGAATCTGCTTGTTACTCATCACACTGATTCTCACGGCAGCCATCCCGTCGCAAGCCTCAGAGTGGAAGGCCGGGATCGGCAAGGTGGTGATCACCCCGAAAACCTCGATGTGGATGGCTGGTTACGGTGCTCGCACCAAGCCGAGCGAAGGGCTTGTTCATGACCTATGGGCAAAAGCTCTGATCCTCGAAGACCCGAGCGGCAAGAAGGCAATCCTCGTAACACTCGACTTGTGTGGGATTGGCCGAGACCTTGCGGAGCCGATCCGGTCGAAGATCGCCACACAAAATGGTACCACCCATGACCGGGTGGTACTCGCCTGTTCCCACACTCATAGCGGTCCAGTTGTCGGTGGCAATCTGATTACTATGTACAGACTCGACGAGGCGGAACGTGCGAAGGTCGATGCCTATGCTGCGGCGCTCGGCGGCCTGATCTTGGAGGCGGTCACGCAGGGAGTCGCCGATCTCGCACCCGCAGAGATATCATGGGGCGTCGGGCGGGCGCATTTCGCGGTCAATCGACGCGCCAACAAAGAGGCCGACGTCCCCGCTCTTCGCCAGTCCATTTCGCTCGAAGGCCCCGTCGACCATGACGTACCTGTGCTCCGCGTGAATTCCCCGTCAGGCAGGCTTCGGGCAGTCGTTGGTGGTTATGCCTGCCACTGTACAGTCCTGGACGGCCAGAAGTTCTCGGGTGACTACGCCGGTCACGCCCAGATCGAGCTCGAGAAAACGCACCCTGGAGCGACCGCACTCTTTGTCGCCGGATGTGGGGCCGATCAGAACCCAACTCCACGCCGAAGGCCCGAGCTTGCCGAACTGTACGGCAAACAATTGGCAGGATCAATTGAACAAGTTCTATTACAACCGATGCGATCAATCAAAGGCTCGATGCGCACAGCCGATCAGGAAACGGATGTTCTTTTCGACAAATTGCCCTCACAGGCGCAAGTTGACACCGATGCACTCTCAAAGGATTTCTATGTATCAAGTCGAGCCAAGTCCTTGCAGAAGAAGCTCACCGTCCAAGGGAAACTTGACCAGACCTACCCCTACCCCGTCCAGGTTTGGAGGCTCGACGAGCTGACCTGGATCTTTCTCGGTGGGGAGGTCGTTGTGGACTTCTCCCTGAGGCTCAAACGGAATCTGGGCTCGAACACTTGGGTCTCTGCCTACTGTAATGACGTGATGTCATACATCCCCTCAGAACGCATCCGCAAAGAGGGTGGTTACGAAGGAGGAGGAGCCATGCTCTACTACGGTCTGCCCGCGCCCTGGGCTGCCGGTATCGAAGAGAAAATCATCAAGTCCGTGGGTGAGTTGATGAGCCGAACCAACCCATGATTGCGGAATCAACCTTCGCCGATAAGCTCGAGAGTCCGCTTCACAAACGCTGAAGCGCTCGCAATCACTTCCTCGGGTTTGAGCTTCAGGCCTTGGGCACGCTCGAAAGCGTGGAGATGCGTGACATCGAGCTTGCCGGTCTTCACGTAAAGATTCTCAGCGGCAAGAAGAAGGCACCTCAGGCCCATCTCGCGATATCCCTTGTTATAAACAAGCGCTCGAACGCAGCAGAACATTGCTTCGTAACCGAGGAAGTTCACATCCGCGAGATCAGCTTGGCCGCTTGTAAAGATGTTATTGGCGGCTTCAAGGCGATCACCCGCTTTTGCGAGGAGACTGCCGACCTGAGCCGGTGCGTCCTTGTCCTCGGACAGATAGGGACTATCGAGGCATTTCTGAAAGGTGTTGATGATCGCCATCGGCGTCGACTCGCTCTCGCGTGCGGTGATTGCGGTGCTGTTCTTCAGTCGATCGAATCAATTAAGACTTCGGGGTCAAAGCCACCTGAGCCGGTACAACCAACTGCAGAGCTGACGAGGATGTTGTTTTCGTTTCCAGCTTACCCGGATGGAGCATATGGACTGCGGCACCCTGCATATTACTTTGTAGGATCGAAGGATAAATCCCAGTCCCAAGAGCAACGAGAGTACCCAGAACGATGGGGATACTGATCGCACGACCAGGTTGGCCGAGGGGCTGAACGCCTTCGGGGACGTCTCTCAAGAACATGGCTTTAAGAACGCGAACGTAATAGAAGGCGGAAACGACGCTGTTGAAGAGACCGATCGCTACCAGCCAAGTTAGAACGACTTGACCCCGCGAACTCTCGTTGTTCATCGCTTCAGCAAACATCGCAATCTTGGCAAAAAATCCACCAAGTGGGGGCATCCCAATCAAGGAAAGCATCAAGAGCACGATACAGACCGCCATACCCGGATACGTGTGACCTAGGCCGTTGAGGTCGGCAATCTCGTCGGTTCCCCGATCACGGACAATCCAAGCTGCGACGGCAAATGCACCCACATTTGTGAACGAATAAACAACAAGATAGAAGAGAACCGTACCTGCCGCCTCGTTGGGATGGGTGGAGACACTGGCAGCAAGCACCCCGACTAACATATAGCCCGCATGGGCAATTGAAGAATATGCCAACATGCGTTTGAAATTCTTCTGAGCGAGGGCTGCGAAATTACCATAAGTCATGGTAACGGCCGAGATTACAGCCACAATCCCAATCCAGCCAGGACCTGTAACCGTGCCAGGCTCACTGGACCAAGTCCCCAACCCGTAGACGAGAACTTTGATCAAGGCAACGAAACTCGCGATTTTTGAGCCAGTCGCAACCCACGCTGTGACGGGGGCGGGGGCTCCCTCATACGCGTCCGGTGCCCATTGATGAAAGGGCACGGCGGCAATCTTAAACCCAAAACCGACGAGGACCAGAAGGACAGCCGCTGCAGCCGCTACGTTGCCTTCAAGCCCGGTAAGGACAGTGCCCGATCCTGAGAGTGCCACTTGGATGGCTTCGAGTCGCGTCGAACCTGTAAGCCCGTAGACCAGGCTCAAACCAAAGAGAAACATCGCCGACGAGACCGATCCGTAGACGAAGTACTTCAAGCCCCCTTCTGCGGAACGCTTTCGATCCTTCTCGATCGCAGTTGCGAGGTACAAGCAGATCGTCATGGTTTCGAGCGTTAGGAACAGAGTCAGTAGCTCCTCTGAGGCCGCAAGCAGCATCATCCCGACACTTGCCCACAAGATCAGGGCAAAATATTCGCCCCACTGGTCGGTGAAGTGGTAGCTTAAGGACAAACCAACTGTCAGAGCGAGCAATCCTAAAAGGATAAAGTTGACCCACTCAGTCAAACTGTCAGAAGCAATCGTCCCGAAGAAAACCAGGAGGTCAGGCTCGCTCGAATTGACATTCAGGACGCCAGGGAACTGGTCCGGGGACGCTCGATGGAGGATCGGTACGACCGAGCAAGCCATCGCCACTAAGACACCGAACAGTGTGAGGATGCCTAAAAAGTTCTGGCGACGGTCGCTCGACGACCTTCGAAGCACACCAAAGTCGACAATCAGCACCACAAGGCCCCAAACCGCCAAAATCATGGCGGGAAGAAGGGCAAGTAATTCGTGGGGGCTAGGCATATTCGGAATAAGCGTGGGCGACATCAGCGCGGGCCTCGGGAGCGTGGCAAATCTCTGCCGTGGGTCGGATCGATCAGTGACTCAAAGTATCGAGGCGATCAACGTCAGCAGATTGCCAGCGCCGATAACAGAGCAGGATCAGGCCGATCCCAACAGCAACCTCAGCGGCAGCGATGGTGATCACAAAAATGGCCATCATGACTCCTGTGAGAGGCCCTTCACCAGGTGCCCCCGGAGTGTATCGCCAAAACGCGATCAAGTTGATATTCGCCGCATTGAGCATAATTTCAATCGCCATTAACACAGCGATCGCATTCCGGCGAATCAAGACGCCGAACAGCCCGATACCGAAGACGATCGCGGTAAAGTAGAGGAACCAGCTCAGGGGAATGTCGTAACCAGGTGCGATCATCGTTTAGCTCCGGTCAGCATCACTTCTTCACTGAGGCCTGACGACCCAGCTTCCACGGTCTCAATCGGCCCTGAACGACTCAGGGTGTCGGTCCGGTCACTACGCGCCAGCGAAATTGCACCCACAAGTGCCGCCGTTAACAAAAGGCCAGCAACCTCAAAGGGGATCAAGAACCGGGTCATCATCTCAATTCCGACCCATCGTCCCATTTCATTGATTGCAAGGCTGCGACCGTATCCGGGGGCGGCAGGTGTATCAACAGGGGCAGGACGTGACTGAATTGACGACCAGGCGGGACGGGCCTTCGTACCTCGATGCTCTTGAATTCCCAGACAGAGGACGAAGATCAGTCCAGCGGCAACGATTCCTCCTGGGATCAACGCAGCCCCACGAGCGATCGTCGTATCATCTCCTTGAATGTTTCGAGTCAACATGATCCCGAACATCAACAAAATTGCGACCGCTCCGATATATATGAGAACCTGCATCGCCGCCATGAATTCCGCCTCAAGCAGGAGGAATAAACAGGCGACCAGGAAAAAAAACGCGACGAGATAGAGCGCGGCATGGACAAGGTTACGAGCCAGAACCACTCCGAGAGCGGACAGGACTCCAAGCGCGGCGATGAGCAAAAAAAGGGCTGGCAGCACGACTATCTCCGACCAAGAAGCCAGGGAACAGATCGATCAAGAACCACCACGGATGATCATCAAACCACCCGAAAGTCACCCAGTCCAACGCGGATAGGATCAGGACGGGCGTCGCGTTCTGCCTTCATCCGTCCGATCTGATTTAGGAACAGGGTGAGCCAGACTGCGAATAGGACCAATGGCCCAGTGATCGCCCAGCCCAGTAAGTAGTTGGCTTCGCGACGGAATACGCATTCGTACCAGATCGCTGCGGCGATAATGTTGAAGATCGATAGAGGAACAAGAACCTTCCAAGAGAAATTCATGAGCCGATCGACTCGAATCCGAGGCAGGGTCGCCCTCACCCAGAACATCAGGAAGACGAAGAAAAACACCTTCAACATGAAAACGCTGACGAATACGGTATTGACGATCAACCAACCTGACCAGAGATCGAGGTTGACAAGGCCCATTGGAAAGTCTGTGAACGGCAGCGACCCACCACCCAAGAACAACGCGGTAGCAATGCAACTGACGCCAAACACACTCAAATATTCTGCCAGAAAGAAAAGCCCGAATCGCATGCCCGAGTATTCTGTGTGATACCCGGCAATAATCTCAGACTCCGCTTCGGGAAGGTCGAAGGGTGCCCGATTCACTTCCGCAATATTGGCGATCAACATTGTGACGAACGCGAGAAAGCCAGGCGGAGAGAAAATGAACCAACCGTATTCGAGTTGTTGATGAAAGATCGTCACCATGCTCAAACTTCCGGACCACAGCACGATCGGAACAGTCGAGAGCACCTGAGGAATTTCATAAGAGACGAGTTGTGCGACTGCTCGCATCGCACCGAGGAGGGAATATTTGTTGCGGCTGGACCAGCCTGCGAGAAAAATGCCAAGCGATGACATGCTCGAAACCGCGACTAAGTATAAGAGTCCAGAAGGAGGATTGATCGGTGCGAGACCGACACCGAAGGGGATAACTGCTAGAACTAGAAACGCCGAGACAAGCATGATGACAGGAGCGAGCAAGTGGACAAAGTGATCCGCAGTCTTGGGGACGATATTCTCTTTGGTAATCAACTTGATTGCATCAGCGATTGGTTGCAGTAGTCCCAACGGTCCGACCCGGTTAGGTCCAATTCTGTCCTGGAACCGTGCAGCGATTTTCCGCTCAGCCCAAACCATGTAGGCGACAATTCCTGGGAAAATCCCGATGAACACAACGAGAATCACAAGGATCCATTGAAACCATGGAACTGCGACAAGAGAGGTCGGCTGAAGGAGCGGGGTCAACGTCGAAACTCCCAAGAATGACGAAGTGTGAGCGAGGAAACGAGAAACCAACTCAGACCCACCGGAGCACACCTTTGGCCCAAGCATAAGCCAGGCCGATCGCGAGAACGATCAGAAACACGATCATTTCGACAAGTGCGAAGACGCCGAGTTGGCCATAAGCCACCGCCCAGGGATATAAAAACACCGTCTCAATATCAAAGATTACGAACATGAGGGCATAGATATAGTATTGGATACGAAATCGAACCCAAGTCTCCCCAGTGGTTCGCAGACCGCACTCAAAGATCTCTTTCTTCTCTGCCGAACGTTTTCGCGGTGCAACGATCGCTACAACAACGAGGGGAGCGAGTGCAAAGCCGATCGCAGCGAGAAGGAGCATGCCAACAAACGCATAGTTTATGATGATCATGGTCGAAGTCTTGCTCGGGTGTGCTCAACGAGGCGTCAACGGTTCAACCAGTGTATCGTCGTCGAAGGTGACCACAGTCACTTCACCGTCTTCGTTCCGGAGGCGAAGTGTGTGTTGATAACAATAAGATGATTTGCCACCCATCTCCATCCCGCCGACCGGTCGAACGCTATTGTGTTCAACAAGGCCAACCACATGTGTCAACCACTCCCGGTGCCCGACTCGGACACGTTGGGTGACCCGAACACGGGTGCCCGGCTCATATCTGGGCGAAGGCGCTGTGGGAATCATTGGTCGACCTGTAGGAGTAGAACAGAGAGAACCGCCAGAAGGCTCGACCTTGTATCACTTTGGTGCAAGCATCCTAATCATCAGCTTCTCCACGAGCAAGGGGCCTGTTGTCCCCGACCTCAAACTTCCGAATTTCCTGGAGACGTTTATAGAGTTCATCAGTCTCCGAAGCCAAATATCCCCGAAGAATCCAAGGAGAAGCACGGTTGACAGCGGTCGCGAAGACCTGATCCGCAGGCATATCGAGTTGCTGCAACCCATATCCGATCAAGCTCTTGATGGAAGTTCCATAGACAACCCCTCGTAATCCAGCCCACCAACACGCTGCCGAACACATCGGGCAGGGCTCGGCCGTCGAGATCAGGAGGAGATCGGCGAGATGGAGGCCTCTACGCGTTGCTTCTCGTATTCCATTGATCTCAGCGTGAGCAGTCGGATCCAGTTCTGAAGAGTTCGCTGCTTGGACGAGTTCGGAACCTGTCTTCCAATCCGCAATCACACACCCGAACGGAGAATGACCTCGCCGAGCCGTACAAATTGCGGAACGCATCAGTTGTGGAAGTCGCATCCTGAGGGCTTCTGGCCATCGGATGAGTTCTGAATCCGTCATGAGGGGTTTGTCAATGCGACCGGTTGCGCTGCTGGTTTAACAGCAGGCTTGGGAGTGGCGGAGAGTGCCTTTTGCAAGCGCTGATCCTTTTTCTTGCCCACCTTGCCCCGCTCTGTCACCTCATCTTCGCTCGCCCAAGCCTCGGGATGAGTCTTGGCATAGTATTCACTTGAAACTAGCAAATCCTGAAGGCTAAAAATGTGTGTCTGGTGCCGCTCGTAATTCGACAGCTCGAAATTCTGGTCCATTTTAATTGCGTCGAACGGACAGTATTCCGAACAGAGTCCGCAGTTCATGCAGACATCCATGTCAATGTAGAAGTCTTCAGGAAGTGGGACGACAGTTCCCTTGGGGCTCTTGGCCTGCCTCATCCAGATACATTGGGGGGGGCAAACCTTTGCGCAAATATTGCAGGAGGTGCAGCGTACGTTTCCATCCTCGGTGTCGTAGACGAGTACCGGCAACATGCGGTATCGCTCGTACACAGGGAGTCGCTCGTCGGGATACTCGACCGTGAAAAGGCCATCTGTTTTGTAATCCTGCTGAACAGTCGGCTCTTGACCGAAGTCTGCCTTCCACGGCCAGAGGTCGATCAGCGAATAACCGCCTCCGCGACGTGAGAAGCCCTTGCCGTTCCGGATGTCACGCCAGAACGTTAGAACAAAGCGGCGAAGTGTCACCGCATGTCCAACGACCATCCCGAAACCGTATCGCATAACTCACTCGGGTGCGAGAATGAAGGATGTAAGCAAAATTTCCGAGGACCAATTATCGATCAACTTCGCCGAGCACGATATCGAGACTACCCAAGATGCCAACCACGTCAGCAACAGTGTGGCCAAGGCACATCTGCTCCAGTGCGGTCAGGTTAATAAAACTTGGGCTTCGCACGTGGTAACGATATGCCGTCGGCGAGCCATCTGAGACAACATAAAAGCCGAGTTCGCCTTTGGGATTTTCGACTCGTGAATAAGCCTCACCGATGGGGACTTTGATCTGGTAGCTCTTCTTGCCTGGGAGGATCGGCCCTTCGGGCAGGTCGTTAAGAGCCTGCTTGAGAATGTTGACACTCTCTCGCATCTCTTCAAGCCGAACATAATACCGGTCGTAGAGGTCGCCATTTCGACCAACGATCACGCGAAAGTCGAAACGGTCGTAGATGCCGTAAGGTGCGACTCGGCGGATGTCGTAATTCACTCCTGAGGCCCGGAGAACGGGGCCAGTCGTCGAGAAGTTGATCGCCTGATCGGCAGTGAGAACACCGACACCCTTGGTCCGGTCGAGGAGAATTTCATTCTTCGATAGGAAGCGGTCGAGTTCGTCAATCTTGCCTTCAAGACGGTCGTTCACAATCCCCGAGCAACGCTCCACCCAGCCCTTGGGCAAGTCGAAGGCAACTCCGCCGAAACGGAAGTAGTTACACATCATGCGACTGCCGGCGGCCCATTCGAAGAGGTCGAGGATCAACTCTCGCTCCTCAATCGCATAAAGAGCGGGCGTGAAAAAGGCCCCCAGGTCGTTCAGCAAGAAACCAATCGACCACATGTGACTTGCGACGCGAGTCAACTCGGCCATGATGATCCGGATGTATTCGGCACGTTCAGGAACCTTGGCGTCGTCGCCCATCAATTGCTCGACGGCCAGGGCATAACCAAAGTTATTCCCCATGCTCGTCAAGTAATCGAGCCGATCTGTGAACGGAAAGTTCATCAGATAGGTATTTCGTTCGCCAATCTTTTCATGGTTGCGGTGCATGTAGCCCATGACGGGTTTGAGCCCGACAATGGTCTCACCGTCCACCCGAAGGTTCATCCGGAACACCCCGTGGGTTGAGGGGTGTTGGGGGCCCATGCTGACGATAAACTGGTCGGTATCAAGTTCCTTGATATCGACACCAGTCGGCATCAGGTTCTTGCCCTTAGTGTCGTCCGCTGCGTCGAGCTCATTCCAACCCTTGAAATCCTTGGGAATCTTTGTGTTCGACCCATAAGGATTGATCTCTTCTGCGCGGAAGTGCTGGCCATGCCCCTCTTCGATCCGCGAGTCAAAAACCTTGGTCGGCCCCTCGTAATAGGGCTCAAGGAAGTCCTTACGGAGCGGGTAGTAGGCGTAACCGTCCCACATCAGAATGCGCTTGAGTTCGGGGTGACCGGTAAATTTCACCCCCATCATGTCGTAAACTTCGCGTTCTTGGAAATCGGCACCCCGCCAAATCTCAGTCACTGAAGGGACTTCGCCCCGCCCTTCCGCTTCGTCGGTGCGCACCCGAAGGATAATCAAAGAACCAGGGTGATCGATGCTATCAAGGTGGTAATTGACCTCAATGCAATCTTCAAAGTGAACACTTTGCAGGCTCACCAAGTAGTCGAACTTGAGTTGATCTTCAGTCTTCAAGTAATTGGCGACCACGAGGAGTTTACCTGGCTCCACAAGTAAGCCAGCCTGGGTCAGTTGCGAGGTCTCGGGCCCGAACTTTGCATTGATTCGGTGATCGAGTTGGGCCAACTTTTCATCACCGAGCCAGACCAATGAAGGCTTCACTTCAGCCCGTTTGACCTTCTTGGGGGCCTTCGCACCCTTGGCCGACGAAACCTCAGCTTCCGGCTCGTTGACAACCGCAGTATCAGGCTTGGGAGCCGCGATCTTCGTCGGCTTAACCAGCTTCTCCTCAAGGGCCTCGATCAAACCCTGTGCTGTTTTCTCGGCGGTGATCTCCAGGATGCGAAGGTCGATGAGATCGGGTCCCAGGACGGGAACGGTGACATCGCGCTCAACAGACCCACGGTACCAAGGTGACTGAGTGATCCGCTCGCCGTCTATCTTTTTCTGGAGCATGATCAGGCCATTGAGCAGGGCCTGAGGGGTGGGCGGACAACCGGGAATGTACACGTCGACTGGGAGATATTTATCAATCCCGGAGACAACGTTGTAACCCTCCTTGAAGGGACCACCACCAGAGGCACATGCCCCCATCGAGATCACATACTTGGGTTCGGGCATCTGATCGTAGAGGCGAGCGATCATCGGCATCATCGTCTTAGTGACGGTGCCAGAAACGATCATCACGTCGGCCTGGCGAGGAGAGCCGCGAAAAACCTCGGCACCGAAGCGAGCGATGTCAAAGCGGCTGGAAGCCGTGCAGATCATCTCTATGGCGCAGCAGGCGAGACCGAAACCGAGCGGCCACAAACTCGAACGTCGCCCCCAGTTGTATACCGTATCGACCATCCCAAGTAGCTGATCCCAGCTCGTGACGAGGACGTGCTGCTCCAGTTCCTTCTGAAGGACTGGGTCGATCGTCGTACTCCACTCAGGCCGAGTGATCGTTGGGGCTGACATCGTGGGCAAGCTCGATCGATGGACACCGGGCGGTCAATATGGTCTCGATTCAGGCCCAGGGCCAGTGAACCGGGAGACCTTGGCAACGTGAAGTAATGTAAACCGATTGCCGAAGTCTTGCCAGTGGGCAGCCCCCGGACTCTTCAGTTCGCTCAAACCGGTCTGAAACCTGGATCAGAACGGGGATGATACACCTGATGACGATCTGTCCGGACTGATCCTAGTTGGACATAATGAATTTATGAAAAATCCCGGACTCCAGATCAGTCTGACGATGATGCTTCTCCTTGTGGCTTGTGCCGCAGGGAATATCTGGCTGTTCCGTCAGGGTGTCCTCTGGGGGATTTTAGGGCTGAATGTGACCAAGCATGTTCTGACCGCGTATCTCTGCCAAGCTCTCGGTGTGAATGCGAGCCGCCAGCCGTCCCAGCCCGCAGAGCCGGTACGCATCTCCAATCCCTAAGCGACGTTGCACATTCTCGACCTCGACTGTTGCCTTTGGGGTACACACTCGCCGATTGCTCGCTGGCAAGCGATGATCAACTACAGACCTGCCGGTCAAGAAGAACAAGCATCCTGATAATTTGCTGGAAACAATCGGTATGACCGCAAGAATTCAACTTCGAGATACCTCGCCGACAGGTCGAAACGCTCCGGTGAGACTCGAACTTGTCCGCCACGGATTCCGTCCACAACCTTTGACAGCGACCGTCATCGGTCTCGACACTGAGGGAGCAGAAGTCCGCGTCTCAAGTCGACTTGGACCTGGAGAGCACGTCTGGCTTGCCATTGAACTTGGTGACTGCGACCGATGGACGACTCGTCGCTGGTTCGCGAGGGTCACTTCCGTGAGTCCGGGACCAAGCGGATGGTTGGCTCGGCTCTCCTTCTCCCACGAAGATAGGGCACCTCGCCTCTCTCACCACGTTCTCCGAGAAGATGGACGAACGGTGAGTTACCGGTTCGATCGATCTTGGCACAACGACCCTGGCCGTGTCAGTACCGATTGACCGTCTTACACCCTTCCGGACCAGATCCAGAGCGTGGATCTAGAAGAGATTGGACTTCCATCCTTCCAAACTATTGAGTGAGAAGGTTGGCTACGCTGGCAAACATCCCCCGTTTTGGGTAATCTTAATCGAGAATTCGCCAACCCACGGGTTGGCTGGAGAGTCTTTCGACTGCCTCTTGCCGTGAAGGATGATCGCATGGCTGGGAAACCCCAGAACCGGCACGAACTACGCCGCCAGTACGATGCCGCAGAGCCTCTCGACCCCATGGAAGATGAGTCTGACGATGCGACGGAGGACATGGATGATGACGAAGAGGCTGTTAAAAAGCCTAAAAAGAAGGCGAAGGCCGCTACCAAGAAGCCCAAGGCAGTCAAAGTTGCAAAGCCTGCAGCTCGTCAACGCATCGTTTGGGCCGTGGTGAACGACGCCTTCAAACCGGTTGCTACGTTCGAGTACAGCCAGCGAGAAGCGGCAGAAACCAAGGCTGCTGAAATGACAGCACGAGGCAAAGGGACACACTTCGTTCAGAAGGTGAAGGAAGCGATGCCCGAGAACGCACCAGGCATCGGGGCGGCGCTCCCCAGACCGATCGTCATTGAGGCCGAAGCTGAAATGGTCAAAGCCGCTAAGGTTGCGGATGACGATGACGTCGAGAATGACGATGACGAGGAAGATGCGGACGAGGATGGTGGCGACGATGAAGCAGAAGCCGACGATGATGAATAATGGCAGGCAGAGTTAGCAGAAAAAAATGGGCGCACCAGGACTCGAACCTGGGACCTTACCCTTATCAGGGGTACGCTCTAGCCAACTGAGCTATGCGCCCATAAACCTCAACTTGAGAGTTAGATTCTAATGCCTTCAGGGCGAGAGTCAACAACCTACCCCCCTGAACATCCTCTTCTTTCTTCCGGCGTCACGAAACTCGGTTTCCGACAGGCTGGGCGGTTGACCCTTCGTAGCAACGACGTTAAGATCTAGCGAGTTCATGTTCTCGGGCAGATAGCTCAGTTGGTAGAGCACAGGACTGAAAATCCTGGTGTCAAGGGTTCGACCCCCTTTCTGCCCATTTCGAGATAGACATTGCGGCCCATCGATTCTTTCGAGTCGATGGGCCGTTTCAACTCCTGGAAACCGCTACTTTTCTTGGCTCAGATTTGCAACCGCAGGTTCGCAAACAATCGGCTTGGCCGACTGGCGAATGGGGGATGACCCTGCAGGAACCAGCAGAACTTCGGTGGCGTCGTCACCGTCGCGATCGGCGAGCTTATCGACGAGGTTCCAGATTCCAGTCGCACTCAACCCTGAGTAGGCTACGACACTGTATCGCGAGTTGAGAGGATTTTCGGACGCGGCGATCACACCGCTTAAGGGGTGGGCGTAAGTGTGTTCCTTGAATACGAACGAATTCGGGCCGTATCCTACGGGAATCATGGCCCCGAGCTTCGCAAAAACCGCATTCGTATCGGGTCTCCCGATCAAGACGACGTGACGCGACTTCAACTCTTCGACCGTGACGTCGTTATCGCTCTTGATCGGGATCGCATAATTCGACCACCGCCGCATGATCTTGCGTTGGAGTCGCCCCGCCGCCTCACTCTGTGCCGACCTCTCCTTGAGCGTTCCGTACACGATGATCGTGCGATCGAGCTCGGTCTCAAAAGAGTCGATCGACCACTTACCCGAATGGATGACTTGGATACCGCCACCTTGGGGGATCCCAGACTTCTCGAACCAATCGACAAAGAAGCTTTCCAGTGGCTTTGTTGAAGCTGCGGCGGCGGCAGTGAAGAACTCGGCGCTCGTAACCGCCTTCCCCGCGTGGCTTCGACCGAACTTGTCCATGAAGCGATCAAACTCGGTCCCACCAAGTCGATTCCTCAGCGAGGCGAGCAACAATACTCCCTTTCCACCGGCGATGTCATGCCACTCGTCGGTAGCAAGGTCGGCTTGGATTTCCTTGAGAGGGATGTCATGCCCAAGTCGTTTGACAGCAAACATGTACTTAGTCCAAGGCACAAAGAACGCGACTTCGCGGCGATCGACATCGCCGGCAAGTGTGGAGGATGTAGCTCGCTCGAGCGCCACAATCTTTTCGAAGTCGGAAAATGCGGCTGCGAGCCAAATGTCAGAATCGCTGGCGGGGAGGATCGTCCCGTGCCAAGCAGGTGGAAGAATGCCTGCCAACGGGCTTGAGGCTTGAGACGGCTTATGGGAGCTTGGTGTTGAGGCCAGGTCTACTGCGGCCTTGCTTTGAGGATCGAGAGCCATAGGGGGTTCGGCCGTGAGCACCGTCCAGTCATTGCCGACAAGTGGCTCGATGTCCGGGTAGCTATCGCGTTGAGAATTTGTCGGGTCCCAAGTCCTCCCGAGCGGTGGACCGAACAAAGCGTGGGTTTTCAGCTCCTTGGCCATCGCAGTCGTCGTAAACTTGGCATCACAAGACGAGAAGGCAGCGAGCGGTGGGGTTGTGAATGCCATGAACCCAAACTTCTCGTCGATCTTGCCCTTATTTTGGTTGTAGAGCCTGATCCAGGTGCGGTCACGATCCGAAGGCTTAAAGGTCGCGTTGGCTGGTTTCCCTTCGAGGCTCGCAATTGTTTCGAGTCGAACGTCAAGATCCTTGGCGTTGTTACAGCCCCAATAGAAACCTTCCGTCCCGCCAATCCACTCGTTCTGGCTCGATCTCCAGAGTTTGCTTTTATCCGTGCCGAGCTCGAACATCGCGATCTCGTTCGTCTTGGTATCCGCGAGCAGCCACTCGTTGGTATAGAGCCCGTTGTTCGCTGTTTTGAGGATCCTCACAGCGTCGTCGATCGAGTCAGAGTACTGCATCACTCGACGGATGCGAGAGGCAAGTGTCTGACCGTTAATGTTGAATTTCGTTTGATTAATAGTCGTCTCAGCCACGATCATTCCCGCATCATTGAGATAGTAATCCATCCCACTCTGGATGCCCCCAGGATAGGTTTGCATGAGCACTCTGTGACCGTCTTTGGGCTTCACGTCGAGCCAGATGTTGAAATGGCGCACGACGGCCAGGTTGAACATCGTGATATGGCCGAATACGATCGAGCCATCGGCGGTTGCCTTACCGTTGGCGGCGAACGCGCTACAGTGTTCTGGAGGGGGCGGAGTACTCTTCGAGGGATGGGGATCCGCGAAGACTTTCGACTCCAGGCCATTGCTGGTCGCGTTCAAGGCGGAATCGATGAACTCAAGTTCAACGTCTGAGTTCACCGTGACGAGGTCGAGGAAGTCGAGCGAGCGGCCTTCAAACTTGGCACCACCTGCGGCGGCACCATCGGCGATCCCTTTCATCTCTTCGAGATACTCAGGGTCGTACTTGCGAACAAAGATCGCGTTCGTCATGGACCGAAGCGAATCCCAGCCCATCCTCGGGTCCTTCGCACTCTTCTTGAGGGCGAGTGTCTTGATGTAAGCGGCGATTTCGGGCGCGAGCAATCGTCCATGCTGGTAGCCTCGCTCGTAAGGGGCTCCCTCAATGTGAAGGACGATCCAACCGGCTTGAGGATATCGATACGCTGGGCCGTATCGTTCGACAGACGCGGGATCGGGACCATATTCCTGCTTGGAGGCCGGGTTGGCTGCTGACGCGACAAGCACGACTGCCCAACAACCGAACATAGCCAGTCTCTGACTCGTCCTTCGCATGATTTCTCCTCGAAGTGGTGCCAGGGCGGATCATCTTGGGGCCGATTCTAAACGAGCCCGACCTCATGTTGGAAGCAAGCGGTATTGAGTCCTGATCCTTCGTGCTAATCTGGGGCCATTCGATTCCTCAAGACCGAGGTCGCGCAATGTCCAATGCTCACGAAAGTGACATCGAGTTGACGGTCGAAACCGACCCCACCTTTAGCGCTCCAACTCCAATCGAAGACTCGATCCAGTTTCTCGACGATGAAGTTGTCGATGTTGTGACTGCGACCACGCGGGTGAGTGAGCCTTTCCCGCTCGAAGCGGTGATCGAGTCGCTATCCCAGACGATTACTTCAAGGCTAGATGGATTGCAATCTCAGTTCGACCGCGAGGTTCGTGCGGAATCGACACGTGAGAAGATGGTTGATCGCCTGCACGCCGAATTGCAGGAATATAAGAATGGACTGTTGATCGGAATTCTTCGTCCTGTCTTTGTGGACCTCATCCAACTTCATGACGACATCGGCAAGATGGTCGACTCGACGGACTCATCGGAAGGTGAAGTGAGCCGCTTGCTCGAAGTCATGAGGGGGTTCCAGCAGGGAGTGGTTGATATCCTCTACCGTCAGGGCGTTGAACCATTCCAGGTCGAGGGCGACCAGTTCGATGCGCGGCGTCAGCGAGCCATCTCCACCGTCAGCACGGATGACCCAAATCTCAACAAGTTCGTGGCTCAGAGACATCGGCCTGGCTTTGGAGTGGAGAACAAAGTCATCCGCCCGGAAGTCGTTTCTGTCTACTCACTTAAGAAACAAAGCTCAGAAGTGATCCCGTGAGGCGAAAGTTTTGCTCTTAATCGGAATTCAGTCAATACGGCATCAATCTCTACAAGAAATGTCCCAATCAGGTGGCACGGCTGCTCGAAGGACGGGCAGTTCACTACAGCCTGCTTTTCTTGCCGCTTGGCAGACGTCCTCAATCCCTTTCGTCCGACATGAGGCGGAGCTCACGACCATGGCAGCTCTCATGACGAAGCACGATCCGGACATCCTCCCTTTAGGTCGTCGAGATCTGCTGGCTCCATTCGGTTGATACGACTTGACGGACCCTTACCTCGACGAGATGTTCGAGCCAGGGGGATGCCTCGGAATTCTTATTAGCAAATCCACCGCTGTGTCCTGGAATTAAAGCCTGAGGCAGTCCGCTGAACATGTTCTACCTTTATTTGGCGGGGTTTGGTAAAAAAGGGTCGCGTTGTGGAGGAGCCCCAGTTCCAAGGATGAGTTGATGATGTCGGAACTGACGGAATCGGTGGTGGCGACGGTTCAATCGTATGATGCAAACGATGGTATCGCCAAGCGAAGGAAACGATGCGCGGCGAGATGGACGGTTGGGAGTCGGAGCGTCTCGTAATATCGATAAAGCGGGGGAACAGGCCCTCCTGGACCCCGTGGAGAAAAGGGGACACCGCGTTGTGAACTCGCCGTCTGGAACCACGCAAGGGCATCGAACCTCAAGAGCGTGTCACCATCAGGGCGTCGAAACCGTTTGAGGGCAGGCACTAGAGCGTGACGAGTCGAATGCGGGAAATCCGCACGTCTGGATCTGTGAGAGCCCTGGGTGGGCAACTTCCGAGGGCGACCTGCCCCTTCCAAATTCCCGGGGGATCGAGGGCGGTGGCGGAGCCCAAGGTCGTGTGCCTGCCGTTCAGGGGTTCGGCTCCTGGGTCCGCTTGAGCAGGGCGTCGACTTCCTCCCAGAGCGACTGCCATTCCTTCCGCTCGGTCTCGGGCAGCTTGGCCAGGGCGTCGGCGGCGCGGAGGCTGGCGAAGTCGGTGTCGGCCTTCCAGTGTAGGAGTGTGGACGCAATCCCGGCCTTGTTGAGCGGGGCCGGGCCGGTATCGAGGATCTTGGCCCACGCGGCAAGCTCGGCCTTGAGCCAGCCGAGGGCCTGGCCTCGAAGTTTGGCCTTCAGGATGTCGTCGGGCGGCGGCTCGTCCTGGCCCTGGCCGGTTCCGGCCTGGGCGGCGGCGCAGGCGGCGTTGTAGCGATGTTCGGCCGAACGGTCGTCGCCAAGCTTCGGGTCGGCTTCCAGGGCCTCGGCCCAGAAGCGGGCGGCGGCGGCATGGCGTTTCGTGTCATAGCACATCTGAGCGAGGGTCAGGCGTTCGGCGTTGTCGGTCGGACGTTCGTCCCCCTTCAGAAGGAACGGGAGCCGCTCGGTCAGCGCCGCCATCCGTTCGGCCTCGGCCACCCACTGCGCCGAGGGATAACGCCAGCCGGGCTGTTTGCTTCCCAGCTCGTGTCCCCTGCGAAACATCGCGAGCGACCCGGCGTAATCGCCTTGAGTACGGAGAGCGCCGCCGAGGTTGACATGGGCCTCGGCATAATCGGGCTTGAGCCGGATCGCCTCGCGATGGGCGGCGATGGCCTCGTCGAGCTTCCCCAGGGCTTTCAGGGCGATGGCGAGGTTGTAATGGGCCTCGGCATAATCGGGCTTGAGCCGGATCGCCTCGCGAAGTTCGACGACGGCCTCGTCGAGCTTCCCCAGGGCGTTCAGGGCGTTGCCGAGGTTGACATGGGCCTCGGCAAAATCGGGCTTGAGCCGGATCGCCTCGCGATGGGCGGCGACGGCCTCGTCGAGCTTCCCCAGGGCTCCCAGGGCGTTGCCGAGGTTGTAATGGGCTTCGGCATCATCGGGCTTG
>JANXSX010000057.1 GCA_025356475.1 Isosphaeraceae bacterium | reverse complement strand
GAAGATTTCTAGGGATCGTGTTGCCGCCGACTTGGATGTCGGCAACTCCCTGTTTCACGGGTACGGACATGGGGAAAAACTCCGAACACAAAGACGAGCAGAACTTCACTCTCCTCTATATATCAGGTTTTCGGGCAATTCTGTTCAGGCAAAATATGCGTAGTGGGGATGTGCAGGTAAAATCGCCTGGGGAGGCGATTGGCTTCGTTTGGGGAAACCGGCCTCCGGGAGGATTTTTACCCATCTTTCCTAATCATCCCATTTACCCTCGGGAGAGGGACGCCGTCGGCAGGGTGAGGGCTTGGGCTTTCGGCTTGGCCGAGCAGGAACCAGCCTTCACCCGACGCTGCGCGATCGACCTCTCCCGGTGGGACAGGTGAGGATTCCCGTTGCGCTCTACCATGGCTCGAACAGGTCAAGCCACGAAAAAACCCGACGTGACATTGCTGTCGCGCCGGGCATCGGATGGCTTTGCGTTGGGTTCGTTCGGGATTACTTGGCGGCGGCGTCGGCCAGGGACTTCTTGACGATTTCTTCCTGGAGGCGGGCAGGAACCTTCTGGTACTTGAGGAACTCCATGCTGAAGCCCCCTTTACCTTGGGTCATGCTCCGGAGGTCGTTTGAGTAGCCGAACATCTCCGAGAGGGGGACTTCAGCTTCGATAACCACGAACTGGCCGCGATTCTCGGTGCCGAGGATCACACCTCGCTTGGAAGAAACCTGACCGGTGACGGGACCTTGGAACTCGACGGGGGCCTCGACTTCGACCTTCATGATCGGTTCGAGCAAGACCGGGTCGGCTTTGCGGAACGTCTCGCGGAAGGCGTCGAACCCGCAGATCTGGAATGCCATGTCGGACGAGTCGACATCGTGGTAGCTGCCATCGGTGAGGGTCATCTTGACACCCAACACCTCGTAACCAGCCACAGGGCCTTTGGTGAGAGCGCGACGGAAACCCTTGTCAACAGAGGGGATGTATTCGTTAGGAATACGGCCGCCGGTGACATCGTTTTCGAAGATGTACTGCTCGGTGCTATCCTCGGGAAGTGGCTCCATCACACCCACAACGTGGGCGTACTGGCCCGATCCACCGGTCTGCTTCCGGTGTTTGTAGTTGAACGGGGTGACCTTGGTCGGCTTCTCGCGATAGCTAACCTTGGGCATACCAACCGTACACTCAACACCATATTCGCGCCGGATGCGTTCAGTATAGATTTCGAGGTGGAGTTCGCCCATCCCCGAGATGATTGTCTCGCTGGTCTCCGCGTCGACATGGACGCGGAAGGTCGGGTCCTCACGCATGAAGCGATTGAGTGCTTTAGACAGCTTGTCATAATCCGCCCGTTTGGTCGGGTGAATTGACAAGTCGATGACCGGCTCGGCCGCGTAGATACTTTCGAGGGAGAGGTTCTGCCCTTCCTCAACGTAGGTATCGCCTGTGGCGCACTCGATCCCCATCACCGCAACGATATCGCCGGCTTCGGCGGAATCAATGTCTTCCTTCTGGTCGGCATGGACGCGAAGGATTCGGCTGATGCGTTGCTTCTTGCGCTGGCGACTATTGAAGTAGAAGGTTCCCTTGCGAAGCGTGCCTTGGTAGACACGCATGTAGGTCACCTGGCCGAACGCTTCCTCGACCAATTTGAATGCCATGGCGACGAGCGGCAGCTCTGCGTCGGGTTGCAACACGACTTCCTCGCCACCGGCTGCGTTATCCTTGGCATGGATCTCGCGATCGAGCGGACTGGGCAAGTAGGCGTTGACAGCGTCGAGCATGAGCTGAACACCCTTATTCTTGTAGGCAGAGCCAACAAGGACAGGGCAAATCTGCTGGGCAACGGTGGCCTCGCGGATCGTCCGATGGATCATTTCCAGCGGAACATCCTTCTCTTCGAGCAGCAGTTCCATGATCTCATCCGAGACCAAGGAGAGCGATTCGAGCATGCCGTTGCGGGCCTTCTCGGTCGCCTCGATCATGTTCTCGGGGAGGGGTTCGCGACGAACTTTCTCGCCCTTATCGCCGTCGAAATAGACAGCCTCGCGATTGATGAGATCGACGATTCCTAGAAAGTTAATCTCCGAACCAATCGGAATCTGGAGCTGGACGGTGGTCAGCCCGAGCTTCGTGTGGAGCTGGGTCGTCACACTTTCGGAGTTCGCCCCGGTCCGGTCCATCTTATTGATGAACGCCAGGCGAGGTACCTTATACCGCTTCATCTGGCGGTCAACAGTAATCGATTGCGACTGGACTCCAGCCACGGCGCAGAGTACCAAGACAGCGCCGTCGAGGACGCGGAGCGAGCGTTCGACTTCGACCGTGAAATCGACGTGGCCCGGTGTGTCGATGATATTGATCTTGTTGTCAGCCCAATGCACCGTCGTGGCAGCCGACGTGATCGTGATCCCACGTTCCTTCTCAAGTTCCATGTGATCCATCACCGCGCCTTCGCCGCGGACTTCTTTGATCACGTGAATTCGACCAGCGTAGTACAGAACACGCTCGGTGAGTGTGGTCTTGCCAGAGTCGATGTGAGCCGAAATACCAATGTTGCGAACGTTACTCAGGTTTTCCATTGCCGTGATGATCTCATCTCGGGAGGCTTGAATCGCCACCCGTTCAAGGGAAGACCGCCCCAACGCCAATTCAAAAGTTGAATGCTCGGCCCATCCTGCGGGGACGGGCAAAGGGCAGGACAAGTTCGAGCCACTCGTTCGATGGCTGTCGAAGAGATCTCGATGGCTTGCAGTCAACGGCAGGGGGGACTGGGTTCAGCCAGTCGGGTATTCAGATACGGAAGGCATAATATACTACAAAACCATCACTCCAGGTCAAGATCTTGTCTTAGAGCGGGTTTTGGCAAACCGTCATAGACGCAGAGATTCCCCGCAATATTCTCGGGTTCAGGCCGATCTCTCACTTACCCCTATTGAAGAGAAATCAGGTCACGAACGGCGCAGACTCGTCGAACAGGTCAATCGTTGAGTTACAGCAATCACAACCGAGCGAGGCGAGTACTGAGTGTAAGTAGTCCACACGATCCACATCTAGGACTGGGCAACTGCATGCGTGACCGCATGCACTGCATGTCATTTCCGCAGTTGCTTATATCCTTTGGCATTACAGTGTGTGGAGATCCGAATAGACGTCTCCCACGGGGCGTCTTTAAGGAGTCTTGTTTGGAAGCGAAGACATCAAAGGTCGGTGTCTCCCCCCACTGCCCGGATCTGCTATGACCATGTCGTGGACCCGGTCATAGGATCACGCAAGATGACACTGGCAGACTTGCTTACGTCAGACCGCCGATTCCAATCCGTATTAAGGTGGGTCCGATGACCTACCAAAAATTCAAAGAATTCTTTAAGAATTTCCAGATTTTTCAGTTCCAATCCTCAGGATTTGACGCAACTCTTTTGAGACGACCAAACCGATCGATCTTCGTCCGTGTTCATTCCGGTTCTTCGACAATAGTTCCTGCTTAATTCCGATTTGACGCCAGCGTACCAATCCCAGCACGTTCTTGCCTTCTTGGAGTCACTCCACAATGCGAAGCAGGGGGCCAGCGGAAACGTTGTTGCAAAACGTGGCAAAGGGGCTTGCGGCCCTGATCCCTGGTGTCTCCCAATTCGTTAGGGGCGATTCTGTCCGAGGCGTGATTTGCATTTCTTCCTACATGAGTGGGCTGTTTCTCCTGCTCTTCTCGTGGGGAACCCTGCTTGGATTTGTCGGGGCCTTTTTTTGCGTTGCGGTGCATGTTGCCTCACTTGCAGACACGATTTCCAGTCGGACGTTCCCTCAGGTGGCTTTGTGGCGCTCAGGCTGGGTTTCGCTTCTGGTGGTCTCGATCTTAATGTACATACCGATCCTGGTATGCTTCTCTGCCTGGTTTACACCGGGCTGGACTTCGCCCGTCGCCAGCCTTTTGAGCTCTCCAACGCAGGGTTACCTTCTCAACCGTCGGGTGTTTGAGAACCGACGGCCCGTCGAAGCTGAATGGGTTTGGCTCCGTGGAGAGGGACGACGACCAGCCCAACTCGGTTTCGTCGTAGGCGTAGAAGGCCAGGAAATTGAGTGGTCGAATCAAATCCTTCGCGTGGATGGTCACGCGGTCTCACATAAGTCGCAGATCCAGCCTAACCTTTCCATTTCAGCTCTCCACTTTACGGTTCCCCCCCGTCACCTGCTGGTGGCCACGAATGTGACAAGGTCGCCAGTGGTCGCTAATTCGGATTGGATGTTGGTTCCTGAGGATGCCATCGAAGGCCGAGTCAGCGCCCAGATGTATCCGATCTGGGAACGGCGGCTCCTGCTCTGAGCCTGACTTTTGTCGGGTGAAACGACTCACCTTAAAATGAGAGCCAGACCCGAGACTTTGCGCACGCTCCGTGTTACGATATGCGTTGTTGATATCGTGCATTGAGAGGTCTTGTCAGGGTCCAGAACCCTGACAGGTTCATTGAGGCAGTCGCGAAATGGATCGTCTTTGGGCACCCTGGCGCGTGCAATACGTCAGAGATGCCGCGCCGGATGGGGGGGAAACCCCTGGTTGTTTTCTCTGCAACGGCCTATCCTCTGATGATGACCGTGCGAATCGGATCGTGTGGCGTCGTGCCCATACGCTCGTCGTTCTCAACCGTTTTCCATACAACAACGGCCACCTGCTGGTCGCACCGAAGCGGCACACAGGTTTACTCGTTGACCTCAAGGGGGCGGATCTGGTCGAACCTGTCGAGACGATCCAGATTCTCATCGGTTGCCTCGACCGCTTAATGGCACCATCCGGTTACAATGTCGGATTAAACCTTGGGCATTCGGCTGGAGCTGGACTCCCGGGGCATCTCCACTGGCACATAGTGCCTCGTTGGGATGGGGATAGCAATTTCATGCCCGTCCTCGCGACGACCAAGGTCCTGAATGAGAGTCTCGACGAGCTGTATATCCGGCTCGTGTCCGAGATTGCTAGGTGGGTATCCTCGACCTGATTTCCAAGTCATCGGTCCTCTTGTTTCTGCCGTATTCTTTAGAAATCGCGACATATTTTAGGAAAGTCGGTACGCCGAACTTTGAGGTGAAGTAAGTGCAAATTCTCCTGGTTGCGATTCGTGCATTATTCATTCTGGTCGTGGGGGGGCTTGCTGCGCGAATGGCGCGGCTCGCCGGCCCCCAGAGCGTCAATAATGTGATGATCTTCGCCGGTGTGATGGCGGCCGCATGCGCCCTGGTCGTCGCCGATTTCCTCACGCCCCGCAAAAAGATTCAGACGATCTCGGCAATATACTTCGGCCTGATCGTTGGCTTGATCCTCAGTAATTTGACCCAGAGTGCGATCGAACCGACCTTGAATCTCTACTTGCAAGAAGGGGTCCGGCCTCCTTTTTCGGGCGTCATGGCGATCTTCATCATCTACTTATGCATCAGTACGCTGTTGCAGACGAAGGATGATTTTCGTTTCATAATTCCTTACATGGAATTCTCGAAAGAGGTCAAAGGGTCTCGCCCATTGATCCTCGATACATCCGTGGTCATTGATGGCCGGATTGCCGATGTCGCCGAGACCAAGATCATCGACCAACCCCTCGTGGTCCCAAGGTTTGTGCTTCAGGAACTCCAAGGGATCGCCGACAGTTCCGACAAGCTCAGGAGGAATCGCGGACGTCGTGGGCTCGATATCCTCAACAAGCTCCAGCGCTCGCCTGGCATCGAAGTCCGCATTCATGATGGGGAATTGCCCGAATTCGCGGGTATCCGTGAGGTCGATCAACGACTTGTGATCCTTGCCAAACACCTCGGCGGCAAAGTGGTCACCAACGACTTCAACTTGAACAAAATCGCCAAGCTCCAAGGGGTTGATGTCATCAATCTCAACGATCTGGCCAACGCGATGAAGCCGATCGTCCTTCCGGGCGAAGGGTTGGAAGTGAAGCTAATCAAGCGTGGGGAGGAGCCAGGGCAGGGGATTGGTTATCTCGACGATGGAACCATGGTTGTGGCCGAGCAAGGTTCAAATCACTTGGGTGATCGGGTCCATTTGACTGTTACGAGCGTGCTCCAGACGAGCGCTGGTCGGATGATCTTCGGGCGGTTTGACGGGATGCCGCCACCGACTCCGGCACCAACTCGTACGAACAACACTACAATCGATGGTCAAGCGCCTGGTCTTGCCCCGATGCGGGATCGTGAACCTCGACGCCCTTCAGATGAGCCGCAACGCAAGGGCGATTGAGTTCAAGCGGGTCGAAACGGTGTCGGCCCGCGACATGAAGACGACAGGATGAGTGACCCCACGCAGTACGCCGCCGAACCGGCATTCGGCGGTATACATGATCGCCTTGACGGTGAGATTTGCAGCCAGTAGGTTTGGAAAGATCATCGCATCGGCGGCTCCCACGACCCCGCCGCCAATTCGCTTCTTCATGCCAGCATCGTTTGCATAGGCCAGGTCAAACGAGAGCGGACCTTGCACGATGCAACCGGGGAACTCGCCCATCTCCCCCCTCTTTTGGAGTTCGACCGCGTCAAGGGTCTCCGGCATCTGCGTGTTGACGGTCTCCGTGGCTGCCATCAGAGCCACCCTCGGTTCTGGACAGTCGAGCGCGTGAGCCACCTGAACGGTTTCGAGCAAAATCTCAATCTTGCTGCGTGTCTTAGGGGCGATTGTCACCCCGGTATCGGCCAATAAGAAGCGGCGATTGCTTGCGAGAATCTCCATCAAGACGACCTGAGCAACAACTCGGCCGGTACGCAAACCGGTCTCAGGATGATTGACCGCATGCATTAATGATGGCGTCGAAATTTGACCCTTCATGAGGAATGCTGCACGTCCCGACCGAGCTTCAGCGACCGCGACGACTCCCGCCTCTTCCCCCTCAGCCTCCAGTAGTTGGAAGCCGTCCAGAGAGATCCGCTCCGTCGCTGCCAAGTCTCGAATCCGAGCTGAGTTATCCACCAGGATCGGTCGAACCCAGCCTCGGTCCGTGGCCGAGCGTACCGCCTGGAGAACGGTCAAATCGGCCGCCCCAGCGACCGCAAGCCCCACCGGCTTCTTAACGCAATCGGCTCGCTCGTACAACTCATCAAAGCCGATCAATGGCATCGAGTACTGCCTTACGCAAGGGTAGGGAACGGATGACTGCCACTCTTGATCAGCGTTTCGGATTGGGACTGAATCAATGACGGATCTCTAACACAGTTACGAACAAGTCTGCTCTCACATTAATTGTAGTGATCCCGGGAGCAGTTTGCTATAAGATGATTTAGAGTATTCTCTTGCGTCTAGGAGACCGCTGGGTAGGCTGTCTGTCAGTCTGTCAGAGACGCAAGATTCGAAGCTCGATTCAGGAAGATGCAGGCTCATGCACATGTGGATCCCGACCTGATCGACGGGTTCCTTTCGCGTTTGGAGACGTTCGTCCGACTCCTCGGGGCCACCCTGTGCGTAATCGAACAGCAGCTTCACGTTGGGAGTCCTTTGACCGGAGTTCTGTCAAAACTCGAGCGCAAAACCGGCGGAGGGATCGCTTCTTCGCCCGATCAGGAAAGGCCGACTCGATAAGATTGAGGATTGCGAGGTGGGCATCACCATGACGCATGCGTCGTACGAAATCCGACCTGTCGCTGAAGGAACCGGCGCACGTGGCGAAGGCGGTGCATCGCGGCGAGGAATGCTTCAAGCGAGCCAAGAGTAATCTAAATTGGGGACTATCCCGTGTGGAACTGGGTCGGGTGGAATCATCACCAAAACCCGGGGCCCTTGGCCGGATGGTTCTTGAATCGGGAAACAAGGCGGGGAAACAAACAGCACCCCCGCACTGACGTTTCCACAACGACACCAACCAATCGCTACTGGGATTTAGGAGCAACCCAACGTAAATAATCCACTGCTGCAAAGCCCCCGCTGTTCTCCGTGGCTACACCGCAATGAGACCGCTCGACTTTATCACCACAACGATCGTAGGATAATGAGACCGCTCGACTTTATCACCACAACGATCGTAGGATCCGGTCACGACTGAAGATCGAACGGAGGTTGTTAGGGATCGAGGTAAAGTAGAGTCACTTCATCATTTATCTTCAGGCTTTAAGTCGCTTGGATATGTGAAAACCGTTCTCAGTATGACTCCGACAACAGGCAATAGTCTCATTTATTGAGGTGATTCCGAAGCGTATCTGCTCTTTTTTTCACGTCGATAATGCGTGCCGGCGTCACCGGCTTTCGGCTAGCTTCAAGTAGTGCTTTGACCAGATTGTTTTTTGGCACGAACGTGCCAAGGTCGAGCCTCTGCACCACCTCACACCATCTTTTCACAGGCCCTGCATCAGATACGATCTTGTCCATGACAGTTCTGTCACGGGCTAGACACTCGTCAAAGTAATAGTACCATTGCACAGGCCGGAGTAGGTTTAGGACATCCTGTGCGGCGTTTTGTGCGTTCGTCGCCACTCCCCAACGATTCCCGAGTCGGACGGCGAGGGCTGCTTCCATCACCTTCGCGAACGCCGGTTTAGGGATCGAGGTGCCCAGAGCAGCGAGTGCCTCCATAGGTTCTCGTTCGTTGTAAAAGTTATCGAGGGCGAAGTGCGCTGAGAGGACTCGGGCCGCCGTCTCAGTGAAAGTGTTCGATCGGAGGGACTCTGGGACGAAGTCGAATCCCTTTACATCCATCAATGCTTTCTTGAGTCCCGCCGACGCCTTGCGGTTGCCCGCAGAAGTGACTTCAGCATAGGCTTGTCCCACCTGCCATTTCTCCGGCTCTCGCAGCTTCAGCCAAAGGTGAGGCACTAGTACCATCGTGTTTCCGACCGCGTGCTCGAGCGGTGCGCCATGCGAAGTTTTGATCGCTGCCAGGAGGATGCTAAGTGTAGTTCGCACGAAAAAGTATGGCGAGTTAGTGATGACGGAGATCTCAGGACCGGCGGATGTGAGCGTGTAGGAGGCGAGGCGTTTCCGGAAGTCAGCGAAATGCAAGGCACCTTCAAACTTTGGCTTTCCGAGGATGCTTGTGATGCAAGTACGCAACAGCCCGTGTGCTTCCTCTGGCGTCATCGCGTCATCGGAGTCGGTTTCGCCCGTTAATGTGGAGAAGTGAGCAACTAACTGCAAAGCTTGCTTGAGGCGGAGCGATTGGATCGCCGTGACCATACCAAGGTCCTCAGCTAGCGCAATCGCCTCATGGTCTCCGATCGCAGTCGCCGGGTCGGAGTCGTCATCGAGGTCTGGCCTCCCGAGCATTTCCCCGACAAATTCCATTCCGAGGGTTGAGACTTGACGCTTCAACGTCGCTGCGGCCTTGGTCCACACGAATGTGGAGACCATCTCGTACGAACCTGCCTCGAACCCTGTCACGATCGAATGCATGACGCGTTGGGAGAGAGTTGCCTTGCCGAAGGCTACGATATCCTTGGCTTCCCGCGCCTCAGGAGGAATGGTCACGAGATCCGTTACGGTCCAAGGAACAAGCGCGGAGTTTGCATTCGTCATTGATTGGCCCTCTCACAGGCGGTTGCCCCGTCCTGTGATCTGAAAAAAGCTGCACGGAGTTCCCCGTTCAATCGCCCCTTCATAAGTTCATACGTGCGGCGTCGGCCACCGCCCTCTACTTCCGGGTGCTTGCGTTCTTCTTCAGTAGGACTGAGGAACGCCCGGTATCCGAGAACCGTGCCATTGCTACCAAGCAGCACGACACCGTCACTGTTGATCATGCCTACAAGTAGAGATTCCAGAGCTTGGAGTTGAGCGAGACTGTCTGCCGACTTCTGAAGTATCGCGTCCGTGTGCGCCGAAGCCAAACGCAAAGGCTCGACAAGCCAGACGCTCTTTGCAAACTGTTGTGGAACGATTTGATCATTCGGCGGCCTCATTACCGCACAGAGTGCTCCGTGGCAGCGCTGCAAAATGTCGCCGAGAAAGCGACGGACGTAAGGAATAAAAGCCTGTTTGGTATCGGGGTTCAAGTCTGCCCCAACCGCTTCAGCAAGTGTTGAGACGTGGACCGCGAAGTGAGACTCGGTCGCCATGGCCGAAGTCAGAGATGCCGTGAAAACTTCGTCCCGCGCATTCCGCAATTCGACCACCAAATGGCCCCGATTTCGGATCATTAGTATCGCTGAATTGCTGGAATCCTGCACCATAGCCTCATCGGCACTGGTGGCATACGTGTTAGCAAGCGAACGAAAGAGGCCATATTGAAATATCGTTCCGTCGATAGACTTGCCGACAAAAATCGACCATCCATTAACGGCGAGCGGGGCGCAGTCCTTGAGTATTGCGGATGCGACTAACTCGCCGAGGATCCTGCTTCCGATTACGACCCGCTCGGTCCCCGGTGCCAGCTCAGCAAGTTGGTCGACGGATGAAAGGACAAAGACAGACGGGTATAGCGGCACGTCTTCTTCACGATATGCCGCTAGTAACGCAGTCAGATCACGGACAAGGTCTGACGTGGGTGTACAATTGACAAATCCACCGACTCTCAGGAAGTCCTGGAGTTCGCCTTGGAGGGACGTTCGGATGGAATACGCGCTGGGCATAGAGGAGCCAAGTTATCGACAAGCGTAGTGTATCTGGGAGAAACTCAACGTGTCAGCACGAGCAAATGCAAGATCAGCTTTCACCACCGTTTGAGTAACACGTTTATGAACTATGTAGGATGACGGCGACAGCACTGTAATCGTATCCCGTCTGTTAAGTACTTCAACCAGCATACTCAATCTGTGAAATCTTGGCATCTCCGAGTAATCGTGTCCCGTCTGTTAAGTCCTTCGATCATTATACTCAATCTGTGAAATCTTGGCATCTCTAATCAGTACTGTCTGGTTGGACTTTTTCAATAAATGATGCATTTTGCGAGACTGTAGCAAAGAAATCGGGTAATTGTGGCCCGCTTCATCGACTTGCCTTGATGATTCCAGCGGATTCTCGTGGAACCCTCTCGTCGCGCTGGCGTTCGGGTAGAAGACGTTGGCGTTTTGTCTTGGACCCGTGAATCAACCGAAGAATGCAGTACCTGACACCGTTACAACCCGATTTCTTTGCTACAGTCTCCATGTTTCTCTCTTCATTCTATAATATCTGGTCCATAACCGGCGAAACCAAATTTCCTGGCTGCGGAAAGATCAACTGGAATTCCTGTGCCGTATCGGTTTTTTTGACATTCTTCAGACAATCCCTAGCGGTCGCTTCCTGGTAATGATCTGGATTCTTGTGCGTAGATCGGAAAAAACCAGGAGTCCCTAACGCACAACGAATTCATAACAGTATACCTTGAAACGGTTTGCATCTCTAGCTAGGTCGGATTCAGCCGAAGCACACGTCACATAGCGACGGGTTTCCAGTCGAAGAGTCGGATGTTTGAGATGCCGACCGATTTCGTACAGTGATCCCCGTCTTGCCGGTTACCGAAGAGTCAAATCGCTAAGATCGATATTTACCGATGCGTACCTGCGATTCAACCTCTTACTAGCGATTTGTACTTGATCCGGTGAGGCTGATCGGCCTCCATGCCAAGTCGTTCCTTGCGCTGGGCCTCGTAGGTCTGGTAATTCCCATCGCACCAGACGACTTGGCTGTTGCCTTCAAACGCGAGGATGTGCGTCGCCAC
>JANXSX010000123.1 GCA_025356475.1 Isosphaeraceae bacterium | reverse complement strand
GGGTCGAAGAAGTCGAACCCACTCGCCAAGCTCGCCGATGGTCTTGGCGAAGCAGCGATCGACCTCACACCCGGCAGTCGTTACCTGACGACTCTGAACGCCCGGCCCCGTCGGTCGGGCGTTCGTTACCACATTTTGGCCGGGAATGCGGGCTTCTTGACCGCGACGGCCCGTCGGCAAGTTGAAGCCCAACTTGCCATGGTTGGTCGAGCAGGTCTCCTGGGCGGGCTCGCTCGACAGGCGACGAAGAGTCAGGCTGGTCGGCTCGACGAGTTGACCGAGGGGTTGGGCGATGGCTGTATGGCGGTGGCCAGGACAAAGCTTGATGGCGTCCTGGATCATGTTGTGATCCGGGCAAATCACCTGGAACTGATCCGAGCACCACTGATTTATCCGGAGCCTGGGCCAGTCGTGAGCATGCCCTATCTCTTGAAGTGGCTGAAGAATGGGGCTGAGGCGAACCCCTGACATTAGGGTCTTGGCCTGGGAACCGTCCTTCGTTAATCTAGGGATCTTCTCGCCCGGACCGCATCCCAGGTCTGGATCATGCTCGACGCTCCACAGGGCGTGCCGGCCCGCTATCTCGTCTGTACACCGATCGCTCGCCAACGCAACAAGGGACCCTTCATGTCAAGTCTCGCCTCGGCCGATTTGCCCACTCAGGAAGGGCATCCCAAGGGCCTCTATGTCCTCTTTGGCGCAGAGATGTGGGAGCGTTTTAGCTATTACGGGATGCGAGCCCTTCTGGTGCTCTACCTCACGAAGCACCTGAACTTCAGTCGAGCTGACGCACTCGACGTCTACGCGACCTACACGGGGCTCGTCTACTTGACCCCACTCTTGGGGGGCTATCTCGCTGACCGCTACCTGGGGCAGAGAAAGGCGATCTTGGTGGGTGGCCTTATCATGGCGTTGGGCCACTTCGCGATGGCGTTTGAACCGCTCCTGAACTACGCCCTTGGTCTGATCATCCTTGGCAACGGCTTCTTCAAGCCCAACATCTCGACGATGGTTGGCCAGCTCTACGAACAGAATGACCCTCGCAAAGATGGTGCGTACACGATCTTTTATATGGGGATCAATTTGGGAGCGTTCTTTGCACCACTCGTCTGCGGAACACTTGGTGAACGCTACGGCTGGCATTTCGGGTTTGGCGCGGCGGGTGTCGGGATGCTTTTCGGACTGGCCATGTTCCTCCGGTTTGGCGGACACCTTGGCAGGCATGGATACCCGCCTGGACGATCAGAAGGCGAGTTCCGCCTCAAACCACGCGACTGGATCGATGTCGCAGTCGTCGCTCTGATTGGGATTGGCTTTGTTGTCGGGCTGGTCGCGATCTGGCCGCAGCTTCGGGGTCTCTGGTCCCCTGCCAAGGTCGCGGCCTTAATTCCTCAAGCGTCTGACCTCGCGCTGCTCGGCTATCGAACGCTCCTGACTCTCGGACTCGCAAGCTTCGTCTGGCTGGGTTTCGGTCATATTGGTGGAGGAAGGGTTGCCGACGCGTCGGAGGAAACGAGAGTTCCCCTCAGTTTCGATGAGTGGCAACGCATCATTGTTATCTTAATTGTTTCAGGCTTCTCCGTAGTCTTCTGGATGGGATTTGAACAGGCAGGGGGAACTCTGACGCTCTTCGCCGACAAGCGAACTGACCTGAATGTCATGGGCCAGAAACTGCCGGCGTCTTGGTTTCAGTCCGTCAATCCTCTCCTGATCTTCACTCTTGCGCCGATTTTATCGGTACTTTGGACGAAGGTGAGGCTCACGGCCACAACGAAGCAAGGCATCGGCCTGATGATTCTGGGACTTGGCTTCGTGGTGATGGTCTTCGCCGATCGTGCCGCCGGTACAGACGAGATGGTGAGCCCCCTCTGGCTGGTCGGTTTCTATTCTCTGGCAACGGTAGCTGAGCTTCTGCTCTCGCCGATCGGTCTCTCTCTGGTGAACAACCTTGCTCCGCTCAAGGTCGCTTCATTCATGATGGCGATTTGGTTTCTTTGCACTGCCATTGCCAACTACCTGGCCGGGAAGTTGGAGTCACTGCTCCACGGTAGTAACGTCGAACTTTTCCCGCTCCTGGTCGCAACTTCCTTGATCCCGGGGATCGTCTTGTTGGTAATCACTCCCCTGCTCAAGAAGATGTCACACGGTCGGCTTTGATCACCTTGGCTCAACCTTCCAGGAGTTCTCCCGTGTCTCGACTGGTAATTGGCTTGTTGGGCCTTTTGATGATGACGACATCAACGCATGCCGCCAAACGCCCGATGACTGTCGAGGACCTGCTCGCCGTCAAAGGGGTGGCTGACCCCCAGGTCTCGCCCGACGGCAAGCTCGTTGTCTACCAAGTCTCCGAGTATGACCCCAAGGCGGGTAAGGCTCAGAGTGACCTCTGGCTCGTGCCCGTCGCGGGAGGGCCCTCGCGTCGGCTAACAACGGCTGCCGGCAATGATACTCACCCGCGCTGGAGCCCTGACGGCAAGTCGATCTCGTTTACAAGCACACGAGGCGGCTCCGCACAGGTCTGGTTGATCGAAATCGCAGGCGGGGAGGCTCGGCAACTGACCAAACTCCCTATCGACGTCTCGGGGCCGATCTGGTCTCCCAAGGGAGAGAACATCGCGTTTGTCGCCGAAGTTTATCCTGGCAAGACCCCAGCCGAGACCGCAGACAAGGATAAAGAAAAAGAAGAATCCAAGAGCAAAGCTCGCGTCTATGATCATTTGATGATTCGACACTGGGCGAGCTGGGATGAGGGCAAGAAGAGTCATCTCTTTGTAGTGGACGTCGCTACGGGGGAGGCAAAGGATTTAACTCCCAAACTGACGAGCAACACTCCCCCTGCCCCGTTCGGCGGTTCGAACGACTATGCGTTCAGCCCCGACGGTAAAACCCTTGTGTTCACTGCCGAGCCCGCCACCAAAGACTTCGCATGGATCACCAATAATGACGTCTGGTCGGTCCCGGTCGGTGGAGGCGAGTTCAAGAATCTTACCGCCGACAACCTCGGGGCCGATTCCCAGCCCTCGTTCTCACCTGACGGCAAATTGTTCGCCTGGGTCTCGCAAGCTCGCGGGGGATTCGAGGCCGACCAGTCGGTCTTGAAGGTCCGAAACATCGACACGGGTAGCATCCTCTTGTCTTCCAAGTCGCAAGACCGTTCGATCCAATCTTATGCCTGGGAGAGTAATGAAAGCCTGATCGGTGTCATCGATCATCAGGGGGGGCAGTCGATCTCGCGATACACGATCGGGGCGACGACGGATCACGAAATCAAGCTCGTGGGGGGCGCGAACACAGGCGTTCAACCGGTCACTGGCTCAAAGGGCGACCTTGTTCTTGTCAAAAGCAGCGCAAATCGACCGGCTGAACTCTACCTGAGTAAGGCTGACGGATCGGAACCAAAAGCTCTCACTTCCCACAATGATGAACTTGTCTCTGGACTCGATTTGACCAAGGCTGAAGGCTTCGAGTTCCAAGGAGCGAACGGCGACAAGGTTTCGGGCTGGTTGATCAAGCCTCCAGGCTTTGAACCGACCAAGAAGTACCCGGTTGTCTTCATGATCCACGGCGGCCCCCAAGGTGCCTGGCACGACGAGTGGGTCGCACGCTGGAACTACGCCATGTTTGCCGCTCCTGGCTACGCGGTCGTGGCCATCAACCCCAGAGGTTCGACCGGCTACGGCCAGAAATTCACTGATCAGATATCTCAAGACTGGAACGGCAAGGTCTATACCGACTTGATGTCTGGACTCAATTTTGCTTTGAAGACTTATCCATTCCTGGATGAGTCGAAGATGGCGGCGGCCGGGGGCTCTTACGGCGGATATATGGTCAACTGGATCGCCGGCCACTCCAACCGATTCAAAGCCCTGATTAGCCACGCCGGTGTATTCGACCTGACGAGCATGTACGGCACGACCGAAGAACTATGGTTCGCCGAGTGGGAGTTTGGTGGCCCTCCCTGGAAGAACAACGCGCTTTACAAGAAGCTCTCGCCCAGCGAGTTCGCCGAAAACTTTAAGACCCCAACTCTCGTCATCCACGGGGCACTCGACTTCCGGGTCCCAGATGCTCAGGGTTTAGGGATGTTCACGTGTATGCAACGAATGGGAGTGCCAAGCCGTTACGTCTGGTTCCCCGACGAAGGACACTGGATCCTCAAGCCGGCAAACCGAATCGTTTGGTGGAGCGAAATGCAAGGCTGGCTCAAGACGTATCTGAAGTAAGAAAACGACACAAACGCGTCGCGCATGATCTCCGTGACTCGGACTCCACTGCGCAACGCTGAGCCCACCGCCCCAAGACCCTGTTGAAGGCTCCACGCATGTCGATTGCTCCTCGTCCGATCGCCGATGTTGCCTCCGACCTTGGGATCAGCCCCGAGCATCTTGAACCCTATGGACATGACAAAGCCAAGGTACGACTCGATGCGATTGAGGCGTCCGAGCGACCCACGGGCAAGTTAATTCTCGTCTCGGCGATCACACCCACGCCTGCGGGTGAGGGAAAGACCACGGTCTCGATTGGCCTTGCTCAGGGTCTCAATGCCATCGGTGAGCGCGCGGCTCTCGCACTCCGGCAACCATCAATGGGCCCGGTCTTCGGGCGTAAAGGAGGCGCGACCGGAGGAGGGGCCAGTCGTCTGACCCCTTCCGACAAGATTAATCTTCAATTCACCGGGGACTTCCACGCCGTCACCGCTGCGCATAATCTGCTTGCCGCAGCCATCGATAACCGACTCCACTTCGGCGACACAGCGCTCGTCCCGCTGAGCGTGACGTGGAAGCGGGTCCTCGACATGAACGATCGGGCACTCCGTAAAATTGTCATCGGGTTAGGCGGCTCCTCCGGTGGCGTCCCTCGTGAAAGCGGGTTTGACATCACTGCTGCGAGCGAGGTTATGGCCATCCTGTGTTTGGCCGAGAGCCCACGCGATCTGAAGTCCCGACTTGAACGTATTTTGATCGGTTACGATAAGGCGGGCAAGCCAATCGTCGCGCACGAGATCGGCGTCGTCGGCTCGATGGCCGCGATCCTGGCGGAGGCGATCTTGCCGAACCTGGTCCAGTCTCTGGAAGGAACTCCTGCCTTCGTTCACGGAGGACCATTTGCGAATATTGCCCACGGGTGCAACTCAATCCTTGCGACTCGCATGGCGCTGGCACACGCGGATTACGCGGTGACCGAAGCAGGATTCGCATTCGACTTGGGGGCCGAGAAGTTCTTCGATATCAAGTGCCGCACCGGTGGGCTGAACCCGGCTGCCATTGTGATTGTCGCGACCGTCCGTGCCCTCAAGATGCATGGGGGGACTCCCCTTGATGCCTTGACCAAGCCCGATCCCGCCGCTGTTGAGCGTGGCCTGGCGAACCTGGCCGCACACCTTGATGCCGCTGCCCACTTCGGCAAGCCTACCCTCGTTGCGATCAATCAGTTCGCGACCGATACCACCGAGGAACTCGGTGTGATCCATCAATATTGTGCCTCCCGGAATATCCCCTGTGCGACGGCCAACGTCTTCGGCCAGGGGGGCCAGGGGGCGAAAGAACTCGCCGAGAAGGTCGTCGCGGCGACCGCTGGTGATCCGACCCCATTCACTTCTCTTTATGCGTTAGACCTGCCCATTGAGGCCAAGATCGAACGGATTGCCACTGCAATGTATGGGGCGAACGGAGTCACGATTCTGCCGACTGCGGAGGCAAAGATTCGCAAAGCCCGCCGACTCGGCTATGGAAATCTGCCGATCTGTATGGCCAAGACGCAAGACTCACTGTCGGATAATCCGAAGCTTCGCGGTCGCCCCAAAGACTTCACAATCACAGTACGCGACATTGAGATCGCAGCCGGTGCCGGCTTCCTGGTCGCACTCACGGGTGAACTTGTGAGAATGCCAGGGCTCCCCGTTCGCCCCGCCGCCGAGCGGATCGACCTGACTGATTCGGGAGAGATCACGGGGCTTACCTGATCAGAAGCGATCGTTCAACGTCGAGCCTGAGTCGCCTTTGCGGCAACTCCCGCTGTCGATGACGCCAGCACTCGGTCCAGACGGGCGAGATTCGCTTCGGTGGCACCGGCGGCTCGCCAGACGATCCGCCCCTGACGATCAAGAAGGATCATCGTGGGATACGCTTGGACGTGCATTGCTTGTTGCAACGGACACCCTTTGTCCGCGTCCGTGACAAGAACGGGGTAAGTGATCTTGAGCTTTCGTGCCGCAGAGGCGGCAGTCACAGCTTGGCCTTCAAGCGGACCACGTTCGCACGCAACCCCAATGATCTGGAGCTTGGAGGTCGAGAATCGTTTTTGAAGTTCGAGGAAGTGGGGGATGGATTCTTTGCAGGGCTCGCACCAAGAGCCCCAGAAGTCGAGGAGAACAAAGTCCGAGTCGATATCGGTATAGCGGGTTGGGCGGCCCTGGAGATCGACCAAGCGGAAGTCAATCAGGCGGTCTAGCTTCTGATCGAATCGACATGCGGCTGTGGTGTCGCCGTTGAGCGGAAGTTTATCGACCATAGGACCAGGGCCGGTCTTGCTTCCCGCATAGCGCTGGTTCCGCGCAACCGGCCGCAGCCGAGACGCTGGTGACTTGGTCAACAGCTCCTCGGTCGAGGTCGGATTACTCGCGTTCACGCTGGAAAGTGAGACCTTGTTGATCACTTGAGCGTCAGAAGGACCTCGACGGATCTGACGGGTCGACACTCCGAGTTGACGAGGCTCTGAAGTCTGAACCTGACCGAGCGGCTGAGGTCGGGGCGCATCGGTTGCCTGTGCGACGACCGCATCCGCTTCGTTCACGAGTGCGAAGGGATCGTATTCCGCTTCGACGACCGTCGCAGTCACAACCGGTGCCGCAGCGACCACTGCCGGAGTCGAAGTCGATTCCACAACGCTCTCGGCAGGAGCCTCAGCCAAGACCTGAGGTTCTGGCTTGGGCTCGGCTTCGGTCGGGGGGGCTGCGACCAACTGCCCGTTCGCTTCCGACTTCTTGATGCGTCGGGAGGTTTTTGGGGCTTCTTCGATGCGGGGGGATCGTTCCAACGCTGGAGGTAACGGGTTCTCGTCGTCGTCTTCCGAGCGTGACGACGATTGACGCACCGGGGCTGCTGCGGCAGGAGGATCGGACTCTTCTCCACCTCTGCGCCAGGCATTCTTGGCGGAAGCCCCCGAAGGACGTGCAGGCTTAACGACGGGGTCACGGTCTGTTCGAGCAGGCATGATATCATCATCATTCACGAGAGATCGCGAAGTCCGCTCTTGATTGGCACGATCCGAAACGGTTGCGACTTTCTTCTGGCTCGTAGCCCGAGCGGATCGCGGTTCAATCGGGTCAGTCTCTTGGTCGTCGCCTAGCGCGATCTCAACCCCGGTCTCGGGGGCTTGAGCAGCCACTCGACCGGTCATTAACCCCTGCTCGTCCTCCAGCTCGGCGATGACGGTGTAATCGGTTCCAGGCCGAAGGCCACGCAAGGTGAATCCCCCTGCCCGATCCGTTCGCGCACGCACCACCTTGCCCCCCCGGAGACCCGAATCGGCGACCCGCACAATCACCCCTTCCGCAGGATCACCACGGTGGTCCACGACTCGACCGGAGATCTTGCCATCGAGCTTGGGGCGTCGATCAATGATCTCGGGCTCTGGATCGTCGGCGGCGATCGCACTGCCGGGCTCGCCGGTAACAGCCGGGAGGGGCTGATCAGCCACCGAGGCGACCGTCTTCATCGGTGAGCCAAACGGTTTACCAATCCCAGTCGCCGAACAGCCCAGAGGTGCGAGCGCAACGGCAAGCAAGCCAATCCAGAGTCGGGGCGAGTGTCGCATGGTGTCTGTTTCTCCTCCTGGGAGGACCTGCTAGTGGAACTCGGCCACGCCATAAGGAATAAGGCTGGGAACTCCCCCTGCCCATCACTCCTAAGACGTTTTGACTGACCGACCATCAGCGCGGTTACGGACGTTGTGTGCAGTCCCAGGTGCCGTATCGAATGGTATCGGCCCCAGATTGCGACAACTTGAGAAGGGACGTGCAGAATGTTGCAGAAAGACAACGCCCTTTTTTTCAACAGTCACAAATTCTTTTGATCCACGCTAGGTCTTTACAGCGTTTCCTAACACCAGACGTCACCGACAAAATTGAACGCCTGTCCATATTCATAGGACAAGATTAATGGGAAAATCGATACTCTTGGCCTCGTAAAGCCATTGTGGACAGTGAGTTATAGCCAATCGTCCGCATTCTACCTATTTCCTCTAGATTGCCACTCGGGACTTTTGTCGGAAACGTCCGACGTCGCCGACCGGACAACTGACGATGGCTTCTACGTTGATCCTTCAAACAACTTAGACATCTTTCCAGGTTTTAGCGGCAATTCGGCCTTCACGACGTCGGTCTATCACCACTTCGTTTTGACGGTCGCTCCAGGTATCAATTCAACTGTGGCCTACCTGGATGGGTCGGCCAAACTCTCGACGACGACCACAATAATGGACATCACGTCGGCGACCAACACGATCAATTTGTTCCTCGACAACACTCTCGGTGGTGGTCAAGAGGAGTACTCACCAGGAAAGATCGCGTTGTTCAATGTCTACTCCGGGGTCCTAGACGGGAGCCAGGGTCGCAACGCTTGCCGCCGATCCGTTCGGGCCGACCACAGCCTCAGTACCAGAGCCTTCTAGCTTGGTTATGATCTGCTCAGCCAGCTTCGCTTTACTTGGCGTTCGTCAGTTCAAGCGGGCGATTTCACGCCATGCTGCAGAGAGTAAGGCACGGACAGCCGGGGCGTCATCGGCGTCAGGCTTGTCGGCCAGATAACGCTCAATCGGTGGAATCGCTCGACCGGGTTGATCAAGTTGGAGATGGATCATCCCCAGGTCGCGCGATTCCGCCGGGTCTGTGGAATTGAGACGAACGAGTCTCTCTTGCACAGGAAGCGCTGAGGCGAAGTCGCCCGCCTGAACATAGATTCCCTTGAGGTTCAGAAGCATCCTGCCGACCACGGTCGACGTAGAGCACGGGGCAATTTCCCCTTCCGTCAAGATCACCGGTCGACCCACTCGCTCAACCAGCCGCTGCTGGCACCCCCGTCGATCGAGCAGATCTCCGCTCGCGAACACATCGACGAACAATGGCTCATCCCCCACATCCCCCAGCCGCAACATAAAATGGGCAGGGAGGTTAGCCCCATCGAGCCTAAGTCCGACTCGCTCGGCAACGGCGCGATAGAGCACCGCCATGCTGATCGGAATTCCTGTCTTCCGTTCGACGACCTCGTTCAGATAGCTATTTCTCGGGTCGTAATACTCGTCGGTGTTTCCTCGGTAGTTCTCTTCGATATAGAGAACCCAGTTAATCTGGCCTAAGACATGTCGCACCTTGGATCCAGACGGACAACGGTCACGAACACGGTCCGCCAATTCGTCGATCAAGGCGAGTAGAGGCTCGGCCCGTAGGTCAGGGTAGGCATCCTGGGCCAGTTCAATGGCGATCCGGGTCAGATCCGCACGTGGATCTCCTGCGACGAGACGTTGAAATTCCGGATCGGGGGCCGAGGCGTGCAGCACGTTTCCTCCCACTCCAGACAGGTGAGACGAGCGTTAATGTTCCTCTCACGATAGGCAAATTTGCCCGCTCCGGCAACGGGTCTGGCCCGCTACCCCCTTGCCCGATCACCCGTCTGGTCGTTAGTTTATGGCACGCAACGCACGAACGGAGCTTGATCCGTTACGTCTAGACGAGGAGATCGACGCCCGTGGCTGAGAATCTGGTTGCCCTGCTCGCGCGGGCTAAATTGATCCGCAAAGATATCCTGCGGATGACCACTGAGGCCGGTTCGGGACACCCGAGCAGCTCGCTCTCGGCCACCGAGGTCGTGACCGCGCTCTACTTCGGCGGCTTCCTGAAGATTGATCCCAAGAAGCCCCACGATCCCAACCGCGACCGGTTCATCCTGTCCAAGGGGCACGCGGCACCGGTGATTTATGCCGCTCTTGGTCAGCTCGGTTTCTTCCCCCATGAAGAGATCATGACCCTGAGGAAGCTCGGCAGCCCGCTCGAAGGCCACCCCAACATGGTTCGGCTCGCGGGCGTTGAAGCTTCGACCGGCTCGCTCGGCCAGGGACTCTCGCTCGGCGTGGGCCATGCATTGGCGGCTCGGGTCGATAAACGGGATTACCATACCTATGTCATGACGGGTGACGGCGAGATTGGCCAGGGTCAGATTTGGGAAGCCGCCGCGACCGCTGCCAAGTACGGTCTCGATAATCTGACCCTGATTGTGGACCGCAACCACTACCAGCAGACCGGGGCTGCCGAAGAGGTCCTTAACATGGACCCGATCGATGGCAAGCTGACCGCCTTTGGCTGGAAGACCCAGATCATCAACGGTAACGACATGGGCGAAGTCGTGACCGCGCTCAACCGTGCCAAAGAGGTCAAAGGTCGGCCGACCGCGATCGTCTCACTGACCCATAAGGGGCAGGGGATCCTCAAACTGCTCGCCAAGCTGGGCGACCTCAACTTCCACGGTAAGCCGGTACCCCTTAAGTACCTCGACGAAGCCATTGCCGAAGTCGATGGCACCGAGCTGACCCCGGTCACAAAGTAATTATCAGACAAGGTGGATCGAATATGGCGGGCGCATCATCGGCAGTGCAATCGAAGCGAGAGCTTGGCAAGGCGACTCGTGACGCCTTCGGTCGGGCTCTGGAAAGTCTGGGCGGCGACCATCCCGACGTCGTGGTTGTCGATGCCGACGTGGGGAACTCGACGCGAACCGAGTGGTTCGGCAAGAAGTTTCCCGACCGGTTTTTCAATGTCGGGATCGCAGAAAGCAACCAGGTCGGAGTCGCAGCCGGTCTCGCAGCGAGCGGCAAGACCGCCCTGGTGTCGAGCTTTGCGGCATTCATCACGTGCAATGCCTTTGATCAACTTCGCATGGCAGTCGCCTATCCTCACCTTGATGTCAAGGTCGTCGGCAGTCACGCCGGCGTGTCGATCGGCGAAGATGGCGCGAGCCAGATGGGGATCGAAGACATTTCACTGATGTGTTCACTTCCTGGGTTTGTCGTGATCGTGCCTGCGGACGAAGAGTCAGCCAAGGCCGCCACCAAGGCGATGCTCGAACATAAGGGCCCGGTTTACCTCCGGTGCGGACGTCCCGACGTCCCCAAGCTCTACGCCCCCGGTGCCCCTTTCACCATCGGTAAGGCGAACGTCCTCCACGAGGGGACCGACCTGACGATCATCGCCAACGGCCTTATGGTCGGCCCTGCCCTGGATGCCGCTGAGGCTCTTGCCGCCAGCGGGATCAAGGCTCGCGTACTGGACATGCATACGGTCAAGCCGATCGACAAGGATGCCCTCCTGGCCGCCGCCAAGGAAACAGGCGCATTCGTGGTCGCGGAAGAGCATCTGGCCCACGGTGGGCTCGGCAGTGTGGTCGCCATGGCGATCGCCGAGCTGCATCCTGTGCCAATCCGTTACATCAACGTTGGCGATCAGTTCGGCGAGTCGGGTTCGCCCGAAGCCCTCATCGAAAAGTTCGGCCTCACTTCCGAGAAGGTCATCGAAGCCGCCAAGGCTGTACTCGCCGCCAAGGGTTGAGCCATCCTCGAAATTCCTGAGAGCCTCGAATCTTGAGATGTCACCCATCTCAAGATTCGGGGCTCTCTTCAGAGACATGCATACTCCGCGACTGGCTCAAACCGCGTTCCCATTCCAATCATACGGGATGATATTCTCCCACTCGCTTGCATCCGACCGAGCGACGACAGCGACGACGGGTTCCGTGTCGCTCATGTTGAAGACTTCATGAGGCACGTCGGCCTCAATATAGATGAAATCACCCGCCTGATTTTCGACAACCTTGGTCAGCCCTGCCCCGTACTCATGCCGTACTTTGCCCTCCAGGATGTAGAGCATCAACTCGAACCCGACATGAATGTGGGCTTTGGCGACGCCACCGGGAGGGATCATCGCCACGTTCATCGACAGCTTCGTCGAGCCCACATTCTTTGCCGACATCCCCACCTTGTATTTGATCCCATTCCAACCTCGGACCGCTCCTCCTCCGCGAATCACACTGATCCCATCGTGGCCTTCGACATCACGTGAAAGGTCGATCGTTTCGTCAGACATGGGCTGATCCTTTTTGGTGAGCGACCGAAGATATCAAATTCTTAGTGAATGCTCATCTTTTAGTCATCCCTCAGGGCGATGCCCTGAGCTGATTTGAGGCCGCCCTTTCAGGACGACAAAACCCCGAGGACAAAGCGTTACTTCAGATCATGAATCATCAGGCTCACGGAGTCGGGCTGTCCATGTAGTAGAGATCCTGCTCGAAGAGGTTGTAGTCCCGCATCACGTCCCGCTGGCGAATCTGATGGACAAATATGTAAGTTTCGACATAAAAGACGTCAGCCCCCGGACCCCCGGTCAGGAAGTCGGTGAACCCATCGAGCCCTCCGTCAAGGACGTCATTCCCATTGCCGCCGTCGAGCCGATCACTCCCTGAATCACCGCCCAAGATGTCGTTGCCGTTATCGCCCGATAAGTAATCGTTACCGGCACCGCCACTGATGATGTCGTCCCCATCCCCGCCATAGAGGACGTCGTTACCCGACCCTCCAGCGATCACATCGTCCCCGGCTCCGGCGTAGACTGTCATTGGGATTGAGGTTCGGTTCTCGACATAATCGTCGCCTCTGTAGAGATAAACGACGATCTGACGGATCCCTTTAAAAGTGAGATAAATACTACGGCCCGCGACCGTGCCCACCACTTCCACGCCCCCGGTATGCCCGTTCGGCAAGATCTGGATGACGTCGTCCGAATTCGTCCCGGTCAGCGTCAGTAGTCCCGAGCCAGCCTGGGCCGAACTGAGCGACCCCATTGCCACAACGCACCCGAACGCAAGCAAAGTTCCAAGCCAGTACCGCATGATGAAGTCTCCGCCATTAGCAGGAAGATGAGACAAAATCGACAAATCTGACACTAGCACGCATGCGAGCATGCAACAAGGAAATTCTTCCGAGTTCCGACCGAAGTTTCGAAATCGAAGACGACCCGGCTGGCGGATGGCCTTCCGGGTCGGTTTGGAATGAGTTGAAATGTGGAAACGGCAGAGTTAGGCGAGCAATTCTTGGACTTTGGGCAAGAGCTTGGCAAAGTCGAGGTGGTTCGGACAAGCCTGCTGGGCTGCGGCGAGATCCGCACCTTCAAAGTTGCGTGCAGACTCGGTCAATTCCCCGTAGAGCTTCTTAGCCTCGCCACGATAGCCGTGGTGCTCGTGATAGGTGAGGAAGCGAGTCAGGTCGAACAGGGCGGCCTCGGTCCCGGCCGCGATGGAACATCGACCATCGCAATCGGCGCAGAAGGTGGGGCCCTTTGCCAGGAAGGCGTCTCGCAACTGCTGGATCTCAGCAGTCTTGAGGGGTTGATAAGTCTTGGCGGCGATCGAGTTCTCAGTGATCTGGGCGGTATTTCTCATCGAGACACAGCACGAGGAAATCCGCTCATCCGACCAGATCGCGTGCAGGAGCGCCTGGTAAGGCGTAAGGCCGCGTTCCTTGAGGAGTGGAACCTTGTCGAACACCTGCTTAGTCGGGTCGGCTTCGTTGAGCCCTGCACCCTGGCCAGCAACCTGCTTCATCGAGATCAGGCCGATACCCGCCTTGTGGCAAGCATCGAGCGCTTTCTGCATGGGATGATCTTTATCGAGCCAGGGAGTGTACTGAACCATGACGACATCAATGAATCCCCCCTCGGCAGCCGACATCAGGTATTCCGCGCGTTTGGGGTCGTGGCATGAGAAGCCCACAAACTTGCACTTGCCTGTTTTCTTGAGGGCCTCGACCGTCTCTTTGAATTCCTTGCTCTTGGGCAGATCAACGGAGTTACCGCCGCCAATCCCGTGCAAGAACAGGAGATCGATGTAATCGGTCTTGAGCGCTTCGAGCCGCTGATCAAGGCTGGCGACGAGGTCCTTCACCGAGCGCGGGTGGTCCTTCGTGACCAGGAAGACTTCCTTGCGAACTTCCGGCTGGGCCTGGAACCAGTTGCCGATTCCGGGCTCGGACCCATAGCTCTTGGCGGTGTCGTAGTAGCGAACACCGTTGGCATAGGCGAACCTAAGCAAGCGGTCGAGCCCTGGACTCTTCCAAGTCCCCAAGTTGAGGATTGACACTTCAACACCGGTCTTGCCCAGCATCCGTTTGGGGATACTCGCACTGATCGGAGCTGTCGGAGCCTTGTCATCTGCGGCGTTCAGGTGGGTTGCAGCACCCAAGGCAACCGCCGAAGCGGTGCTTGCCTGAAGAAAGCCACGACGATTTATGGCTGAAGCCGTAGTCTCACCATCAATCATGAGCAGGATCTCCGACGGGTCTGAGAATCCGAATCTGTCATCGACAACATCCCTTCCAAGGTTAAACCCTGGCACAGCAAGTGTCGAGCAACATCCCTTCGGAATCGGAGCCCATCAGGCGACCGAAGCCTCGAGATCAGACAGCGACTGGCTCACGTGATTCCATTTCGAGGCGGGCCTTTTCGCGACCGACCAGGATCTCTTCGCGATAGACGGGAATGTGGCCGGGGGCTTCAATGCCGATCCGAACCTGGTTCCGGTCGATCTTCACAACCGTGATCACGATTCCACCGTCGATCACGATCTTCTCGTTCAACTTGCGGCTTAGAACCAGCATGGGGAGGACCTTCCGTGTTGTGTGCTGATAGTTCGGGCTTGTCGATCCGTCTCGACGTCATGACTGTTACGACTGGTCGTCTCAGTCTGTTCGCGTCGAACGAAAGAAACGTAGAGCACGGAGCGTACCAAGGCGACCGTGTTTTCTATCGATTTGACGTAAGTCGCTGGCATGTTGTGACAAAAAATTCTTCAACTTCCGAAGAGTTTTCACCGAGTAGGGACATTTTGTCCACGAGAAGGTAATGTCGATCCCAAAATGACAAAGTGTGTGCAAGACTTGGGAAGTCCGTTGCCGATCATGTCCTCTGGCTAGCGAGATCGGGGCGAGGAAGGTACGATCCAGTCATTCATGACGGTTCCCGCAGACCAACTTCGACGAGACCGAGGCAGACGACGTGCGAGTGGGGCTAGGGCACGACACACATCGGCTAGGAGAGGGCCGACCACTCATCCTGGGAGGGGTTTCCATCCCCCACGACCGCGGTCTCATCGGTCACTCCGATGCCGACGTCGTCCTGCATGCGGTCTCTGATGCGCTTCTGGGAGCCGCCGCCCTCGGCGATATCGGCGAACACTATCCCGACACGGACCCACAGTGGAAGGGGGTCGATAGTGCCCGGCTCTTATCGGAGGTGGTGGGCCTGGTGGCTCGGGCGGGTTGGTCGCCGGTGAATTGCGACTTGACCATCCACGCCCAATCGCCCAAGTTGTTGAGCTTTAAGCCCGCGATCAAGGCGAGTGTCGCGCGTTTGCTCGGGCTCGATGAAGGAGCGGTGAACATCAAGGCCAAGACCGGCGAACACGTCGGACCGATAGGTCGGGCCGAAGCAATCGGCTGCGATGCGGTGATCCTGATCGAGCAAAATAAGGTCCTTACTTGAGCAGCCGAGCGACGTTTTGTCCCTCCTTCTCCCTTCCCTCGAAAAGAACCGGCCCATGCTTCGTCTTTACAACACGCTCTCGCAGACCAAGGAACCGTTCCTGCCTGTCACTCCCGGCAAAGTGGGGATGTACGTCTGCGGGCCGACCGTTTACTCCAATAGTCACATCGGCCACATGGTCGGGCCAGTCATCTTCGACACGGTGAAGCGGTATCTCGTTTACTTGGGCTACGACGTCACTTGGGTGGTGAATATCACGGATATCGACGACAAATTGATCGTCCAGGCCCAGAAAGATGGGACGACGGTTAAGGAACTCGCCGAAAGGGTGACCGCCGATTATGTCGTCTGCATGGAGGCTCTCGGTGTCGATGGGATCGACTACATGCCGCGCGCCACGGAGTACATCCCCGAGATCCTGGCGATGACTCAAGGACTGGTCGACAAGGGCTTCGCCTACGCCTCCGGCGGAGACGTCTACTTCGACGTGACCAAAGCCCCTGAATATGGCAAGCTCAGCCATCGCGACCCCGAGGAGCTTCAGGCCGGGGCCCGCATCGAGCCAACCGCCATCAAGCGGCACCCGGCGGACTTCGCCCTCTGGAAAGGTTCCAAGCCGGGCGAACCGTCCTGGGAGAGTCCGTTCGGACCTGGAAGGCCCGGCTGGCATATCGAATGCTCAGCCATGAGTTCAAAGCTCTTGGGTGAACACTTCGACATTCATGGGGGGGGACTCGACCTGGTCTTTCCCCACCATGAGAACGAAGTCGTCCAATCGGAATCGTTCAGCGGCAAGCCGTTCGCCACCTATTGGATGCATAACGGCTTACTCACGAAAAATGGCAAAAAGATCTCCAAGAGTGATCCTGGCACTGTCATCTTGATGAGTGACCTGCTCAAGACCCACTCTCCCGATGTCTTACGGGCACTCTTTCTGACGAGTCACTATCGACGCCCGATCGACTACGGCCCCGACCGACTCGACGAGTTGGCACGCGGACTTCACTTGTTCGACAACCTCTTCCATCGCTACGAACGACTCACCGGCCAATCATTCTACACTCTGAAAGCCCCCACCCATCGCGACCATGATTTCGGTGATATGCCCGTTCCGACCGAGGTTTGGGAGCTTCGCCAGAAGTTCCTCGACGCGATGGACGATGATTTCAATACCGGTGGTGCTCTGGGGATTCTCTACGACTTAGCCCGAAGTCTGAACCGGCATGCCGATACCGGCAAGCTTGAATCGGCTGGCGATCCCACGGAGCTTTCGATCTTCAAGAACGGTACGATCGTTCTTCGTGAGCTGACCAATATCTTGGGGCTTTTCCGAAAGGCACCCGTTACGTCTGCGACGGGTAGCGACGAACTCACCGGCAAGCTGCTCGACCTGTTGGTGACTTTACGAACCCAGGTCCGCAAGGCCAAGAACTTTGCCCTTTCCGACGAGATCCGCGATAAGCTGACCGCACTCGGTGTGACCCTCGAAGACCGACCCGATGGCACCGGTTGGAAGCTCGGTTGAAAGCAACTGACCAGCGACATTCAGTACCGGTAGCAAACGCATAGTGACGGCGATTTTCTCCACTTCTGGGGAGAGGCGAGCCAGTCTAGGGAAGGCTTCTCGACTATGGCGACAGCCCCGATCCTCCAAGTCCCCCCCCTGCCCAACCCACTTCGCGTGATCGGGATCGACCCCGGTCTGACGGTCACAGGTTACGCGGTGCTCGACCCTGCCCGTCGAGGTCCCTATATCGTTGAGGCGGGGGTCATCCGACCCCGCTCGACCACCAAGTCGCTCGCAAGCCGGCTCGCAATGCTGCATACTGGGATTCTCGAAGTACTCGACGCTTACCCTCCGGGCGCTCTCGCCTTAGAGCAGGTCCACAGCCATGTCCGACATCCACGGACCGCGATTTTGATGGCCCACGCTCGCGGCGTAATCATGCTAGCCGCCGCCCTTCGCGGGATTGAGGTCCACGGATACGCTGCGACTCGGATCAAGAAGACGCTCACTGGCAGTGGTAAGGCGCCCAAGTCCCAGATGCAGCACGCCGTTCAGGTCGAGTTGAAGCTCGAGCTCCTTCCCGAGCCTCACGACGTCGCCGATGCCTGCGCAGTTGCGCTCTGTCATTATCAAATCCGTAAGAATCGCCAAGTGTTTGATGGATTGGTCTAAGAAATCAAATGCATTGAGAGACTCATATCGTTATGTCGAGAATATTTGCATCGTTAGCTTAGGTGATAAGCGTTCTTTTAGCTGATCAAACACGTACCCACGGTCGTGTGGGGAACGAGTGTTGGAGCGTGATTCGTAATTCAGATTGAGTCGTGCGTCGGTAAGAAATCGGGAATTGAGATCCTTCCGATTCCTTACTAGATCAAGCCGGTGTTGGGGTCGTAGGCACCTCCGGCATATTTGAACCGGTCGCCCGCCGAGGGGTTGGTTTCAGACACGAGTTCGCCAAACGGCCCGTAGTCTATCCGGTCCAGGACGTTGCCGTTGGGATCGACGATCTCCTGGATCGAGCCTTCCTCGTCGGTGAGGTACCAAGCGACGCCGGTCGCTCCGTCGAGCCGAGCCAGCAGGAGGTCCACCAAGCCGGTGTCGGCCCAGAGATACCGCGTGGTGAGCATGCCCGCCGTATTGAAGTCGGCGTAGGGGAGATTGGTGGTGCCGTCGTAGGCGGTATACGTGGCCGAGACCGAGGGAGTTCCGTTCGCGTCGTAAGTCGAGACACTCACCGCGATCCGACGGTCGAGCGCGTCATACGTGAAGACTTCATCAAGCGAAACGGTTCCGGCTGCGTTCTTTTTGATGACCTCGACGAGGCGATGGCGGAAATCCCAGGTGTAGTCGGTCTCCTGCGACGAGGCGATGCTGACTTTCTGGATCAGGTTGCCGTCAGCGAGGTTATCTTCGTTGCCGTAAGCACCCAAACCCCGTCGTCAGCGTTGAGGAATAAGAGTGGCCCTTCGCCTTCGCAGGTTTCTCGAGCGTCATCCGCTCTCGCCTGCGGTTGCGATCCAGTCAGTGTACCGTCGCGTAGCGCCTGCATGACATGAGGAACCGTATACGTTCACGTACGGATCTGTGGGAGCCCTGGGTGGGCAACTACCCAGGGCGACCCGGCCCTTCACCCCTGTCGACCATCACTCCCGGTGTAGCACCAAGGATGACGTTGAGTAACTTGACCTTGATCCCCTTCTTTTGATCCTAATCCCAAGCGCGGGCAATCGCGTACCATTTCTTATCGCGTGGATAATAGACCGCCTACCAAGAGTAGTCCTTGACCAGGGCCAATCTTCGTCGTCGATGGTAGCGGATTTGCTAGGCTTCGAGGCCAGCGGCCTTTATCGCTGGAGTCAATACATTGTCGTACCGACTATCGTACGCGCCTTTGTCGAATGGCTGAATTACAAAACAGCGAGGCATTTTGCTCTCCTACTGCCCTCTCTATTTCCGCAACTCAGTATACTGAACAGAACCTTCGGTCTCGACAATTCTGATATTCACTTGGCTGAAGCGCGTGCGGATTCTTCTACCTCTCTCAGTGTCAACGGGTCAATCATCTTCCCGTTGCGACGGTCGGCGATGAGACAACCCGTCTCTGCATGCATGCGAGCGACGAAAGCTTCTCCCCGCATAGCGTCGGGTTTCCCATGCCAGGGTACTACCACATATCCATCTCGTTGTTCAACCTTCAGGCCAGGAAAGTCAACGAGGATGCGTGCAGTGATGCTTGCATTCAGCGGTTCGCTGGCAAAAGCCACTCGGTTGCGGATCAAAGCAGGATCAAGATGGCCGATGGTGAGATCATGGATCATCGCTCTGGCTCCTCAGAGTTCATGGCCCGGAGAATCTGTCGGGCCTTATGGCTGATTGGCAATTCGGTGGTCGGGGCGTGTCGCAACGCCTCGACATGGCTGCCATCTCTTAGGGCCTCTTCGAACTCATGGGCGATAATCGCGTCCATACGATCACGGACTCGCGCCTTCGCCCATTCCTCACTACCCGGCAGTGTAACCAATACCTCGGGATTGAATATCCCTGAATCGACCGACAGTCCGCCCACGGCGTCATTGCCACCGGCGGTACGTTCATCGGGAATGAAGGCTGAGATAACCCTTCCGGGCACCTTCGAGCCGATCTGGTTAGTGGGGATTCCCAGTTCATCCATCCGAACGCCAGCAAGCTCCTCGAGCTTAGTTGCCCAACGATGGGAGAACTCCTCGGCATGGTCGGCTGGGTCTGAGGGCGGTTTGGTCATGGGATGAGTTTAGCCGACCGGCAGTTGGTGCGCACGTTCGAATTCGTCCGGGGTTGCTCAAGGCCTCTAGGACTCCCCAAACTACCAGTTCAGGGCGTAGATTGCCTTTCCAAACAGCGATCTTTACCCAGATTCGCGCACCAACTGGCGGGCGCTAGGGAAATTTTACTTGATGTCGCGTTCGCCTGATCTGATCTGATCGAACGTCACCAGCACGGCTATAGTGGATTCTCAGACATCCGCTGTGGCCGTGAGTCATTGATCCATGAATCCGAAGATGTTAGTACTGGTCGCTCTCGCTTCGAGCTGCTTCATGACCGGGTTGATCTGGTTCGTCCAGGTCGTGCATTACCCGCTCTTTGAACGGGTTGACCAGGCGAGCTTCTCCACCTATCACGCAGAACACTCCCGGCTCACGACCTTCGTAGTTTTCGTGCCGATGGTTCTGGAACTGCTCACGAGCCTGCTACTTTTGGTCGAGCGACCCGCACATGTCTCCGCGTGGCTTCTGTGGGCAGGAGCCATTCTGGCGGGGCTCTCGTGGCTGTCAACGGGGCTTATTCAAGTCCCGTTGCATGGTCGACTGGCGAGTGGGTTCAACCTCTCTACGCAGGCACTTCTCGTGACGACCAACTGGCTGCGTTGTATCACGTGGACCGGGCATTGCAGCGTCTGTTTGGGGATCGTCTGGCAGATGCTCCGGTCGTGAAGGACGAAAGCTTCGTTGGGCAGCTTCTAAAGCTTCGGGGCGGCGTCAACACTAAGCTTGAAGGTTTTGAGGAAGTCCTCAACTTCACGCCGGAATCTGAATGAGGGGTCCTTCATGGTCGTTGCTTGAACGATCAGGCTTCCCTTTTGGCGAAATCGAATTAGGTAATAGTTATTAAAGATTGTCTGAGTCCGAGCGCTTCCTGGTAGTCTGGCGATGATGGCGGCGTCGACGTGATAGGTCCGTTTGTCGGGCCAGTCACTTTCGAGGAGGTACTTCGGTTCTCCCCTGCGAACCTCAACCTTCTTGAGTTCAAAACCTTCCCAATCGGCCTTGAGCTTCTTGTACATATCGTCTTGATCTTCGTCGTCGGGGGAGAATCGCAACACGACGATGTCTGGCCCTTCCGGGTTGATCTTCTTAAGAATGATGCTATCGGGATCGTCGTTGGCGGGCTCGGGGATCAGGTCTTGAGGATGGCGGAACTGGAACCGCCCTTTGGGGTCGATCGACGTGATCCATGAGTTCTGATCGGTTGGAGTCGGAGTTGGGTTCGGGATCTGAAGCTGAACTGTGTCGTAGGCGGGCCGACGTTCCAGGATGAGTTCGCGGGTATCGGTTTGCTTGAGACGGGTGTTGCCACGAGCGACCGACACGGTCGTCACAAGGCCCATCCGAACATCGGTGATTGAGCCTTGAGCTTCGATCTTACCAACAATCGTCTCAGCCGCTTTGACGTTCGGATCATTCGACGCGGTTGGCGGAACGAATGTGAAGCGAACCTCGGCGTTGATTACCGTATTGGCCGCCTGGTTGGTCACTGTCCCTTGGATCGAGATCACGGCGACGAAGATCCCAGTCTTTGTGTCCTTGCGAAGTTCAACGAACCTACCGAGCAGGTTATCGCCACGGATCTGACGCTCACCCAGGAAGGCCTGGACTGCCGGACGAGTGATTCGCCAGGAATCGCCGATGCGGCTGGGGGCGTTGGGGAGGACGCCGGTCAGGTCGGGCATGAAGACCTGAGTTGTTGCGATCTGATATTCGAGTTCCTGGAGTTGGCGATTCGGCGAGATCGAGAGGATCAAGGGGGGAACACCCAGTCGTGACTCGTACCAGATCAGAAGGCCATCGGCGGCGGTCGGTATCTGGGTCTGCTTATTCGCAGCGAGCCGGTTGACCCGGATCTTCTCAAATTGCCGGACCGTCTTGAGGACCTGGCCATTCACCCCGATGATCGCAGGCCGCTCCGTGTAGATGACCTGCGTCGAGCCTTCTGTCCGTTCAGGCGACCCCTCGGGGCGATCCGTTGCGGTCTTGATCGTGAACTTGGATGCAACGCGATACTGGCCTATCTGATTCGTTGAGCTTTGCGTTGCCAGGGGGTTGTACTTCTCGGAGAAATGATAGCGGTTCGTGATATCACTGATCCGAACAACACCGTTGCCAAGGTCGTTCGGTTCGGCCTTGGTCTCAGGAGCTTTCCCCTTCTCCGGCGTCTTGTCCTTTTCCGGCGTCTTTCCCTTCTCCTGAGCGGGTGCCGCCACCGGAGTTTGGGCTCGAGTGGAATCGGTCGCCATCAAAGACGAGATGACACCCAAGGCAATCCCGACCCAGACGCGGGTGCTCAAGGTCGTGGTCAAGAAAAAGGCCGTGGATCGCCTCATGATGCAGTCTCGCGTCGGAATTCGGCGAAGGAAAAAATCAATCGTACTTATTCTACAGAAAAGCGAGCTTGAGCTGTCTAGCGCCGGGGCTTTCCCGTCCATTCCAGGCGACCGATCAGTTGCTGGTCAGCCTCGCCGAACGTTTCAGACTTGGCTTGGCCCAACGTGAATGTCACAAGCAGTTGATCGCCTGCGGGGCTGGCAACCAGATAATAGTACCAGACGAGCCCGAGTTCTCCCTCACGCCCCTGGACTGCAACTTTGTAGCGATAGTTGCCTGCGGGAGCCCCTTCAACTTCACCAGCGCCCAGGATGCTAACAAATCGGACTCCGAGTGCTTTCTTGACGTCCTCACGAAACTCGGTGACATCCTGATGCCGTCCCTTGCCCGCGTTCGGACCCACGACGAGATTGCACTGGGCAACGACATCGCCGCGATCGAGCTTCTTGAAGACAACCTGCCGAATGTCGTCACTCGCGAGGTGCCACGCTCGGTCATGAAGGAAAGTATAGGTCCCGTCTGGGCTGGTGAATATCAGCAGTTCCGAGCCAAGTTGCGCAAGCTTCGGCAAGGCTCCGACCGCTGAGTCGGAAAGCTCGGCAGGGATCGCGACGGGTTCACGGTCAATGGTCAGGGTGCTCTGCATGTCGAGGCCTGTTTCCACAGGTCCCGGCTGACGAATCTCAGCGCGATCAACCCGCAACCTCTTCACCTGATTGGCTTTCCGATCGAAAACCGCCGAGCCGATCAAGCCCATCGCCCCATCTCCTCCGAGCGCAGACCCGCGAACTTGGCCCTTGATCGTGAGCTCGGCTTGAGCCTCGTCGAGCGACTTTAGGGTCACCTCAAGCTGGTTTTGAACCAAGGAATCGTAGCCGCTCAAGGACCTGGCCACCTCGTCGGCGACCGTCCAGGTATCGCCGACCTTGACCTCTTTGGTTGAGAACAGCCCCCAGAACGACATGGGATCGCCTGGCCCCTGGACGAGTTCCAACTCCGAGCGGTTTAGAGGTCCGCCCGGGCTAAAGGACTCGTAACCCGCCCCCTTGGGCTCGGTGATGATCATCATCACCTCCGGTCGAATCGAGGTCTCAAACGGTCGGACCTCACCCTTGACGACCGACACCGCTTGGAGCACCTTGCGACCCACCCGAGCAGGGCGGCCCTCAACTTGGTCAAGAACGCGTTCAAGGAAGAGGTAACGCGACTCGACTTTGAGTGCCAGCGGCCTAGGCTCGTGCTTATCTTTGGCCGGTGCGGTCTCGGGGGCCGACTGCACCCGAAACTTCCCCTCGGCCTTGAGTTCGATACGTACCTTGGTCGCAACGTCAGGCTGTGGAACTTCACGGAGAAGCTCCGCCCTTGCTCCTGTCACCATTGTTGTCGCCAGAATGAGGTAGACAACGACCACTCGCATGTTCTCGGCCATCCGTAGCCTCCTATATCATGGGACAGGGCCGTTTCATTCCTAGCTTGGGCCAGACAACATGGGCGTGTCGAGGGAGTACCGACCCGGGCCTGGCTCCTTGATAAGGTCCAGTCTGCCTCTTGGGCCTCTGAATTGCATTCTCTCGTGACCGCACACGCGAAAAATCAACCAGCACTTCTGACATCAACCATCGGTGCTAACTCAACGAACCCGATGATCAGATCCTAAAAAGGAGGAGGTCCCGTTGTCAATTTTCGACTTTTGAATTGAGTCGGTCAATGGGATTGGTTTTCGATTAATAGCATGCATGCAGCATTGTGTGTCACGAACTAGCAAGAGGCGCGTTTATCTACGGAAGGAAATCGGAGATAGGCGATTGGTTGGCGAGGAAATGTCGAAGAATCCTAGTGAAACTGGACCGAAAAACGAACAATGGATCGGTTTCAAACGTTTGATTAAAGCAAGCGTATGAATTGTTGGGGAGTGGTCAGGAATGTCGATCAACATGGGTTGTGGGTTTTTGGAGATAGTCCTTTCCGGAACCCTTCGGCGGACGTAAGACAAGTTAGTGAGCGAACTTCGACGGCTCGGGGCTGCTCGGAGTGGGGAGGATCGGTCGCGGCGTACTATCAGTCGGAGGCGCGATTTTCCATGAGCCGAGCATATCGCAATCCGGCGTTGAAGCAGCTTGGCGATCAGCAGACCCGATTCGCTCCTCGCGAACGTCGGGTCGAGCAGATCGACCGTGCTGAGGTCTTGCTTGCCGAGATCGACCCGACCAAGCGTTACCCCTACGAATACCTGGTCTTCCGGATCACGGGCTTCCGGCCCGAGAACGCGCCGGCTCTGGTACTCGACGGCGACGAGGTCGCTCACGACCTACGGCTCTTCGTTGAGGAACTTGCCGAAACCGTCACCCAGCCGGTCGAGGCCGCCACCGAGCCAGTGTTGACGGTTCAGGCGGTCAGCAAACAGTTCAATGTCTCGACCCGCACCGTGACCCGGTGGAGGCGCCAAGGCTTGATCGCTCGCCGGTTCAAGATCGGTGGTCGAACTCAGGTTGGCTTCTTGACGTCGAGCGTCGAACGCTTCGTGGAAGCTCATAAAGAACAGGTCGAGCGTGGGACGAAATTCACGCATCTGAGTGACGCGGAACGTGATGAGATTGTCCGCCGTGCCCGGCGGATGGCCGTGGTTCCTCAGGGCAATCTGACCGAGATCGCTAGAAGGATTGGACGAAAAATGGAACGCTCCACCGAAACGGTCCGGATGACGCTAAAAGCCTATGATCGCGAGCACCCGGATCGCGCGATCTTTTCGACTCCAGTCGCACCGCTCGACGAAGAGGCCAAGGCCTCGATCTATCGAGACACGCGTCGCGGCGTGTCGGTCGAGGTTCTCGTTGCCCAGTTCGGTCGGACACGTTCGAGCATCTATCGCGTGATCAACGAGATGCGTGCCCACAGCATCCTCGCGGTCAAGCTTGAACATATGCCACACGCCAGCTTCGACGATCCCGCCTGCTTCGACGAGATCATGGCCCCAATGCCGGAACCCGCCGACAAGAAGTCGGCTCGCAAGACGAAGCCGCCTAAAGGACTTCCTCCTTACCTCGGTAGCTTGTACGAGGTACCGCTCTTGGCCCGGGAGCAGGAGGCCCATCTGTTCCGACAGATGAACTTCCTCAAGCATCAAGCGATCAAGCTTCGTGAGACGATCGATCCCACGACCGTGAAGTCCAGCGACCTTGATCGCATCGAACAATTGCAAGAAAAGGCTCTCGCGGTCAAGAACTTGATCATCAGGGCAAACCTTCGCCTCGTTGTCTCGATCGCCAAGCGACACGTGATTGCCACGAACAACTTCTTCGAGCTGGTCAGCGACGGAAATATGTCGTTGATCCGCGCCGTCGAGAAGTTCGATTACTCACGTGGGAACAAGTTCAGCACATATGCAAGCTGGGCGATCATGAAGAACTTCGCCCGGACCATCCCGGAGGAGAACTACCGTCGCGACCGATTCGTCACGGGTCACGAAGAGATGTTTGAGGCCGCCGCCGACAATCGCAGTGATGAACATGAGTACGAATCGGCACAGAAACGCATGCAAGAGGCGGTCAAGGGGATGCTCGGACGGCTCGACGATCGTGAGCGAAGGATCATCGTCAGTCGCTTTGGTCTCAATGGGTCGAGCGAACTCACATTGGAGCAACTCGGCCGCGAGCTGGGGATTACCAAGGAGCGAGTCCGCCAGATCGAGTCGAGAGCCCAACAAAAACTCCAGCGCATCGCCCGCGACGAGCGGATGGAACTCCCGATGTTCTGACGAATCCACTTCGATTCCAACAAACAAGGGTTGGCTCTCGATTTACAGAGAGTCGGCCCTTGTTCTGTTGATGTCTTGGGATCTTACAAGTCCCAGGCTTTCGATCCGTCAAGGAAGCAGGAGATGATGCCATCTTCACTGACTTTCAGGACAGGCCCGAACCGGCTGGCGACGAGGGCGGCAGTGGTGCGGGCCCCTTCGGCGGCAAAGGTAGTGGGAAGGCTCGACGCGTCGTGTCGGAGGATCGCGCCGAAGGCCAGGAGACGCCCCGGCCGATCGACGACCAAGGCTCCGTCGAGACCCGCCAGGGATTCGAGGACCGCTGGGTCCAGATCAACAAGCCGGCGTCCCCGAGCCAGATAGTGAAGGGCACGCTTCGCCAGTGGGTCACCGGGCATTAACTCGGGAGGAGGGCCTACCTCGGTATCATCTTCGATAATGTCGTGGGGTGAAATCAGCCGCCCGACCGCGTCTTGGGGGTGGTCAACGACCACGAAGAGCCCGCCTTGACGACTTTCCGCCAGGTCGAGTGCAGCCTGAAATAGGGAGGTTGCCACCTCGGGATTGCCAACCGCCTCGCACCACATGGCGAACTTCGTCGCGGGGTCGAGCATCCGCCAACGTCCATGGGCGAAGACGAAGGCCTGGACACCGCCGGCAAAGAGCTTGATCTCCTGGTTAGGACTCAGAACCAGGCAGACATGTCCCCCCGACCGAGTCGCTCTCGCATGAGCTACATAAGCTTGTGAGCACGGGACCTCGGGACCATCAGCGTCGGTCATCTCCGCAGCGAACCGCTCAATGTCGACGATCTCGGCGAGCCTCCCCTGGCGATCGACCCGGAACAGCGTCCGACGCCCGTCACAGAGTCGATGGATACTCTTGAGGCTGGTTAATTCCACGCCATATGGTAAAGCATCCGTCGCTGTCTTGGGACCCGATTTGCAGTCGTCACCGATCAGCAAGGCTCCGGTCGAGACCCGCCGGTTCTCATAGGTAGAGAGGGCAGCGGTCCGGAGTGTCTGGACCGTTGAGGCGATCCGACTCGGCTCAGTCCCCTTCGGGGTGTAGAATTCGGGCTCGATGTAGGCGGCGACGTAGTGGTCTTCGGAACCACCTCGGAAGAGTTCGAGCCTGGGGGCATGGGCCATCTGAAAGAGGTGGTGGTAACGTAGGCCGGCAACTGCGCCGACGGCGTTGACCAATCGGAGGTCATTCCTGCTGAATCCATGGCCCCGGCCCGACGTGAGGATGTGGCGGAGTCCAAAGATCTCGACCGCCAGGCTCTGACCATCGTGCTCGGCAACGTGGAACTCAGGTCCGTTCGTGTGCCTGGGTTCCATCTCGAGATCGAGTTCGAGGCGGCACTGGGGATAGAAGCCCAGCACATCGCGCCGGAAGACTCCTAAGAAGAGTTCGACGATCGGGCGAGGGTCTCTCAAAGCGGTGAGATGAGGACCAGGGAGCCCCTGTGGTGCTGCCGCTCGGTGGAAACTCGGTCGCATGGCGGCAATCCTTCCGTGGCAAACCCAGCATCCCCACCCTCCTTGGTAAGACAACTTGCACAATACCAGGGTTCGCCGGAATCGGGAACCCACAAAATCCGCAATCTCGAGTCAAACGAATCCAATTGTCATTAGATTGAGCTTGTGAGTCAAACTCTGATATCGAAATCGTTGCAAATAACGACACGAAGTCGATTACGTGGCGAACTGAGCCTTGGTTTTTCAACTCAATCAGCTCATGAACGAGCCACGGACGCATCCATGACCGAGGTGTGATGGCGAGGGTACTTGACCGCCCTCAGTCGTACAGGAACCGGAGCCCGCATCCGTTCCAGGACGATCCCGATCCCGTGCAGCGCTACCCACCACGAGGCTCCGTGCCAGACATAAGCCCACTCGGGGAACCGGTACATTAGCAGGCCGGTAAGATACATCTGCACGGCCACAACCAGGAACCACGGGCTGATGAGCCAGGCCATGGTCGCGAAACCGAACGAACTCAAGGTCATCCAGGTGAGCTTAAACCAGTCGACGCTCCAGCCCGTCAAGGCATTGTGCGAGGCCGAGTTGAAAGCCAGGATCAAGAATGTCATCCAGACCTTGAAAATGATCCCCGCGAGTGGCGTCTGTTTCGACCACCCTTTACCACAGACGGCCCGAAAGACATACCAGATCGCCAAGACCTCAGCGACCCAGAGCGATAGTGAGATGTTCGCGTGGCTATCATTGGGGACGTAGAAGTACTGGTTCACCAGGAAGAAGCCAAGGTGAACCCAGCCGATCGCCATGAGGCCGAGCCCCCAGCGGTCGCGGATCGCAACACGCCGGAGGTCAGCCACAAGTGCGGGTAGATAGGATGCGAGATCAGGGGAGGAGGCGTCGTCCATGGCGTCCCAAGCGATTTAGGGAATAAGGCCGTTCGGGCAATCTAGGCTAGCTGCCTAGAGAATACCACGAAAATCGACCGCTTGCATGGACGACTTGAGACCAATCCCTAAGCTTGATCAATCGCGACGCTGGAGCTTCGATAGCAGTCGCAAGATCTCCAGGTAGAGCCAGACCAGGGTGACCATCAGACCGAAGGCTCCGTACCACTCCATCCACTTGGGAGCGCCGCGTTCCGCCCCGGTCCGGATGACCTCGAAGTCGAGTAAGAGGTTGAACGAGGCCAAGCCGACGACGAAGAGGCTGAAGCCAATACTGATGGCTCCGCCGCCGTGAATGAACGGTAGGGGCATGCCGAACATCCGCGCGATCATCGACACGAGGTAGACCAGCGCGATCCCACCCGTCGCCGCCGTGATCCCCGTCGCCAGTTGGTTTGTGACCTTGATCAAACCGGTCCCGTAGACCGTGAGCATGCTGGCGGTTACGCCGATCGTCAACATCGTCGCCTGGGTAGCGATTCCTTTGAATTTGAGTTCGAAGTACTGCGAGATTGCTCCCAGGAAGACCCCTTGGACCGCAGCGTAGAGCGGAGCGGTGATCGGCGAAAACGTCGGCTTGGCGATCGTGATCATCGCGATGATGAACCCAACAATCGCAGCGCCGGGTAAGGCGATCGGTGGCAACTCTCCCTGACGCGCGGCGTCCCATGACCACATCGCTGTGACCGACAAGATCGCCAGCATGGCGAAAGTCTTGCCGACCGTCCCCATGACAGTCATCGTGGTGCTGCGACCGACGCCGTAAACCTGGTCATAACCAGAAAAGGCCCCGCCCGAGAATGCAGGGTTGCTGGAAGTCATGGGAAGCTGGGACATCACGTTATCTCCTGGGCGGATCGTTTGGTTCGGTAAGACCATCGTATCAAAATCATTCGTTGCCGACGCCACGAATGTTCAAGATCAAGGCTTGGGTCGCGGCTTCGCAGCCTGAGTGGGAGCCACCTGGGTGGGCCGAACGTTCATGGCCTCGCGGTTGGCGTGTTCCCGGTCGGATTTGGCGATCACGTCGAGGATCTCGTCCTTGGCGATCAGTCGCCGCAGGCTCAGGCACGAGGCGAAGATCCCATCCCGACGTCCCTTTTGAAACTCAGCACGACCGACGCAGACCCCCACCAGCCCCCAATCCTTATTATAGAGACCACCCCCCGAACGGCCAAAGTCGGGTGGCTTGGCGGTAATCAGAAAGAGCCGTTCGCCTCCCCCTTTTTCAAGGTCGATGATCGCTCGACCCCGCAAGGTGGTCCGCCAGCTACTCAGCTTGACCGCGTGGTCGATCCCCAGGGAGATCACTTCGTCGCCCGGCTTCGGGTCGGTAAGAATCGCCAACTGCGCAACATAGGGGAGGGCAACCATTCCCTTGATTCGCAAGAGTGCGACATCGGCCGCCACATCTTTGTCAACGAGTTCCGCAGGGACACGACGCGGCCAGCCTGTCCCCGACCGGCTGCTCTCGACCCCGAGGTTGTAGCGATGGAGTTCAATGAAGATCTGGGCCGAGTCATCGATCACGTGCGCAGCGGTCAGGATCAGTGACTCATCATCCACCGAGGCGATTAACGTTCCACTGCCTCGGCTATTACCCCGATGAACCAGCACGGTCGGTCGAAAGGTCGCGTTATCGACCGGAACAATCGGATCCGCACCGACCGCCAGACCCACCAGCGTCAGCCCCATCAGGAGAACACGCCGCATGATTCTTGAGTCCTCAGAGGATGAGATCTAAGAATGATCTTAGCCGATCGATCGCAGCGAGGCCATGATCTCCCTTTAAGGAAGCCAGAAGATCAGACGAGAGACGAGTGTCTTACAACGTGACGCAAGGAGACCAGTCGCCCCGGATATCCTAGCCTCAAACGGACCGAGACAAATCAGCCCACGGGCATCGCACTGGGTTTGCCCAACGGGTTAGGTGTCGAAAAGCGACCCCTGCTTGGAGTCGCTGTCATCGGGAATATCAGGCATTTGCTCGACTGGAATCCTTCCTTGAGCAAATTTCTTGAGCATCTCGTAATCACAAGTGACTACCTTGTCGGCCTTTCGATATACTCCGCGCGGAACTGGATGAGACTTTCCTGCTCCGGACGTTTGTGGTACATTTGTGATATTAGCGGTAGGGATGTTGATACAACTGGTTTCGCATTGCACGGACGTACACCGTGGCTTGGCTTCGTATTCAACTGACCGAAGAACAGCAGCAGATCGTTGAGGAGGAACGCTCCTCTCACCCTAATCTGCGCATCCGTGAAAAGATGCTCGTGTTGTGGTTGTTACACAATGGCGTTACACGCTGGAAGTCGGCTGAGATTGTTGGTGTTGGCCGGGCCACAGTCCAGCGTTACGTGGTCGCCTTCCGCGAGGGAGGCTTGGACGGGCTAAGGCGGTGGAACCTGAATCGCCCCAAAAGCGAAATGGTGGCCTACCGCGAGTTGATCCGTCAATCCTTCGAGAATCAACCCGCCCGCACTGTCGCCGAAGCGGGCGAGCGCATCTTTGAACTGACCGGACTGCGGCGTGGTCCCAGCCAAGTCCGCAAGTTCCTCAAAGATCTGGGCATGAAATGGCGGAGCGTCCGCGCCATCCCCGTGCCGCCAAAAAAAACTTGGACGAACACATCGAAACCCAAGCCGAGTTTCTCGACAAAGAGCTAAAACCCAAGCTCGACGTCGCCCAAGCGGGGAACGGCCATGTCTTGTTCGTCGACGCGGCTCATTTCGTACATGGAACATATTTGTGCAACATGTGGTCATTCACGCGACTTTTTATCCGTTCGGCTTCGGGTCGTCAGCGGTTTAACGTGTTGGGTGCGTGGAATGCTGTCACGCGTGAATTGATCAGCGTGACCAACACGACCGTTGTCAACACCGAGACGATGTGCGAACTCCTGAGAAAGATCGCCGCAGTTGGGCTCGAAGGACCGATCACGATCGTGCTGGACAACGCCCGATATCAACGTAACGCCACAGTGCAGGATCTGGCGAAGGAGTTGGGAATCACGTTGTTATTCTTGCCCTCGTATTCGCCGAACCTGAACTTGATCGAGCGACTCTGGAAGTTCATCAAGCGTCGTTCCCTCTATGGTCGCTACCACGCCACGTTCACAGGGTTTCGAGCTGCCATCGAAGAAACGATCGACAGACTTTCCACCACCTATGCTGATCCATTAAAAACGTTGATGACCATGAAGTTTCAACAATTCGACGACGTCTCACTCATGACCGCGTGAGGTATATAACGCCCTGATCCCGCTGATACTTCTTCTAACTTCCGTTTTTTTCTCTTTTTTTTGCGAGCCGCCTGACCTCGACGGCAAACGACGGCGTGGCTAAGTCCATGTCTCTTTACCCGGGCCAGCGCACTTTTTGCAGGTCGGTCGATGGGGTGCCCCAGGGGGACAATCTTAATGCCGAACGCAGACTGCGTAGTTTGGGCAGTATTCGGATCAATTTGACGCCGGCAAGCTACATCTGACTCATCTGATCAGTCTTGCTAAATCGCTCCACGAACCCATGCATGCAATGAAGAGTTCTAACGGCGTCCTGTCGCCTCGACTTTTGCATCCCCTGTGCTGGTTGGGTAGACTGAACAAGGCAGGTAGACCGAACGATGCAGCAAGACCCGACTCGACCAAAAAATTCACCAGCCCTCCCAGATTATGCCAATATTGACGTCCGCGACAAAACCAATTGTTCGCGACCTCGTTTTTCCGCTCAAGCCGCTCGCGTAAGCACTCTTTGATCAATTTTCAATCGCACATCCCGCCAAACGCTCCTCTGAGCCTCGAGAAGCCTCAATACACCAAC
>JANXSX010000100.1 GCA_025356475.1 Isosphaeraceae bacterium | reverse complement strand
TCTGGTGTAAAACTCCGCAAAACTTGTTAGCGCTAGGCAGTTGGTGCGCGAATCCGGATTCGTCCGGAGTTGCTCAAGGCCTCCAGGACACCCCGAGCTACCAGTTCAGGCCGTAGATTGCCTTTCCAGACAGCGATCTTTACCCAAATGCGCGCACCAACTGCCGAGTTCTAGAGAAAATTGGCGGAGTGTCCCTGCGCGCCAACTCGCTCAGCGGAATGCCGAACCTCGCACTGAATCCCTGCCGATTGTTGTACCAGGTCCCGGCTCCAGTCTTGACCTGGATACGAGCGACTTCTTCGCGACCGTCTTGGTACGCGAACACATCCGTGCCAACATCGATCAAGGGGATCGCTGCGTTACACTTGGGATGTAAGAGTTCGCCCATAACGGCCATCTGGCCGCTACCGCCAGTAAAGGCCGCGTGTGAGTTTTTCGACCATCCCATGAGCAGTTCATCGCTGTGGGGCCGTCTTTCACGCGTGTCCTAGAGTTGGTATAGGGCGCAGACTGATCTGCATCTTCAAACTTTAACAACAAGGAGCGGCCGGCCTGTCAATTGACGAGCCATTGAGGCACTTCTTGTGGCGCAGCATGTGAGGAGATTTCGTCTCTCGTACATGAAAGCAATCGAGAAGGTTGGATGTGGGGAGAAAAGTCAAATCCCGCCCGGCTTTGCTTTCGCAATGCCAGGCGGGATTGAAATTAGCAGATCAGTCGGGGTGAGCAGATTCGAACTGCTGACCTCCTGCTCCCAAGGCAGGCGCGCTACCAGGCTGCGCTACACCCCGTAGAAATGGCAGTCCCTCGCAGGACGTTCGTATCCTAAAGTGTTCAGGCCTCTTCGGTCAAGGCGAAAGCGTGATTCTTCGTGTGCGAAAGTGGCCAGGCCATTGCCAAGGTGAAGCCGCACCCGGGATGTTCGGTCACGTCGAGTCGTCCACCATGCGAGGTCATCAAGCGGCCCAGGAGCGGAACAGCGAGCGAAGCGGGTTGATCGGTCCGACGATGATGTCGGACAAGAGCCTCGGGTTCATGCCACTCGACCCGAACGTGCTTATCAGGTCCCTCCCACCACCGGACCTCAATTGGCCCAGGAGCGTCCCTTCCGATGACTAGCGTGTCGAAAACCTGGGTGAATCGGGTTGGGTCGAACTCCGCGTATACCAGAGTCGACGGTGGTGACAGCTCCAAGGTTCGCCCTAATCGCTCACATTCCGGCTGCCACTGTACATGGCGATCCGCCCAGAAAGCACAGAGCGGGAGTCGTAACGGGGTCAGGCGGGCGGGTCGGCTGATCTCTTGGAACTCGGTGATCAAGCGTTCGAGTGACCGGTAACGCCCTTCCATGTCTTGCCAGAAGTCGCCATGCAAGTTGCCCTGGGCCTGACTTGTCAGGTGAATCCCCAGGCTAAGAGCGTTGAGATGGTTCCGCCAACGATGACAGAACGATCCCAGCACATCGTGGAGTTCGTTGATCCCTTCGGGAGAAGAGATCACGTTAAGAAGCTCCTCGACCAGTCGATCCATCGAACGATCCAAGGTGTGACTTCGATTGAGTTTGGGAGAGTTCCGAGGAGAGTAGCAAAGGTAGTGCCTAATTCACTAGGCGTGGCTCGCTCCAGTCCTAGGTCTCATCCTGACCGGTACTTTGATCGAGCCGCCCTACTCTTCGTGAATCTTGAGGTTGCAAACGCGACTTCCCATCTCGCCGGGGTGGGGACGAAATGGGAAGGTGCTTGGCCGATCGTGCGGGGGCAGGAGGGTTCTTGCCGTCTGGTTCCTTACGAACGGAACGGGCTTAGTTTCCCCGGATCAGAGTCGTGACCCGGTCGAAATCTTCCTGCGAGTTGAAGTCGATGACGATCTGACCCCGTTCCTTGGCTTTGACCCGGATCAGGACGCTGGTGCCGAAGCGTTCCTTGAGCGACTCCTCAACCTCGACAAAATGGGGGGCTCGGACCGCGTTTGGCGTCTCGCCGGGGTCTCGGCGGAACTTCTTGGTAACGACCACGATATCCCCGGTCGAGACCAGAGCTTCGGTCTGCCGAACCGAGAGCGAATCGGCGATCACTCGCTTGCAGACCGCGCTGCGAGTCTCGCCGTCAGGAAGGCCGAGCAGGGCCCGTGCATGGCCTTGAGTGATTCGCTTCGACTTGAGGGCGTCGCGGACATCCTCGGGGAGTTCCAGGAGTCTGATGAAGTTGGCGACTGTCGAGCGGTCGAGACCGAGCCGACCCGCCAACTCTTCCTGAGTACCGCCGTACTGGCCTAGGTAGTCGCGGAAGGCGACCGCCTTGTCGAGGGCGTTGAGATCCTCACGCTGGAGGTTCTCGACCATGGCGAGTTCGCGGACCCGCTGATCGCTGAGCTCCATGACCCGAGCGGGAATCTCATGCAGGCGGGCCTCGATCGCGGCTCGGAGTCGGCGCTCGCCGGCCACGAGTTGATACCGCTCGCCCACTGCCCGGACAATCACAGGCTGGATCATGCCGTGTTGACGAAGTGAGTCAGCCAGAGCGGCGATCTCGCTTGAGTCGAACACGGTCCGAGGCTGGTAGGGATTGGCGTCGATCTGATCGACCGCCAAGTGGAGCAGGTCGGCAGCTTCGAGCGAACTGGGTTCGAAACCCCCTTCATCACGACCGAGCAAGCTATCGAGTCCGCGTCCAAGTCGGCGCTTATTCACGGTCGAGGACCTCCATCACGAGTTCAGCATAAGCCCAGGCCCCTCGGGCCCGTGGGTTGTAGTCAAACACACTCTTACCGTGGCTGGGGGACTCGCTGATCACCACGTCGCGCGGGATCGGTGTCTGAAAGACGGTGTCGTCGAAGTAGCCCCGAACCTCGTTCGCGACCTCGTTGGCCAGCTCCAAGGTCGGGTCGAACATGGTCAGAACAATCCCGCCAATTTCCAGGCGGTTGTTCTCCTTCGACTTCGTTTGCCGGGCGAGTTCGATGATCTGGGAGAGCCCCTCCATGGCGAAGTATTCGCATTGGATCGGGATGTAGATATCCGTGGACGCAGCGAGTGCAGCCCTGGTCAACTGGCCCAGGCTAGGCGGGCAATCAAAGAACACGTAGTCATAATTGCCAAGCTCACCGGAGAGCTGCTGGCGTAAGGTCGAAGCCCTCTGGCGGTTGGGAGCCGACAGAGCATCCGCATCGGCCAGGCTCTGCGAGCCGGGAAGCACGAAGAGGCGTTCTTGCGTGGTCGACGCCACACTCTCCGCTAACGGCTTACCCGCAACCAAGGGGTGTCGCAATGCTGGTTCGACACCGAGTCCGCTCGTGGCGTTGCACTGCGGGTCGATGTCGATAACTAGGGCCGTCCGGCCCGCCTTGGCCAGTCCTGCGGCGATATTGATGGCGGTGGTGGTCTTGCCCACTCCGCCCTTCTGATTGGCTACGCTAATGATCTTGCCCACGCCGGAAACCCCCGATCGGCAGCCGTCCGACCGGGGCAAGACACCCCAACCACCGCTGGCGAACCGCTCAGCATCGAGCGAAACGCCACTAGCAGTTGAGTTCTAGCGTGGGGCATCCATGCCCCTGCTCTCGTCTTGCGACGGTCGAGCCTCCGGTCCATCGGACGATTCGGAGGCTATCGCATCGGACGGCTTCTGTCTAGGTGAGCCTTCTCGCAGTTTTCCGGTCGTTCTGCGCCGGTTTGTCTCACGAAGACCTCGCCATCAGACGCTCTGCCTCGGCTTCCAGAGCGTCGCTATACGTGACGGGATAGCGTCCGGTCGTGTCTAAGGAACGTAAACTCTCGGGGAGTCCCTCCGATTGGGCCTTGCAATGGGCGCGGATCGACTCGATCGAGGGCCAGTCTTGCAGGACATAACCCGACTCGACCACCGGGAGCATCAAGGGCCGTTCCACGATCGGTTCGTCGAACCGGGTGACATGATCGCCTGCAAACTTGCCCTCGGCGTTCAGCCTCCGTGAGACCTGTTTGCCGAGCGGATAGGTCTTCTTCCCAACGCTGAGCTTGATTCGTCCTGAGCCTTCGAACTCGACGAGTTTATCGACCATCGAGATCGCCGGCGCGTCCCGACTGGTGATCAACTCAGTCCCTACCCCGAAGGCGTCGATCGGGGCACCCTGCTCGACCAGCATTGCGATGGCGTGTTCCTCAAGATCTCCACTCACGACGATCTTGGTCGCAGTTCGCCCCATCTCGTCGAGGATCGTCCGAGCCTTACGGGACTCGATATTCAGGTCGCCAGAGTCGATCCGGACCGCAGCAGCGGCAGGTTCGATCATCGCCGCGTGCCGCGCCCCTGAGGACACGTCGTAGGTATCGATCAAGAGCGTGGGCTCGTCGGGATAAACCTTGGCGAACGCTCGAAACGCATCGAGTTCCTGGTCGAACGCTTGGACCCAGGCGTGAGCCATCGTTCCGACCGCTGGGATCTTGAGTCGGAGCGCGGCTTCGACATGACTGGTCCCGGCGAACCCCGCCAGGTAAGCCGCTCGGGCGGAAAGCATCCCCGAGTGTGGACCATGGCCTCGCCTGGCACCAAAGTCGAAAACAGGCCGACCGGCCGCCGCTTGGACGATCCGGGCGGCTTTGGAAGCAACCAAGGTCGGGTAGCCGAGCGAAGTCAACAAGAGGGTTTCCAGCCACTGGCCCTGTTCCAGAGGCGCTGAGATTCGGACGAGTGGTTCTCCCGCGAAGACGATCGTTCCTTCGGGAATTGACCAGATATCGCCGGTGAATCGGAGCTTTGCGAGGTGATCGAACCAGCCTGATTTCAGATGAGCAAAGACGGGCAGGGCTCGAAGAGCCGCGATCTGCGAGGGTGAGAATGCCAGGTTCAAGATGTCGGTGACCACTTGTTCCAAGCCTGCGAAGACCAGATACGAACGGCCTGGTGGTAGCTTGCGGACAAAGATCTCAAAGACCGCCGGCTTGGAACTGATCCCCGCCGCGTGGTAGGCCGCCATCATCGTGAGCTCATAAAGATCGGTCACCGTACCGAGCGCGGCGGGATCGGGCCAGAGTGACGTCGCGTTCATGGGTTGCTCGGCAGGGTTTGGGGAGCGATCAAGGGCGTCAGTGGCGACACTCGACCACCGAGCGTATTTTGTAACGCAGTGGTCGGCAGAAGCACCACCTGCACTTTGCGCCGGGATGACTGACCGTAAGCTGCCGAAGGATCGATGTCGAGCCATGTCACCGGAGAGAGCGGCTCCTCCCAGCCCAGCGAACGTGCGAGCGGAACCTTGGCGAAGTCATCAGCGGTGAAGATCGCCTCATCGAGCAGGGTGTAGTTGCTCGGGCCGTTCACTGCGAGAGCTTCCTGAGCGGACGACGTCCGATAGACAGGTCCTTGCCAGATCATACTCAGGTAGAACAGCAGTGAAGGGCGGGCATAGATCCGAATCGGCCCTGGGATTAGGGGACACGACCTCCGAGCGATCATCAGCTCGGACTTGGTCCATGAGATCGGATAGAGCCCAGTGGGCGTTGGAAGCGGGATCGCCCGGGCGGTCCCCGCCGTCGACTCAAGATAGGCGAGAAGAACTCCGAGCGATAAGCCCGCCAGCCACCTCATCCTGAGGCTTCGAAGAAGCTTTAGACCTGGCTCCGGCTTGAACCAGGTGACGTAAAAAACCTCACGGAGAATTCCCCCCAGGATCAGCCAACCAAACGCATGAAGCGGCAGCCAGAGCCGAGCATAGGGATGGTAGAACGGTGTCATCACGCTGAGCGTCACCCAGCCGATTGCCAGTAGCCGTGCCGAAGAATTGAGCCGCAAGAGCCAAGGGACCACAGCGAGCGATAGCCACCAACCCGCAGTCGGCAACATGGCGTAGGCGATCCCTCCATAGCCCAGGAGTGCAACCAGCCAGACCCGTCCGGTCTTGTCTGGTCGAGCCGTTCCTTTGGGCTGAACCACCGCGAGCATGAGCCCAACACAGGCCAGTGTCCAGGCGGAGAGCAACCAGTATTCTCCTCCACTCAGCGCTGTGACCTGAGCGAGCTGTTGCCTCCAGTGCGGCAGCCACGTCGCTGGTCCACCGAGGTAGCTGCGATGGTGCGCAACCAAGCCGGAATACCCTCCATGCCGCTCGACAAAGCGAACCCAAGGGAGATAGATCAACCCTGCCACAACCGCGCCCAAGACTCCGAAACCAAAGGTGCGGGCGACGGCCTGACGCGTCCGCTTGGCCCGATCGAAGATCAATTCCCATAGAGCGGCCAAGGCGACAAGAACCCCCACGAGCCAACCATTGTACTTGAGGTTCATGACAATCCCGACCACCAGGCCCAGCATCAGGCCGCGCTTTAGGCTTGGTTTTTCGAGGAATTGACCACCGACCCCAAGTCCGATCACCCAGCCGAGCAAGAAGGTCGCGTCGGTCAAAGCCATCCGGGAAAAGAGCAGGTGAGTCCCACTGAGTGCCGCCAAGCCTGCGGCTGCGGCCCCTGCCCCCGGCCCAAACGTTCGGCGGCCAACCCAGCCGATCGCCGCGATCGTCAGTGTTCCGCTCACGATCGACACGAGAATCGCCGCGATATCCGAGACCCCAAAGATCACATATGCCAGCCCGATCAAGATCGGAACGCCAGGCGGCGCGTAAGGAATGACCATCGGGTCAAGCGACCAAAGACCCTTGGGACTCGTTGACCAGAGACCCGAGAGTGCGTAGATCCCCTCGTCGAAGTGATCGAGACCCAGGCGATCGGGATACCAGAGTCGGACGACTCCCGCCACGGTCGTGATGGCGAGAATGAGCAGAGTTTCACGCCGAGCGTTCATTTGGTTCATGGTCTAAGTCTAATCACCTCAGAGGAGTCGGTCGACCTAGGCGAACGATTGCCGAGGAGCCTCCTGCCCTGATGTTTCACGTGAAACAGTCCGGTCTTACGTTGACGCTTTGAGGTGCGTCCCTTAGCCTGGATTTCAATCTTGATCCTGTTGCGAGGTCGCTTATGGTCCGCATTTTCACAGATCGTCGGATGCTCGAACATCGGCCCGCATCCCGCCATCCCGAGCGGCCGGAGCGGCTTCAGATGGTCATCCGCCAACTGGAACGGACGGGGTTGCTGGAGTCTTGCCCGAGCGGACTCGTCCGACCAGCGACCGACCTCGAATTGAGCCGGGTCCACGACCCGGACTATATCGCGGCAATCGCCGAGTACGAAGCCAACGGCGGCGGCAATGTCGAGGCCGATACTTGGATCTCCGCCGGCTCCAACCTGGCGGCTCGTTTGGCCGCAGGTGCGGTTGTCGAGGCGGTCGGAAGTGTGATCAATACGCCCGTCAAGCGAGCATTCTGCGCGGTTCGCCCACCCGGCCACCATGCTCGGCCTGCCGAACCGATGGGATTCTGTCTGTTCGGAAGCGTCGCGGTTGCGGCGGCGGATGCGATCGAGAACCACGGCCTACGGCGTGTCTTGATCGTCGATTGGGATGTTCACCACGGCAACGGAACTCAGGAGATGGTCTACGAGGATGGCCGAATTGGGTTCGTTTCGGTCCATAGATACCCGTTCTACCCGGGGACCGGGGCCATGGACGAGACAGGAAGCGGCGATGGTCTGGGAATGATCAAGAACGTCCCCCTGGCGTTCGGGATCTCCAGACGCGACTATTTGGCTTCGTTTCGTCAGGCGCTGCATGACCTCGCCGACAAAACAAAGCCGGAGCTGATCATCCTGTCCGCCGGCTTCGATGCTCATGCCGAGGACCCGGTGGGGAACCTTGGGCTGGAGGTCGAGGACTTCGTGACAATGACCCAGGATGTTCTCGAAGTTGCCGAGGTGCATGCTCAGGGGAGGCTTGTGAGTGTCATGGAGGGCGGCTATAACGTGCCGATCCTCGCGGGTTGTGTGGAAGCCCATGTCCTGGCCATGGGGGCCAAACCCGCCTGACACAGATCCCTTTTCGCGAGCGAACCCCCGGATGAAAAAAGATCGCCCGCGCATCCCGTTTGTCGCATACCTGCTAGGGGCGATGGTCCTGGGGGCACTCACAGGTTGGTTCCGGGGAGAGGGATACCTGCCCTGGCTTTCGACCGAGTCGCTCGGCCAGGTCGGCACGGTGATCATCGGCCTGATCAAGTCGCTCGCCGGCCCGCTGCTATTCCTCGCGGTGATCGACGCATTCCTGCGCACGAAGATCCAGGCTCGGGCCGGTTTGATCATGGTCTCGATCGCTCTGACCAACGCCATGATCGCGCTGATGATCGGGCTGACGATCTCGAACGTCTTCCGACCTGGTGACTACTTGCGGAACCTGATCGGTACCGCCGCCACCGCCCCCAAGATGACTGAGAAATCGATCGACTTCGTCAAGGAGATCACAGGCTATCTCCCCACGAGTGTGGTCCAACCGTTCCTGGATAACTCGGTGATCACGATCGTGATCCTGGCCGTCCTCGCTGGGCTGGGTCTCCGCCGGGCCAAGGATGAGCAACAGGCCAGGGGGGAGCGGGACTACGAGGTGATCGAAGGGGCAACCGCCACGCTTCTTCGTGGGGTGGAGATCGTGCTGAGCTGGGTGGTGGCTTTGATCCCGCTGGCCGTCTTCGCCGTCGTCACTCGGACTGTAGCCAAGGAGGGCTTCAAGCCGCTCCAAGGGCTGGCGGTCTATGTCCTAATTGTCCTTGGTGGACTGGCGATCCACATCTTGGTCGTCTATCAGAGTTGGATTGTGTTCGTGGCCAAACGACCTCTGGCCTGGTTTTGGCGCGGAGGACGAAAGGCGATTGTCACCGCCATGGGGACAAGTTCGAGCCTGGCTACGTTGCCCAAGACTCTCGAATGTCTCGACGAGATGGGCGTTTCACCCTCGTCAGCACGACTCGCAGCCTGTGTGGGAACGAACCTGAATAACGACGGAATCTTGCTCTACGAGGCGATGGCGGTGCTGATGGTCGCTCAGATCCACGGTATCGAGCTTAGCTTCAGCCAGCAGATGCTCGCGGCTGCCTCGTGTGCTCTCGCGGGGGTTGGGATCGGCGGTATCCCCGATGCAGGGCTGATCTCGCTTGCCCTCGTGCTGAACACCGTGGGGCTTCCCGTCGAGGTTCTGCCGCTCCTGCTGACTGTGGACTGGGTGTTGTCCCGAGGTCGGGCAGTCACCAACGTCATCAGCGACTTATTAGTGGCTGTGCTGCTCGATCGGTTCCAGCCTAAAGCCCTTGAGGCTGCGGACCCCCAGACAGCCGAATTTGCCTCGAACCAATGAGAAAGGGTGGGCCAGGAACGTTGACAAAACAACTTCCCGATTGGGGAAGGTACGGGTGTCGGTTTCCAAGACATTGTTTCGCCAGCGTTTGCAGAGATGCCAGCCATCAGCCAATGGTCGAGCAAGGATTCATCCCGCAGGGATTCCACCGGACGAGCAACGCGACAAAAATGCACACCAGCGGTGTGCCAGCATCGCGGCTCGATATGCCCTGTCAATCTGGTGGTGTCGCTTCGCTCAACCACCGGATAATAGCGACGATGCCTGCGGCATCCTTGTGACGCTGAGGAAACTTCTTCCCGATTGCGGGGTGTCGGTTTCTGGGAAGTTATTTCGTCAGCGTTCCAAGCCCACCCTAATTAGCACCAACGCAGAATCGGTCGCACCGACTCAAGAATACTCCCGACGGGATTCGAACCCGTGTTGCAGCTGTGAAAAAGCTGTGTCCTAGACCAGACTAGACGACGGGAGCGTCGTTAGACCTCTAAAGATAAACGCGGGATCAACGTAGGTCAACCCCCTGGTCCATCGCTTTGGGATTCGACGAATGTTTCACGTGAAACGTCTGCGATGGGCGGTTGCAGGCCGACTCATGATGGTTTAGCCTTCTGAAGAATACGCCCTATGTCTTCAAGATCATCTCCAGCTAGGACTCTTCCAATGATTCGCGTGTTGTTGCTCACCGGCGATGCGGGCGAGGCACAAGAGATCTTCTACGCCAAATACCGGCTCGAAGAAGAGGGCTGGCAGGTTGATATCGTGACCACGACCAAGCGGGTGTTCCACTCGGTCGTTCACGACTTCGACCCCGGGTTCGATACCTACACCGAGAAGCCGGGCTATCGGGTCGAAGCGGATCATGGACTCGACGAAGTTGACCCGGCGAATTACGATGCATTGGTGTTGCCAGGGGGTCGCGCTCCCGAGTTTCTCCGCAACCGGCCCAAGGCCGTGGCGATCGTCAAGCACTTTCTCGACACCAAGAAACCGATCGCAGCCAACTGCCACGGGCCTCTGCTCTTGCTGGTTGCCGGAAATGTCTCTGGCCGGACGATGACCTGTTTCCCCGAACTCGAACCCGACATGCGGGCGGCCGGGGTCGAGTTCGTCAATCGAGACGTCGTAGTTGATGGTTCGCTTGTCACCGTACGCGGCTGGCCGGATAACGGCCCCTGGATGCGAGAGTTCGTGAAGTTGCTCAAGGCCCTCTAATCTGAATTCACTGACTTTCGACCGATTCCGGAGATCCCCGCGATGCGTGCGTTGCTTCTGAGTGAGCCCCTGGCGATCGCCCCGACCGAACGTGACGAGCCCACAGCTAAACTCGGTGAGGCTTTGGTCAAGGTCCACTCGATCGGAATTTGTGGCTCGGACCTGCACGCATTCCGAGGACATCATCCGTTCGTCAGCTATCCTCGAGTCCTGGGCCATGAGCTTGGAGTCGAAGTCCTGGAGATTCGCCCCAATGAGCAGGGGATTGTGGTCGGGGACAAGGTCTGCATCGAGCCGATCTTGGCGTGCGGGACCTGTTTCCCTTGCCGACAACAGCGTTACAACTGTTGCACCGCAATCAAGGTCCTGGGTATCCACACCGACGGCGGGATGGCCGAACGGATCGCCGTACCGATCAATCGTCTGCACAAGCCGACCGTTGACCTGACCTACGACGAGCTTGCGCTTTGCGAGACCTTATCGATCGGTGTCCAAGCGGTCAAGCGGGCGAATGTTCAGGCTGGGGAATCGGTCCTGATCATGGGGGGTGGCCCCATTGGCTTAGGGTGCCTCGTTGCAGCCCTCGATAAAGGGGCCCGCGTTCTGGTGAGCGACCCTATCGCCAAGAATCGCGAAGCTGCCATGTCCATGGGAGCCGACGCGGTTGTTGATCCCGTTGCCGAAGACTTGGCAACGCGAACTCGCGAGTGGGCAGGTCCCGACGGGGGTGCGCATGTCGTCCTTGAAGCGGTAGGCGTGCCCGCGACGATCGCCGCCACGATCGATTGCGCAGCTCCAACAGGACGGGTCGTGATCATCGGTGTCTGCAAGGAGCAGGTGCCGATCAAGATCTCCGACTTGATGCGCAAAGAGGTGGCCTTGTTAACCACCCGCAATAGCTGTGGAGCGTTCCCTGCGGTCCTGAAGCTCTTCGAGAACCATCGAGCGGCTCTCGCCAAGATGGTTACCCATCAGTTTGGCTTTGACGAGGGGACGCGGGTCTTCAACTGGCTTCACGAAGCGCGAGGTGGTGCGGGGGTCATCAAGGCTGTGTTGCAATTCTGAGCCGGCGGATTTGGCAATGGAACGCCGACAAAAAACCTCCCTCTTTTTGAGCCGATCTGCTCACGAGACTCGTTCCCACGGTCCTCCGTGGGGATGCAGTCTGCGACGCTCCTGCGTCGTTTCCGATCCCATACCGCGAGTGAGATCGTAGTGCAACACTGGCCCGGCGGACGAGTGCTTTCAGGACTCAACCGGGGACGCAGGAGCGTCCCGGACGGCATTCCCACCGGGGACCGTGGGAACGAGTTTTGGCGCGTGATTCGTAAGGCAGAGTCATTCGTGAATGGGCGAGAAATCGGGAAGTTGGTTCGTCAGCATTCCACGCTTAAGGATCTTCAAGCTCCGCCTTGATCCGACGGGGGAGGCCCTTCAGAACCATTTCTTCGGCCTTGGTTCATGATGGCTTCGTAGATTTCGCGGCGGTGGACCGAGACGTCCCGTGGGGCCTCAATGCCCAGACGGACCTTGTCGCCCCGCACCTCAATGATGGTGACAACGATGTCATCGTTAATGATGATGCTCTCGTTGATCTTGCGGGAGAGAACCAGCATCGCCTCGCCGCTCCTCTCTGGTAGCGCATCTTGCGAAGTTGCCTGGGGTGAGCTCGGGGGATCGCAACTCGACCAAACCGGGCCCGCCTCGGAATGAACAAAGAGCATTCGCTCTAAATTCTACCTTATTTAGTCTAGAGCCGACTAGGCAAGCTGGTCAAGGCACGTAACGCAACTTTCTTCCCATTTTTGAAATACGAGATAGTGCAGGCATGTTTCTCATTGGCCATTCGTAGTTGCGTGAGCCAATCGACACCACCGGATGACCACGCACCTCCGATTGCGCCGGTGCCAAACATACGGTATGCACTCTCGTCACGTTGTCGCATCCCGTAGGGGACGACTTGAAGTCTGTTACTTACTGGCCTCGGTCGCATAACGGCGATAGAGTTGGCCCAGGCCGAGGTCATTGATCTCAGCCTCGATATCCTCGTTGGTGCAGGGATGGATCGTGTCCTTCAACTCCTGGACGAGGAGCTCCAAGAACTTGCCTCGTGCTCGTTGCAAGGTCTTACGGAATGCTTCGGGAGTCACTTTCGTCCGAGTCTGTTCCGCAAGCTGAGCGGAGAGGTCCTCGATCGCGGCCTTCTGGTCACCCACGCGTAGGTGGAGGACGGTGGCATAGCGGTTCTTGGGGGTGCCGGCTTCGTAGGTCTCCAGACGGAGCCAAACTCGCTTGATAACAGCCTCACGCCAGACCCGATCATAATCGTCGTCGGGCTTGGCGGGATCGAGGAGGTCACCCGGTGGAAGGGGCTGAAGCTTTCGGCCTCGAAAGTGGTCAATGATCAGCCGATGAAGAACGGTCCGGAGGTAGTCGCGAAACCGTCCCTTGGTGTTGTCTGCACCCGCCAGCTTGTGGGTCAGGAGCTTGGTCCAAAACTCCTGAAAAACCTCGTCGGCGAGGTTCTGATCACGAAGCTTGAGTCTCAGGTAGCGCTCGACGGCGTCGTGATACCGACCAATCAACTGGCCCATTGCCTCTTGGCCGACTGGCCCAGTCAGGTGGGCATTTCGAATCACTGTCCAGGAGGTTGGAAGGTTTGAAAGCCGATCACCCGGAACGACCGTGGGGAGAGGGGGAGTCGTCAGCGACGTCAGTTCCTCTTGAGAAGGCATTTCGTCGAAGGGATTCATTTCGCTCGACCCTATGAGACGGGCCTGGCGAGAGTAACTCACCTCAGCGGTAATCCGCAGAAATGAATCTCCCACCACAAGGTCACTCACCAGACTGTTTCACGTGGAACGTTGCCCAGGTAAGCCGACGTTCCGCAGTCTCTTGTGTACTAAGCCCTATGTCAGCCGATCCCACAAGCTCTGTCAAGAGTCCGCTCGCTCGCAAAAACCTATGACGAACCAAAACGACCAAGAATTGATCGAGTGTAAATACGCCTGGCAGGATTCGAACCTGCGGCCAGCGGTTTAGAAAACCGCTGCTCTATCCACTGAGCTACAGGCGCGTGGCTACCAGTCAATGCTCGAAATGCGCCCGGCAGGATTCGAACCTGCGGCCTGCGGTTTAGGAAACCGCCGCTCTATCCACCTGAGCTACGGGCGCGAATGGCCATCAAATCTGATTGACAGCTTCCCACGAATTGTGTCCAGTCGATCGGCTTCTGTCAATCAATCGCGACACTTCGTTATCAAGTCAGAGGGATCTCCGCGATGAGTAGTTCGCGAGTCGCGGTCGTGACCGGGGGATCTCGGGGGATCGGTCGGGGGATTGTCCGCGAGTTAGCCAAGATCGGGTTCGACCTGGGTATCAACTTCCGGAGCGACGAGACCGCCGCTCAATCCGCCCGTGCCGAGGCTCTTCAGCTTGGGGCAGGGCGGGTCGAACTTTTCCAGGCCGACGTCTCGGACCTTGAGCAAGGTTCCAGCCTGGTCGATGCCGCGATCGCCAAGTTCGGTCGGCTCGACCTCTGGGTCAACAACGCGGGAGTCGCACCCGAGGTCCGCCTCGATCTGCTGGAGACAACCCCCGCAAGCTGGGACCGGACTTTGGGGACAAATCTGCGCGGGCCATTCTTTCTCACCCAGGCTGTCTCCCACCACATGATCAGGCTGGTTGAGGCGAAGCAGATCAAGGACCCCCAGATCATCTTCATCACTTCGGTTTCGAGTGTGATGGCAAGCGTTGGGCGGGGTGAGTATTGTGTAGCTAAAGCAGGCCTCTCAATGGTCGCTCGACTCTTCGCGGTCCGTCTCGCCGAGTTAGGCATCCGGGTCCACGAGGTCCGCCCGGGGGTAATCGCGACGGACATGACTGGCCCCGTCAAGGAACTCTATGACCGCCGGATCGCAGCAGGCCTCTCGCCGATCCGTCGCTGGGGTATCCCTGAAGATGTGGGCAAAGCCGTTGCGGCCATCGCTTCGGGAGCCTTCCCGTTCTCGACTGGAACCGTGTTCGACGTTGATGGTGGTCTCCAGTTACCCCGACTTTGACACTTGTTTGCGACACAACCGACGCGGGTGACCATTTCTTGCGTACTATCCGTACAAGACGTTCGTTTGCGAATGGTTCAGAGTGGGACGGAGGGCTTAGGGGATGGTCGAGGCCGAATCGAGTGGCGGAACAATAGGTGGTGGTGGTAGTAGCACCACTCCACGGCTGGGGAGCTATCGACTGCTGGAGCCGCTCGGCACCGGTGGGATGAGCTCTGTCTTCCGCGCTGAGCATATTGAGACCGGCCATGAGGTCGCGGTGAAGGTTCTGCCACGGACGCTCGCCAAGAATTCCACAATGCTCCAGCGCTTCCTTCGCGAAGCCAAAAACGTTGAGGCTCTCGACCACCCCAACATCGTGGCAATCTACGACCGGGGGGTCGAGCAGGGGCGACACTACCTCGTACTCGAATACTTGCTGGGGGGCGATCTCCACGAGCGGGTTCGCAAAGGGGTTTTTTCGGTCAACGACGTTGTGGAGATCGCCGTCGCGGTCTCCCACGCGCTTCACTATGCGTTCGGTCGCAACGTGATTCACCGGGACATCAAACCCGCGAACTTATTGATGACCGCTGAAGGGCATGTGAAGGTGACTGACTTCGGCCTGGCGCTCCAGGTCGAGGATGATGACGAACGCGTAACTCGCGACGGTACCACGGTAGGTACTGTCGATTACATGGCTCCTGAACAGGCTCGCGACAGCAGGGCAGCTTCGATTCGCAGCGATATGTATTCGTTGGGATGTACACTCTACTATCTCCTAATCGGACATGCACCCTTCTTCGGGGGTGATGTCGCTGACAAGTTAGCTCGCCACTGTAACGAGCCCGCCCCCGACCCTCGAAAAGAACGCCCGGAGATCCCGGAAGAACTCGCGAATGTCATCCTGAAGCTGCTCGCTAAACGGCCCGAGCGACGCTATCCCGACTACGCCGCGCTCTTGCTCGCACTCCAGCCATTGCGTTCGCCCGACTCTGCCGAGAAGCTTGCCGACGTGCTGGTCGACGACTCTCCACTCGGGATCGCCGACGCAGGTTGGCTCGCATCCGACTCGAAGCCTGGAGATCCCAACGCGAGTACCATCGCCAAGGATCACCGGGACCTCTCGCTCGTCGATCTCGTCGCCTTACATGCCGACGAATCTCCGACTCCTAGTCCCCTTCGCACCCCCGCGCAGCTCAAGCCAAGACCGAGCGTCACCGCACCTACCCCCCTCGATCTGGCCGAGATCGACGAGGACGAGGATGACGAGAGCGATGAAGGTGAGGATGAGCCCGGCAATTCCTACACCGCCGCGAACCGCTCAAAAAGCGGAACAGGGGGCCCCGAGATCTCGCTCTCCGCGATGATCGGGATCGGTTTGGCGGTCGGCCTGTTCATTGGACTGCTGGCGATTGGACTCCGGCAGATGTCTTCGGAGACCGCAGTCGCCGAGTCGTCCGAGTCGAACGAAGTGGAAAGCACGGATGTCGTCCCTCAACAGCCACCTCCTGTGGTCTTGGTCGCCCCTAAGCCGGTCGTGGTCACGCAACCGGCCCCCAAGGCAATTCCGACCAAGCCGGTTGCCTATGTCGAACCCGTCGACTCTCAGACGACCGTCGTTCCCGAGATTGTCATCGCCTCAGAGGTTGAGTCACGCCACGTGCCCGACTGGGTGACCAAGCTGATCGATATGAGCCGGATGGAAGGCTCGGTCGTGACTGTAAATCGGCTCGATCGCCCGGGGGAAAAGGCTCGCTTTACCAACCTCAAGAGCGGGCTGGAAGCAAATTCCGCCACGATCGAGATTTCGGACAACGGTCCGTACTACATGAATGACCTGATGTTCACAGGTCCGGCTCGCCATCTTCGGGCGACTGGAGGGCATCGAGCCGTCGTCAAGATCGAGCCTCGGACCGACGAAAACTCAACCGCAGTGATTCCACTTGCGAACAAGCGACTGATCCTTGAACGCCTTGATATCCTGGTTGATACACGCGAACTTCCCGAAAAGCACTCGGCCCTTTTTGACCTCAAAGGGAGCGAACTGGTCCTCCGTGATTGCACGATCACGGTTTTGAACAGCTCGTCTCGAAACTTCAGTATCGTGAGGATCGGAGACGACTCTGGGCTCGCGAGCACAGGCCGCTCGCGTTTGCTGTTCGATCGCACGCTGATTCGTGGCCCTGCACTGATGACCCTGGCGTGGAATGTGGAAGCGGCCGACGTGGTCATCGCTCGTTCGGTGGTCCTTGGGGGCTCGGCTCCACTCATGCGAGTGACCGGAAAGGGGACCGGCCTGAGCCGTCGGCTAGCGGTCACACGATCGCTATTAGCTGGGCAGGGGCCCCTCCTCGACCTGGGAGGGCCGCTCTTATTGCGGTCACTCTGTTCAACATATGCACGAATTGAACCGAGGAATGCGGCTCAATCCGTCCTTCACTCAGGACGGTCGAGTGTCGTGGGTGTTGATGCGGGCTCGGATGCGGTGACGTCTCTGGACTGGGCAGGTGAGTCGAACACGTTCCGGGGCTGGCCCTCGCTCGTCTCTGAGAGGGAGGGAGTTCCCCGCGCAGCAGACCTGGGCGCGCTCAAGATCGCCTGGCCCGGTGGGGATGTGATGAGTGTCGAGAAGGTGGATGCCTGGCCCGCCGGCATCGAGGAACTCTTTCCTCTCGATCTCGTCAAACTTGCCGAGGAGCAGGCCCCCACCCTATCGCGTGTCGCTACACCGACAGCTTGGATCCGTGAGAAGTCGCAAACCAACTTCACCCCCCTCTACGTTCCGCGAGTCGCACTGACACCAATCAACGTGGTCACGCCCGGTGGATCCGGTATGGCTGCACCCGAGATCGGGATCGCCTCCACAAAAAGAAGTCCGCCAGGCGGAGCCCCACCAGGGAAAGCCGCACCGATCGCCGTCGATCCAGCTCAGCTTGAACTGGGGTTCGACACACAGGTCTCACCCTGGTTTGGCGACCTCGGCGCATTCATCAAACAGAACATCGCAGGACGCCCAGGCTTGAAACGGATCAAGGTCCGGGTCCAAGGCTTCGGCCCCAGAACCTGGACACCGATCAAGCTTCCTCAAGGGGTCTCGCTCGAAATCGCGGTCGACGGCCCGCAGAAGCCCGGCGACCAAACCATCACCTGGACCACAACCCCACGCGCCAGTGCCAACGCTCTCATCGAGGTCACGGGTGCCGATCTCACCCTCGTTGGAGTCCGGTTCATTCGCGACGAGACCAGTCAGCCGCTCAGCCTGCTGCGCGTCAATCATGGTCACCTCGTCATGATCCGCTGTAAGCTGACCGCTCCCGGCAAGGTCCGGCCTGGCGGGGGCGGGCTCGTCGAGTTCCAGGCGACCGGCAGCGAGCCTCTTCCACCGTTCATCAGCCCTTTCGAATCGCCCAATGATCGACCGACCTGCCTGGCGATCGACTCGGTCTTCATCACGGGTGGGATCGCCTTCAAGACCTTCATGGCGCGTGGAATCGTTCGACTTGAGAACTGCCTGCTCGCGGTGGGGGCCGGTTGTTTCTCACTCATCCCCGAGAATGTCCGGGCCGATCGCTTTGAAGTCGATCTTCAGCTCGATCGCTGCACGCTCGCTTCGGAAGACTCGTTCGTAAGGGTCGGCCTGTGGCCTGGAGCGGCTACCGGCCCGAATCGACCTTGGTTGATCTCCACACGTGGCTGCCTCTTTCTGGACGCCTATAATCGTACGAAGCGATCGAGTGTGCTGCTTAAGTCCGAGGCAGACACCCTCTCATCAAACGTGATCACATGGCAAGCTGAGGGAGACGTGTACGAACTCACTCGCTTTGTGACCACGGAAGGAGCGAAACTCGTTGAGAATGCTCCGATTGACTTCCGACGCCACTGGCTCGACTTCTGGGGTGAACGCAAGATCAAGAACTCGACCGGCCCCGCCCAGAACCGGGCGAATCTGACGGTTCGACCGATCATTGGCAAGCTGATTCCTGGCGAGGTCCAGCCTGGAGACCTCGCTCTTGCCCTCGACACCGACCGCAAGTTCAAGGGGGTCGGTGCCGATTGGACGCGGCTGGACGTCACCCCGTCGTCCTTGCAGTCCCGAACGATGCGCAAACGGTAGAGGCTTGACCACACCGCAGGGATGGAAAGGTTGTCCCCCATGAATCGGCAGCATCGAGGGAGTTGCATCGAACTGTTGAACAGGCTGGGAATCCGACCACAATCGGTTTCTCTCACCCTGCGTGAAGAGCAGAGGTCGAATTCAAGCTGCGACACCCTGAAGCTCCGGTCAGGCGTCGATTCACATCTGCGAGCGTACAACCAGTTGATCCCTGGCCTGGTACTCCTAGTCGGTTTGCTCACCTCATCGCCCGCTCGGAGCCAATCGGTTAGCCAGCACAAAGACAACCAACCTCGGCATCAGTGTTCTGTCGCTAACGGTTGTCCATACACGCATCCGGTGATTTTTTTCGTCCCAGCTCCTCCTGTGATCTATCTGGTCCCGAGCCCGATGCGGATGGACCTTCCGCAGGACCCTCCCGTTGAAGTTCCTCGTAAGACTCCGCGTGCATTGCCTGATGACCGAGTACGGGCTGGACGGTATCTGAAACTGGGGGATAACCTCTTCCGAGCGGGCAATCTCAACGCCGCAGTCGAACGCTTCAAGCAAGCCGAACAGGCGGCAAGACGCTCGCCCCTCCCGCTGCTTCGGCTGGCCCAGGTCGCTTTTCTCAAGAACGAGTATTCCAACGCCGCCAACCGTCTCCGGGAAGCGATCACCGTTGAAGGGGGTTGGCTCCCGACGACTCCCAATATTGTGGCCTTGTACGGGGAACCCGCGACATTCCACGACGGCATGAGTCGGTTGGAGTCGTACCTCCAAGCCAACCCGACCGATCGCGATGCCTGGCTCGTTCTGGGCGTCCAGTTTTACCTGAATGGTCAGACTCAGAAAGCAGGCGATATCTTCCTCCGACTCTCAGACCGCAAGAACGACCCTGTCCTGACGGCTCTGCTTCAGGTCACTCAAACCGATCTTCCGCCACCAGACGCGCAGAGAGGTCCTCGGAGTCAGTAATGTCCATCCCTCGATACTATGCGGCCGCTTGTCAGACGGACTTACCCTGTCCCCGCGATCGCAAGGAGATCCCCGAGCGAGTCGGATTTCTGTTGGGGATGATCGACCGAGCTGTCGTGGGTTACGAGCCGTTCTTCGACATCAAGCTTGTCGTCTTCCCCGAGTTCGCCCATGTCGCGCCCATCTACGAGACAGTCGATGAGCTGACCGATCGCCTGGCGATTCCCATCCCCAACGACCAGACCGACCGTTATCAGAAGAAGGCCAAGGAGCGAGGAATCTACATCCAGACGGGTACATTCCTGGAGGTGGACCCCAAATGGCCGGGAGTCGTCTTCAACACCACCTGTTTGATCGGGCCTGATGGCCTCTTGAGCAAGTATCGCAAGGTGAATCCTTGGATTCCTTGGGAAGTCCACGCCAGCCCCCACGACCTCCTTGGTTATGACGAACCGCTGTTCCCGGTCGTCGACACTGAGATTGGCAAGCTCGGGGCTGCCATCTGTTACGACTGGCTCTTCCCCGAGCCCCTGAGAGCACTCGCCCTGGCGGGTGCTGAGGTCTTGATTCGCGTCTCCGCCTATATGGATCCATGGGGGGCCACACCGCCGATGGACTGGTGGACCCTGTTCAACAGGGCACGAGCCGTCGAGAACATGGCGTTTGTGGTCGCCGCCAACCAGGGAGCGACCGCATCGAACTACCCACCGTTCTCATGGCCAGGCGGGAGCATGGTGGTCGACTTCGATGGCCGAATCCTCGCACAAGCCGACCCAGGCTCGGGCGAAAAAATTGTGGTAGGCCCGATCGACATTGCAGCGCTCCGGGCGGAGCGATCGCGACGAAGGGGCCATGACCTGCTTGGCCATATTCGAGCCGAGGCTTACAATCATCTCTATACCAAACCCATCTACCGCCCCGGACGCTCCTGATCATCGCCGCGCCCGATCTTCATCCTCTCCCGGAGCCCGATAATGCGGCTTACGCTCCACACTCGATCATTCGCCTTGATCCTGGTCGGTTTCCTACTCTCCGCCTGCGGGCAGCCGGAAAACAAGACGACTCCGCTCACAGAAAAAGCGGTCAAAGACGCCGCTCCCGAACAGAATGCTAAGCTGACCGAGGCCCACTATCGGGGCCTCGGACACATGGAACGCTACGAGTACACCAAGGCCGTCGCAGACTTCCGCGCAGTCCTCGCTCTGGCTCCGACTTGGAATCCCGGAGCAATTAACCTGGCGATCGCGCTCTTGAACGACACCGGTGCCCAGAAGGAAGACGCCAAGAAGAACAGGAAGGGGGAACCGCTCACCAACTTCGACGAGGCTCTCGAACTGCTCACCGACGTCATTACGCGAGACCCGTCCAATATCAACGCATACTATTGCCGAGGGATCATCCTCGGATATCAAGGCCGGCTTGCCGAAGCGCATAAGGACTTCCTGTTTGTGGCCTCGAAGGATCCCCACGACGGCCATGTCTGGTTCCAAGTCGGCAGTACAATGACCGACCCCGACGATCCCGAACGCCAGGCCGGTGTCAAGCAAGCTAAGGAGTTGGTCGCCACTTATACCAAAGCTCTGGAGTGCAACCCGTACCTCACCACGGCAATGTATAAGCTCCAGGCTGCGACAAGTTGGACAGGGGATCGGCAATCGCAGGACAAACTGCTGGAACTCTGGAAACGGTTCAACAAGAAGCAGCCCGGCAACGCCGCCGGACCGGGCGATACGGCGGAACTTTTCTACGGCGAAGCCGGCAAATATGCAAAAGTCATTAACCCCTTCCCCAGCCTGGTCAAGCCAGCGAATGACCCGGTCCAGGTCCCCAGGTTCGATGGATTCGCTCCCCTGAAGGTGACTCTAGAACCAGGAGTTCGCTGGGTCAAAGAAGCCGATTTCACCGATACGTATGCGGTCATCGGTCGAGCCCGCGCCCGGTACGCAGCAGCGATTGCATCGTTCGACGCCGATGGCGACGGCAAACTCGACCTCTATCTGACTGCCGCCGTCGTCGGTCCGCAAGGGATTCGCGATATCCTCTTGGTGAACAAAGGCAATGGCGTGTTTCAGGACGCGACTGCAGCCTTTGGACTGCCGCTCGATCGTGCCGGACTGGGCGTTGCCGCCGGTGATTTCGATGCCGACCGCCGGATCGACCTCTACGTGACCGGAGTCGGTGACAATCGCCTCTATCGGAACTTGGGGGGCAAGTTCCAACTCGTCGACCTGCCCAAGCCTGAGACTCCCTCGGTGAGCCTGACTGCGCGATGGATGGACCTCGACCAAGATGGTGACCTTGATCTTTATGTGCTTAACTATGCAAAGGTAGGCGATAAAGACACCTGTTTCATCCCCGGAGCCAAAGCTCCGCAAGGGGTAGCCAACCTCGCTTATCGCAACGATGGCAAAGCCGGCCCCATCGCCCAGAAACAGCCCGACAACTGGGTCCCGCTCGCTGCCGCACCGAGCGATTACGCAGCCACTGAAGGCCTTTCGATCGCGCTGGTCCCCTGGACTGGAGCACTCGTCGATCACGTTGGTCCGCACTCTGCGGTTGCCGCCCTTGATATTGATGAAGATCGCGACATTGACTTGGTGATCACTGCCGATGGTTCCAAACCTATCGTAATCTTGAACGATCGACTCGGCCAATTTCATCAGAATGTGTTGGAAGATGTCCGGCCCGACGGTTCCATTTCCGGACTTCTGGTCGCCGATTTTGACAAAGATGGTCGCCCCGACTTGGGGATTGTCAGCGATGGAGGCCGGGTCCAAGCCCTTCGCAATGAGACGACCCACGAGCGAGACGGTGTGAAGTTTGCTTGGAAGGACTACCCGATCGCTGCCACCAAGTGGCGGACTGCCGAGACGGTCGATCTTGACCTCGATACCTGGCCCGACCTCGTCGGCCTGCCTCTGTTGTCGGCAACCCCCGCTCTGAATTTTCAGAGGAATTCGGGCACACAATTCGCCGATGTCCTGCTGGGCCTCGCGCCCGACTCCCTCAAAGGAGAGCCAGCGCAAGGGATGGCTCTGGTGGACCTTGCAGGCGACCCATTGCCCGACCTTCTCGTCCTAAGAGACGGGCAGGGGCCCCAGCTCGCCGTCAATCGCGGCAATGGTCGGCACTGGCTGGCCATCGAGCTTAACGGGCGTTGGAAAACGGACTTTGATCATATGAGGTCGAATCCCCAAGGCTTGGGCGTGCGTCTCGCCCTCGAAGGGCAGGGGCTCAACGTCCCTTATGATTATACGACCCCAATTGCGAGTTTGGCACAGAGTGTTGCCCCCATCGTCCTGGGGATGGGGACAAGCACAACCGCCCCGCTGCTTCGACTTCGCTGGCCAGACGGAGTCATGCAGTGCGAGCTCAACGTCACCGCTGACCAGACCTTGAGACTCGCCGAAGTCAGCCGCAAGACCGGCAGTTGCCCCGTCCTTTTCACGTGGAACGGCGAGCGATTTGAGTGTCTGGGCGACTTCCTGGGAGGGGGGGGCATGGGCTACCTGGTCGCCCCGGGAACTTACGGCCAACCCGACCGCGATGAGTCGGTCGGCATCCGCCCCCACCAGTTGAAGCCGGTCAACGGTACGTACCGCTTGAGCATCACTGAACCCATGGACGAAGTCGCGTATCTCGACCACTTGGTCCTTACCGTGGTCGATCGTCCTCCCGGAGTTGACTCGACTCCCGATGAGCGGTTTGCCCCTGAAGGCCTTCGCCCTACGGGCAAGACCGTCGCCTGGTCAAAGTCGATCACCCCGATCAAGGCAACCGACCAGTCGGGTACCGACGTCACCAGCATCCTCGCATCCTGGGATCGAAAGACTGTGGATACGTTCCGCCGTCTCAAAGGCTGGATCGGTTACGCGGAAGAGCACGGCATTACGCTCGACTTTGGCGATCGGCTGAGCGGGTTCACACCGACCGATCCTTTGACGCTTTGTCTGGCCGGTTGGGTCGAATACCCCTACTCTCAAACGAATTACGCGGCATCCACCGCTGGCGTGGAGTTGAAAACCCCGGTAATCGAACGCCTGCAGGCCGACGGAACCTGGACCGTCATCGAGCCGAACCCGGGCTACCCTGCCGGGCTGCCCCGGATGACAACGCTCGACCTGACCGGCAAGTTGACCGGCCCCTCCTGCGTGATCCGAATCAAGACAAATATGGAGTGCTACTATGATCAAGCCTTTATCGCACTTCGGGGGCCTGCCTCAATGGTCCGGGAGACTGACCTGACCGTCACGCGTGCCGAGCTCCAATACAAGGGCTACTTTCGCGAGGTCTCACCCGACGGCAAGCTTCCTCTCCTCTATGATCATGATTATGTCGATCCTGCCCCACTTGCGCGGTTGGGGGGGGTCTTGACCCGGCTCGGCGATGTCACGAGCTTACTCCAGGCCGATGACGACCAGCATTGCCTGGTCGGGCCGGGTGACGAGGTGCGGATCGAGTTCGAGGATAAAGGTCTCCCGCCGTTGCCTGAAGGATGGACACGCGCCTTTATGGTCAAGTCGGTCGGGTACTGCAAGGACGCCGATCCCTTCACTGCCGGCAGTGATAATGTGGGGCCCTTGCCCTGGAAGGGGATGCCCGCGTTCCCGTTCGGTCGCGAAGGAGAACGGCCCCTCGACCCGGATTACGAGCGATACCTCAAGACTTACCAGACCCGTCCCGCCGGGTCTCGGTAACAGTAGGGCGTAAATACGAGGGCGAGCCATACTAAGCAAGGCCCTTCACTTGCAGTTTGGGCGAGCCGAGGTCGGTGACTGGCCTTCCCAAAAATCGCCAAAAGCCTGAGACTCTTGGTGCCCTTTCCTGCCGGTTCCGGTGGATGAGGGCCGATGATCATTGATGGACCGATATCACGCCTGAATACGAAGGGGAGGATCCCCATGACCTTTCATGATTTCACCTGCCTCGCTGCCGCATTCGTGGTGACTTGTGGAGCGGCTTCTGGGCAGGTCGTCGAGCACAAGAGCAAGGTGACCGGTCCGCGAGGCCGGTCCATCGAGCGGGACGTACGCGTCGAACGCCGACCCGACGGCTCGGTCGACCGGACCCTGGATATCAAGCGGCCCGGTGCTGAACTGCATCGCGAAACGATCACGCCTGGTCGTCCGCAGCACCCCCAAGCTCAATTCTTCGGCGGAGGAGGTGGCGGCGGGTTCCGTGGCGGGCCCGTCTATGTCGAGCGTGATGTGATCATCGAACGGCCTGCCCCTGTTCTGCCGTTCCTGAGCTTCGTGTTCGGCTCACCAGCACCCCCACCCGTCTTCGTCTACCCAGAGCCGGTGTTCGTCGCTCCTCCACCGATCACGGTTTACAACCCTCCTGTTCGTTACCAACAACAGCAGACCGTCGTTGTCGATCCCGTGGTGGACGCCGTGGAGCGGCTCCGCAGTCACCACGATCACAGCCGACGCGAGGGTGCGGTCACCTTGGGCAAGCTCGGTGATGCCAGGGCAGTCCCATCGCTGATCGATCGGCTCCGCCACGATGGGGACAAGGAAGTCCGGCAAGCCTGTACCTGGGCATTGCTCCAGATCGGCGATCCCCAGGCAATCCCCTGGCTCGAACAGACTGCGATCCACGACAAGAAGAAGGAAGTTCGCGAGGGAGCCCAGAAAGCTCTGGCCCTCTTTCCGCGAGAGGCATCGACGCCGGATCAGCCCGATGACTACGATCCATCGATCTCAACGCGGGATCAACCACGGGCGCAGACGCGTCCCCTCCCGCCAGTCCCGCAGCCCCCGACCAATGTCCCCGCGTTGCCCGATCAGCCCGAGCCCGCACTGCCAGGGTTCCCTCGGTAGCTTTCCACTCGAATCCACACCCTGACCCCAGAATCCATGATGTCCGATACCGACCAAGCATTGCCCAAAGGCTTCGGTACGACGACCGCCACCTTCGTCGTCGTGTCGAGCATGGTCGGGGTCGGAGTACTCACGACCTCGGGGTTCACGGTCCTTTCGACAGGTTCGAACGCCGTGATGCTGGCCCTCTGGGCGATCGGCGGGCTGATTGCAGTCTGTGGGGCACTCACTCAGTGCGAGCTTTCGGCGGCGATGCCCAAAGCGGGAGGGGACTATGTGTTTCTCCGCGAGGCGTATGGGCCGCTCCCGGCCTTCTTGTCGGGCTGGGTCTCGTTTCTGATCGGATTCGCAGCACCAATCGCGGTGGCCGCGTCCGCTTCGGCGCGGTACTTACTCGGTCCGCTCGCAATGGCTCCTGAGATCGCCTGGGTGGTCGAGCGTTCGCTGGCCTCGCTCACCATTCTCGTCTTTGCCGCCATCCATGTCTCGGGCCAGTCGAAGACGACCAAGGTTCAAGGTGTCATCACCGTTGTGAAGATTGGGGTCCTCGTCGTCTTCGCGACTGCGGGTCTGTTCGCGACATCGGGTCAGTGGAGTCACCTTAATGACCTGGGATCGGCCAAGCAGGGTCCCGAAGGTCTGGCCGCCATGCTCTTCTCACTCGTTTATATCGGCTACGGCTACACCGGCTGGAACGCGGCCTCGTATATCGCGTCTGAGATTGAAGAACCTCAAAAGCGACTTCCTCGCGCCATCTTGATCGGCACCGCCGGAGTAACCTTGCTCTATCTCGCGATCAATACCGTTTATGCGTTGGCGCTTTCCTCCGACGACATCCAAGCAGTTGTGAAGGCAGGGGGACCCGACGCGATCGCGCCGATTGCCGAGCGCGCTGCGGAACGACTGTTCTCTCCCAGTATCGCCAAGCTCGTTGCCTTGGTGACAGGTGTCATGCTCTGGTCGACGTTGAGTGCGTATGTGCTCACTGGTCCGAGAGTTTTGTTTGCAATGGCCCAAGCGGGCCAGTTTCCTGCGTTCGCTGGGAGGATCTGGCAACGCACCAAGACTCCGGCGATTGCAACTGCCTTGCAGGTCGGCTGGGCCTTGGTCTTGCTCTGGTCAGGGACATTCAGCGATATCCTGGTTTACGCGGGAGTCGGCCTGGCCATCTTCTCGATGCTGACCGTCGCGGCCATCTTCCCACTGCGCATCCGTCAACCCGACCTGCCACGCCCTTTTGTATGCCCGTTCTATCCCTTTGTCCCGCTCGGTTTTATCATTCCAACCCTGGCGTTGACCTCAGCAGCGTTCAGCCAAGCCCCCAGGCCGTCGCTCTATGCCTTGGGGAGCATCCTTCTCGGGATTCCCGTCTACTACCTTTGGGGCTGGATCATGGGGCGACCGACCACGGTTGCTTGACGGAAGTGGGGCGTTCCCTACACTCTAGGGAGATGTTCGCGACCGAATTACCGAAGTTGCCCGACCGCTATGAGCACACCGACGATGTCTGAGACCGCCCAGAATGCCTCGCTGCCCCCAGAGCTCCCACCGGTGGAAGCCCCCACTGCTGGGTTTATCATTCAGCTTTTCGTCATCCCCGCCCTGATCGTGGGCGTTGTGGTTGTCGTCTGGCTGTTGTTCGGTAAGCTCGCGGGGGGCGAACGCGACGCTCGGTCGTATGTCGAGAAGCTTAAAGGGGATAGCGCTGACTGGCGAGCCGCTTACGAGCTGGCAAACCTGATCCAGAACGATTCGAATTTGGCCCAAGACGGCGAGTTGCTCGGCGAACTGACCGCGCTACTCGACCAGGAGCTTCGGACCGAGGCCAACCCCAAGTTTGACCAGTTCCTAGCCCTGACCCTGGGCGGGTTCAAGACCCTTGATGCCAAGCCGGTCGGTGGCAAGCCCGTCGATACGTTGGCAACCCTGGCATCGGCGCTCGACGCCAAGCATGCTTCGCCGATCCGGATCGCTGCGGCTGCGAGTCTGGCCAAACATGGAGCTCGACTCGACGGCAAGCTGGAGTCCGAGGTTGCCGTCAAGGCGCTCGCCGAATCGTGCCAGGCCTCTGAGCCCGAGGTCCGGCAGATCTCTGCTTACGCCCTCGGTTTCCTCGGTGGCGAAGCGGCGAGTGCCACACTCCGGGGACGCTTGAACGATGAAGATCGGTACGTCCGGTACAACGCTGCGATCGCTTTAGGACGACAGGGAGACCCAATGGCGGTCTCCGTCTTCCGAGAGATTCTTTCCCCTCAGGCGATGGCCCAGGTCATCAAGTTTGAGACCAAGACCGAGACCGACAACAAGATCGAAGAGATCGAGCTGGAAGGGCTGGAATCGCTCCAGACTTCGATACGGGTCGGTCACGCCACGTTAGCAAAGCTGCTCCGCCCCGAGATCGAAGCCCTGAGCAAGGGGGGGCAATCGGGTGTGCGAACCCGCGCCAATGAACTCCTCCAACAATTGCCCGCCTCGGAGTGACGAACGGATTCGCGGTCCATATGGCGAGATTCCGCAAGAGAACGTCAGGGCGTTTTCGTCTGAAGCTTGGTCAGGAGAGCGACCACTTCAGCGCTTCCCTGTTCCTTCGCTAGCATCAGTGAGGTGCGACCTTTGTCGTCCTTAGCCTCAAGATTGGCGCGGGGGCGATAAGGTGAGCCAGGTGAGATATAGCACGAATTCGGTAGATATTTCTGTTATCTCGGTGATGGCATGTATAATGGCGAGCGCCTCGTTTTCCAATGGGATAGCATTACAAGTGACATAATTAGAAAATATGAAAATGTGATGATGACACGATAAAATTAAAATTCATTGTTCTACTTCTGTTGTCTGTGGTAGTAGCGGCGCTACTGCAATACCTACAAGCGACCCGTTGGCAAGGCCGCTTCTCTGACTGCGCCTATGTTTTTGTTTCTAAATCCACCACCGCAACATCCCTAATAGTAAGAGATAAACACAAACAGCCTTCTGCACATTATCCGATGAATAATGTCGATATAGCAAATACATTTAACGGATCTCTGACAACTTATCATATCGTTGAATCGTCGCCGGAGTTTGGTGGAGAATGCAGAGTAGTCTTTGGCTGCCAGTTTGGCGAATGTATGCCACCTATATTTACCTTGCACTTTACAAATGGCAACGGATCGCAAATTATTCTGTATAGGGACTTAGATCGGCTTAATGTCAATCGCTCGCCCGATGGTTATCTGCTGATCGACTACAAGCATAAGCCAATAAAGCTTAAATACTTTATCATCCAACTGAAGATTTGACTTTCGGCGGGTGGCACTGATGATCATGTCGAGATGTCATTTGGCGTGCCCGGCCAGTGCCTTTGAGGGGCCCTCGACGGTCCTTGCTCATCGGCGATTTTCACGTGACTGTCTCAACTATGAGCGGTGGCTGAACGACCGTCAAGTCATTTCGCGAGTCCGGTGATTGCCACGAGTTGAACTTCTCGTCCAGAGATTGACCTGAGAATTCTCTACTCAGCTCTCACTCGGCCGCCGAACAAAATCAAGACACTGGCCGAGTACGACCCAGTGGCATCCAGGCATGCGCATCAGTGTCACACGCTTCGGACCAGTTCAAATCCCATCGCCCCGAATTGATTTTTGGAAAGCTCAAAAAAGTCTTGTTTGTCAGTCCATCTCAAGTTCAAACTTCTCAAGAACCCCTTTGGGAATAATGTCCTGCTTTCCCTAACTTAAATTTGAATAAACAGTTACGCGGTTCAAATCTCGTCGCCAATTTTTAAACTGACTTGGGCCTGTTTCGAGGTTTCTCGAAACCCACACCTGTACCTTCGGATGGCTGAGTTAACCAGAATCCCGCCACTTCCCTCCGGCTCGAACTGCTGTTCCGTGTCCCGCACTATAGAATGTCACCTGTCGTGTTCGCCTCATTGAATCACGAGGGTGATCCAAGAACGCGTCGGATGAGAGTCAATATGTAAATCGAAGCGATCAGAATGGATGATTTTTCCCAAATCCTGGCTGCGGTTGAGGCGGGGGAACCGCTCGCAACCGAGCAACTTCTGACCCTTGTCTATTCCGAACTTCGGAAGCTGGCGGCTCAAAAGCTAGCCCATGAAACCCCCGGACAGACTCTCGAAGCCACAGCACTTGTCCACGAAGCCTACTTACGGCTGGTCGGCGACGGCATCGACAAGCGTTGGGAGCATCGGGGGCATTTCTTTGCCGCAGCCGCTGAAGCGATGCGTCGAATTCTCGTCGATGCGGCGCGTCGGAAGCAGGCCGTCCGGCATGGTGGCGGCAGAGTTCGTGTTACGCTCCTGGATATTCACGCCTTGACCCAATCACCCGACGATCTCCTCGTGCTCGATCAGGCACTGACCCGCTTCGCCGCCGAAGAACCTCGCAAGGTCGAGCTGGTGAAGTTGCGATTCTTCGCGGGGTTATCGATGCCCGAGGCTGCTGACGCTCTGGGGATCTCGCTTTCAACGGCGGAACGGTGGTGGGTTTTCGCGAGGACTTGGTTGTTGACAGAGATGCAAAAGGAGCATTTTTCGGAATAATTTCCGATTTCGTGAAGGGGTTGGCCAGTTTTCTCGCACTGAGTGTGACGACAACCCGTTCGACGGAGCCATCCCCATGACCGAGCGATCCCCGGCCGAAGTCATTTTCTTCGCTGCCTTGGAGAAGATTGGCCCTGAACAACGTGCCGCCTATCTCGAAGCAGCTTGCGGTGAGAACGTCGAGTTGCGACGACGCGTGGAACTCATGCTTGAAGCGCACCCCAAGGTGGGCGACTTCATGGCCACTGGATCGTTCTCCGGCGAAGCAAAAGAGGCTCGCCTCAAACCCTCACCTGACCACGCGGGCGCGGTCATCGCCGGAAAATACAAGCTGTTGGAAAAAATCGGCGAAGGCGGAATGGGCGAAGTTTGGGTCGCTGATCAACTTGAACCTATCAAGCGTCGCGTCGCCTTGAAACTGATCAAACGCGGCATGGATTCACGCAGCGTTCTCGCGCGTTTCGAGGCTGAACGCCAGGCGCTGGGCGTGATGGATCACCCGAATATCGCCAAGGTGCTCGACGGTGGTACGACCGAAACCGGGCAGCCCTATTTCGTGATGGAATTGGTCAAGGGAACGCCCATCACCGAGTTCTGCGACGCTCGACGCTTGACTGCGAAACAGCGCCTCGCGTTGTTCATTCCCGTCTGCCAGGCGATCCAGCACGCGCATCAGAAGGGCATCATTCACCGGGATATCAAGCCTTCGAACGTGCTGGTCGCCCTTCACGACGAAACGCCAGTACCCAAGGTGATCGACTTCGGAGTCGCCAAGGCTGTCGGCCAGCAACTTACGGAGAAAACGATTTACACAGGCTTCGGTAATCTCGTCGGCACACCGGCTTACATGGCTCCCGAACAGGCGACATTTAACCAGCTTGACATTGACACGCGTGCCGATGTTTACGCACTAGGCGTGCTGCTTTATGAACTGCTCGCGGGCAGCCCTCCGGTCGAACCTGAGCGTCTGAAACGAGCGGCGTTGGATGAAGTGTTGCGGATTGTTCGGGATGAAGAGCCGCCCCGACCAAGCGTACGTTTCAGCACTTCCGAAGGCAAAGCGAGCATCGCGGCGATGCGTCAGATCGATCCGATGAAACTCTCGGCGCTCATGCGTGGCGAGATTGACTGGATCGTCATGAAGGCGCTGGAAAAAGATCGGTCGCGTCGCTACGAAACCGCCAACGGCTTCGCAGCCGATATCCGTCGGTACCTCGACGGCGAGGCGATTCAGGCTCACCCTCCGTCGGCGAGCTATCGGCTGAGCAAGTTCGTCAAGCGTCACCGCGTGGTGATTGCCACGGTGTCTGCTTTTGTGGGAATGTTGATCGCCGCGGTGGGCATCAGTGGTACACTCGCCATCAAGGCCACGAGAGCACGTACAGAGGCCGAGAAAAACGCGCGACTCTATCTCGAGGCTTCGACAGAAGGCCAGAGAAGTCGGCTCGATGCTGAGTTCAGGGCGATCGACTATCAGATCGATCTGGATCTCGAACAACTAAAAAACGACACCCGCGTGGGCCTGCTGCGTCTGGCCCGTCCCAGGAAAACCGAGTTCGATCCCTTCCCATTCCAAAACGACGATGATCGTAAAGCCATGCCTTTCAGCATTGGTGATCGTTTCCAACCGCTTCAAGAATTTGTCGCGGCAGCCGTGATCACGGTTGGGCAGTTGAAATACGCTCGGCTCCGTCCACCTCTTACCCAAGAAGACGACCAACTTAGTTATGTCTACAGTCCGGACGGTTCGACGTTTCTGACGTGGGGGCCTGAGGAAAAGAGGCTTCAGCTCTGGGATTCTCGAAAGGCCACACTCAAAGGCAAACTTTACGAAGACGACGAGGATTTAGGCGATCCTACGCGCTTGGACGGTCGCCTATTCAGCCCGGACTCGAAAACCATTCTCACGAGGGATGTAACCGGGATGATCCGATGCTGGAGCACCGAGACCGCGAAATTGCTCTCCAGGATCGATGGGAGCCATTCATTTTACGACACCTCTGACAACAAGGAAATCAAGGTTGAACATGTACGAACAATGAAAAAAGAACCGTATATCCGTGCCCTCTTCCAAAACGAAGATTTCGCGCTCGGCAATAACAGATTGATCACCGAACGCGTCAAGGCAAAGCGAAGACCAGAAACAGGCGACACCAAGATAATCGGTCAGGAATTCGCTGTCCGAGTCGAACTATGGGACACACAAACCGGCAAGTTAATCACTCGTCTCGACCGACCTGAGAGCGGTAACGCAACCGGGTTCCGCTTTGCGAATGAATCAAAATGGGTCGTCGGCCAAGAAGGGAAATCGAAAGTCGTCATCTACTCGGCGAACGATGGGCGAGAGATCACTCGGCTAGTCCACCACACGGGCGGCGAGTTTCTTAGTTTCGACGTCTCGCCAAACGGCAAGCGGGTCGTTGTGAGTGCTAAGAGAACGGAGAATGGCGATGCCCTCTACGTTTGGGAATCGAATCCTTGGCGTCTACTGCCTCGAATTTCTGAACTTCAGCCGGGTGCTTTTCGCCAATTCCTCACAGACGATCAGGCTCTAATCACCACGGATGCTGGGAATAGTGCGGCGCTATACGATTTTGATGCATCGAACCCGTTATGGAACCTCGACGTTCTAGACGTCATCACCAAGGATGGCTTCTTGTGGGATCGATTCGACGCTATCTACGACATCAAGACCAAGCTGCGACTCATTGCGCCACCCGGCCACAAATTTCCCCCCGTACTCGCGAGGTTGGCCCAAGACGGCAGGTTTGTGAAGATTGGTAGCTACGAGTTGATCGATTCAGTGACGGAAAAGTCCATCCCTCAAGAACAATCATACATGCTTAGTTCTGAAGGCGCCCTCGTTGGCTTCGGGGCCTTCTTTCATTTCGGGTCGGGCGCAGAATACAAATCGGCCATCTTTCCCGCGCCCCGTTTCTTGAAAATCTCACCTGAACTGTTGCAACTCTGGATTCAAGTCGCCGTACGTGGCGAACTCGGCCCGGCCGGTCGGTTCATCCCCTGGAACGAAGAGACCTGGCAAAAGAAGCAGCGGGAACTCGCCGCGTTTACGCCGCCGCATCCCGAGTTTCCATTTCCTGGCTACCTCGCGACCGACAAACTTCACTGGCTGCGTGCGGAGTTTGAGGCTGCTCCGGAAGACAAAAAAAGGCCGCTCGCACAAGCACTGCTTCACCGCACCGAGCAGTCGGGAAACGAGGGCGAGGCAAAGCGCTGGCGGGCTTGGCTAAACAAGTGATAGGAACTTGGCGACTTAGATTTCCTTCGGCCAGCATGCCAAAGAGTTGCTGAATCCATCCGTAACCGACTTGACTCTTGAAAAGCTCAAATGCGACTTGTTTGTCAGTGCATCTGAAGTCCAAACAACTCCCGAATTTCTGACAGGATAGTCTTCCGATTCTCCTAAATCGAATCGGAGCAGTCGGTTACGCGGTTCAAATCTCGTCGCTAGTTTTAAACCTATCTTGGGCCTGTTTCGAGGTTCCTCGAAACCCGCACCTGTGCCTAAGGATGGCTGACTTACCCAGAATCCCTCCGCTTCCCTCCGACTCGAACTGCACTTCCCGTGTCCCGAACTTTAGAATGTGACTTGTCGCGTTCGCCTCATAAATCACGAGGGTGATCCAAGAACGTGCCGAATGCGGAACGGAAAACGGGGACATCTTGGAATGGCATGAACTTTAGCCGAGGGCGCCCGCTTTGTCTCGCCACATCCTTTTATGAATGAACAACTTGTAGCCTCTTGAGCGTGAGAGGGGCGTCGCGCATCCTGGGGGTCAGGACACGACCTCACCAGGAACGGGACGGAGCCCTCCCATGCACCTTCACATCATGCCTGTCCTTGCGCGACTGCGCCAAGACATTAGTGAAATCCTCACACCAGAATCCATCCGCGAAGCCTGTCGGAGGGCCGGTTATTCGTGGCGAAATCGCAAGCTCGATCCCGTCGCTACGGTCACGCTTTTCTTGCTCCAAATCCTGCACGCCAACACCGCTTGCCAACAGGTCGTCCAGTTTGGACAGTGGGCGTTCAGCGCCACGGCCTACTGAAAGCACGCAAAAGATTGCCCCTTCGCGTCTTGCAATCCTTGGTCGAAATGGTCGCCGCCAAGCTTCGCGCGACGACCGCGGAGAGTGCCCAATGGCTCGGTCATCGCGTGTGGATGATCGATGGAACCGGCGTGTCTATGCCCGACGTTCCCGAACTCCAAAACCATTTCGGACAGCCCTCGGGACAGCGCCCCGGTTGCGGATTTCCGGTGGCTCATCTGGTCATGTTGTTCGATCTAACAACCGGCATGCTTTTGCGCGTTACAACCAGCCCGCTGCGAACTTACGACATGTCTAAAACGGCTCATCTCGCGCGTGAATTGGAGCCTGGTGACATTGTCCTTGGTGATCGAGGATTTTGTTCGTATGCTCATTTGTCAATGTTGCAGACACGCGGAAATCACGGGTTTTTTCGCATGCATCAGAAGCAGATCGTCGATTTCACGCCCGGCCGGCCCATGCCGACGAAGCTGAGTTATGCCGCCAATCCCAAGGGTCTGCCACACTCGCTTTGGGTGCGGTCCAACGGTCAACTTGACCACGTTGTGATCTGGTACAAGCCGAAGCAAAAGCCGAAGTGGATGACCCAAGAGGAGTACGCGAAATTACCCGCGGAGATCACGGTTCGCGAGTTGCGATATCAGGTGAAGACGGCTGGATTTCGCGTACGTGTCATCACATTGGTAACGACATTGCTCGATCCTTTGATCTACCCCAAAATGGAATTGGCCACACTCTATCGAAGGCGTTGGGAGATTGAGCTTAACATCCGGCACATGAAGATTACAATGAAAATGGATGTTTTGCATTGCAAGACGGTCGATGGAGTGATGAAGGAGCTGACGATGTATGCGTTGGCATATAATCTTATCAGGTCGGTGATGTATGAGTCGGCGACAGTTCAAAACGTGCCGGTGGATCGGATCGGATTTCTTGATGCGTTTCGATGGTTAGCGAGCCCGATTGCGGGCGGGGACTTGCGAGACATACTGGTGAATCCCAGCCGCCCCGACCGCATCGAGCCTCGCGTGATTAAGCGTCGGATGAAGAAGTTCCCGCTGATGAAAACGCCGAGGCCGGCGCTCCGTAAACGCTTGCTAGAAAAAGACTTGGTGGCCTAAGTTCATGCCATTCGGGACATCTTGAATATTGAACGCAGACTACACAAGATGGGCAATTTTTGTATCCAGGAACAACCGCACACCAGCCACAAAAAGTTCTAACCGTGTCCTGTCGCCCCGAATATTGCTTCAGAGCGGAGTCTCGTGGAGATCATGTGTAGCGTTGCGCTTGAGGAGACGGCAATGTTCTTCTCCATCCTGCTCAATCTTCGTCGGATTTTCTGGATGGCTCAATTAATCCCCCTTGTGCCCTTTAATCCCCCTTCGCCTACTTAATAAATTTCTTCAGCACTTCGTCGGCCATGAGGTCGGTCACCAGACCGGCAATGTATTCATCGCGCGCCGCCGAAGCCGCATCGCTGAGCGTAAGGCGAAGTTTGTCGGTGACCATACGCAGCACCTCGCCAACCACGTCGTCTGGCGATTGTCCGCCGCCGATCAGCGAGACGATGCCTGCTTTCAGCTCGGCATCGCTTTTCAGGGCCGAAACGGCTAGAGCGCGAATCGGCTCGAAGACCTTGATATCGGCCATCGTCACCTGTGCACGCTTTTTGAACTGTGTGAGTTTCGGATCGATTTTTTTGTTTTTAACGGCAGCGGCGATCTGCTCCGGCGTCATCGTTCCCAACGTGCCGTCCGCTTGCAGTTCGTTAAGGGCGACCTTTATTCTGTCGTCATCGATGGCCTCGATGGTTTGGCCGAGCATTTTGCTTGCGACCTTGGCAACCTTTTCATCTTTCCGCTCGATGTTCCATTCGGTCGTCGCAACGCGGCTGTACATGTTTCCGATCAGCCAGCCGAGCTTCGCCTGAAACGGCTCTTTCAGTTGGGCGATTTTGGCGTCTAGGCACTTGTCGTAATGCACCGACCTAAAAGAGATGGAGAGCTGCAGGAACGCGCAGCAGGGCTCGGTGATGCCCACGTCCAGATCGGTGTGCAGGTAAAATAAGCCGGCCTTATTATTGTCCATCAAGCTTTCGAGGAACATCGCCAGCTTGTTGCGCACGATCGTGCCGACGATCTTCGTCCCTTGAAGGCTGGCTGGCTGATGCTTCCACGCTTCCATCAGCACGACGTCTTTAATCGGCCGGACGGCGGCGAGAGAGATGTAAGACGCGTTGCACGGCTCGCCGTCGCGCCTTACGAGGTCGCAGGTTTGGGTGAGCACCATGAAATAGATGTAATCACGGTGCTTGCTGTAATAGGGGAAATATTCATCAAACAACCCTATGAGCGCAGGCGAGCGCTTGAGCACGTCCCCTTGGCACAGCTCCGTGTTTTTCGTCACGTCATAGACGTAGTGTGTGGGCATGCGAGTACCGGACGCAACTGTGTGGCGATTATTTTCCGGAGGCTCGCTTCATCTCGTTCGAACGTTCGATTTCCCGCCGCTCGACCATCCGCCTCGTATTCAGCGTGAAGGCGATCGTTTGCTGGTTCTTGCGAACACGCACGAAATATTGCTCGGCCGGGTATTCGTATTCGGTTTCAGTGTACTGCTTGATGCCGTCTCTAGCCACGTCCTTGAGCTGGTCATCCGCTATGCGCGTGGTAATGCTGGTGGCCATAGGAGTCCGGAAATTGGTTTCGCCCATCATTTTCACCCCTCTTCGAGCTGTAAAGTATAGATATCTAGTAAGAATGCGAGGGCAACATCCCTGAGCTGCACCACGCGTCCGGTAACGGCGTTCTTGGCCGTCTCATTGGCGGTCTCCGTCGATCCGAGCGTATCCGTATGGAAAGTGATGTCGATTGTGACGCCTTCCAGATCCTGCCCGAGGGCGAACTGCATGATGCCGTGTTCGCCGGTTAGCTTGCGGATCAGCTTGGTTTCCGGCGTTTCCCAATTCGCCCGCGCTATCTCCCGGGCGTCCTTCAGATTGAACAGCTCGACTAATTTGTCCGGCGGCTCTTTCTCAGTAAAGCTGAAATTGACGCCGACGCCAAGCAGGGGAGTGTTCGGTAAGGCTTTCAGGACCGTCACGGCCATGCGCTCGACGGCTGCCAGTGACTTCGTAGAATTGAACCTCGGCCGGAAGATAAGCCGTTGGCTCGCGGCTTCCAGCACCACCTGCTCATGCCGGTAGATAATCGGGAAGATCGGCATCAGGGCGATCTGCGTTTCGACTTCTTCCTGCTCGAACAGGCGCGTACCAACCCACTCCGGCGTAAAAATCATCCGGTTCCAATGGCCCGCGAGGACGACGCCCCATGTCTCGAATTTCGCAATCATCATCTGCCAGCCGATCTAAACATCCGTCCACAACGATCAACTGAAGCGGGGGCGACCCTGGTATGATGGGTGTGCCGGTCAAGTATATCCCACGGATTTCCAGCCGCCAGACACCGCTCCCCACGTCCGCGCGACGCCACACACAACTAACAGGACGCCCTGCGGCCACTTTTCCCCTGAGACGGCCGCTACAAGATGCTTAAGGGCAACATGAATCAAATTACGCGCCCGACCACTTTTTTGTTCGCAAGACACCAACGGAGACACCAACGGGGACATCATTAATTTTGGACGTAGACTACACAGTCTGGGCAAACCTTGAATTCCGGAACAACCGCACCCCGTCCAGAAAAAGTTCTAACCGTGTCCTGTCGCCCCGAGTGTTGCGTTCGCATTGGGGTGACGTTGGAGTGGAGTAGAGTTTTATTCGGCGGCGCACATAGCTCCTTCAAAGAATTACGGCCCGCAGTATCTCAAGTGGCTTGATAGACTCGGTTTCATCAGCGAGTATTTCTGGGGCGATAGAAGGGTATCTGGAACCGAGAATCGAGCCGCCTGGCTACACAACTACTTGGTGAATCGTTTCGCATATTCGCTCCACGAAATCGGTTGCGGATGTGACGTCGGCAGAAGTAATCGGCCAACGGAGGCCCGGATAGCTCGGGTCGATGTCAGCTTCGTGGGCGATCTTGTTTCTCCGCTGCACTACGAGTTGTAGATTGTTCTTTATATCATTGGCTGGCGTCTGGAGCCTGACTCCCACGTCGTTCCACAACTCGACAGTGGAGATCAGCCGTATTGCGTCCGCAACCTTATCGGCCTGCTGGAAGGAAAGGAGACTATGCTGAGTCCGCACTTCGGCGTCGAGCCAAGCGCTAGTCGCACCGGGTTGCATTCCCGTCATTACCCCGTCGAGGCTTGCTCTAAATCGCAGAAATGCGGGAGTCGCCGCCCTCTTGCCCTCGATGATCTCGATCATTCCTAGTCTGGTCAATTCGTGAATGTAGAAGTCCAAGGCACTCACACAAAGTACGATCTGCGCACGAAGCAAATCGGATAGGTCCAGCGCCGGTGTCGTCGCTGTACTGAAGTAATTATATAAAGCGTGTAGATCGCGAACCCTTTGGATGCTCGCGCGAAACTGGTCAAGTGCCGTTTGCATTTGTTGTCATCACGATGATTTTGTCGGCACCCTCGGAATACAGCCTTCGGAACTCTTCCATCGACTTTTTCGTTCGATCCAGGACGACACCGCTCTGCTCGAGTTGCTCGTCTGTTAGTTCGAATACTGGTGCCTGATGCTTCTGCGAGAGTGCGATCAGGCCGTTGAAGTCGGACATTTGGAGGAGAGGCTTCCCAGGCATGATACCGTTTTTCGTGTAAACGTCGTCGGGCAGCAGCATATCGTTTTTTCGCAGGACGGGTATCAGCTTGTTCCTCACACCCGATTCAACCTCGTCGATCCAGGCTTCAAACGCTTTGGATGGCGTCGGGCCTTCGCGCAAGCGATACCTCTGAACGATTGTTCCGAGAAACTTCGGGCATTTTTTGGGGTATGGGTAGATCGCATTTTGCAACACGGATTGTTGCTGGGCCTTCAAGGACCACGCATGCCACTTTGGCAAGATCGAGGCAAGCGAGTCGGTCGCCATGACGGAGAAATAATCAGGCGTCATCGGCACGAGGAAATAATCGCTCGTCATGAGCAGATTCTGATTCACTGGGCCGAGGCTCGGGCTCATGTCAATAAGCAGATAATCTGCGTTGTATTTCTTCGCGACCTCATCAAGGAGGAAGCTGATCGCTCCGGGTAGGTTCTGTAGGGTAGGGAGCGAACCGGAAAGCTCCTGTGCGATACCGAGAGTCACTTCATACTCGGCTAGCCCGATATGCCCAGGGAGCAGGACCATATTCGGTTGGCCTGTGACCTGTTGGCAGTCCGCCGCAACAATCATTGAAGGGCGGGATTCGAAGGCCGGTGCCAGCGCGTCTCGGATATTGTGTATGCCCGGTGTGTTGTATAGAGTTTCGAGGTCAGCCGCGCCCTTGAAGCCAAGGACCATGCCCGTTAGATTGCACTGCGGGTCACAGTCCACAAGTACTACTCGCTTCCCCTTGGAAGCGATCATCCATCCCAAGTTGAACGTCGTGGTTGTCTTGCTTACGCCACCCTTGTGATTAAAAAGCGAGATGCGAGTCGCCATCGTCTCCCTCCGCGAGTATCTGGCTCGCATCTGCGTCAGATTGCGTCGTTTATCCGAATTCTAGGCCCCAATCAATATACCCGCTCATCTCATCCCATGCCATGAGTTCGGCCTCTCCGCGAGTGGAAGGTGCCCCATTTCAAGCACAGTCATGCATTTGGTGTAGTGTGTCAGCCTAAACTTCACGATTCGGACACTCTATTTTTACAATTGTCAGATGTGGCCATTTTGTCTACGCGTTGTGTCGTTTGGAGTCAAATTGCCTTTAGCCGACCCAGCACGGCGACGTCCCAGCCATTCATGTACGCACTGAAAAGTTCTAACCGTGTCCTGTCGCCCCGAGTGCAATGCGAATGCAACGTGACTGCAATGCGACCACAATGCGAGTTTAGCGATGCTAGTCGCTCCCCTTGTGGCTATGCCATGAGGACAAAAAGCTGTCCTTGCCACTATCGCAACAGTGACGTCCGCGACAAAACCAATTGTTCGCGACCTCGTTTTTTCGCTCAAGCCGCTCGCGTAAGCACTCTTTGATCAATTTTCAATCGCACATCCCGCCAAACGCTCCTCTGAGCCTCGAGAAGCCTCAATACACGTAACTTCTCAATAAGACCGGGCAGGGCGACTCAGGTTCGTTCGGCGCAGAGGGAGTGCGACGACCAACCCCGAAAACTCGACCCGGCGTTCAAACCGCCTCACCGTCCAGGCTAGGTGGCAGGAAGGCGGGGGCGGGCGTTCCTGGCGGCGGTCTTCTCGGCCTTCTGGCGGATCTGATCCGCCAGTCGCGGGATCAGATCCAAGCCGCGCACGCGATCCTGAAGATATTCCCAGAAGTTGATTCCCAACCGCCGGCACGTCTTCTTCAAACTCGCAAACGTGTCTCGCGCACGGCGTCCCGACTCGCTGCGGGTGCTGCCGCTGATCTTGCGCTTCTTCACGTAATCCCGGATGTGCCCCTCGCTCAGATTGTTGTGCAATGGCACCTCCGGTCGATCCAGGACCAGCAACAATTTCGCGCGATCCGCCGCCATCCCTTTCA
>JANXSX010000072.1 GCA_025356475.1 Isosphaeraceae bacterium | reverse complement strand
TGTCATAATCGTCACAGAATACCATCGGGTTCGTTTCGTAGTGCGTAGACTTGAAAACGTCGTTCCAACTTCCTGCCGATGAGGTTGGATCTCACTGAAAAGTGTGCGATGTTTCCCACACTCTTTTTACTTGGCTGGGAGGCGTTCGCTAGAGACAAGGCTGAGCGTTGAACACTCATCGATCGCCTTCGATCAAGGATCTGTCCACGTTCCGCCAATTCTCGCGGCGCATGATTTCTGTTAGTTTACCCCAAATCTAGTCTTTGTCACTATTTGCTTCAAAATATCGAGATTGCCTGTTTCGTGTTGGGCGATCAGGATAACACTTTGGCTCATGTAAGAAAATTGGTGGTTGGCGCTTTCGGGCCACCTTGGGTTGTGCTCTTCTAGCTTTTTTATGTAGGGGCAGCTCCATTCCTAGGAGCCGATTTGATGGACTTGCCGATCAATGACCTGATGGACCAGGAGCTCTGCCGCAGGAAGCTCTTCGACCTGCTCCATCCCGATGGGCTTCGTGCCCTCGTTGCGGTGCCCGCGAGGGGCTAAACATCCACCGCCGTCATCCTGAGACCCCGGTCGTGGACTACCGCTGCAAGGCGTGCCGACGGGTGTTCAATATGTTCACAGGAACACAGTGGCAAGGGACACATCTCAAACCCGCCCAGATCCTCTTGATTCTCCGAGGCTTCGCCCAAGGGGTGCCCGCCGCGAAGCCCGCGCGCGAACTTGCCATCAGCCGCCAACACCTGCTGAAATTGCGGCATCGAATCCAGGCCAATGCGCTCGATGCCGCCGACCACTCTGCCCTACCGGAGGACCAAGCTGAGGCCGACGAAATGTATCAAAACGTGGGGGAAAAAAGGAATACCGCACACCGATCCCGACGACCCTCCGCGTCGCCGAGCCAACCAGGTCAAGGGCCACGGCACCTGGAAGACCGACCGACCGCCGATCCCCGGAGTGGTCGGCCGCGCGAGCAAACGGGCGTGGTTCCGAGTGGGTCGCCGGAGCACATCGGCCGAACTCGTTGACGCCACGGTCTTGCCCACCACCAAGCCAGGGGCGATGGTGTACACCGACGACTGGAACGGCTACAACCCGCTGCGCCGAAACCAGCGTGGACACGCGACGGTCAACCACGGTCAAGGCGAGTTCGCCAGAGATGACGATGGCGACGGGGTTTGCGAGGTGCATTGCAACACGATGGAAGAAATCTGGACGGGAATGAGGAACTTCCTGCGACCATTCCGAGGCGTGAACAAAATCTACCTGGAACAGTACGTCATCATGTTTGAGTGGGCTCACAACCTTAAGACCGTCACCGAAGCGTTCTTACGAATACTCCTCGGATCACCGCATACCACCAAATTGGTGACATGAGCCACCAAGGCTTTGTGCCATTTGGGCTGAAGCACTACACTCAATGTAAGTTGATAGTTAGCGAGAAGATCATCATTCCCGGAGAATTGGTTGTGAACTCGGACGCGCCGACGATTGACGCCTGTTATCTTATTCTGGACGTGCCCGATGGCTCAACTCTAGCAGTGGTGAGGCTCGCATATCGGGAGTTAGCTCTTGTCTGGCATCCGGATCGATTCGAAGCTGGCTCAATCCTACAGGCGAAAGCAGAGCGAAAGCTCGTAACCATCAATGAAGCCTACGATATACTCTCGACTTTCCTAACTTCCTCCGAGAAGAGAGCTTCATATTCGTCCGAGCGACAGGAAACCAGATCATCCAAGCATCAAGGCCGTACTCAAGGTTCCGCTCAGTTCTCTCAATGGCTTTCCCGGCACGTTGGAAAATGGAAGACAAGGTGGTCTAAGTGGCAGGCAGCTGACAGCCCTACCGCGCCACCCCGGTCTGACAGACGCCCTTTGAGGAATTTACTCTTATCATGTTGTACCCTAGTGGATAGACTGCACAAACATTTCTTTGGATTCTTTGTAGTTATATCTCCATTGGTACTAGTTGTAACTTTCCTCTTTTTTATATTTAGCGCACACTGGCTGCTCTCCGTTGGGTATAGCGCACACTGGCTGCTCTCCGTTGGGTATGCCATTCTTGCCTCTTTTTTTCTAGGGTCTATCTTGAGCCTCGCCTCCTTGCGTCGAGTTTACCGTTCTTCGATTGACATTCAGACTGACCAGAAAACCAAGATTGGGATATTTATAGCAGTCTGTTCTGTTTTGTTGGTCTCCGCGATTTTTGCCTCGTGGCTTACTAATGTCGCACGTTCCGGGTAGGGTCGTTTATTGCGTCGGAATGACGCAACTCGCTATCAGCACTGAGGATCGCATCGGCGGAGTCGCAACATGGATGACCTCTCTCGTTTCTGCTGCCTGAATTCCGACTGCCCCCAGCACGGCAAACAGGGAGCCGGAAATCTGACCGTGACCAGCCGCTACGGCACTCATAAAGAGCGACGCATGCTCCGTTGCAGCGTCTGCAAGGCCCGCTTTTCCGAGCGAAAGGGAACTCCGTTCTTCGACTCGCGGCTTCCAGCGAAGAAGACCGAATCGGTTCTCGATCACATCTCCGAGGGGTGCGGTGTCCGCCAGACCGGCCGACTTTGCAACGTGAATCGCGGCACGGTCGGCCGCCTGAGCCGCATCACTGGGCAGCACTCTTACGACCTCCACGACGAGTTGGTCGTGCTTTCCCCCCCGAACGCGCGAGGCCCAGTTCGATGAGAAGTAGGCCTTCGTCGCAAAGAAAGAAAAGAACTGCGACCCCGCCGACCCAGCCGATGACCGCAAGGGAGATACTTGGGACCACGTCGCGATCGATGCCGAGAGCCGGTTGATCATCAGTGTCGTACCCGGTGAGCGGACTGCAGAGAATGTTGTGGCCGTGGTTGAGGACTTCAAGCGTCGCACCCGGGGTCGCTTGATGAATCTGATCACCACCGACGGCTATCCGGCCTATGAAGAGGCAATTCTCAACGCCTACGGGGAAACGATCACGCCGCCCCGAACTGGCAAACGCGGTCGTCCCAAGGCTTCATATAAGGTCGCTCCCAAGGGCCTGACTTATGCGGTCGTGGAGAAGACCCGCGAGAAGGGGCGGGTGGTTGGGATCGACACGCGAGTGGTCTTCGGCACGAAGGCCGCAGTGGTGGCGGCGTTGGAAAAATCGAATGTGAGCCGGGCGATCAATACGTCGTTCGTGGAGCGTCAGAACGGGCCGGACCGGCACCGCAACGCACGGAAAGCTCGCAAGACATATCGATTCAGCAAGGATTGGCGATATCACGAGTCGGTCACATATTTTACGATGTACGTTTACAATTTCTGCTGGCCGGTTCGAACTCTTCGGATCAAGGATGATGAAGGTTGCTGGCAGAAGCGAAGCCCGGCAATGGCGGCTGGTCTGGCGGATCATGTTTGGTCGATCTCAGAATGGCTGACGTTTCCCGCTGTGCGACATTGATAGGCCACGAGGTGAATCTCGAGGCACGCGAGATTCAAAGGCGGTTCGCATCCTGCTTTTCGTTCAAGGAAACCCTGGGGGGTCCTGGGAACCGCTTGCGTTCCACCCTCCAGATCACGACGAGCGTGAGTGCAGCTCCTCCTACAACGCCAA
>JANXSX010000018.1 GCA_025356475.1 Isosphaeraceae bacterium | reverse complement strand
TTACTCCGGTGCGCCTCTGATTGACGTCTCCGACAAAAATCAGATTTCCTGATATTTCATCGTAAACTCATTGATTTTCATAAGTTGTGGCGATATTGATCTTGACTCGTACTATGGATGATGCTCAAGTATACAACACATCCAAGTACGAGTCAAGATCAATATCGCCACAACTTATGAAAATCAATGAGTTTACGATGAAATATCAGGAAATCTGATTTTTGTCGGAGACGTCATAACAGTTTACTCCTGACGCTAAGGCGAAAGTGGTTCTCGACGTTCTAGCCGGCGTCTAGTCCCACGCGGAGGCTTGCCGTAAGCATGGGCTCGGCCCAAGTCGCCCGAGCTGGCGCGGATCGCCGAGTTGTAGTAAGTGCGATGCATGAATAAGGGGATCGTGAAGAAGGCCCACAAACGAAGCCTCGACCGACCATGGCCACGCGTGCCGCGATACTCGAACTTTGTTGAAGCCCTGGAAGTGATACTTTCCGATAAGGTCTGGGTGGCTGATATCACCTATGTCTCATTAAGGTAAGAGTTTCGGCTCATGTACGAAACTTGGTGGTTGGCCCTTTCGGGCCACCTTGGGTTGTGCTCTTCTAGCTTTTTCAAGTAGCCGCAGCTCCATCCCTAGGAGCCGATTTGATGGACTTCCCGATCAACGACCTGATGGACCAGGAGCTCTGCCGCAGGAAGCTCTTCGACCTGCTCCATCCCGATGGGCATTCGTGCCCTCGTTGCGGTGCCCGCGAGGGGCTCAACATCCACCGCCGTCATCCTGAGACCCCGGTCGTTGACTACCGCTGCAAGGCGTGCCGACGGGTGTTTAATATGTTCACAGGAACACAGTCGCAAGGGACACATCTCAACCCCGCCCAGATCCTCTTGATCCTCCGAGGCTTCGCCCAAGGGGTGCCCACCGCGAAGCTCGCGCGTGAACTTGCCATCAGCCGCCAACATCTACTGAAATTGCGGCATCGAATCCAGGTCAATGCGCTCGATGCCGCCGACCACTCTACCCTACCGGAGGACCAAGCTGAGGCCGACGAAATGTATCAAAACGCGGGGGAAGAAAGGAATACCGCACACTAACCCAGACGACCCTTCGCGTCGTCGAGCCAACGAGGCCAAGGGCCACGGCACCTGGAAGACCGACCGACCGCCGATCCCCGGAGTGGTCGGCCGCGCGAGCAAACGGGCGTGGTTACGAGTGGGTTGCGGGAGCACATCGGCCGAACTCGTTGACGCCACGGTCTTGCCCGCCACCAAGCCCGGGGCGATGGTGTACACCGACGACTGGAACGGCTACAACCCGCTGCGCCGAAACCAGCGTCAGCGTGGAAAAGCGACGGTCAACCACGGTCAAGGCGAGTTCGCCAGAGATGATGATGGCGACGGGGTTCGCGAGGTGCATTGCGACACGATGGAAGGAATCTGGACGGGAATGCGGAACTTCCTGCGACCATTCCGAGGCGTGAACAAAGTCTACCTGGAACAGTATGTCATCATGTTCGAGTGGGCTCACAACCTCAAGACAGTCACCGACGCGTTCTAACGAATCCTACTCGAATCGGTGAACACCACCAAATTGCTTACATGAGCCATGATGGTTTAGACTTTACTCGAACTCATCTCGATTCATGCGAAGCCCAGATAGTCCAAGGTAAGAGGTGAGGTTGTGTAAAGGTGAAGAGATGGGAAATTACTGTGATACGAAGAAACAGGCGAGACGGCCCGGGAAAGTGGGGCACACCCCGTCCCCCTATTCTTTCTTGGTACTTGGTTACCGGGTCTTCGCCTCCAGGAATTGACCAATGCTCCTCACCAGCGACTCGTCCTTGGCTGAAGGCGCAAGGAGGCTGATTCCGAGGTAATGCTGGAGGTGGAGAGTGACCCTCTGGTCCGCCACCTCGATGTCCCAGTACCGCTCATCCGAGCCGTCGAGTTGCTCGACGATCCGGGCGTCGAACCGGGCGAGAATCGCTCCGGCCAGATGCTCGAACTCCGTCCAATCCGCTTCGTCGGCGATGATCAGTTTCAGGCGGCCCCGTCTCGTCGTCGAGTAACGCATGGTCAACCGGTCGGTGCCCGTTCCGACTCTACGCAGAGAGGGATGATGTGACCCGGGCCGGCCCGCAGCAGGTCGCACAGGGCTTCAAGGATGCTCCGTCCCTGGCGGCGGCAGGTCCGCAGGACGCTGGCTAGGATCGCATGCGTCTCGGCCCCGGCGTCGGTCCGGTTGCCCGCCGACAGTTTGCGCGCGATCACCGCCGGGCGGATCTCACGCTCGGCCAGGTTGTTCGTCGCGTCGAGCTTGTCATGATCGAGGAAACGCAGCAGGTGCTCGCGATGCTTGCGCAGCCGCCGGGCCAGCCTGGCGTTGTCCGGGTCGGTGTAGGTGCCCGAGAGCAGCCGATCTAACTCGGCGTGGATCTTGCCTCGTAGCACCGCATAGCCGTGCTTGCCGCTCGTCCCCCGGCGACGTTTCAACGCCATCGCCCGGCGGAGTAAGGCCGCCACCCGCCGGCTGAATCGGACCGCCCCTCGGGTCTTCGACCGCTCGATCTCGCCGCAGGTCTTCAGCAGGTGGGCCAGGCACTTCTGCTCGGCATAGGGGAGCGGGTCGTAGGCCAGGAAGCAGTCGCTGACCAGCACCCCGGCGAAGTCTTCGCCAAGAACCTCGACGACCACCCCATGAGCCCGGCTCGGGCGGATGCGGTAGAGCGTGATGTCCTCGTTGGCGAAGACCCAGAGCCAGGCCGACCGGCCGCCGATCTTCCAGCCGGTCTCGTCGACGTGCTGGACAGCACTCGTCTTGGTCGCCTCGACCAACCGGTCGTAGCTGGGCTGGGCCAGCTTACGCAGGCGATGCGAGCTTCGGACCAGGGCCGCCGAGGCGACCACCACGCCGGTGAGGGTCAGCAGGACCGAGGAACACTTGCGGTAGGAGACGCCAAGCCGATGCTTCAGGTCGGCGGCCAGGCCGAGCAAGCGTGGTCCGTACTGGACCGATGCCGAGCCCAGGGCGTTGGAGGTCTGCTCCGGGTGGCGCCCCTGGACCCGGCGAAGGCAAGCCGGGCAGCGGGCGACCGGGACTCGGAACCGGGTGACGACCGGCTTGGGTTCGGGCAGATCGATCTGATACTGATCATGGATCGTGACCGGGGCCTCGCCGAGTGGCGTGTGGCACTCCGGGCAGTCTGGCGGCAGCGGGATCTCGCTGCTGCGATCGACCTGCTCGGGCGGCGGTACGGGTCGATGGCTGGGCGGATACCCGGGCTTGCGGCCGGGCCGCTTGGGGGCAGCCTTGGGTGAGCCCTTGGAGAAGGGAGCGGCTTGCCGCTTGCCGGCCCTTTGGGACTGCTCCAACTCGGCCTTGAGCCGTTCCACCTCGGCGCGTAGCTCGTCGATCTGACGGGCCTGGAGCCGGTTCAGATCGACGAGTTGCTCGTAGGTGGGTGGCTTGCTATACATGACAGAGATTTTACACGAACTGCGGGGCCGAACGCTACGGGTAAGCGGTCAGTAGCCCGGTAACCAAGTACCTTTCTTGCAACGAGGTCAGGCCGTTACAGCCCTCCGGCGCATCCGCCTGAGCTGTACCAGTCCGAGAAGAAAAGCCGTAGCCGCAGAGACCAACGTGGCTGGCTCGGGGACCACTGCTGTGGGGAACACCGGTGTAAGCTGTGTTGCCGAAACGGTCGAACTTCCGACAATTGC
>JANXSX010000012.1 GCA_025356475.1 Isosphaeraceae bacterium | reverse complement strand
GGCCAAGCCCTCGGGATGGAGCAGGTCCATGAGCTTCTGGTAGCAGGTCGTTTGATCCATCAGGTCAATCATCGGGAAATCCATGGAAATGTCTCAGTGAGGTGGGCCATCGAGAGTCCAGACTACCAAAAGACCAGAAAGAAACGTGGTCTGAAATGGCCAACCACCGAACCAGGGACATGAGCCGAGATCTATTTGCCAACGCCACAAAAACGGTTCTTGTGGCCGGATATGCTGTCTATCAGGGTCAGAAAGTATTTCAGGCTCTCGCCGATCGCATGATGACGATACCTACTCTGCAAGTGCGATTGTTTCTCGACATCCAGCGTCCGCAAGGCGACACATCTGCTGTTTCAGAAATCGTACGCCGATTTTCTGCTCAGTTTCGAGCGTCTCAATGGCCGAATGATCGACCGCTGCCGCAGGTGTTTTTTGACCCACGCTCGCTTGATACGGCTTCGACCAAGCGGGCGTGTCTTCACGCGAAGGTGGTCGTTGTCGACTCGCAATCCGTGTTCATATCGTCGGCCAATTTTACTGAAGCGGCTCAACAACGAAACGTTGAGGTCGGAATCCTGGCTTCGTCAGTATCCCTCGCCAATCGACTGACAGAGTTTTTTGATAAAGGAGTAGCAAGTGGGATCTTTAGCCTAGCCCATGATTCCGCGCATGCTAGCGCAGAGGGTACCTTAACAACATGAACGTCACACGGGTAATCCCCAAACCGACTCCTTTCCTGACTGTGCGATGTCATGATACCCAGCTATCTCCCTCACTGTGCGCTCTCTGCGTTGGATATGAGCGAAACGGGTGGCGATCGTCACACCTTGCCGATCATATTGTCAAATGGCTCCCGGAATTTGCCCTGACCCCCCAAGAATGGTTATCGATGAACCATGCGAATGCTGTAGAACTAATGCGAAAAGCTGCCCAAACTGTTTACCAAACCGACAAGTTCAGCAAGAGGGGCGAGTTTGGGGAACTCTTCCTACACGCGGCGATTCGACAAGTGCATGATTCAATACCCGCCATCTCAAAGATTTACTACAAGACGGCAGTTAACGACACTGTAAAAGGCTTCGATGCAGTACATGTCGTTGGTCCTCCTAACGACTTGGAATTGTGGTTGGGTGAAGCAAAATTCTACGATAACATCAAGAGCGCGATCCGCGATGTCACGAAGGAACTTCAGGACCACCTCGAAACTGACTACCTCCGAAACGAATTCTTACTAATCGGCAATAAGATCGACGATGCGTTACCACATGCACCGGCATTGAGAAGGCTGTTAGCGCAAGAAACATCGCTTGATGAGGTGTTCGCGCGTGCATGTTTGCCAGTGTTATTGACATACGATAGTGATTGTGTTTCTGGATTTGACTCCTGTTGCGCGGAGTACGTTACGGCATTCGAGAAGGAAACCCAGCAATATCATCGAGAGTTCTCTACTGCGTTGGCGAGTAAACCACTTCCTCCAGAAGTGCGAGTGCACCTATTCTTGCTGCCATTACGCGAAAAAGCCGCTCTCGCGGAAGTTCTAGACAGGAAGCTCAAAGCATGGCAGGAACTTTGACTATCGATGAGCTTCGGCAGCGTCTTCGCTCTCCAGAGGGCGTCGAGGCCGATCCTTTTGCCGTTCTCAAGGCAATCGCTGCCCTTGTTAATGTAGAAGGATCGCAGGGCATCGGACGAGATATGCTTCTTCGTGCTCTCGAATGGCGTCAGCAGTTTGGTGCGACGGCCGGAGTACTCGATTCACTCGCTCGCGCGACCGGCCTATTCCCCTACGCGAACCCTGATTTGCTCAGTTTGCGCGACTTGCTCGCATATGAGTATCACCGCCCAGAAAACCTTGGTGATCAGATCGTGTTTCACAGAGAGCAAGCCGACGTCTATCGTCGCCTTCTCGCAGGAGAAAGCGTTATCCTCAGCGCTCCAACGAGCTTCGGGAAGAGCCGGGTCGTAGATGCCATGATTGCATCTGGGCGATACGACAATATCGTTGTCGTCGTCCCAACATTGGCTTTGATCGATGAGACACGCCGCCGCTTGTCCTCGTTCTCCGATACGTACAAGATCGTAACACACATTTCGCAATCACCGGCAAAAAAGAACGTTTTCGTATTCACGGCGGAGCGAGTTGTTGCGTATGAGAAGTTTCCTAAGATCGACTTTTTCGTTATCGACGAGTTTTACAAGATCGGTGCGATGGAAGAGGATGAGTCTCGTACTGTGGCCTTGAATGAAGCGTTCTATCGCTTGTTGAGAGATCGAGGTCAATTCTACCTTCTTGGGCCGAATATTCAGCGAATCCCCGCCGGTCTTGAAGATGCGTATCGCTGTTTCTTCTATCCTACGAAGTTTGCGACAGTCGCTGTCGATACAATCCGCGCTCCCGGTGCCGGTAGAAACACAGAGAGACTTTTGTCCGTACTTAAATCGCTTTCAGAACCAACGCTCATTTATTGCAGCTCTCCTGGAAGAGTGAATGATGTCGCAAGAGCTATGCTGGAGGCAGGAATTGGAGTTGATTCTCCTTCCTTGCAGGATGCATCCGCGTGGATCGCAAAGAGCTACCATCCGGATTGGGTGTTCGGAAGCGCGCTGCCAAGAGGCATCGGAATACATCACGGCCGACTTCCCAGGTCCCTCGCACAGTTTGTAGTGCGCGCGTTCAATGACGAGCGGATACGCTTCCTGATCTGCACATCTACCCTGATCGAGGGCGTCAACACGAAGGCGAAAAACGTCGTCATCTGGGACAATACGATCGCAAATCGACCACTCGACTTTTTCACCTTTAACAACATACGTGGCCGTTCCGGACGAATGTTCCAACACTTTGTGGGACGTGTGTTTCTATTCGAAGATCCTCCGGAAGAGCAGCTGCCATTCGTTGACTTTCCCCTGTTTACACAGGATTCGGCTACGCCCGAGACGTTGTTGATTCAACTCGATCAGGTCGATCTGACTGATAAATCGAAAGAACGAATGAAGAAGTTCTCCGACCAAGCCATTCTCCCGATTGAACTTCTCCGAATGAACCACTCGGTGGACCCCCAGGCACAGATCCAACTCGCTCGCTACATTCAAACGAATGCTGAAACCGTTTGGCCGAGACTCGCGTGGAATGGATTTCCAGGAAGCTACAATCAGCTCAAGTTTGCATGTGAGTTGATCTGGGAACATCTGGTCGATGCTCGTCGCAAACAGGGAGTGTTCTCAGGAAGTCAGTTGACGCTGAAGACGTGGCAGCTTTATCAGACTGCGAATACTGCAAAACGGGTCCTTGCAGAGTTACAGCCTGGAAAATATGCCGCCAAGACTCCTGATGAAGCGGTGGAGAGAGTCCTGCAATTTGAACGTTCATGGGCCGGTTTCGAGTTACCCAGATTACTGATGGCTTTGTCGTCGATTCAGCGGGAGGTTCTTTCCCGGATGGGGTTGCCTTTCGGCGATTACACCGCGTTTGCGTCACAAGCCGAGTCGTTGTTCCGGGCACCTGTTGTCGCAGCGTTGGATGAATACGGTATTCCGATCCAAGTCGCAGAAAAGATTCAGGCATTTCTCCGCACTAAGGAGAATCTCGATGTTGCTCTAGAATCGCTTAAGTCTCTCAATACGAGTCGGTTGAAGTTGTCGCCCTTTGAAATGGAGCTAGTTCGCGACGCTCAGGTTGCGCTCTGAATTAGCGAAATAAACGACCAACCGCTTACGATTGACGGCGTTACAAAGTATCCTGACTTCACCATCGAGGACATGGAGTCCGGCGAGAATTTCTACTGGGAGCACTGCGGGATGCTACACGTACCAAGCTACCGCCGCCGCTGGGAGTACAAGCTCGAATGGTACAGGAGCAACGGCATCCTGCCGCACGAAGAGGGAGGCGGTTCGCGAGGAACGCTGATCATTACTCGTGACGAGGCCAACGGGAGCATTGATTCTTCTAAATAGCTCCCTGCAACAGGGAAAGTGCTCAGGCGGCGATCTGGTAGACCGAGAGGCCCTCGACCTTGAATGGATTCCTCTCGCTCAGCCAGGCGAAGGTCAGGTCCAGCAACTCCTGCATCGACTTGCACCGGTGGTTCCTCGTTACCGCCTCGTGCAGGTGCCACCAGACCCGCTCGATCGGGTTGCAGTCCGGACTGTACGCCGGCAATAGGTGCAGGTCGATCCGATCGCGGTAGTCGTGCAGATACACCGCCACCTCGTCACTGGTATGGCACTTCGCCCGGTCGCGGATCACGTGGACCTTCTTATACCGCCTCAGTCGCGAGCGGAGATCGTCCAGGTGCGCCAGGAACAGCTCCGTGTTGCGGCCTTGCTTGGGCTTGCCCTCGGTGAGGAAGACCTGGCCGGTCCGCCAGTGGATCGAACCGGAGATGTACCGCTTCTCGTTGTTGCCGGGCGTCTCCACCTTGGCCTGCTGCCCCCGGACCATCCACATCGATCCGATCTTGGGATTGGTGTTGATGTCCACCTCGTCCTGGAAGACGGCCGTCTCGTCGTCGGGCAACTCGGCCAGGAGCTTCCGCAGGGCAGCCAGCCTCTCCTCTCGCTGCTCATCGGTCGGCCCGAGGACGGGACGGGGCCGGCGATAGACCAAGTCGGCCCGATACAGCCAGCAGCGGATGGTCTCGCGACCGACCTGGACCCGATGGAGCCGACGCAACACAACGGCAACGACCTCGCGGCACCAACGACTTCGCGGGAAGCCGAACTCGCGAGGTGTCTTCTCGGTGACCCACTCGGCGGCGAGCTTGATCCAGGATGGGTCAAGGCGAGGCCGGCGGCCGGGCTTGTGGCCAGCGACCGACTCGACGCCCTCGGCGTGGAATCGCTTGACCCAGCGGTCGATGGTGCGGCTGCCGCAATACAGGAGCGTGGCAACAGTGACCCAGGTGTGGCCCTCGCCCAACAGCAAGAGGATAGGCGAGCGGAATCGGACGTCGGGGTCGGGAGATCCGCGGTAGAGATCGAGGAGGCCGGTGCGTTGCTCGGGAGTCAGGTCGAGGCTGCGTTTCATCGAGGTGCCAGGAGGAAGCCAGAGGTGAGGACCCACCTGGTTCTACGCTGCTCGACACTTTCCGGTTTGCAGGGAGCTATTTAG
>JANXSX010000224.1 GCA_025356475.1 Isosphaeraceae bacterium | reverse complement strand
CGAATGTGGCCTTCGACAAAAATCCCGATCTCGCCGCCACGACCCAGCCTGATACGCTCGCCGCCGTCGTTAAACTTTGCCTTGGCGCCGGAGCCCGTAAGGTAATCGTGGCCGATAATCCGATCAATAATCCCGAAAGTTGCTTCTTCAAGACCAAAGTCGGCGATGCCGCGCTGCGAGCGGGCGCGGAACTCATGCTTCCCCAAGACAGCTACTTTGAGCAACTCTACGTCGGTGGCGAAACGATCAAGAACACGTGGAAGATGTTTTATAGGCCATTTCGTGAAGCGACGAAGGTGATCGGGATCTCGCCCGTCAAGGATCATAACCTCTGCAAGGCAACGGTTACCTTGAAGAATTGGTACGGGCTGCTCGGTAATCCTCGCAACCAATTCCATCAAGATATCCACGGAATCATCAGCGACTTCGCAAAGATGATCAAACCGACTTTGGTCATTGCTGACGGTCGCAAAATGCTCATGCGGAATGGCCCTACTGGCGGAAGCCTGAACGACGTTAAGGCGTCGGATGCGATCGTCGTTGGGACTGACCATGTGGCCGTCGATAGCTGGGTGATCGACCGTTTGCTCGGCAAGCAGCGCCACGAGATCCTCTATCTCGATAAAGCCATTGCACGCGGCCTTGGTAAGGATTGGCGACCGCAGTGGACCAGTGAGATTACGGTCTGACCTCGAGAACCCTCATCACTTTTACCCTTATTTATCCCTTAATTCCGCGAATTAGCCGACGGAGAGGTCTCGATGGTCAAGATCCGCCGCGCTTATGAAGCCCTCTTCTTGGGGCTCTTTCTTTTCTTCCTACTTATCACAGATCTTCGATATCTCAAGGGTTGGCCCGTCTCGATCTTTCTCGAAGCAAGCCCGCTGGTGGCGCTCGCTACGGCGCTCACCACCCACACGATCTACCGAAACCTGGTGTGGGGCTTGGTAATCATCGCGGTGACCATGATGCTCGGCCGGGTCTGGTGTAACTGGATGTGCCCGTTCGGCATCCTCCACCACATCTTCGGGGTCATCGGCAATCGTCGCAGTACAAAACAGATGATCGAGGTGAATCGGTACCGCAAGATCTACGCAATCAAGTACTACATCTTGGCTGTAATGATTGCCATGGCGAGCCTGTGGGTCATTCCGACGACAATCGATGCACCTTCCAAGATTTGGGGCGCGTACCAGGGCGAAGAACTGCAATCAAAAGGCGTTGGGCGTCTCTTTGCCGCGATCGGAGCCGGGATCGCAGAGAGCGCAGAGGAACATAAGCAGGGGAATAGTAGTCTTCAGATTGGCCTGCTCGACCCCATCGCTCTCACCGTCCGCTCAATGACCACAAGCGTCTTGCCTACAGTTCACCGAGCATCTGAGAGCATCTATAGTGAGCCCCGCGAGTACTGGCAGGCTTGGATCGTCGGTCTCATCTTCATGGGTTTTCTGGTCGCCAACTGGTGGATACCCCGGTTTTTCTGCCGAGCCATCTGCCCACTGGGTGCTCTGCTTGGCCTCTTCAGTCGATTCTCGCTCTGGCGAATTGACCGCGACCCCGTCCGATGTACTGATTGCGACCTCTGCTTGAAGAGCTGCGAGGGGGCTTCGGACCCGCACCTCGACCTTCGCAAGAGCGAGTGCTTTGTCTGCATGAACTGCATTGAGGACTGCCCCCACGACGCGCTTACGTTCCGATTCCTGCCACGCGCTGCCAGTCAGGTGAGCTACCCGGCAATTGGTCGTCGGCAGATGATCCTCGCCGGTGTTTTCGGTTTAATCTTCTATCCTATGACTCGCTCCTCAGGTGGGGTCCGCAAGAACTTCAGCCCCCTGGTGATCCGTCCTCCAGGTTCAGTCGCCGAAGATGAATTCCTCCGCCGCTGCATCAAGTGCGACCAGTGCATTCGCGTTTGTCCAACGAACGTCCTTCAGCCTGCCCTGTTCGAAGCCGGTTTAGAAGGGCTCTGGACGCCGATCATGATCTCGAAGATGGGCTGGTGCGAACTAAACTGCACGCTTTGCAGCCAGGTTTGCCCGACAGGCGCAATCCGCGAGATCTCGATCGTCGAGAAGCTTGGCGTTGGTCCATTTGAAGCCAAAGGGCCGATCAAGACCGGCACAGCGTTCTATAACCAGGGTCGATGTCTGCCCTGGGCGATGGATACAAGCTGCGTCGTCTGCGAGGAAGTCTGCCCCGTTAGCCCCAAAGCGATCTTCACGAGGAACGTGGAAGTGACCAGTCGGTGGGGTGCCAAACTCGAACTCAAGCGCCCATTCATCGACCCCGACCGTTGTATTGGCTGCGGGATCTGTGAGCATGAGTGCCCTGTCAAAGACGATCCGGCGGTCTACGTGACGGCCATCGGTGAGACCCGCAGTAAGGAACGATCCCTCCTGCTCGGCCTTGTCGAAGATCCTGCGACCTCGTCCTGGATCACCGTCTAATACGAATCCCGGAAAGTTTATACCCTTTGTAGCACATAATCGGCGTTGCATATGCTCTTGAGGTTCTCCGCATCACCACACACAACGCCTAGATTTCGGACGGCTTCCGTCTCTAAGCCACTGTAGCCCTCATACTGACGACTGGACCAGTGATGCGATCGCAGGTAATGCCACCCGGGTGTTGTCCCGCGATAGCGTCGATCTGTTCGACGACAATCTCTTTGAAGAACTCCTGCACCTCAGGGTTGGCGTCCTCGGGGTCGAGCAGTGGCGGACGTCCGCTCCGGGGTCGCTCGTGGAGGGCGGGAATTCCCCCGCAATTGTCTTGGGAGACCCAGTTCTTGACGGCTTTGAGTGAGCATCCCAAGGCATCGGCGATATCCTGGGCGGTCTACTCCTGTTTGGCGATGACGGCGCTCTGGACACGTTGCCAAACTCGCTTCTCGGGAAGGGCGTCGATGAGTTTGTGAAGTTGTTCCATAGTATGGTGATCGGCGACGAACATGGATGAGGCCTCCGTGCTAAAAAGCGGATCGCCTCGTCTTGCCTCATCGAGAGAGTCAGCGAAAGATCGGGTAGAAATTTCTCGGGGTCCGTATTAGGGGCCAACCGGTCCCTGGTCAACAGATTGGGATGTGGCTCTGCATTCTTGAGAGCATGCCGAACGGTTTTTCGGGAGTGTCCGAATTGTCGAGCGATCTCACGGATAGCCATGCCATCACGTCAAGCTCGCCGAATCGCACCATCGTCATCCACGGTAAGCACGTCCTCATCCTCCGTGCCAGTGATCGATCCCTGAAGGAACGTTCACCATAACGAAGAAGGCTGGGGTGGGTCCCGCTTACGCGCTCATTTCCAGAAGCGACCGAATGCCGCAAAAGCAGGTGCCAGAGACTCGAAGTAGAGGCCAAATTCGAGAAGGCCTCAGGGGACTGGGAACTTCAGATCGACGCCGGCAAGTGATACACTACTTCAAGCACCGACGCTTGACAGCCTGCCCCCGTAAGCCTTACGGTGTCTAGGTGTTCAGGCCATGTATTTACTCCTGGTGAACGATGCCCCGCCAGCTCCCTGTGACGGTCCTTTCCGGTCTCCCTGAGGTCGGTAAGACGACCCTGCTCCGCCAGATTATCGGTAAGCAGGACGGCCACAAGATCGCCGTGATCGTGAATGGGCTCATGCCAATTGACCCTGCTACCGATCGATGGGACGGTGTCGCCAAGTTCGTCCGACTCGATATGGGCTGTGCCTGCTGTAGCGCGAACGAAGAGCTGATCGAGGCCGTCGCCTCGTTGGCTCGAACCGGTGAGTACGACTACCTCTTCATCGAATCGGGGGGGGCGTCCGAACCTCTCGGGATCGCCGAAACATTTGCGTACGTTGATGAAGACGGCCAGTGCCTACACGACCTGGCGCGGCTTGATACCATGGTGACGGTGGTCAATGCCAAGACCTTCATGGTTGATTTTCACTCGAGTGACGAGCTATTCGACCGAGGGATCGCAGTCGACGAAGCCGACGATCGCAATATTGTGGATCTATTGGTCGATCAGGTTGAGTTCGCCGACGTGATTGTGATCACGAACGTTGACCGCGTGAAAAAATCGGAAGTCGCCGCGTTAGAATCACTGCTCACACGCCTCAACCCCGAAGCCCATCTTCTCCGTGCCTCGCCAGAGAATCTGGATGTCTCTGAGCTGATGGATACGGGCCGGTTCGACCCGGAAAAGGTTTCCGAAGGGCCGGAGTGGCAGCGCTCGATCCGGGCAGTGGAGCGTTCCTCCCCGGACGATCACGGGTTTTCAAGTCTGGTCTTCAAGGCCCGCCGTCCGGTTCACCCCGACCGATTCTACGAGTTTGTCCAAGCGGCTGCCCTCGACGGCGTGGTCCGCTCGAAGGGATTTGTCTGGCTGGCCAGTCGACATGATTGGGTTGGTCTCTGGTCTCAAGCCGGCAAGGTTTGTGGCCTGAGTGGAGCGGGAAGTTGGTGGGCGACCGCCAGCGAGGATGAGTGGCCGGAATCACCCCAGGCCCGCGCTGAGATCGTCGAGGGATTCGACCCCGAATTCGGCGACCGACGCCAAGAGGTCATCTTTATTGGCCAAAATATCGATCCCGACCTGGTCCGCAGGGGCTTTGAAGCCTGCCTACTGACCGACGCCGAGATGGCTCTGGGACCCGAACTCTGGGCGGAGTTTGACGATCCATGGCCGAGTTGGGACGACGATGATGGTATGTTCAGCCACGAAGATGATGACGACGATGATGAGTTCACCGACTAGACCGACTCTTCATCATCCCTCTGCGTTCCTGACGAGGTCGAGTCCATGCCCACTTATGTCTACCGAGAGATCTGCGAGGATGGCAGCGACGGCGAGATCTTCGAGGTCGTCCAGTCTATGGCGGAATCTTCCCTGACCATCCACCCCAAGACGGGTCGACCCGTGAAGCGTGTCCTGCTCCCCTTTGGCCTCACCACGAAATACGGCGATAACCACGATAAGAATCGACTCAGCGACCATAACCTCGACCGGCTGGGTTTTACCAAGTACCAGAAGTCCGACGACGGGACATATGAGAAGACTGCCGGCACCGGTCCCGACTCAATCAGTCGAGACCCAATGACCGGCGAGTTCTAGCATCCCGTCGGCTGGCGAATTTGGTTTCCCTGGCACAGGGCTGGCCGGTTCAAGGGCGGATTATTAGGCTGTACTCCCTCCCGGTTCCGAACGCCCAATTCTGAGCGTGGCGCCCGAGCATCGTGAACCGACTCCTTGCCGAGATCGACCAATGGCTGCTTTCGCTGGTATCTCCGTTGGAATCCATGGCGCGACGGGTCGGATGGGGACCCGGCTGATCCAACTTATCCGTGAGGACCGCTCTCTGATCCTCACCTGCGCCATCGATCGGGCCGACCACCCCCAGCTTGGACAGGATATTGGAGAGGTTCTCGGAGGAGGAAAGCTGGAGGTGAAGCTCGAATCGTCGCTAACGACTTCCCCCCAGGTGATCATCGACTTCTCGACGCCGGGGGCCAGTCTTGAGCTTGCCAAGGCGTGCAGGCATAGACGCGTTGCCTTGGTGGTCGGAACCACGGGGTTCGATCCCCACGAGAAGAAGGAGATCGAGGCCTCGGAACTCGACATCCCGGTGTTGATCTCATCGAACTTCAGCAAGGCGGTGAACTTGCTGTTCAAGCTTGCGGGAGAGGCTGCCAAGGCGCTTGGGGACTCAGCGGACATTGAGATCGTTGAGCGGCACCACCACTTCAAGAAGGATTCCCCGAGCGGGACCGCGCTGACGCTCGCGAAGGTCGTTGCCGAAGCGATCGGTTCGAACCAGTTTGTTCACGGTCGGAGCGGGTTGGTCGGCGAGCGGCCCAAGGGAGAGATCGGCATACATGCCCTGCGGACCGGGGACAATCCCGGCGAACATACGGTGGTGTTCGGGCTGATGGGTGAGTGCCTGGAACTCTCGCACCGGGCTCTCAATCGGGATGGCTTCGCACACGGGGCGCTTGACGCCGCCAAGTTTCTGGCGCAAAAGCCTAAAGGTCTGTATACGATGGCTGATCTGCTCGAAGGTTGAGCGAACCTTTGGCTTGTGGCTCAACCTGATCAAAATCGTTGGGGGAATCGCCCGATGGCGCAGTGCGAGCAAGGTTACCTCTGCGAGGTCTGCGGCAAGGATGTCGAAGAACTGACCGAGTCTGACCTCTATCTGCGCTATGTCCTGGGCGAGGTCGATCCGGAAGTCCTCCACCTGAGCCCGGAGCGTCACATCCGCTGCAACCCTACGCTGGCTCAGTTCATTGTTGCCAACGGATTTGAAGCGGTGAGCGTTGAGGGCTTCTTCTCCAAAACCGAACTCGACCCCGGCTTCGTATCCGACGAAGAGGCCCGGGTGACTCGTGGCTACCAACGTCTCCAGGAACTCCCCGAACTTGGCCTGACGATCGCGGAGTATCCCCTGCCTGAGGCCATCGCCAGGTGGCAAGATCTGGCCACCTCATGACCAGTGACGAAGTACAGCCCGAGCTGGCAGCGGATCAAGTATCGGTTCGGAGGCTCTTCCTCGACGATGACCAGAATCGTGCCACGAGGTTTCTGGATCTCTATCCGGATGCGATTTGGGTCGAGACGGTGCCCGATTGTATTGCCAAGCTAGCGGAGTCATGGGACGAGGTCCACCTCGACCACGACCTCGGTGGCGAGGTCTATGTCGACATTCTTCGTCCCGATTGCGGGATGGAGGTCGTCCGTTGGCTGGTCACCGAGCCACGTCCTCACCTCAAGCAGACCAAGTTCACGATCCACTCATGGAATGCTTCGGCAGCGATCGCCATGCTCTGGCATCTTGAGGCACTCGGCTATCAGGTCGTGGCCCAGCCGTTCGGCCAGCGTCAAGAGGAGGGCGAACCACAGCCGGACGACCCGCCAAGCGAAGAGCTGGAGTTCGTTTACACATACGAACCGGACCCTCCCACAGAGAGGCCGGTCACCTGGTGGAAACGGGTCATCCAGCGCTGGTTTCCGGCCAAAGTGCCAGAATCGGAACGCGACGAATTGCCAAATCGACCGATTGGAAGCTAACTTCCTTGAGGTAGTGATTGGCAGTTAGAGCGACTGGGGGCGAGGTCATTACCCTCGCGACCAATCGACGCGACCAGTCCCCTAGGAGCTTCAGCCTTGAGAACGGTCATCACCGGTGGCGCAGGATTTGTGGGCTCGCACCTCTGCGAGCGGTTCCTGGCTGAGGGACATGAAGTCGTCGTGGTCGACAATCTCTTGACCGGGAACCTCGACAACATTGACCATCTCCGGTCCAAGAAGGCGTTCACATTCCTCCTCCATAACATCTCTGAACCGATTCAGATTGATGGGCCGGTCGACAACATCCTCCATTTCGCCTCACCGGCAAGCCCTGCCGATTACCTTGCTCATCCAATTCCGACGTTGAAGGTCGGTTCGCTCGGCACGCACAACGCCCTCGGTCTGGCCAAGGCGAAGGACGCCCGGATCTTGCTGGCGAGTACGAGCGAGGTGTACGGAGATCCCGAGGTCCATCCCCAACGTGAGGATTACTGGGGGAACGTCAACCCGATCGGTCCCCGAGGCTGCTACGACGAGGCCAAACGCTTCGCCGAGGCCATCACAATGGCGTATCACCGCTACCATGGCGTGAAGACGCGAATCGTTCGCATCTTCAATACTTACGGTCCACGGATGCGGTTGAACGACGGGCGAGTCCTCCCCGCGTTTATGGGGCAGGTCCTTCGGGGTGAGGATCTCACAGTATTCGGTGAAGGCCAGCAGACGCGCTCGTTCTGCTACGTGACCGACCTCGTGGACGGCATCTATCGGCTCCTGCATTGCGACTTCTCCGAGCCGGTCAACATCGGCAACCCTGTTGAGATCACAGTGCTCGAACTGGCCAAGGAGATCATTGAGATGATCCCTGAATCCAAGAGCAAGATTATCTACAACCCCTTGCCTCAGGACGACCCCAAGCGGCGAAAGCCCGACATTACTCGGGCCCAAACCCTCCTCGGTTGGGAGCCGACGATCGAACGTGCCGACGGGCTCCAACGCACACTCGAGTACTTCCGATCCGTCCTCTAGGATGAGGGGGAACGTGTTGAAACCGGACTACCTGGGACTGGCTCGGAACCAGGCCAGGCCTAGTCCGGATGCGTGAGTATCCTACTCCTCGGGATACCCGCCACCTTCCTGTTCGTGTCTACGAAGGCGGGATGGCAAGCCGGCGGCGGAATCGGCCTGTGTGTTGGACTCTTGATCGGCTTGGTTGTCGCTCTAGTCGTCCATGTGATTGGCATCACGGCCCTTGTACGGATGATCGTCGCGTGTTGTGAGTGGTCAGGCGTTGGGCTCGGAGTAGAGGGCGATTGTGCGGATGATGTCGTCGAGGTCGTTAGCGACACTGATCGGTCGGTTGGCAAACCCAGCTCGACGGACGCCCCGACTGCCGAGAATCTTTTCGAAGTTCTCCTGATCTGTGCCGTGATAGGCAACAGTCGCGGTCGGGTCTTTGAGTTGGTGAGCGGTGAGAATACAAACAACACGATCGGAAGGAGCGATGATCCCTTCTTCGCGGAGGCGTTTGGCACCCGCCACGCTTGCAGCACTCGCGGGTTCGCAGCCGATCCCGCCAGCGCCGACCCGTGCCTTCGCGTCCATGATCTCCTGGTCACTGACCTGGCGAACCAGGCCGTCACAGAAGTCGAGCGCTCGCAGGCATTTCTTGAGGTTGACGGGACGATTGATCTCGATGGCGGACGCGATCGTCGACGCCTTCAAGTGTTCGGCGTCGAGATGGTCGTAGTAGGCCTGGGTGACCTCCGCGTCGGGCAAGCCATTGTTCCAGGTCACGCCGTTGGCATTGACGAGTTGGTCGAGGGTTTGGGCACCGGTGGCGTTGATCACGGCGAGCCGCGGAACCCGATCAATCAAGCCAAGGTGCTTGAGTTCAATGAAGGCTTTGCCGAAGGCGCTCGAGTTTCCGAGGTTGCCGCCGGGTACCACGATCCAGTCGGGAGGCTGCCAGGCGAGAGCCTCCAGGACCCGATACATGATGGTCTTCTGACCTTCGAGCCGGAACGGGTTGACCGAGTTCATCAGATAGATGCCCAACCGGTCCGCAACCTGGCGGACCCGATGCATGGCGTCGTCGAAGTCGCCGACGATCTGAATCGTAAGAGCCCCGTGATCAAGCGCCTGAGCGAGCTTGCCATAGGCGATCTTACCCGAGCCGATGAAGATGATGGCCTTGAACCCGAACGAGGTTGCCGAACAGAAAACCGACAGCGCGGCGGAGGTATTGCCCGTGCTGGCGCAGGCGACCCGCTTCGCCCCAACCATCCGGGCGTGAGTAAACGCGGCTGTCATTCCATTATCTTTGAAGCTGCCGGAGGGATTCATTCCCTCATACTGAAGCATCAGGCGACCGGCATCCATTCCCACGTACTGGCCGACCTTGTCCGCAACCTGAAGGAGGGTTTGCCCCTCGCCGATCGTCACGACCTGATCCGGGGGGGCGAACGGGAGGAGTTCTCGAAATCGCCAGACGCCCGAGAAGCTCAGGGGATTGAGCCGATCGGACCACTTGGCTTCAAAGTCGGAGAGTCGGCGCGGAACCTCGACGCGATCCCAGTCGTAAACGACGTCGAGCAAATCGCCACATTCAGGGCAAGCAAAGGCGGCCTGATCGACCGAGAGCGTGTGCCCGCACGTGGGATTGATACACCGTTGATAAGCCAGGTCGGTCTTGGTCGAGCAACTGGAGGCCATAACCGACATTCCCGGCTTGGTCGGGCAGCACACCCTGATGGGCGTTCGCACCGCGATTGATCGTGGAGAAACCTACCTCACTCTAGAGGGGATTCGCCAGTCGAGCAAGGCGAAATCCACTAAGCCTGGATCCCTCAGCTCCCTCGCTCGGGAGTTCGGGCAGCCTCGATACCGGCCCGCAGTCGCTTGTGGACCTCCTCGCGATGGACGGCGACATCAAGGGGGGCTTCAATCCCGAGCCGGACCTTGTCCCCTTGGATTCGCACCACCGTGAGGACAATATTGTTGCCGATCTGAATGCGTTCACCGACCTTGCGTGTGAGTACCAACATGCGAACCTCCGTTCGTTCCGTCTCAGGGTGTGTCGCGTCTGGAGCGTGGGTTGTGATCACCTGACTGACTGACTTGCTTGTGTGTCAGTGATACCTGGGTCGGTTTCCTCCATGCTCGCAATCTGTTACGTGGTGAATCAGGGCTTCGTGACTCTGACTTGAGCACAACGTATCACGAATCGGCTTATGATCAACATCGATCTTGCATGTCTTGACCTAGTAGAGGGTTGACAATAGAAACGGCTATCATATGATAAGCATCACTGATCCACTCCGCCCAGAATTAGTGCCACCCGCGTAGAGCGCTTACCGACTCGCGCAGGATGTCGCGGAATCACAACAGAGGATTTTCATGGCAGCTAAGCCCCCGAAGTCGCCGAAGACCAGCAAAGCCGCACCGACCAAGGTTGCGGCGGCCAAGGCTCCTAAAGCCGCGAAGGCCGCAGTCGCCGCTCGCCCGTCGGCCGACATCCGTCGCGTCGCCGACTTGCTCAAGCAGGTCTCCGATCCGACCCGTCTTCAAATTCTCATGCTCTTGGCTGAAAAAGAGCGGAATGTCTCTGAGCTTTGCACCGACCTCGGCACTCAGAGCCAGCCGGCCGTCAGCCATCACCTCGCCTTGCTGCGTCACGGTCGGCTGATCGAGCCCCGCCGCGACGGCAAGCACAACTTCTACGGGTTGACCGAAGGTGGCAAAGAACTCGCCAGCGTCGTCGACTCGGTTGTTGGTTGAGAGACTTTTCTGCGAACTAAAATACAGGCCACGCCGAACTTGGTTCGGCGTGGCCTGTATTGCAAGAGGATGGGGCAAATCGTTACTCAGCCAGGCAATCGCGAAGAAACTTCAGGCCGCTCGCCACGTCCTTGATGCGACCCTCCTGGTCGCCAACCTCTCGCTCGATGACGAGCGGGCCGGTGTAGCCGACCTTTTTCAAGGTTGCGACAAACTTGCGAATATCCACCTCGCCTTCACCCAGGGGAACTTCCTCCCCCCAGGCACCAGCCACTTTAGGCCTCCGCGCATCCTTGACATGGACGCTTTGGATATCGGGGCCGAGGATCTCGACGGCTCGGATTGGGTCACCCATGTCATAGAGCAGCATGTTCGCCGGATCAAAGTTAATTTTGAGATTGGGACACTTCAAGTCATCAAGTGTTGTGCGCAACAACGCGGCGGTCTCTTGTCCGGTCTCGAACGACAAGGTCACCCCTTGCTGCGCTGCAAGCTCAGCCGCCTTCGTCAGGGTATCGAGCATCGGCGAACGGTCGGGGTCGCCCACCTCGGGCAAGAAGCCGGCATGGAGCATCAAGTCGGTAAGCCCTAATGCCCGGGTCCGCACGAGCGCCCACTTCAATCTCTCGAGTCGTTCGGGCCGGTCTGCGGGATTGCCGAAGCCCCCGGTCGCTTTGATCGTTTGCGGTGTCGTGTAGTCTTCGCCGGGAAAGCCGAGCATCGCACCAGTCAGCGTGAGCCCTGATGCCAGCGCGGCCGCAGGCATTGCGTCGCCTTCTTGCCAACTCGCGTGTTGTGGGTCCCCGCAGGCAATCTGGGTCGTCGTGACCCCGAGGTCTTCAAGCAGGCGTTTCAGCTCGGGAATGCTGGTGACCTGAAGGCTCCAAGAGCAAACGCCAAGAGACAAGGGGGCGAGTTGGTCGCGAACGAGAGTTGTCACAGGGCACCTGGGTCATCTGTTGCGGAAAGAACTCCAACATCGGTTGATGAAGAACAATGCTACACCGATGGTCGGCTCCGTTGCGACCGAAATCCAGGCGCGCCCGCTGATCTCCACTCCTAGCTAAGTATCGAGACCTGACCCACAAGGCCTCTGGGATTCTTCCTCAGACGCTGGCTAACGGCCAGGCGAACTCCGGCGTCTCAGCGCACGTTTCACGACCGAAGACAACCCGGTCGCGTCCTGCTCGCTTCGCCTGGTACAGACAACGATCTGCGCAGGCGATCAAGTCGCTCGGGGGCCGATTGTAATGAGGAGGTGAGTAGGACAGGCCGATCGAAACCGTCAGGTGGATCTCAGCTCCGTTATGATCGATCAGCCGATGGGCAAGAGCGCGGCGAATACGTTCAGCCCGTGCCAACGCCAACTCGGGTTCCGCTAAGGGAAGGGCGGCCACAAACTCCTCGCCGCCATAACGTGCGACGAGATCGTCAGGCCGTGTGGCCTGACGCAGCACGTTGGCGGTTTCACGCAGAGCGTGGTCGCCGGCCGCGTGACCATACGTATCGTTAATCCTCTTGAAATGGTCGATGTCCAGCATTAAGACCGCGACACCCATGTTCCGCGCGGGGAGCTTTCTGGTGAGTGCGGTCAATTGGTCGAGGAAGTACGAACGCTGTAATAAACCAGTCAACGAATCGCGGACCATGCGGTCGAAGATTTCCTGGTGAAAGCGTTCGTCGCAGGGATCAGGCTGGATGAACTTGAAAACCAGGTTCGCACCATACTGGATTCGGTCGCCATCACGGAGCGCGTACGACTCACCTGGAGTGAGCCACCTCCCGTTTCGAAAGGTGCCATTCGTGCTCGAGAGGTCCGTGAGCCTTGCTGAACCATCTTGCCCGGTCTCGATCCGGGCGTGGTGTCGCGAGATCGTCGAGTCATGGAGTGTCAGCTCGTTCTCGATCGATCGCCCAACTTGGCAGACCCCCTTCGCGAGCTTGTGCATCTCGCCAGGTGTTCCCCCCTGGACCATGACCAGATAATTGGGGAGTGCCGAATCAGCGGCCGCAGACGTTCCATTGGTTGACCCGGCGATTTCGCCGATAAACGTGGCCCCGAGATCATCCATGGTGTGTGCCCAGCCCTTCTCAGGTGCAACAGTCCCAGGCTCAGGCCACCCTAAACGCGGTTGTCAGAGTGGGCTCTGCAAGGAAAATAGGTCACACTCCAGGTCTGTCAACTCTTGGCCGTAAGCTGGAGTAATTCAGCGACTTCTTGCACATTCTCGCGACGCCAGACGCAAAGCGAAGAAGTGGTGACCTCGATCACTTCACTGAATCCTCCTCCAAGCCGAACTCTGTAAGGTCAAGGACGGTTGGTTGTGGAGTTCAGAACGGCTGTTGCACGATCCATCTGGTCTTGAGCGTCCCTGACGATCGAACCACAGACCAGCTCACAGAGTTGTTCAACGAGAGGGTTACTGATCCTGTAGAAAACCTGAAGCCCTTGCTTCCTACGGGCGATAAGCCGAGAATCAGCTAACATTCTCAAATGCTTCGAGACGTTCGCCTGACCGCGATTGGTTTGTGCGACTACCTCGCCAACGGACCGCTCTCCGGCCATCAGTGCGTGGAGTATCGCCAAACGGGTCGGGTCCGCGAGCATCCGAAATCGCTCGGCCATTGTCTCCAGTATGGCATCGGGCATCTCTGCCGCCATGTCGTTTGACTCTATAACTGATTTGGCATATAGTTAATTTGGTTGAGAGCGACACACATAATTGTAGCCGACGGCGTGTGTGTGGTAAGGCTCACTTCAGGAATTCTTGCGAGATGGGTGCTACCGGAGCAATTCTTTAGAGTTACGAGGAAAATCGATGGCATCGATCACGCCCCGAGAGCTTTATGCACGGATCGAGCTGGGACAGCCTGTGCAACTCATTGATGTCCGGACGCCGACCGAGTTCGCTGAGGTCCATGCATCGATCGCTCGGTCGGTCCCCTTGGAACGGCTCGATCCCAAAGCTCTGATGGCCGAGCGCCCACGAGCGACGGATGAGCTTCTCTATGTGATCTGTCGGTCGGGGAGTCGTGGTTCTTCGGCATGCAAAGCCTTCCTGGCAGCCGGCTTTACCCAGGCGGTGAATGTTGAGGGAGGAACGTTAGCTTGGGAACAAGCAGGGCTTCCGGTCGTGCGTGGCACGCAGAAGAAAGTGATGTCGTTGGAGCGTCAAGTTCGGATCGCGGCCGGCTCGTTTGTGGTGGTTGGATCAGCACTTGGGTTCTGGGTTCATCCCGCGTGGATTGGGCTCTCGGCCTTCGTGGGGGCTGGATTAGTGTTTTCAGGGCTGACTGATACATGCGGGATGGCCATGGTCCTAGCGCGGATGCCTTGGAACCAAGTCGCGAATTGCTGATTCCGATCTACGTGAGGGGGGTGACTCATGAAGCTTCTGATCGTCGGCGGGATTGCGGGCGGGGCATCGGCAGCGACACGGGCGAGGCGTCTGTCGGAGGATTCCGAGATCGTAATAATCGAACGAGGCCCCGATGTCTCGTTCGCGAATTGTGGGTTGCCCTACCATATTGGTGAAGAGATTCCGCATCGCGAGTCGCTGCTGATCACGCAGTTGGAGCGACTTCGTCAGCGTTACAAGCTCGATGTCCGGACCCGAACCGACGTTGTCGCGATCGATCGCGTCGCTCGTTCGGTAACTCTTCGCAACCTCGACACTGGGACGCAGTCTCAGGAATCTTACGATAGGATCATCCTGGCGACCGGGGCAGCTCCGATTCGGCTCCCACTGCCGGGGATCGACTTGCCTGGCATTTACAGTCTCCGCACACTTCAAGACATGGATCGGATCAAAGCCGCGATTGATGCCAAACCGACTCATGCGGTCGTAATTGGAGCTGGGTTTATTGGTCTCGAACTCGCGGAGAACTTTCTCCGGCGAGGCGTTCCCACAACCATCATCGAGCTTCAGAATCAGGTCCTTCCGCCGCTCGACGCCGAGATGACCACCCCGATCAATGAGACCCTGCGTAAACATGGGGTCGAGCTGCGACTGGGAGACTCGGCAGTGGGGTTTGCACAGATATCCAACGGGCTGAAGATCACGCTCAAGTCTGGAGGGACTCTTGAGGCCGAACTTGTCGTCCTCGGGATCGGCATTCGACCTGAGAATCGGTTAGCAGTCGAGTCGGGTCTCGAAGTTGGACCCCGAGGCGGGATTCGAGTGAACCGACACATGCAGACGAGCGACCCTTCGATTTATGCCGTCGGGGATGTGGTTGAAACCTTCGCCTTTCTCAGCGGCGAGCCTACCCAGGTTCCCTTGGCCGGTCCTGCGAATCGTCAGGGGCGACTGGCGGCGAACCATGTCTTCGGCAAATCCAGAGCTTATCGTGGCACACAAGGGACAGCAATTCTTAGGATCTTCGACCGAACGGTGGCGATGACCGGAGCAACCGAACAGACTCTGGAGCGGCTGGGGCGGACATATCGCAAAATCTACATTCATCCCAATGACCATGCTGGTTATTTTCCGGGTGCTCAGTCGATGTCGATCAAACTGCTGTTCGACCCGGTAACTGGGAGAATCCTTGGCGCACAGGCCTTCGGTGGCTCGGGCGTTGATAAACGGATCGATATTCTCTCGGTTGCAATTCAAGCGGCAATGACGGTTCAAGACCTTGAAGAGTCCGAACTGGCATACGCTCCGCCTTACGGATCGGCGAAAGACCCAATTAACATGCTCGGGTTTGTCGCGTCTGGTCTGATACGGGGGGAACACCCCCAGATCGATGTCGACAAACTCGATCAGCCGACCGACCGACTGCGTTTCGTGCTCGACGTTCGGACCCCCGAGGAGTTTCAGGGGGGGCATCTCCCCAACTCAGTCAATATTCCGATTGAGGAACTGAGGCAGAGACTCTCGGAACTTCCCAAGGACCAGGAGATCGTGACCTATTGTCAGGTCGGCCAACGAGGTTATCTCGCGACCTGCATTTTGAACGCCTCGGGATTCCACGCCAAGAATCTCAGCGGAGGATATCGTACTTATCTTCTCTACCATCCAAGGTGTTTGGGACCCGCGAACTAAGTTCTCACGAAGACCAGCTTTGAGTGGATGTTCCTTCGCCGGATCGATCATGGTTGGGTAGGTTTGTCATATTCAGACAATTCGATTTCAATGACAGCGAAGTCAAGTCGGTTCCCCTGGTTCTTGCATTTAGCGTCCGTAAGTGAAAGGATACAGGGACAAGTCTTTCCAACTGATTGAAAAGCTACATTGATTCTGTTGCGTATCGAGCCGTAGACCAAGGCCTCGGTGGCGGGAGATCGTTCCCCGTGTCTTCCGAACTTGAGATTCCTGCCTATCTGTTTACGGGTGGTGCCGACCACTTCCTCGGGTCGGACTATGACCCCGTGATGTCCACGGCTGGCGATCGTCCAAATACGGACACGTTGCCTGCGCTGATCGATCCGACCGCTGATCACCTTGACCCTGATCTCGCGGCTCGACGCGGCGATGTTGATATCAAACACGCGCGGGTATCCGCTTTCCTGGATGCGTATCAGCTCGATGGGATCGTCCTGGGCAGGGCGGATTCGGTCTCTTGGTTCACATCGGGGGGGGATTTAGGGGTCGATCTAGGGGGTGATGCCGCCTCCGTCCTGATCTTTATCACTCGAACCGCCCGGGTCGTCATCGCGGATAATGTTCAGAGTGCCCGCGTTTTCGAAGAAGAACTTGCAGGACTCGGCTTCCAGCTTAAAGAACGTCCCTGGTACGGCGAACCTGCCCGAGTTGTGCTTGAACTCGGTCGGAATAAGCGATTGGCGAGCGACCTTGGCATTCCCGCCCCTTGGAACGCCACCTCCGAGGACTCAGCCGAGCGGATACGTACCCTCCGTTGGCCCCTTACAAAGCTGGAACGCCAGCGATATCGCGAGCTTGGCCGAACTCTCACCCAGGCCGTCGAGGCAACGTGTCGGAATTTTCAACCTGGCGAGAGTGAAGCTGATCTTGCAGGACACCTGGCCCATCGCCTGTTCCGCGAGGGAGTTGTCCCAGTTGATCTCAAAGTGGCCAGTGACGGACGACTGGCTCGGTATCGCCAGCCGACGTTCAAGGCCGCACCGATCGCCAGGCGGGCGACAATCGCAGCCATCGGTCGCCGGCATGGCTTGTGCGCTGCGGTGACCCGAACGGTCTCGTTCGGACCCGTCGAATCCGAGTTTCGCGCGAGTCACTCGTTGGCTTCGATGGTTGACGCGACTTTTATCTACTTTTCACGTCCCGGCCAGACAGTCGGCGAAGTCTTCGCCCGGGCCAAGCGTATCTATGAGAAGTTCGGCCATGGCCATGAGTGGACGCTCGACTACCAGGGTTGGCAGATTGGACATTCTCCCCGAGAGCGTGCCCTCCGGCCCGACAGCATGCAGGTTATCGAGCCCGGCATGGCCTTCCACTGGAGCCCAAGTGTCGCCTCAGCGCGGTGTGAGGATACCTTCGTCGTTGACGAGCGAGGCTTCGAAGTAGTGACAGAGGCTCAAAACTGGCCGAAAATCGATGTCACCGTCAAAGGCTTCTTACTCCCTCGCCCTGGAATCCTTGAACGATAAGTCCGCATTTTGCCAGTCTCGGCAGAATATGTGGAACGGCATTGATGGACTGAGAGAATTGACCTCATGGCGACACAGCAATACATTACGAGCAATGTTGAGGCGGCGATTCTTGCTAGGATCATCCATCCCGAAAGGGACGATTTGTCACGAGAAGCAGCCCAAGCTTTCTTGCAAGTTGGGCTTGAACGGGAAGACTTAGACCGCATTCATGCATTAGTAACAAAGAATCAGGAAGATGGCCTGACACTGGTCGAGAAAGCGGATCTTGAGAGTTATCTCCGCCTCAGCTCAATCTTCGACTTGATGCATGCCTGGGCACGCTGCTCCTTGAAGAAACACTCTTAGGGCGGGCATCGGTTCGAGAGATCGGGCCTCGATAACCTCGATCGTCCAAGTTCCGGTGGCAATCCAGCTATCCGGATTCGGGAGTTTCCTACTGGGGAAGCTGCGGGCCGACGGGGGCGAAGCGTCCCCAGAGGGACGAGAGGGCTTTGGGTCGGTGCATGCCTTCTTCAAGACACCGACCGATTTCGTGATCGGAGATGTCCCAGAACCTCCCGGTGTGACTCTCCACGGAGTTTGGAGCATCGTACCAGGTACTTGGATAGTAAAAGGTGCCGATGACCTGGATCGAGACCGCGATCGAGATTGTGGCGAGGAAGGCGAGAAGCACAGGAATTGAGCGGTTCCAGGCCCAATCGAAGCCGAAACCCAGGATTACGATCAGCACGGGAACCGCATCGGTCCAAACTCGGGACCCAAACGATTGACCTCCCCACCAGATCGGGTCGTTCGCCCGAAAGTACGCGTACGGGACAAGCGCAAGAACCATCCAGGACAGGAGAGGGTGCTCGCCAATCCGCCGCCAAGTGAAGGGCAGGGTGCTTAACGCAACCGCAATCCATGGGGTAAATATGAAGAGCCCGCGACTCGGACTGATCAAGGTTCCCGCGAGCCCTTCGAGAAAACCCGACCCAGGTATCAGATTCAAACTGCGTTCGTCGAGTTCGCTCAAGCCACCCAGGAGACTCCCAAAATAATAGAGGTTCCAGGCGATTAGAGTCACGACAATCGTCGCGAAAGGGACATAAAACCAGAGAAGTTGTGCTCTTTGCGATTTCAGAACTTGTGTGACCCAGATGACGATCGGGACGGCGAAGAGGACGTCCGCAAGATTGAACGCGATCAAGAGGCCGGTCGCTGTTCCGGCACCGAACAGTTTTCGCCGGTTGAAGGTTCCGTCCACCACCAGAATGAGACCGAGGCTCAACGTCAAAGCAGCAGGGCCGTGCGGCCAGAGACTTTGGCTCGCGCTTGACCACAGACTGGAGCCGAACATCCCCGCAAGTACGATCGGCAGCGCGATATTCGACAGGCCGATTTTGCGGAGTAAGCTATAGAGCACGACCCCAACCAACGACGCGATCACCGCAGCCGAATTCTTCTCCACCAGATTGAAGAAGGCCCAGGTATTCACCGACGGGCGATCCCAGCCTGGTTTCAGAAGGTCGAGTACAAGCACCTGGGGCCAGTAGAGCGGCACGGCCAAGAGCGCGGGGGCGATCGGAAACCTTGAGACCACATGACCTCGGCTTCTGCTGACCGAGTTAGGTAGGACTGCCGATTCATTCTGTAGATCATCTGACCAACGATCGAGGAACGGGCCATCGCCACGTAGGATGGCAACTGGCAGAACCATCGCGGGCAAGGTGTCGGCGTTGCCGATCTTGCGGGCGTTGGCGGAAAAGATAACAAAGAAGGCTAGAAATAGGAACGAGGGAGCCCAGAGATGCCGGTAAGGTGAAAGGGGGAGGACGAGGGGTGCCTCGGGAGCTTCGGGCATGCCATGAACTCACTGCTCAAGAGAAAGCAATCCCAAGCGGCGTGAATGTGACCATCCAGATTTCTAACTGATGGTAGACCGTTCACGACGGAAGTTCCAGCCAGGACGAAAATCGTGTGGTTTCTGGGAGACTTGTCAGCGAACCTGCGATTCGTTAAGGATGAGAGACGATTTTCTCGAACCTCGGGACCTTTCCGAGCGAAGTACAAAGAGAGCAGGAGAGGGCTTGGCCTCATTCTTGCAAGGATAAGGAAGGCGGTTTGGATGTTCAGATCTTGGAGGATTGGTCGGGCATTCGGAATTGATATTTTCCTTCACCCGACGTTCCAGATGCTTCTGATCTACGTCGGATTGTTCCAAGGAGGACTTCCGGTCCTTGCTTTGACTTCTGCAGCGTTTGGTTGTGTACTTCTCCACGAGTTGGGGCATGCGTTGATGGCGCGGCGGTTCGGGATCCGAACGCTGCACATCACTCTGTACCCCATTGGCGGAGTCGCGATGCTCGAACGCATCCCCCGCGCCCCAGGAATTGAGATCTTGGTTGCGCTGGCTGGACCGGCGGTGAACATCGCACTTGCCGCTCTACTCTGGATTTTCCTCGAACTCACCCTAACGATTGCTCCAGGCCTTGCTGGGTTCGCAACTCGGCTGCTTGTGGTGAATCTGGGCCTCGCCCTTTTCAACTTGATCCCCGCGTTCCCGATGGATGGAGGCCGAGTCATGCGAGCTCTGTTGAGTGGATGGCTAGGCCGTGTGCGTGCGACTGCGGTCGCCGCGAGTGTGGGCCGGGCTCTGGCCTTGGCCTTTGGAGCGTACTCTCTCTACCATGGTGAATTGGTCCAGGTCCTTCTGGCCGCATTCATCTACTTTATCGCGGGGCGTGAACTCGCTGGGGTCCAATCCGAAGAGCGGAACTCGATCGACTGGCCGGTACCGCCGAACGGGTTCCGGTGGCACTCCCGAGGTGATGGAACGTATCAATTGATTCCCATCGTGGTCCCAATTCATGAGCATAGACGATGGCGTTAAGACCAATCATTGAACTTGGCGTAGCCGAGGCTTACGAGGTCGCCTCAAGCGACCTTGGGATGCGCGATCTACCTCCGCTCGAGGCCATCGAGAATGAAGACTGGGGGCGTGACTACATCTTGTCGCGCCTTCAGGCTGTAGACGAAGAGATTCTTGCCAGTCTTGGGCTCACGACCGAGGAAGAGTCGTAAGGTCTTTGACCTCGATCTTGCGGAACTCGACCCGACCGTTGTGGCTCTGGAGCCCGATCCTGCCCGTCCGACGCGATAGCCCCGGATGCTCCTCGTCGAGTTCCGGATGCTTGTCGAGCTGGTCATCAACAACCACCACCCCATTGAGGGTGATAAGCATGTGTGGACCCGCTGCGCGGATCACAATTGTGTTCCACTCTCCTGTCTTCCTCAACTGACCCGGCTTGGGTGCGGCCACATGGTAGATGGCCCCGGTCCTTTGCCAGCCTTGGATATCCTTATATCGCGGATGAACCTCGTCGAGCAGTTGGATCTCCAGGCCGGTTCGAGAGATGTGAGACGTCTCGGCAGGAGCTCGCAGATAGATTCCAGAATTGCTTTCGGAGGAGAGTTTGAACTCGGTGGAGAACTCGAAGTCGCTGTAATCCCGCTCAGTCCCAATCCAGCCTCCTCCTTCACCTCGACTGATAAGCATCCCATCTTCGACGCCCCAGACGCCCGGCTTGCCGCCAAATTGGTGCCAGCCCGTGAGCGACTTGCCGTCGAATAGGGAGGTGGATGGCTCTCCCCCAGGCAAAAAGCGCACGATCGCGAGGAGAAATACGATGCCCGCTAGATTTGGAAAGCACATGGGTAACATCGGATCAGGTGCCTCAGTTCAAGGAACATACGAAATAAGCATAAAATCTATCGATCAAAACATTTATGTTAATTCAAAAGACTCATCCCCCCCAAGGCCGAACAACACCGGAGGCACTGACGTCGGGATCGTCCTCGGCGATGATCTGGAATCGAAGGCCAGGCTCGACGGGGACGGGCAGATCGAGCTTCAAACTGACACAGGTGCAAATGTGCTCGTCGAATGTCCCCAGAGGGCGACGGGCCTTGACGGTAGCTGAGACTTCAGCGGTGCGGATCCTGGCGATCCAGGTTGACCCTGGGGTACAGAGTGAAAGAAATGTGTCTGGAGAGCCGTCGGCGGTCATGAGGCCTTCGACGCGGTCGACCTCTCTGGCATCGGGCTCGTTTCGGGGCGATGTTGGCATCGGTCGCTCCTCGACATCGACAAGTTAAATGCTGCGCCCTTGAAGAATCGCGGCGGCGTAGTGGACGAGGTCGCCATGGTCCCGGGCCGATTTCGCCAGCCGATCGAGCTTGCCGGTGCGCTGGCATAACACGCTGAGACTCGGGCACATCAGCATGTTTTCGGGGATACCACCCAGGTATTCCGCAGCCGTATCGACGGCCTCATCGAGCCGTTCCATTCGCGCGAGGAGCCGGACCAGGACCTGGGCGGCGATGGCTTCCCCGGAGTCGTCCAGGGCAATCTTGGCCCGGAAGTGGTCGACCGCTGCGCCGTCACCGAGCAGACCTCGCAGGTAAACGGCATGATCGGCATACGTGTCATCAAAGGGAGGATCGCCCTCATAACGATGACGGCCCGAGAGGTTGCGGCCATAGTCTGTGAGTTGGAGGGCGAGCCCAAGGGTATCGCGATCGGTGAGCACGGTGGACATACGGACGATCGCGGCTAGATGCGATACGTCCAGGTGATAGGCATCGTCATCGAAGATCCACGCACGATCGGCGATCAGATCGGCGATCGTCGCCTCTTTGGGCGGTTGGGGCTGGCCACGGCGCGTGATCTCCGCGCGGAGACTGACGACGAGTTGCTCATGGATATTCGCGACCAATGCCGCAGCCGCCGCAATTCGGATCGACTCGTCCTGGGGGAGGGCATCGTAGGCCGAGATGGCGGAACAGGTTCCATAGTGGCTCAGAATCAGTTCGAACCCTTTGCGGGGGGCGACCCCGTGATTGAAGGCGACTTCGACAATTTGCCCGAGCCGCTCGTCGCCCTCGATTGGGACGTAGGCTTCAATGGCTTGTGCGACGAGTTCGGGCTCACTGATGGCGCGAAAGTAAGGCCAGGCGTTGGCGATGTCACCAGTGTCAAGCAGTCGCCGACCCACTTGGCGGATCGCGGCTACGTACCGCTCTTCATATTGCGTTCGAGCAGGCTCGGGTATCTCGGCGAGGGGACCAACCTGGATCAACGGGAGTCCGAGTTCGTGCCGAGCTTTCAAGAGCAGCGCATCCAGGAGTGGGCGATGCGCCCCGTTCGATTCCAGGTGATCGATCAATGCATCGATCACCACTGTGGGATCAGACTGAGTATTCGCCTCGTCGAGGAGGTCGAAGGGGGCGGCTTCCAGCTCGGTTGCAGTCGCGGGGGCAGTCATAAGCAGGGGCCTCCCAATTCGTGGTCGATGTCGAGATCCAAATCCGAACGGGGGCTATTGTGCGTCGGACTTGGACGGGTCGGTGGCCGTTGCAGGACCGCCTGGAGGGTCGGCATTGATCCTGGCCCCTTCAGACTTCTTCCAGGTTGTCCAGCACCGGGTATTGTAGCAGTCGACCATGACATCACGGGCCTCATCGACATCGTCGGTCACGATCAGGAGATTCAAATCTTCGGGCGAAATCGTTCCCGCCTCGATCAAGTTCTCTTCGATCCAGGTGAGCAGTCCTTGCCAGTAGGAGCGTCCGAACAGAACGATCGGGAATCGACTGATTTTCTTGGTCTGGACAAGGGTCAGTGCCTCGAACAACTCGTCAAGCGTACCAAAACCGCCAGGAAAGATCACAAACCCGTTGGCGTACTTGACGAACATCGTTTTCCGTATGAAAAAGTAACGGAAATTGATGCTGAGGTTCGAATAGGGGTTCCCGGATTGTTCGAACGGCAACTCAATATTGCAGCCGATCGACAGGCCGTTCGCCTCGCGAGCCCCCCGATTGGCGGCCTCCATGATCCCAGGTCCGCCTCCGGTAATTACGGCGAAACCAGCTTCCACGAGCTTAGCCGCGAGGCGACGAGCCGCGTTGTAGTAGGGGGTCCCGTCTTTTAAACGTGCCGAGCCGAAGAGGGCAATCGCTGCACCGACCTCGGCCAGAGCGTTGATCCCGTGGACAAACTCGCCTTGGATTCGCATCACGCGCCAGGCGTCGGTATGGGTGAAGGCTGCAAGTTCCGGTGCCTTCGACCGAGGTACCGTCGGCAACGGGCGATTGAGAAGTTGTTCATCTTCAGTGGGCGCGCCGACCATCCGAGTGCGATTGGGGACGGGTTCGAGAATCCGCGGATGTACCGGTTCGTCATGACGGGTGATCCGTTGGCTCGTCAGGCCGTTTGAGGAGGAGTGGGCGTTTTCGTTGTCACCAGAGTCGTTCGAGTTCTCGTGGTCCATCATAGTCAGTCTTCCTAAACCTGCCAAAACTTCATGCGTGCCCGACGTCAAATTCTCGCAACGGGATGAATTATTCTATCCACGATGAGAGGCGAAGCCCAGTCGACAGGTCGCCAGTCTTGCCGCTGCAAGTTACATTGGGTGGGTAGGAATTCAACCCTCCCATCCGCCGACCGAGCCTGTGGCCCAATCTATGCCCGAACTCTCCGCCTCACTTTACAATAGCCCTTTTCTGAAAGCCTGTCGCCGCGAGCCAACTCCGGTGACACCAATCTGGCTGATGCGTCAGGCGGGTCGCTATATGCCCGAATATCGAGCCATTCGCTCGAAGGTCGGGTTCCTTGAACTTTGCAAGACACCGGAGCTCGCCACCCAAGTCACTGTCGAGGCCGCAGAGATCCTTGGTGTCGACGCAGCAATTCTGTTCGCGGATATCCTACTTATTCTAGAGCCTCTCGGTTTTGACCTAGAGTTTACCAAAGGGGAGGGGCCGGCGATTCACAACCCGATTCGGGCCGCTGCCGACGTTGACCGAGTGAATGTGGTCGAGAATCTCGACGATCTCAGTTACGTCTTCGAGGCTCTCCGACAGATTCGCCGGGCGCTCCCTTCTGACCTGCCTTTGATCGGCTTCGCAGGGGCACCTTTCACCTTGGCCTGTTATGCCATTGAAGGGGGTGGTTCGCGAAATTATGAAAAGGCCAAGACCTTCATGCATACAGATCAAGGGGCATGGGATTCTCTGATGTCAAGGCTGGTCGATGCGACCGTAATGTACCTGAACGCTCAGGCGGAGGCGGGGGCCCAAGTTCTGCAAATCTTTGATAGTTGGGTTGGGCAGCTTTCTCCTACGGATTACCGTCGATACGTTTTGCCACACATGCGAAGGTTGTTCCAAAGCCTGACGCCTGGCGTGCCGACGATCCACTTTGGGACCGATACCGGGTCTCTTTTAGAACTCCAGCGAGACGCTGGCGGGGATGTGATTGGGTTGGACTTCCGGGTCGAGCTTAATCATGCGTGGAAGAGGCTCGGCGATCAGGTGGCGGTTCAAGGCAACCTCGATCCGACGATTCTGTTCGCGCCCCCTGCTGAGATTAAGCAACATGCCGAGCGGATTCTTCGGGAGGCAAATGGTCAGCCCGGCCATATCTTCAACCTGGGGCATGGTATTCTTCCTGGGACGCCGGTCGATCATGTTCGAGGTCTGATCGACCTGGTTCATAACCACAGTTTTTCAAGAGACTTGGAACCTATTTAGAACCGAGTCCGTCTCTTCTCTCGGACAAATGTCCTGAGAATTTGCTGAAAAATGGAGGGTTTCGTTCTAGTGCGCGAGCCGCACGAGCGTCATTCATTGGAACTCGCTATTTTGTTCACTCCTTCGTCTGAAGCCATAATCGAAATTCTTGCTTGACAACCTCAGTTATCATGGGAAGACTAATTAGTGTTGGATCGCTGTAGATCCCTCAGTCACGGGCCAGTTTGAGCCTTGAAGCGACCCTCTGCGTGGGTCGCCAATTCCATGAGAGTCGTTTCCCTCCCCCCCTTTCCCTAAGGTAACCTTCGTCAATGCGTAATGGTTTTCACGTCAGGGAACAGTTGCTCAAATTGGCATGCACCTTGGTGCTATGCCTACCGATCGTAGCGTGCGATTCGCCCGCACCCGTCGTTCCTCCCGCCCCTGAGGCCACCAAGGCGGAACCGTTATCAGGCCAGACCGCAACCACAGATTCGGACTTCCTGATGACTCCAGCCGCCAAAGCTGCCAAGAATAAGGCTGCGGGGAAATAAGAAAAATTCTTGCCTTGCATGTATCGATTACCGATCGATCCACACTTCAATTCTTCACCTGCCCCCCAATCCCTCCTCAGTACTTCGGAGTCCATTATGCGATTTCATCCGTCTACTGCCTCTCGAACTCGCCGTGGTTTCACACTGATTGAGTTGCTGGTCGTGATTGCTATTATTGCCGTTCTTATCGCACTTCTCCTTCCAGCCGTTCAAGCGGCTCGGGAAGCGGCTCGTCGCATTCAGTGTACGAATAATATGAAGCAACTCGGTCTAGCCATGGCCACGTATGGCGATGTCAACGGTGCTTTCCCGTTCGGTCACTTTCAATCCAGAGGCATTCGCTTCACAAATAACATTGGTAGCACCAGTGTGTTCGCGGCCTTGCTCCCCCAGCTTGAGCAGACGCCGCTGTACAACGCTCTCAACTTTTCGTTGAACGTTGTCGACTTTCAGAACCGCACGGTCGTTGCCGCAGGCGTGGCGACTTTCCTCTGCCCGAGTGATGCAGGCGTCAACGATATTGCGATACCTCCGGCCACCACCAATGCTGGTCGCTACGGCTGGTCCAATTCCCCTGTGGCTCGTACGAGTTATGCGGGTTGCGGTGGAACGTGGCTCTCCTGGAACGCGGACGGAGCCCCTAGCACGGGTCGCTCGACAGCCATGTCGAATGGAAACGGAGTCCTTGGGTACTTCTCTTCGACCAGTATCGCTCAGATCACCGATGGTACGAGCAATACCCTGGCATTTAGTGAGATCTCCATCGGTCGCTTGGATCCTGGGACACGCAACGGTTATAACGTTTGGGCCTGGTCGGG